>NZ_PXZN01000099.1:0-4417 GCF_003013445.1 Brevibacillus sp. NRRL NRS-603 | reverse complement strand
AATGGGGAAGAGGTCCCAGACAGCCATTGCTTCGTGGAAAAGACAAAGCTCGTCCACCAATACCGCAAGTTTTTGTTCATCGATCCTGATTTGCCGCAGGAATTGTTGCCAGAGCTGTGGTTGGGCAAAGAGGCGGATCAGTTGTTCCAAAATTACTATCAGCTATTGAATCCAGGGGCAGTACGATTCTTCGAGACCGTGTATGAAGCTGCGCCATCCGCATAGGCGAAAGCTCCGAAGGAAAGGCCCTAGCACGTCTAGGGTCTTTTTTTATAAATATTTTTTCATTATTCAAAATGTAAGCGCTTTACTTGGGTGCAGTTTGGTGGACGAGAAACAAAGGGGGTACAGCACGAATATGACGGAATTGCTGCAGTATGTTGCAAACGGCCTCGTCAGTGGCGGGATTTACGCGATCGTAGCGGTTGGTTTCATTACGATTTACAACGTAAGCAAGGTGATCAATCTGGCACAAGGTGAATTTTTGATGCTGGGCGGAATGGTCACAGTCGCCTTGATTGGCATGAACCTTCCGTATGGGTTGGCGGCATTGCTCGCGATCCTCATGGTGACCTTGATCGGAGTTTTGATGCAGAAATATGTAATTGCTTACGTCAAAAAGGCTAATCCAATTAGTTTGATTATTTTGACGATAGGGATTTCCACACTGTTTCGCGGCATTGCCAGCTTTATTTGGGGAAAAGATGCGTTTGCACTTGAACCGATTACGAGCAATGAGCCGATCTCGATCGGCGGTGTGATGATCGCGCAACAAAGTATCTGGATTTTGGCTGCTGTTCTTATCATTCTTTTTTTACTTTGGTACTTGATGGACAAGACGATTCTCGGCAAAAAAATCAACGCCTGCTCGGTCAACCCGATGGCAGCTCGCCTGATGGGGATTAGCCCGACGAAGATGAGTATGCTGGCCTTCGCGATCAGTGGAGCGACGGGAGCGATTGCAGGAATTGTGATCGCGCCGCTTTCTGTAACGTCGTACGATGTCGGCGTGCTGCTCGGGATCAAAGGCTTTTCCGCAGCCATTCTTGGCGGACTGGGAAATCCATTGGGTGCAGCCGTAGCCGCCTTTTTACTCGGGATCGTCGAGTCGCTGGGAGCAGGTTACATCAGCTCCGGTATGAAGGACGCGATCGCCTTTCTGGTGTTGATCGGCATGCTGTTGATTAAGCCATCCGGCATCTTTGGGGAACGCAGCGTTGGAAAAGGAGGGCTATGATGAAGCAGATCATCGATAAGTGGGGCAAAAGCATAGGAATCTACCTGTTTTTGATGATTCTTTTCCCATTCGTGATGCCAGATGAATACTATCGTTCTGTCGGAATTATTATCGGTCTTCAGGCAATCGTAACCATCGGGCTATGCCTCGTGATGGGACTGGCGGGACAAATTTCGCTGGGACAAGCAGCGTTTTGGGGGATAGGCGCCTATACCTCGGCAGTATTGACGACCAAGTACGGTCTGCCGCCATTTATCGGCCTCATAGCTGCTGCGATTGTTCCAGGGTTATTCGCCTTTATCCTCGGGCGGGCGATAGCGGGGCTGCAAGGCTACTACCTCGCGATGGCAACTCTCGCATTTGGCTACATCGTCCAGATCGGAATTACGGAATGGGAGCCGGTCACAGGGGGAGCAAATGGGATGATCAGCATTCCGCAAATGACTTTCTTTGGTGGAAGCGAGCTATCCATGTACTTTCTGATTTGGGGAGTCGTCACCTGTGTGCTGCTCTTCTCACTTAATCTCTTGAATTCACGTGTCGGCAGAGCGTTTCGGGCGATTCACAAAAGTGAGATTGCCGCGACCTCGATGGGAATTGATGTCCGCAAGTTCAAGCTGAATGCCTTTGTGGTAAGTGGCATGTTTGCTGGTATTTCCGGCGGCCTGTACGCCCATTACATGGGAATTCTTGATCCGCAGCCGTTTGGACTGCACGAGTCGATCAAGTTTCTCACGATGGTCGTCATCGGCGGGATGACAAGCATCTGGGGCGCTTTGATCGGGACGATCCTGATTGGCTTTATCAGTGAAGCGCTGGTTCTCTTGAGTGAAGTAGTGCCGGGCTTGCAGGGGGATGTGGACACGATTGTATTCGGTGCGATTCTCGTGCTGTTCATCATGTTCATGCCAGAAGGATTGGTTCCGCGCATCCGGACTGCTTTCGAAAAAGGGCAGGCGAAAAAGGCGAAGGCCATGGCTGACGAAGCACAGCGAAAGCAGCAGGTGGAAAGGAAGGCTGCAACATGACAACACTTTTGGATGTGCAAAAGCTTTCTCGTGATTTTGGCGGCGTACGGGCAGTGAATCAAGTAGATTTTCAGGTGCGTGAAGGAGAGATTCTCGCGCTGATCGGTCCGAATGGAGCTGGAAAAAGTACGGTGCTCAACATGGTGTCAGGTGTGATCCCGCCTTCAGAAGGAGAAATTCGCTTCAGCAGCCAGCCGTTGACACGTGTGCAAGGCTACGAATATGCCGGATTGGGCATCACGCGAACCTTTCAAAACCTCCAAACCTTTGACGATATGACCGTCTTGGAAAACGTCATGGTCGGTATGCATACCCAGACAAGCGCGAGTCTCTTTTCCTGCGGCATGAATCTGGCAAAGTCCCGCAAGGAAGAAAGGCTGATGCAAGAGCAAGCACAGACGTGGATAGAGAATGTAGGACTGGCGGAGGAAGCGTCTTCTTTGGCTGGGAGCTTGCCATATGGGAAGCTGCGGCTGATGGAAATTGCCCGCGCGATGGTAGCCAAGCCGCGACTGCTCTTGTTGGATGAGCCTGCTGCGGGTCTGAATCATACCGAGACGGCGGAGATGAGCCGCATGTTTTGCGAGATTCGCGACAACGGAACGGCTATTTTGCTAGTGGAGCATGACATGGACATGATCATGACGATTGCGGACCGCATCGTTGTGTTGGATCAAGGATCAAAAATCGCAGAAGGAACCCCGCGTGAGATTCAGGAGAACCCGCGAGTGATTGCGGCGTATCTGGGTGCAGAATGAAGCGCGAAAGAGGTGGAACAAGATGGGGAAGACAGTCCTTACAGTAGACAACATCACGGCTCGCTACGGTCCGGTAGAGGTGCTGCACGGCATTACTCTGCAAGTGAACGAGGGAGAAATTGTTTCCCTGTTAGGCGCAAATGGAGCAGGCAAAACGACGCTTTTGAACTGTATCTGCGGTCTTCACGCCGACAAGGAAGGCAAGATTTTGTTTCGTGACGCGGACATTACACGTGTCCCTGCGGAGCTGGTAGTACCCAGGGGCATGGCGCATGTACCGGAGCGCAGACAAATTTTTTCCACGCTGACCGTGGAGGACAATTTATGGTTGGGTGCTTCGCATCGGATGCCCAAGACGAGCAAAAAGGAAATTGCCAAGGAAATGGAGACAGTGTATGAACGTTTTCCCATTTTGGCAGAGCGGAAATGGCAGCTCGGAGGCACGCTTTCCGGGGGGCAGCAGCAGATGCTTGCTATTGGCAGGGCGCTCTTGTCTCGACCGCAGCTCCTCCTGTTGGACGAGCCTTCGCTAGGGTTGGCTCCATTGATTGCCAAAGAAATCCTGACGATTGTGCAGGAGATTCGCTCGGAGTGGGGCACCACAGTGCTGTTGGTCGAACAAAATGCTCGCGCAGCGCTCGCTATTTCCGACCGGGCTTACGTACTCAGTACGGGAACCGTCATGCTGGAAGGGAAGGCAGACGAGATTAGCAATGACCCGCGTGTACAATCTGCTTATTTGGGTAGCTCCCACGAAGCAGTGTAGCCAGCAAAGCAGTTTGATCAAGATCAATCACATACATGAGGGGGGTACACCCATGAAAAAACGAACATTCAAAAAATGGCTATTTCCAGCAGCAGTCGCTTCACTCGTATTCTTGAGCGCCTGTGGAGGCGGTGCCACGCCAGCAGCAGAATCAGGCACTGGTGGCGCCAGCAAGGACCCGATCAAGGTCGGCGCAATTTTCTCGCTGACTGGTCCGAACAGTCCGCTCGGCGTACCGGAGAAGCAAGCGGTAGAGCTGTTAGTAAAAGAAATCAACGGCGCAGGTGGGGTGGATGGCCGACCGTTGGAAGTCATTTTTGAAGACGACAAGTCTGACAATACGGAAGCGGTAAAAGCGATCAAAAAGCTCGCTTCCAAAGAAAAGGTCGTAGCTGTACTCGGTTCCTCAGGCAGTGGTCCGTCTCTCGGGATGGCAGAGTATGCCGCAGCAGAAAAGCTCCCGCTGATCTCCATGGCAGCGGCAGACCAAATCACCAATCCGGTTCGTGCCGGCATCTACAAAACACCGCACACGGACGTACATGGAACAAAGCGCATTTTCAAATATTTGAAGGAAAAAGGCATTACGAAAATTGCTACGCTCAATGACAGCAATCCATACGGAAGT
>NZ_PXZN01000098.1:0-7147 GCF_003013445.1 Brevibacillus sp. NRRL NRS-603 | reverse complement strand
GAATGCCCTACTCGGACGAGTTCCCGCTAGTCTCCCCTACCAAGGTATGGCGAGCATGACCGCAGAAATGACTATGCTTGCGATCAGCGCGACGTAATCTTTGCCTACCGCCTTGTACTGGGTGTATCTGGTTCGTGAAGCACCGGGTGTGTAGCATCTGGCTTCCATTGCCAAAATCAAATCTTCTGCTCTGGAGAGCGCCACATTAAACAGCGGAATGATGATGGGAAACATGTCTTTTGTTCTCTGGATGATCCGCCACCATTCTCCTGTCCCGAAATCTGCACCACGGGACGCTTGTGCTTTCATCATTTTTTCCATTTCCATCGCGAAGGTAGGTACAAAGCGCACAGCAATCGTGATGATCAATGCAAACGCATGAACCGGAAACTTTACTTTTTCCAGAGGCCCCAGCAGTCGCTCCATTCCGTGCGTAAGTTCCGTTGTAGAAGTACTGAGCGTGAGGACGCTCGATAAGAAGATCACTTCTACAAAGCGCATGGCAGACACAATGACGAGGCGTACACTCTCACTCGTGATCGTGATGAAGCCGTATTTCAAATAAACGGTTCCGCCATTGACAACCTCGCCGTAAAAAAGCAACTGCATGATCGCCAAAATGATGATAAAGGGGATAGCGGGCTTAATCCCGGATATGCCGTAATGCAGGGGAATTTTCGAGATTTGAAACATCCAGATACAAATGGCTAAAGCAAACAGGTTGCCTACGTATGTATCGCAGATGGCAATCGCTAGAATGAGGATAACGAAAGCACCAAGCTTGAAACGAGGATCGAGACGATGAACAACCGAAGCAGTGGGTAAATATTGCCCGATGGTAATATTGCGCGTCAATTCAAATTCTGCTGACATGTGGACCCCCTCCTTAGCGGTTCAACAGTTTCAAAATTTCCATCGCTGTTTCTTCGGGTAAAAAAGCGCTAGGATCGATGCTGTAGCCCTGCTCACGGAGCCTGTATAAAATATCAACCGATTCCGGTGTGCCGATATGATGCTGCCGCAGCAATTCCTGGTTGCCAAAAATTTGTCGAGGTGTCCCTTCGCAGACTGATTGGCCGTTTGCCATGACGTAGACACGATCAGCAAGCTTGGCGACCTCTTCCATATTGTGCGAGACGAAAATGACCGTTAGCTTTTCTTCACGATTGAGACGGCGGATGCGATCCAATAGCTCAAGACGAGAGCGCGGGTCCAGCCCTGCTGTTGGCTCGTCAAGCACAAGAACCTTGGGTTGCAGGGAAAGGACGCCAGCCAATGCCACCTTGCGCTTCTGTCCGCCACTTAAGGCAAAAGTCGGACGGTCTTTCATCTCCTGAAACGAGAGGCCGACCAAGTCCATCGCCCACTGAACGCGTCGCCGCACTTCCTCTAGAGGCAGCCCCATCCGAAAAGGGCCATAGGCTACATCATCACCGACCAGTTTTTCGAACAGTTGATCCTCCGGGTTTTGAAAAACGAGCCCTACTTGTCTGCGCAACGTACGAATATCGATCTTCGGTGAAGATACATCCATTCCATTGATGATAACCATACCGGACTGTGGGCGAATCAGGCCGTTAAAATGCTGGATTAACGTCGACTTTCCCGATCCGGTATGACCGATAATCGCCAAGCATTCGCCCTCTGCCACCTGGATGCTTACCTGGTCGAGAGCCCGATGTTCGAGGGGCGTTCCTTGCATATAGACATGAGAAAGATTTTCTACGTTTACGATCGGTTGCATCATGAACCACTCGCCTCCGCTTGTCTGACGTATAGACGATTAACCTCCGCAACAACTTCCTCATTGTGGATGAGATCAGGTGTAAATTCGCTATATTCGGAGTGGACGAGCTGAGCAATTCGGCTCGCGTCTGGAACATCCAGATGTAGCTCGCGAAGTCTTTCCTGATGGGAAAATACCTCTCGCGGAGTGCCCTCCAATACGATCCTGCCGCCCTCCATCACGATGACGCGATCTGCTTCCGCTACTTCTGACATGTGATGGGTCACTGTGACGATCGTCATTCCTTCGCGATGCAGCTTGCGAACGACTGCCAAAATATCCTGTCTACCGTAGCTGTCCAGCATACTCGTCGCTTCGTCCATGACAAGGACTTGCGGCTTCATGGCCAATATCCCCGCAATGGCGATCCGCTGCTTTTGGCCGCCAGACAAATGATGGGGAGGCCGATGGCGAAATGCACTCATTCCTACTGCCTCTAGTGCAAAATCCACGCGTGTTTTCATCTCTTCCGCCGATGTCCCGATGTTCTCCAATCCGAAAGCCACATCGTCCTCTACAATCGTCGCGACAATCTGATTGTCCGGATGCTGAAAAACTATCCCGACACGGCTCCTCACTTCATGGATTCGTTGTTTTTCACGCGTGTTGATTCCGTTAACGATGACGTCGCCTTCCTTCGGAGTCAAAATTCCGTTGAGATGCTTAGACAGCGTTGACTTACCGGACCCATTATGACCAATGATGGCGACATACTCTCCTGGAAACACTTCTAGGGAGACATTTTGCAGGACAGGAATTTGTTGATCTTGGTTAACCTGATAGGCAAACGAGACATTTTGTACACGAATAATCGGTTGTAGTGTCATGCTCTCCCCTCGCCTCTTCGTAAAAGTCGTATGTGCTGTGTCCTCCATAATTAAGCAACTACCATGCCACATGAATATGTTTTTAATTTTCTGCAAATTATACATGTAACGATGTTACTCTGTTGCAAATATGCATCGCTGATGTTGCAATTGCATCAATTTCTACGACCTTTCGTAGCGCTTCATCTTTCTCCATAGCGTGGACCGATCCATTCCCAAAATTTTCGCCGCCTCCCCCTTGTTTCCCTTTGTCTCCGCCAAAACCTTTCGGATGACTTCTGCTTCTCCCTCTTCTTGATCTCGAGAAGATTGACGCTGATACAGCTTCTTGGCAAAAAAAGCCGTGTCCTCCTTGCCAAGCGCGTCATTCTTGCAAAGCAAGACCATTCTTTCCACCACGTTGCGCAGCTCTCGTACATTGCCTGGCCAATCGTATTGTTTGAGAACGTGGAAAACGGCCTCTTCTACTTTCAAATGCCTTTTATTTTCCCGTTCCTTGATTTCTTCAATGATCGATATCACCAATAGCGGAATATCTTCAATTCTCTCCCGCAAAGCAGGCAACTCTAGCGTCAACACATTCAATCGGAAGTACAGGTCTGAGCGAAACTGCTTTTCCTCTACCAGTCGTNNTTCCACCTTTTCGCGCGCCTGTAAAAGCGCCCTCCTCGTATCCAAACAACTCGCTCTCCAATAAATTCCCAGGGAGAGCTGCACAGTTAACCGGGATGAACGGACCGGTTGCACGCTGGCTGCTCAAATGAATCCCTTGGGCAAACAACTCCTTGCCAGTCCCAGTCTCCCCCTGTATGAGAACTGTCGCATCTGTCCTTGCAAATGTTTCCGCCCAATCCTTCGCTTCCCGGATCGCAAAAGACTCTCCCACGATATCCTCCAGGCGGAATTTGGCTTCCAAGCCGCTCTCCATGCTCTGCTTGCGAATGCGCAGCTCCATTTTTTGAATGTCGGTGATCTCTTTAAAAGTGGAAACCGCACCCACGATTTCACCCTCCACGACAATCGGCAAACGGTTAATGATAATTTGTCGATTCAGGATCGTCGCAATGTCCCCAATCTCCTTTTTTCCCGTTGCCAAGATTCTCAACATATCTGAATTGGGGATATAACGGGTAATTTTTTGTCCAACGATATTGCTTGGCAAACCGAGTATTTCCATCGCGTTTTTATTGACTCCGATAATCATGGAATCCCGATCGACCGCGATGATGCCGTCATGGGAAGCGTCCAGAATCGCCTGCATGTGGATGTCATGGATCATTTGCCCGACTCTCCTTCCTCAGCATGCTCAAGCATGACTGCTACTTCTGGTGCTGGCCTTCTTGCCCGACGCTTTTTTCGTTTCTTTTTCCGTAAGGTGAAAATGGACAGAAGCATCAGCGCGAGGATGGCGAGCTCGATCGGTTGTGCCAGCTTTGCGGAAGTCCAGCCACTCATGCCCAGCAAGTGAAAGATGACGGCTATGTAAAGGAAGATCGATGCTAGGTTTTGAGCTTTCACCTGTTTCACCTCTGTTTTTTCTCGTTATGGAAAAAATGCGGCAATTACTTATCAGTGATCCCACTCATGGAGTAGTAATGAACCGGCTTCCCTTGTTTTTTTTGCATGCGCAATTTCCTTGCTTGTACTGCTTCCGATATAGCTCTCTACATCGATGACAAAATCTCGTCAGACAAATCGTTTTTTCGCAATAATCTGACTTGCACTCTACGAAAAACTCCCATGGAGCTCGTGAACATAGCTCCACAGGAGAGTTGGTCTTGTTGTCTTTCGATTAGATCGGAAGCAGCTCTACAGATTCTTTGCTTTCCAAGTCTTTCACCATGTCGAGCCATGCTTGCGGCTTTTGTGGAAGCACAGCGTAATAGCGCTTCAAGAAGGTGACGATCAGATCCGCTTCGAGCGTCGTTTGCTCTTCGTTTGTCGGCATGAAGCCCAGATCGAGTCCGGATACCGCTTCGCCGTCATTTTGCCAGGACGGATGCACATACGTAAAGTTCGTACGTTTGTAGCCCAGATGAGAGAGCACTTCACGGCGCACAAATGGGTCCATGGGCTTGATTCCACCAAAGCTGTGTTCTTCCACACGGTATGGGTCGTAGATTTCCGCAAACATCCCGTACAGCTCCTTGCCGTTTTCAGCAGCCAGAGCGAGCAGGTTCTTTTGACGCTCTCTGGCGAGGAATCGTCCCACTCCGAGTCCTTCTCGACCAATAATCGTGAAGTCTGTCATGGCTACGTTCATGTCCGTGTAATAACGGTATTCGGTAGCGCCCACAACTTCTCCTTCGTGTACAGCTACAAATACGCGAATGCCTGGATCCTCAAGTGGTTCTTTCCACAGATCGTACGCCAATACCTCCTCAGGCGGGAAAACCTCTTGCATCAAACGGTGCATCTTCGCAAACAGCGGATTGTCGATATGTTGAATACGTACGAATTCCATCAGTCAAATCCCCTCTCGATCAATTATGTCGGATAAACTCCCTGAAGATGCTGCTGAAATGGATTTTTCCATTCCATGAGTGTCGCGTAGTTGCGAGATTCCTCATCTTCCAAATAATTCGCCACGACCTGAACTGGCGTACGACCGCAGCGCATGAGAAATGTAATCACCGGGTCTCTTACTGCCCCTGTCAGAACACGCTCCAAATACTGCTCAGGTGTCCATTGGTCTGCAAAATGTCCATATCCCGGCATGCGACCTCCGCCAAGCAATCTGCGCAGTCCTTTTTGTACCACCAGCTCATACATCGCTTGCATCATCTGTTGCCCCAATCCCAGCTTGCGGAAGCTCGGGCGGATGCAAATATCTACGATGTACAGCGTGTCCCCTTGCGGATCATGGTTACGGATATAACCGCTATCCGTGACATCCTCCCACTTATGCTCGGGGTGAGCCGGATCAAACTTCACGAGCAACCCTGTCATCGAACCTGCCAAAACACCATCCACTTCCACACAAATGGCACCTTCCGGGAACAGCGTAATATGGTTCGTCAGCTGCTCCTGGTTCCACCATAGCTCGGATGGGAATGGCGGGGGAAAGCTCTCCGCCTGTATTTGGATCAATTCGAAGAAGTCAGCGTGATTGTAGTTGCGAATAACAGCTTTGCGTGGCTTGTTCCCTTCAAATACATACAGCTCTTTTCTGTACATATGCATCCTCCTGCTGTCCAGAGTCACGATGGAATGCTTACTTCCAGTCTGTATACAAATCGGTGCGGCGGTCGCGCCAGGTTGTGACAGAGCCTTTTTCCCGCACGTCGTATAGCAATTGAATATCCAGGTCAGCGGTTACCATCATGTCGTGGTTGATTTCCCCTTCAGCAAGAATGCCCCGCGGAGGGAACGGAACATCGTTTGGCGTCAAGATCGCCGCTTGTCCAAAGTTCGCTCGCATGAAATCAACTGTCGGCAGCGAGCCTACAGTACCAGTCAGCACGACATACACTTGGTTTTCAATTGTCCGTGCATGACTTGTATAACGTACGCGATGGAATGCATGGCGATCATCCGTGCAGGATGGGCAGAAAATGACGTCTGCGCCCCGTGCTTTGGCGATGCGCACCCACTCAGGGAACTCAATGTCGTAGCAAATAATCATCGCGACCTTCCCTTTGTCGGTCTCAAAGATTTGCAGAGAGTCGCCAGCCCCCATGTTCCAGCCTTTTACTTCCCATGGCGTGATATGAATTTTTTTCTGCTGGCCTACACGTCCATCTGGGTAAAACAGAAAAGCCGTATTGTAAAGCTTGCCGTTTTCTTCGATGATGTGCGTTCCGCCAATCAAATACATCTCATATTTGGCAGCGAGGGAACGAAACAGCTCGACATATCGGTCCGTGAACGATGGCAATGCCGTAATCGGCAGCGCATTGCCCTGCTCGTCTCCGATTGACATGAGTTGAGTCGTAAACAGCTCCGGGAAAAGGAGAAATTCTGTGTCGTACTCTTGTGCGTTTTTCACGTAGTGCTCAACTTGATTGGCGAAGTCTTCAAAGCTATGTATGGTATGCAGATGGTACTGCACAGCGGAAACACGCATTTTCATGCCATTCTTCCTTCCTCAGACGTGATAAGAACCTCTCAGAATAAAATATATCAAAAACACTCTGTAAAGTCTCGTCATGGGCTGTATGAAAAAAGTCGCCTATCCGCTTAGACGGGCGACTCTCGCTATTATTGATTGGTACTCATCCGCAACACGGTTTTGTAGAGCAGCTCTGTGCCCAGTGCAATGTCTTCATAGGCTGCATATTCTTGCGGATTATGACTGATACCGTCTTTGCAGCGGACAAAAATCATCCCGTAATCACAAACGTAGGAGAGCGCCAAGGCGTCATGGAAAGGTCCGCTCATCAGCTCGCGCACAGAGGCACCGAGCTTGCTGCTCTCCTCATGCATGATTGCCTTTATCCAGTCGGCACAGTAACGCGGGTCACTATTCGTATCTTCCGTGATGGTATAGTGCAATCCACCTTCTACGGCTGCTAGTTCAATCGCCTCGCGCAAC
>NZ_PXZN01000097.1:0-3379 GCF_003013445.1 Brevibacillus sp. NRRL NRS-603 | reverse complement strand
GCTTCTTCCCCCACTACAGCCCCATTTCATACAAAAAAGCGATGCTAAGGAACTTGCCCTGCACCGCTTCTCCACGATTCACTTTCCTAACCGCTTATGCTGAACATCCTCCACACGCTGACTGATCCTGGCGAGCACAAAGGCGATGATAACCGAGAATATCACAATGCCGTAAAATCCGGCTCCGATCCCTATGCCAATCCCTCCAGCGAAAAAGATCATGGCTGCGGAGGTCAGTCCTTTTACTTTCAAGCCGTCCTTCAAGATGACGCCTGCTCCCAAAAAGCCAAGACCTGTAACAATCTGCGCAGCCAAGCGCATCGGATCCATCATCGTTCCGTTGCCAGGCGCACTGTATAGCTTTGTACTGTAAATGGAAACGAGTGTGATGAGCGTGCAGGCTACGGACACATACATATACGTTTTCAACCCGGCAGGCTTGTTTCTGTGCGAGCGATCCCACCCGATGAACAAACCGAGAATCGCGCTCACCACTACCCGCACATACATTTCCAAGTCATACTGCACATACAACCATTGTAGAGTCTCCATCCTTGTCACCTTCTTATAGCGATAGAGACATGATATGTGCAGATTCGAAAAATAGACCGGCTTTTTCTAAAGCTTACTCCCTTTCTATCCTCACTTCTGGCCCGACAAAGACTTCAAACAACCGCTCCCAGGGAAGCTTGATCTCCTTATCCGTTAATTCGACAATTTCGCCTTCAAATGTATTTTTGCCTCGTTTCCCGATAACCAGCGATTGATTGGCAAAATAGTTTTCGTACCATTCTTCCGCATGTGGTGTCAGTGCATCCCTCACAAAATCATTGACTTCGTCGTAGTCATCTCCGAGGTTCCATTCATTTCCGTTTAACTCTTTTACGAGGTTTCGTGCTTCTGCCATGACTTCATTGCGGTAATGATGGTCATTTACAAACGATGACAAGAGCAGATTGATATGAGTTTCTGCCGCATCCACCGTTAAGGGCACACCGAACTGATTTCCTTTTTCCAAAAAGGCTGATCGTTGCAACGCCTGTCCCAACGCGCTTCCCATGTTATTTCCCGCGGTCCCCCATGCCGTGTACGCGAACAGTTCCGGCAGCTTTACTTCCTCTTGCAGTCTCGCGATCAGCTCAGGGTCGGCTTTGTTTGTAATCGTCACGTCTGTAATGGCGACCTGCTTTCCTTCCTCCAGAAGCTCATTGATTTCTTCGACGAACGCATCCAGGTCTTCGCGTCTCTCTGCGCTGCTCTGTCCTTTTTTCTTCGGGGAATTGATCATGAGCACGATATCTGCATCGTCTTCATCCCGAACTGGCTTGCCGCCTGCAGCGAAGATATGCTTCTCGACGTTTACATCAAAGGTCGTGTCTTCAAACGGCGCCGTCCACTCACTGCCGTCTATGCCCGAATACTCCACTGCTACTTTTGGATGGATGCGCATATCGTTCAAGGCGAATCTGCTCAACAAGACCGTTCCTACTTCGTCTGCTCCAGGGAAAATCGCTACACGATCCTCAACATCCAGCTCCTTTGCTTTTTTGACCAAGGTCTCCCGCTCTGCCCGGTGAAGGCCATGAGGAGCAGCGTCATCCTGAGCCAGCACTAAATAATCAATGGTCCCGTCCTCTACCCAGTCGATCAACAAGGAATTAATCTTATGGTTGCGCTCACGGGCATTCAGGTAATCTTCCAGCACAGACTCGGGAATCTCCCTCTCCAACTGATCGAGCCGATCCTTTTTTTCTGTCATGCCGAGGTTGTGCACCTCATCGTATAAAATGGCCCATTCTCTGATTTGCTCATAGTATTTCAATGTTTCGGGATCAGTCGCCGTCACAGCCAAGCGTTGAATCGTATCAAAGACGTAGATCGGCTTTTTGGAATGTTTATCTCTCAGTCTCTTAATAGCTTCGATATTGGACAGGGCATCTTCATAGGACTGTTGATCGGTACGGGACGCAACCAGCCCGCCATATGCCAGCATACTGACAGAGATGACCGAGCCGTCCACTTTGCTTGCTTGTTCGATTAGCCAATCGCCAATTTCTTCCCCATCTCCCGGAGTCATAAAGTGACCGAGTATGTCTTCGTCCGGCATAATCGCCTCCACTCCGCCTGCCCGTGCTGACATTTGCGGAAAATACGTATTGACCGGGCGATCATCGAGGGGGACAAGGGCGACTTTGGCAATGGGCTTGGGTAACGCTTTTTTCGCCGCAACTGTACTCGTCTGCGTAAATGGAACCATGCCTGTTACTAGTGCTGCCATAGCTAGTGCCGAAATGACAACGCGCAACTTTTTCATCGATCCAATCTCCTTTCAAAATGAAAAGGTTTAATCAAGGACGGCATTCGCTAGACGCAATTGTTCCTGTAATTTCGCCACGTGAATCAAACGCGGAGGGGTCTTGTCGTGAAACGCGATGGCCGCTGCTGTACCTGCTGCTTGCCCTGTAGCCATACAGCTCGGGGTAAGCCTGGTCGTAGCCAGCGCCTCATGTGTCGTAGAGATACAACGCCCCGCCGCAAGCAGGTTGTCGATGGACGGAGGGATCAGGCATCGATACGGTATGTCATAAGCGCCCTCCCCTTCAATATCTGCTGCCACTACGCCTTTGCCAGAAGGATCGTGAATGTCAACCGGATAGCCGCTTCGTGCGATGACATCCGGAAAACGCCTGCCCGCGACCACGTCTTCGATCGTTAAGCTGTACTCTCCAACGATTCTGCGTGTCTCACGGATTCCA
This sequence comes from Brevibacillus sp. NRRL NRS-603, assembly GCF_003013445.1. NCBI lineage: Bacteria > Bacillati > Bacillota > Bacilli > Caryophanales > Paenibacillaceae > Brevibacillus > Brevibacillus sp. NRRL NRS-603. The sequence goes on along the minus strand of NZ_PXZN01000097.1, from coordinate 623 downwards.
ATTTGCGTTCCGACTGCGGAGACGGATGCTTTCGCGAAACCGGGAACTTTATTTTTTAAAAATTCAGACATAAATAACACCTGACGTCTCCCTTCTTCCTCCGCTTCCGTCAAATCCTCGACATCTGTTCCATCCAGCCCCTGTACCCGCGTGCAATTGATCAGAACTTCATCGCTCTCTGGCCCTGTAAAAAACAGAACTTGATCCCGATTTATCGGAACACCTGACATCTTCCAATGCGTATAAAAGCCTTGGACACCCGTCAGTGGAATGGACGGCAGCTGTGCAAACGGCGTCTTGTGATAAAACTCATCTGGATGATCAAGCATGTATTGCTTCACCTGCTCCAGATCGACGCCGCGCATGCGAAACTTCATGGTCATCGGCTGTGTCAGCCCATCTCCATCTCGCCCTTTGCTCGTCGGCGATCCCGATAAATAAGCAATATCTGCATCGCCTGTCGCATCGACGAACACCTTGGCCTTGATCTCATACTTGCCCGATTTGCTGGTGAGCGTAACTGAAGTAATCTCTGTCCCCTCTACCTTCACCTGATCGACAAAGCTGTGGACAAACAGCTTGACGCCCGCTTCCTTGAGCATTTCAACAGCGACCAGCTTGTA
>NZ_PXZN01000096.1:0-3053 GCF_003013445.1 Brevibacillus sp. NRRL NRS-603 | reverse complement strand
GGTCGCGAATCATGGAAGCTACGTCGCTTTCCCTAACCCGATTTCTGTCAGGGCCATTAGGAGGCGATCAACAAATCGGTGCGATGATCGCTCGCAATGAGATGGATTTGATTATCTTTTTGCGCGATCCGCTTACCTCTCAACCACATGAACCTGATATTATCGCACTGCTTCGACTGTGTGATGTGCACAAGATACCTTTTGCCACCAATCTCGGTTCGGCAGAAATCATGCTGAAGGCCTTGGAACTGGGACAACTGGATTGGCGCGAAGTGGTGCATAAGGAGAATGAAGCATGAGTTCACTCGATATTTTGGCAATCGGCGCTCATCCTGACGATGTCGAGATCGGCGCGGCAGGCAGTCTGATTTTGGCTGCCAAAGAGGGAAAGCGCGTGGGGATTCTCGACTTGACCTACGCGGAATTGTCTTCGAATGGAACGGTGGAGAGAAGGCAACAGGAAGCGGCTGCAGCTGACCACGTGATGGGAGTGGCTGCTCGCTATAATTTTGGCCTGCCTGATCGTGGCTTGGAAGCAGTGAGGGAAAATGCGATTGAACGTGTCGTAAAGCTCATTCGGGAAACACGCCCAGCCATTGTGCTTGCACCTTATTTCGCGGATCGTCATCCAGATCACGAAAGCGTGAGTCGAATCGTTCGCGAGGCGGTGTTTAATGCGGGCATCCGCAAGTATTTGCCGGAGCCTTCTTTGCCTGCCTATCGACCATCGCAATTCCTTTACTATTTTATAAATTCCACTGTCACGCCGCAGGTTGTCGTGGATATCACCGCTGTTTATCCGCAAAAAATGGAGGCGCTGCGCTGCTACCGCAGTCAGTTTGAGCTAGAAGAAGGCAGTGTTCAAACGCCGCTTACCAATGGGTATCTGGAGTCGGTCGAGTATCGAGAGCGACTGTTTGGTCAGCAGGCTGGTGTAGCCTATGCAGAAGGATTTGTCAGTGCAGCTCCGTATGTATTAAAGAGCTTGTGAGAAGGAGTGACACTGTATGAAGATCGGGATTACTTGCTATCCGTCGTTGGGCGGATCGGGCGTAGTAGCTACGGAGCTTGGCAAGCTATTGGCTGAGCGAGGACATCAAGTTCATTTCATTACAGGTGGAATGCCATTTCGCTTAGGCGCGTTTCACCCGAACATTTTTTATCATGAAGTAGAAGTGAACAACTATGATGTTTTTAAATACCCACCCTATGATTTGACCTTGGCGAGCCGAATGGCACAAGTGGCGAAAAATGAAAACCTGGACTTATTACATGTGCATTATGCTGTGCCACATGCGTTGTGTGCGTTCCTGGCCAAACAAATGGTTGGAGATCATTTGAAAATTGTGACCACCCTGCACGGGACGGATATTACTGTTCTGGGTTATGACTCGAACTTGAGTGATATGATCCGCTTCGGCATTGAGCGAAGCGATTTGGTCACCGCAGTGTCCAATGATTTGATCAGGCAGACGAAAGAGCTGCTGCATACGGATAAAGAAATTGTCCCAGTGTACAACTTCGTAGACAAGCGGCGTTACTACCCGAAAGAGGTTGCGAAGCTGAAAAAGGTATTTGCACCAAATGGCGAAAAAATTCTTATGCACATTTCAAATTTCCGTCCGGTCAAACGAGTGCCGGATGTGATTGAAATTTTTTCGCGCGTACGTGAAGAAGTGCCTTCCAGACTGATCCTCATTGGTGAAGGGCCCGAAATGGGTCTGGTCCGCAAGATGATCGCTGACCTCGGTCTGAACGACGATGTTTGCTTCCTCGGCAAGCAGGAGGACGTTGCAGAAGTTTTGTCGATGGCTGACATCATGCTGCTTCCATCCGAAAAGGAAAGCTTTGGTCTCGTCGCACTCGAAGCAATGGCTTGCGGTGTGCCTGTCGTCGCAACAGTGGCAGGAGGTTTGCCAGAAGTCGTTCTGGATGGTGTGAACGGCTTCTTGCGCCCAATTGGGGACGTGGAAGGCATGGCGAAAGAAACTATACGTCTCTTGCAAGACGAAGAGCTATACCGCGAATTCTCCGCGAATAGCATTGAGCGATCCTGCAAAACGTTTTGTCACGAAACGATTGCCTCGCAGTATGAAGCACTTTACGCCAACTTGCTGGCAAGCAAATCCGAAGAAAAACTAAGCTTTTGAACGTAAGATAGAGCTTTTGGCTAGCTGATGCAGCTTGGATATGAAAATGAACAATCCATACAAAACTCTCATGAAAAACGCCTCCTTGTGTAGATCAGGCGGAGCAAACCAGGAAGGGGGGATTGGATTGGCGATAGAATTGGCAAAGCGTGTTCTCGACAGATTGGAGGAGCACGGCTTCGAAGCTTACTACGTGGGTGGTTGCGTCCGCGATTGGCTTTTACAACGACCTGTTCATGATATAGATATATGTACGAATGCCCATCCCAGCGACGTCATCCGATTGTTTCCCGATCATGTCCCGACTGGTCTGAAACACGGTACTGTATCTGTAAAAGTCGAGGGGCAGATGTTTGAAGTCACCACGTTTCGGACGGAAGGAAAATATGAAGATTATCGTCGACCCGCTGAGGTTCAATTCGTTTCAGAGCTTCGACTTGATCTGGAGCGACGAGATTTTACGATGAACGCGATGGCGATGGATCGTCATCAAGTATTGCACGACCCGTTCGGTGGACGAGAGGATATGGAGCATAGGCTAGTTCGGGCTGTAGGAATCCCTCTAGAGCGATTTCAGGAGGATGCCCTTCGGCTTTTGCGAGGAGTACGGTTTGCTTCCCAGTTAGGTTTTGCTATAGAAGACCAGACGATGCATGCCATGAAACAGACTGCACCTTTGTTAGCTCATATTGCAGTGGAGCGCATACGGGAAGAGCTGAATAAAACGCTCGACAGTAAAGCCCCAGAGGTTGGCTGTCAGTTGTTGAATGAAACGAGGCTCATGGCCTACGCGCCTGAGGTAGAAAAACTGTTCATCCTCTCAAAAGAGCATGTTTGTCGGCTCCGTCATTTGCAAACCTTGACGCAAAAATGGTCGTTGCTTCTGTTTGCAGCGAAGTATTC
>NZ_PXZN01000095.1:0-4365 GCF_003013445.1 Brevibacillus sp. NRRL NRS-603 | reverse complement strand
AAGAAGAGCTGACCTGAGACGGTGTACACTTTTTCGCCCGTATCGCTCTCATAGGAGGAGGCATGCAATCGAGCCATCCTCCAGCCAAAAATGACGGCACTCAGGATCACGCCAGAAATGACCCCTTTTGCCAAATCGTGCGTAGCGACGACGACGATCACCGTAGTAATCATCACAATGGCATCCCCGAAAGGAATTTTCCGCAGATCCCGTATTGACTGCCAGTTAAATGTCCCGATCGATACCATGACCATGACACCGACGAGGGCAGCCATCGGGATTTGTTTGACGACGTCCCCAAGGACCAGGATCAAGAACAAGAGAAAAATCCCTGCAACCAAGGTGGACAGGCGGCCACGCCCACCTGATTTCACATTGATAACGGACTGTCCGATCATGGCACAACCAGCCATTCCGCCAAAGAATCCGGTGATGATGTTGGCGATCCCTTGGCCTTTCACTTCTGTATTTTTGTTGCTGCGCGTATCTGTCATCTCATCAAGAATGGCAGCAGTCATCAATGATTCCAGAATCCCGACCAATGCAAGTGGAAAGGAGTAAGGCAGTATGATCATGAGTGTTTCCCAGTTCAACGGGACACTGGGAAGGTGGAACATTGGCAATTGACGTGTGATTTCACCCATGTCACCAACGGTTCGTACATCAAGGCCTGCCCAGATGGAAATAACAGTCATGACAATGATTGCTACGAGAGCAGAAGGGACTGCTTTGGTGAGACGCGGCAACAAATAAATGATCGCGAGCGTTCCAGCCAGCATGACGTACATTACCCAGGATGCCCCAATGAAATGGGGAAGCTGAGCCATAAAGATGAGAATAGCCAACGCATTGACGAAACCAATCACAACGGTATGAGGGACAAAGGTCGTCAGCCTGCCGATTTTACAGGTCCCCAGTATCACTTGCAAAATACCGGTCAGAACAGTCGCCGCAAATAAATACTCGATGCCATGCTCCTTGACCAGAGTAATCATTAATAATGCCATAGCACCAGTTGCTGCAGAAATCATGCCTGGTCTTCCTCCGACAAACGCAATGATGACTGCGATGCAAAAGGAAGCGTACAATCCAACCATTGGATCGACACCGGCAATAATAGAAAAAGCGATGGCTTCTGGAATCAGGGCAAGTGCAACCGTAATACCTGCGAGCACGTCAGCACGTACGTTAGAAAACCATTCCATTTTTAGTTGTTGAAGGTTCAAATATATTCCTCATTTCTATATCGTATAGTGACTTTCCCCTTTCAGAAAAGTCGGGGCCGTTTTTCACAGTTTTTCATTATAGTAAAAAGGCGTCATCTTCGCCATTCTTTTTTTAAGGAAACTGTAAAAGGGCAAAAAGATATACGACTTTCCGACCAAAAGTGCAGAGGGGACCTGTGACACGAGAAACGGATTTGTTGAATCCGATCCATTCTGTCCAGGAGGTCAATGCTATCGTTTAAACAGGGGTAGTGCCTATGGATTGGATGCAGCAAGTGGAGTCATGCGTCGTCCCCATCATTCCAGCTACGGTTATTTTTGATTGATCAATCGGCGGTGCCAAGTACTAAAGGGATTGGGCGAATATTATGAGGCACTGGATACCATTTTTGACGTATAGAATTAATACACATGTAATTTATACTCGCCTTTCAGGAATTAGTGATGAAGACCCCTTTAACATTTCAAGCTTTACTGTAAAACATTCAACGCATTGGAATGGTTTATATGGCAAAGCAAATCCTTGATCGAGATGGAAAATTTGAAGATAGGGAATGGTTATGAAATGTATAATTGGTTTCCAATCAAACAATACGTAAACATGGATATGATTCATCAATTATACGGAGAGGACAGTCTGTCTTAATGACAGGCTGTTTTGTTTTAGGGGCGAACGAAAATAGATCAATAGAAATGGTCGATGTGCCTATCTATCGGTAGTCAAAGATGGGGTGACGAAACAGATATTACACATATGCTAACAGAACAGGCTTATGTGCCAGAAGGTTATGTGGCGCTTTCAATAAAAGAGACAGAAATCGTTATACCATTTGAATAAAAGCTCTATTATCACTGCAACTGCTTTAGGTACTTCTTTGTTGTTAACAAACATAAGTCCAATCAATGCAAATGAAAATGAAACCGCAGTAGAAATTGATGACAGTAACAGATTCCGAAAGGAAATGGGTCTTGATGAATTATCAAAAAAGGACTTAGAGAATGACGAATATAAACTCTCTAAGTTCGGAGCTTATTTAACTATGGAAGAAGAACAAGACCTTGATGAAAGAATAAATCAGCAAAAAGAAAGTATTCCATCAATAAAAGCATTTATTGAAAAAAATCTTAAAGAGGAGTTTGCTGGAATATATATTGATCAAGAATCAGGCGGAGTAGTTAATATTGGATTTAAAGCCAATGCAAAAACTACAGTAGAAAAACATCTTGATGAATTGCAAGAGTTATACGAAGAAGACAAGTTAAACATTTACTTTACGGAATACTCAGAGGATGAGCTAAACAAAATAGCTGATAATGTCTTTCAAAATAGATTAAACCTTATGGAAAAAGGGTTAGATATAGTTTCTGTTAATGTTGACTTGCCAACTCAAAAAATTAACATTGGAGTAAAAGAAAAATCATCAGCAAAAAGGGCAGCAAAGCTTCTTTTGGCAGAAGTAGATGAAGAGAATGTATTAGTTGAAATGGGCTTTAATGTTGATATTTTCAATATAAAGGTAGAAGAAGCGCGCAAAGCTCAATCTCAGCCAAGCGACAAATTTAGACCAATTCAAACTGGCTTAAGAATAAAAAATACTACAGAAAACCGAAATTGCACTTCTGCGTTTTCAGTGCAAAAGGATAACGATTTTTATGTTTTAACTGCTGGACACTGCACAGAAAATGTTGGGGATAGATTTGAGCAAGGAGGAGCAAGGTTTGGTAAAACCGCAGATTTTAATTTCGGTGGTAGTGTAGATGCAGCACTCATCGAACTAACAAACGGATCTGACGATTCTACTTACTATGTTTTTGGAAATTATAAATCAGAATACAATACTATTACAGAGGTTCAAAGAACAAGGGATGAAACCATTGGAGATACAGTTTGCATTTCAGGAAGTCAAATGAAAAGAGTGAAGTGTGGAACGTTGAAATCAACTAATTGGAGGGGGAATATAGAAAGCCCAAATGGAGACAAACAATACTTTACTAACATGAGACAAGCTAGTTATTCAGAAGTACCAGGGGATAGCGGAGGGCCTATATTTTACGGTGGAACAGCAATAGGAGTTCATAGCGCAGATACTGGAGTTTACACACATATTAGCGAAATAGAAGATTATTTTAACATTGATTCAATTTTTACTGGTAACTAGTTGAAATAAAGTTCCCCATGAGGGAAGGTTTTTCATGGGGAATAAGAAAGGAAATGAGCACATTGAAAAAGGCTATGATACTAATTATTGCCGCATTACTTATAACTGGATGTGCAACTAATCACAAGAATGTTGAAAAGCAAGCATTAACAGGATACGTAACTGAAAAAGATTTTGAAAAAAAAGGTCTCTTAGTTATAGAAAATGATGAAACCAAGACGAGCGATGAGAATTTCTATGCAGCAGAGTGGTATTTCCCAAAAGAAGAAGCCGTATTCCTCGATAGCAAGGGGAATAGCATCTCGTATGATGAAATCGAAGTTGGTCACACAGTTTCTACATGGTCAACAACACCATCAGCACAGTCTTATCCCAGTGGCGCAGAACTCAGTAAACTTGTCATTAATGAAGAAAGCAAAAATCCTATTAATCAAATGGATGAAAAAAGTGCGATTCAGCACGCAATCAATTACTTAAAGAGCACACATAATGATGGAATCATTATTAAAAGTGCAAGTGGACAGAAAGATCATTGGCTGATAAAAGCAACCGACTATGATCATAAAACAGATACTATTCTACAAATCAATGCACAGACAGGAGAAGTAAAAGAGCTTTAAAATTTGTACCGTTCTGTACCTAAAGAAAGGAGGTGATAAGATTCTCATAAAAGTGTCCTTATTATAAGCTTCTCGCCGTCTGCCAAATGGTCTCGTCGTAGGTGCAATCGTAGCGGTGAATGCCGTCGGAGAAGTGCGGTTACCCTCCACAGGAGAAATTTTGGCAGGAGCAAGGGGAGAGGATGGCAAGATCCGCGATAGCCTGTCCTGGATGATCGATGCGGCAACTCCCCCGGTTCCGGCAGGGACAAACACTACCATCGCAGTGGTTGCGAGCAACGCGAATTTGAACAAAGTACAAGCGAATAAAGTCGCGCAAATGGCGCATAATGGACTCGCCAAGACGATTCATCCGGTTCA
>NZ_PXZN01000094.1:0-984 GCF_003013445.1 Brevibacillus sp. NRRL NRS-603 | reverse complement strand
ACCATCTCCGTAAGAGTCCTTTTGCGCTTGCAGCATCAGTTCATTCAAAGTAGAAACTGACAAGGCACCTTCTGTTCTGCGCTCAAATACAGCAGTCTCGAACAAGTAACGGCTATAAATATCGACGATCACCTGGCTTGCCCCGCTGATATCATTTTCCAGAATCGCAAATGCTTCCTCAGAGGTCGCTTGTTCAAGTGCTGCATTGGCAATGATCGTTTCGCACAAAATGGATGCGGTTTCGGCGATTGGCATCGGGTATTCACTATTCAAAAATGCTTCGTTCACGAGACATTCTCCGTGATAGCCATGTCCCAATTCATGTGCCATTGTGCTCACATCGCTGTAGCTGCCTGTGTAGTTGGACATAATTCTGCTCTCCCCTACGATGTGCAGGTTGTAGCAAAATGCCCCTCCACGCTTGCCTTCACGAATTTCTGCATCAATCCACTGATTGTCATAAGCTCGTGCTGCATAGTTGGCGAGCTTTTCGCTAAAGCTACCAAAGTGCTTCACGATGAAGTCACGGGATTCCTCGTACGAGAACCGCATGTCTGCCTCGCCCACTGGCGCAAACAAATCATAAAATGGCAACTGAGCGCTCTTATGACCGAGCAGCTTCGCCTTTGTACGGAAGTATTGATGGAAGGATGGCAGGCTCTCACGCATTGCCTGAAGCATCGCTTCGAGTGTCTCGCGGTCCATGCGGGAGTCTTGCAACGTTTTATCCAGCGGTGATTCATAACCTCTGAGCTTCGCTACAGTAATAACCTCGCCCTTAATTCCATTCAAGCTGGCAGCAGCAGCTTCATCGATTTTTTTGTAAGCGGCAAGCTCCGCCTCGTATGCCGTTTTGCGAAGCTGCGGATCTTTTTCGTTGGCCATGTTACGAACCACTGGCAATGGAAGCTGTTTGTGCTCTCCGTCGATTGTAATATCTACCAGCAGTGTGGACGTCAGCATTTCATGGAGCTTTGTCCATGC
>NZ_PXZN01000093.1:0-10525 GCF_003013445.1 Brevibacillus sp. NRRL NRS-603 | reverse complement strand
TGTCCACAACGAAACAGCCAATTTTGGCATCAAGCGCCATGATTAACTCATCACGAGATTTGTTGTTGCCATGAAAATGGATGCGCTCTACGGGGAATCCAGCTTGCAGAGCCGTGTATAATTCGCCGCCAGATACTACATCGAGTGACAAGCCTTCCTCTTCAACCAGCTTGCACATCGCCATCGTGCAAAAAGCTTTGCTCGCGTAAGCAACCTGGAACGAAAAACCCGTATTGTGAAACGCATTGACAAATTCCCGGCATTTGGTGCGAATTTGTTGTTCGTCATACACATATAAAGGTGTTCCGTAAGTAGCAGCTAGCTGTGTCGTATCGCAGCCTCCGATTTCCAAGTTTCCTTGTTCATTCACTCGACTTGTCCCGTGTAAGTACATGTTCCGTTTCCTCCCCAATTCATTCGCACCGATGATGTAAATAGACAATTTTTTATAGAGAAAGGCAACCAACAAGGAGCGTCAGTTGCCATACAGAAACTTTTGTTCGTAAGGCTTCCCTACAATTTACTACAAGGTTGTGCGTTTGACAATGGGTGATGTCATCCGTTTTCAGAATATTATTGCCGGGAGGAATTTTGCGAGCGAACGATACTCGGCCTGTTGTTTTTGCTTGGCACAGCCAGCCGTACCACAATATCCTTCATCCCTTTGTAGTTGAATGGAATGAACGGCCATAAGTAAGGCGTATTGAGCGAACGGGTGGAAGCCAAGAAAACCAGGATGAGCGTAAGTCCGATCATCAGTCCCGGTGTAGAGAAAAAGCCCACCATGAGAAGCAGAAACAAGCGAATAAGTCGATTGGCCAAGCTCAACTCATAACTGGGAGTCGCATACATCCCGATTGCCGCCACTGCCAAATACAAGATAACCTCGGGTGCAAGGAGTCCTACCTTGATCGCCACATCCCCAACCAGAATCGCAGCCAATAAACCTACGGCAATCGAGAGTGGCGCAGGCGTATGAATGGCGGCCATCCGCATCAAGTCCAGACCAACCTCAGCGATCAAGAATTGTGCCAAAATAGGAATGCTACCCATCTTTTTGATCCCTAAGAAATGAAGTGGCTCCGGTATCATGGAAGGATGCATGACCAAAAGCAACCAGACCGGCAAAACAAAAACCGAAGCAAAGATCCCCAAAAAACGAACCCAGCGCAGATAAGCACCGATCACCGGTGTTTGGCGATACTCCTCCGCATGCTGTACGTGATGAAAATAGGTCGCGGGTGTGATCATGACGCTCGGGGATGTGTCTACATAGATCAATACATGCCCTTCCAACAGGTGCACCGCTGCCACGTCAGGACGCTCCGTATAGCGGACGAGCGGGAACGGATTCAACGTCTGCCCAATGATAAATTCTTCGACCGTTTTTTCTGCCATTGGTATCCCGTCTATCTGGATGTTTTGCAGACGTTCCTTCAAGGTGTTGACCAACTCTTCATTCGCTACATCCTGCAAGTAAGCCACAGCTACGTCTGTTTTGGTACGTTCTCCAATTTGCATGATTTCAAAACGGAGCCGTTGGTCACGAATTCTTCGCCGGGTTAGACTTGTATTGGTTATGAGCACTTCTGTAAATCCGTCATGCGCTCCCCGAACGATTCGCTCCGTATCTGGTTCCTGTGGTGAACGATTTGGCAGTATTTTTGCGTCGAGAATGATCGCGTGACGCGATCGGTCGATGATAAGCCCTACTTGACCGACGAGCAATTTGTCCATGAATTCGTCTGTTGTTTCCACCTTGCTGAGCTGAAAGAAAGGGATGAATTTGTGGAACAGCTGGTCGAAAGCGTCGTCTGCCAGCTCACGGTCGCGCACATCATTCAACTCACGCATAATTTGCGAAATGAGCAAGCTTTCTGCGAAGCCATTTATGTAATACAGCAACATTCGTGTATGACCCACATAAAAATCATGGACCCCAATATCAAAGCTCTTACCAACACCGAGTCTGTCGTTTAAATACCTCTGATTCTCTTCAAGATAAGTCGAGATGGGATGCCGTTTTTCCGTGACCTGTGCCATGAGCGCCGCTCCTTTCCATTATCCATTGCACCGCTCTCGTTGTGATGGGACAACCGTTTTGCAAACTATCCCTGCCTTCCATTTTGCCTATATCTCCAATGCCAATGACATTCGGTACATGCAAAGAATTCAAGATGTCTACGGTATCTCCATAAATCTGATGCTGAAGTTGTTCGTCTGCGTATCCGTCTTTGTCCACCGCTTCGTCTACAATTTGTCCTTGGTTGTTTACGGAATAAGCAACAGTCGCACCCTTGACCCAGTGTGTATTCGAGGCTACTGCAATCGCACCGATAACTTCGATATCAGGATGCTTCACCACGTATTCGAGTGCTCGCTCCCCTCTACCCTTGCCGTAATCTCCATTGTCATCGAACATGACGATAACAGGATCGTATGGCGTCATTTTAATCAGTTCGACTATCTGATTCCCACGCAGTGGGGTCGGATTCCCCGCAGACAGCGATATACATCGACCACCAAATTGCTTAGCGACATTCTCGATTACTTTTTGGGCAATATGATCTCCGTCTGTCACGACTATGACTTTCCGGCGCACTGTGTCCATGCTGGGTCACCGCCTTTTACTGCCTGGACTTACCCTTTGGGTTTAAAAATGAGTGAGGCAAAAAATCCGAATGCAATCGCAGCCGATATACCCGCACTCGTAACCTCAAAAATCCCCGTTGCCACACCGATGAACCCATGTTGTTCGGCCTCGCTGATGGCTCCATGATACAAAGAGTGACCAAAGCTCGTGATCGGTACAGTCGCACCTGCGCCTGCAAAATCAATAAACCTGTCATACACCCCGATAAAATCGAGAAAGACTCCTGCCACGACCAGCGTACTCATGACATGAGCAGGCGTTAGCTTGCCAACATCCAGAAGGAGCTGACCTACTACACAAACCAATCCCCCTACGACAAAAGCAATCAGGTATTCCATTAGCTGCCTCCTTCAAGCGCAACCGCGTGTGCGATGCACGGTATCGAATTTCCCTGCTGAGTGCTTACCGGACTTAAGAGTGCTCCCGTGGCGCAAACCAACACGTTTTTCAGTAACCCACGGTTGAGCTGATCAATAATGTAGCTATACGTGACCACGGCACTGCTTGCACAACCGCTCCCACCTGCAAATACATCCTGATCAGGGGAGTAAATCATCAACCCACAATCATTGTAGACTTGATCCATGTCGTATCCTTCTGCCAACATGAGTTCCTTTAGAATCGGGTACCCGACAGCAGCCAAGTCGCCAGTCACGATCAAATCATAGGTTTCTGGGGAGCGCCCCGTATCTTGAAAATGCGTCTGGATCGTTGAAGCAGCTGCTGGCGCCATCGCCGTCCCCATGTCAAACGGGTCTTTAATCCCCATGTCGACTACTTTTCCCATCGTCGCATATGTAATGCGCGGACCATTTCCCCCTATCCCAACCAATCCCGCGCCGGCTCCTGTCACTGTCCACTGGGCACTTGGGGGCTTCTGTCCTCCGTATTCCGTGGGATAACGATACTGCCTCTCCGCAGTGGCATTGTGGCTACTGCAAGCAGCGATCGCCCTGTTTGCATAGCCTGCGTTTACCAGAGCCGCCGCATTTGCCAGTGTGAGCATCGAGGTTGAGCACGCTCCGTACATGCCAAGCAGGGGCATCGCCAGCTTTTCTGCCGTAAAGTTGGTCGTGATGTTCTGATTCAACAGGTCGCCGGCGAGAATGATATCTACATCCTTGCCCGTGATCCCCGCCTTTTGCAGCAAGGTATTCACTGCATCCTCCATCAGCTGGCGTTCGGCGTCTTCCCATGTCTGTTGGCCTGCATACATATCGTCGTGGATTTGATCAAACAAGTGCGCCAGCGGTCCTTCGCCTTCTTTTGGTCCCACAGCAACTGCCGAGCTTTGCAGACGAACATTTTGATCGAAGTGCCAGGTTTGCCGATTGACTCGTTTCACTGGTTGATTGTTTGACACCGACAGCCCTCCCTTAGAAAAACATGTTGATCAGGCTCTTTATTATTCCCGCAATGAAAGCGGCAACAACCCCAAATACAATGACCGAACCAGCGAGCTTAAACATATTTCCCCCAACGCCAAGCACATACCCTTCGCTCCGATGTTCGATGGCAGCAGAAGCGATCGAGTTGGCAAAGCCTGTAACAGGAACGGCTGATCCTGCTCCGGCATACTGCCCGATATTGTCATACACACCTAATCCTGTGAGCAAAACGGATAGAAAGATGAGCGTCGCAACTGTCGGATTGCTTGCCGTTTTCTCCGTAAATCCGAAGAAGGTGATATACATATTTTGAATGGCCTGACCCAACAAGCATATGGTCCCTCCCACCCAGAAAGCACGAAACGAGTTAAGCAGAACATTTCGTTTGGGCTGGAACTTGGAAGCCTGCTGTTGATACAGCTGTTTGGTCATCTGCATCGATCCGGGGTTTTTGGATTTTGTTTTGGTTGCCATGCCCTTTCACTCCCTTTATAAGCTTTCTTCCTATATCCTTCCTTTTTCTAAAGATGCCTATGAATAGTGGTATTTACCATTTCACAGATGGAGAAGCCATTGCAGTAAGGAACCCGTCACTTTTCCCAAAACCACTGCCATCAACAGAAAGAGAAGACTGCCATCCATGTGAATCCGCTTCGCTAATATCGGGAAGACATTCAGTACCTCTGTTAGGCCTGCGGCAAGTGTCCCCACAAATATCCCTGCGAATAACCCGTAAATCGAAGAAACGATAACAGGCAAACGAGCACCCCAGTGAAAAAAATCAATAAACGTAAAAAAAAGCGCTCCTGCCACCAAGGCCCATTCCAGCGAGCGGATATATCGATGAGCATTTGTTAATTGTGTCAACCTTGGAATGATGTCCAGAACTGTAATAAACGCAACCAGCCCGCTCCCTACTGCAAGCCCTCCACCCAGCCCGATCAAAATAAGCAATAAGCACTTGATGACACTCATTTCTTCGTCCGTTGGTTTTCCTTGTTTTCATTTTGTATGTAGTATTGATCCAGGCTTTGCTGATACATAAACAATTCCACTTCTAGCGGACTAGGTTCTTCGTTGATTTTTTTCTCGAAGATATGATTGAAAAACAGAATCATCCCCAAGCCGATTCCGATGGAGTAAGGAATTTGCATCCACAAGGGCTGATGGCTTTTTTCACCTGTAATCAGATAGTAGATTCGTTCGTGAACCTGCATCATGCTGACATCGGTATGGAAATTCATGATCGCCAATCCTGAGCCAATGAACAGTAGAAGCCACACCATCGCCACCAAGATCGGGTTCGATTTCTTTCGTGGATTGAGCACCTCAACAATGATTTGGGGAGAACCCTGGACGTCCAGTTCCACGTCGGGATAGACAGAACGCAGCCTTTTAATCACCTGCATAATATCGATAATGATCAAGTTGCCATCCGTTGGCTTTGTCTGGTAAATGGGCATCCTATTTAACGCTTCCTCGCGCTCTCCATCCCAGTAAAGCTGGCAAATGTCCCCAAGCGTAATCATGGCTTGTGGCTGTACGGCCAATCGCTTTCTCAGGCGCAGAAACAACGCGTCTTTCATGGTACCTTCCCCTTCCATCACATACCTGATTATTCGCTAGTATGTGCCGAGCCACAAAAGCCATGCAAATAAACGGAAATGATCATTTTTTTGCTGACGCAAGCGGCCACATTCTGTTTCATGAAAAACGTCGAGTCGTAATTACAAAACAAAACACCCCTGCCACGTAGTGACCGGAGTGTTTGCATCTGTTAATGCTCAATTTGATCTTTGATCGTTTGCAAAATGCGCTTCTCGAGGCGCGATACCTGTACTTGCGAGATTCCTAGCCTCTCCGCTACTTCCGATTGCGTCTGATCCTTGTAGTAACGCAGGTAGACAATGAGTTGTTCCCTCTCGCTCAACCGACTGATCGCATCCTTGAGCGCAATCTTTTCAAACCATTTGTTGACCCCTTCATCCGCAATCTGATCGATCAACGTAATGGGATCCCCGTCATTTTCAAAAACCGTTTCATGGATGGAAGAAGGTGCTCGATTTGCTTCTTGAGCAAACACGACTTCTTCTGGCGTAATCCCCACCGCGTCCGCAACCTCCGCAATCGTGGGTGCGCGACCGAATTGCTTGTACAGCTCATCCTTTGTTCGTCGTACCTTATTCGCTGTTTCTTTGAGTGATCGACTTACCTTGACTGTACCGTCATCGCGTAAGAAGCGTTGAATTTCCCCAATAATCATCGGCACAGCATAGGTTGAGAATCGAACATCATAGGAGAGATCAAACTTGTCTACGGCTTTCAAAAGGCCAATACAACCGATCTGAAACAAATCATCCGCTTCATATCCACGGTTGATAAAGCGCTGGACGACGGACCAGACCAGCCGAATATTGCTATTGACGAGAAGCTCCCGTGCCTCCGTGTCTCCAGCTTGGCTTTTGGCGATTAGCTCTTTTACTTGGTCATTGGTCAGAAATGGTTGACTCGCGTTTTTGATATCGGCACCCATAGGCACTACCCCTAATTTTGCAAGGCTTTGGCAAACGCCAGGCGTTTGGTGAGGCGCACAGTTGTACCTTTACCCACAACCGTTGCCACTTCCAAAGAATCCATGAAATTCTCCATAATCGTAAAGCCCATTCCAGAGCGCTCCAGCTCCGGTTTCGTCGTATAAAGTGGCTGCATCGCCTGCTCCACGTCCTCAATTCCACGTCCATTGTCTTCCACAATCAGATCAATGCTGTCCTCTTGAATTCGCACAGAGATCTGTACCACACCCTCTGGATTTTCGTCATAACCATGAATAATGGCATTCGTAACAGCCTCGGATATAACGGTTTTAATTTCTTCGAGCTCGTCCATCGTAATATCGAGTTGCGAAATGAAGGCTGCAACTGCTACACGTGCGAATGCTTCATTTTGGCTCAATGCTGCAAACGACACTGACATAAAGTTACGCTGTACCATCATTACGCCACCCCCAGAACATGCAAAGCATCCGCTTCGTTTTCGCGAATCTTGATCACTTTGAATAACCCGGACATCTCAAATATTCGATAGATCGTAGGATTGATCGAGCAGACGTACATTTCTCCAGATCGGGCAGAAATCTGCTTGTATCTTCCCAAAATAACCCCGATACCAGAGCTGTCCATAAACGTCAAATCAGCCAGACTCAGCACGATATGACGTATAGTAGAGGTACGCAAAAGATCATCCGCCTTCTTGCGCAGCTCCTCTGCCGTATGATGATCAAGCTCACCTTGCAAACGGATCACTAGCACATCCTGCCGTGTCTCCATCGCAACTCGTAAACTCATAGCTGCCACACTCCTTCTCCCTTGATAGAAACTCTCTTTCTTCCTCAGCTAAACCAATTCCTGCCAGCCGACAAAAGAACAAAAAAATCGAGCAGCCGCGCCTTTCCATTCGGGGCAACTCGATTCTTTTCGCGCTCGTGCTGTCTGTCAGTAGTTAATCAAAATGCTCTTGGTGGTTCGCTTGAGAATCTCCCACATGTTGGCTTTATCTACCTGATCTTCTGGGAACAGATCAATTCGATTTACTTCTTTGCCATCCTTCGTGCGGATGAAAATGTGGCCGATTACTTGGTTCTTTGCTATCGGAGCTTGAATCGCCTCATTGATGACAATTTCCCTCTGGTAGGTATCGGCCGATTCACCTTTTTTCATCAACAAACTAACTGCATGTGGTGTCACCGCATTGATTTGTGGTTTCTGACCTTTATCTACTACGAGTGCACGCACAGGTTCTCCCTTTTTGTACATCGGCATCACCTGAAAGTGTGTGAATGCGTAATTGAACATGGTCGATACTTCATTATTGCGCGTTTTTACATCAGGCTCACCCATGACGACTGCAATGACACGCATGTTGTTACGTTTGGCAGTCGCTGTTAAACAGTATTTCGCTTCGCCTGTGTACCCTGTTTTCAAACCGTCGACCCCTTCATAAAAACGCACTAGCTTATTCGTATTCACAAGCCAGAAGGGGCTTTCTGTATCTTTTCGCAAGTAGTCTTGATACGTACCGGTGAACTTTGTAATGCCTTCGTGCTTTAAGAGCTCACGTGACATGATCGCAATATCTGCTGCCGAAGAGTAGTGATTCGCGGCAGGAAGTCCATTTGAGTTGACAAAATGCGTATTTTTCATGCCGAGCTGCTGTGCACGTTCATTCATTCGCGCGACAAAACTCTCTTCTGTCCCAGCCAAGTGCTCAGCCATCGCGACAGAGGCATCATTCCCTGAGGCAATTGCAATGCCTTTCATCATGTCCTCTACCGTCATTTCTTCACCGGGCTGTAGAAAAATTTGCGACCCGCCCATCGATGCTGCTCTTTCACTTGTTCGAACCTTATCGGTAAGCTTAAGCTCTCCCCGCTCCACCGCTTCCATGATCAAAAGCATGGTCATTACTTTGGTGATACTGGCGGGTGGCATTTTTTCATCGGCGTTCTTTTCATACAAGACTGTTCCCGTATCCGCTTCAATCATCACTGCGGATGAAGCTTGTGGGGCAAAATGATTGTCACCCTTTTGCTGTCCAGCCTTTTCTTTGGCAATAGCCATCGGAGAAAAGATGGTAAAGCACATAACGAAGCATAGAGCGAGGTATCCATTCCGTTTCATAGCAGTCTCTTCCCTCCATTCATGGTTTTATTCTCACCATCATGAAAGGAAAATATTCACACAAAAACGGCAAGATTATCTTCTCGAAAGCACATCTGGTTAGACAAAAAAATCCCTTCTGCTACTAACAGAAGGGACACTTTCCTAAATGACGAAGCGGCTCACATTTTGCGTTAGCTCGTCCGCCATTTTTTTCAATTGCTCTACGTTTTCATTAATGCGTGCAATCGAATTCAATTGTTCATCCACTGTCTCTACCACACCTGAGATGGATTCACTAATTTCATCTGACATAGTGGCAAGACGCTGCATGGAGTTCGTCACAACCTGATTACCTGCCGCCATTTCTTCCGAGGTCGCCGTCATTGATTCGCTCTGCTCTGCAGCCGATTGAATCTCTGCCACGATATTTTGGAAAGCAGTACCCACAGACTCTACTGACTGCAAGCCTCCGCTCACCATGGTAACGATCTCGTCCATATGCTTGCTCATATCCATTGCCTCATCATTGATCGAATGGGCAATGGCAGCGATACGCTCAGAGAAGGAGCTGCTGTCCTCTGCAAGCTTGCGAACCTCGCTGGCTACAACCGAGAAGCCTCGTCCAGCATCTCCAGCACGGGCAGCCTCAATAGCTGCATTCAGCGCCAGCAGATTCGTCTGCGATGCAATACTCGTAATCATTTCGACGATGCTCGTAATTTCACGAGCCCTCTCACGAAGACTGTGCATTTGCCCAGCCGTACGTTCTACCTCACCAGTGGCACGTCTTACCGTATTGATTACGTTCTCCACTAACTCCATTCCGCCTTGCGCTCTCTCAAACGTACGGGTCGTGGCAACCGATGTAGATTCGGCAGCCACTGCTACCTGTTCAACGCCTTCCGATATTTCCGAGACGGTATTGGCCGTTGCTTGCACCTCATTCGTCTGCGTAGAAACACGTTGGGCAATCGTTGAAATATTATCCGTAATGACGTTAATGGCACCTTTGTTCTCTTGCGCAAAAAGTGTCAGCTCATCTGTCGCTACGTTCAGTTGTGTTGCTTGTCCCTGTACTAGGGCAATCAGCTTGCGAAGTTCAGCAGCCATGTCATTCATTTTGCGGCCAACCATAGCCAGCTCGTCATTGCCGTTTACCTTTACGTTGATATTAAAATGTCCGGCGCCGATTTGATCCATATCCCGGGCTATCGCAAACAAGGAAAGCCGAATCCGTTTCGCAAACCACCAGATCGCCCAAACCGAGAGGCCGATGATCGGCAAGCTGAAGAGTACGAAGTACAGCCACATTCCGTCTACTTCACCATACACCTCGTCGGTTCCCGTGGACAAAACCACATTCCATTTCAACATCGGAATTGGTGCAAAAGCTGCAAATGAATCAATACCATGATCCGAGTACAATAAGCTGTTACTTGTCTCATGCTTCATCAGGGCAAGCATCTCTTCATAATCTTTGTCGCCAGCCAGCACGAGCTTGTTGTTGTTGTTCGGATTTTGATGGGCGACAACCAAACCATCTTGTCGAACGACAAAAGCGTAGCCATTCTCCATGAAAGAGATCTCAGGGATCTTTTGAATCATTTGATCAATCGTAAAGCCAACAACGAACAAACGGCTCGTATCGTCGGCCTTTTCCCCAATGGGTGTCGCAATATAAAGAAAACTCTTGTTGCTGCCTTCAACGATTTCTTCATCAGAAATAACCAAGGATTTCGTCGTTAGTGCTCTTTGGAAGTACTGCTTTTGCTTGAAGTCAATCTCATTTGTCCCGGTCAAGGAATACAAGGATTTCCCGGTAGTCG
>NZ_PXZN01000092.1:0-1315 GCF_003013445.1 Brevibacillus sp. NRRL NRS-603 | reverse complement strand
TTCCGGTACGAATCATTTCAATAAGCGACAGTTGGGTACCCCATTTTACTGTGTCTCCCGTGAATTGCGCCTCCAATGGCCACATTTTGTCTTCCAGCCATTGTTGCAGCGGCAAATCATCTGCATAACCGCGCAGGAGGGACATACCAGCATGTCCATGCGTGTTAATTAATCCAGGCAGTATGTAGTCTCCTTTTTGATCGATAACTTCATCGTATCCCGCTTCCGTCAGGTCCTCAGGAGTTGGGCCCACATACGTAATCTTGTTGCCTTCGAATGCTACGGCACCATCGTAAATGACTTCATTCGTATCGTTAACGGTAATAACTGTTGCGTGAATGAGGATCGTTTTTTTCATAGTATACACTCCATTCTTACGTCAAGTAGTAGGCCAAGCTTTGCAGGTTGGACGTTACATCCGCATAGTGAATGCGAACATCTTTTCCTGCGCGAATCGTCGTAGGGGCAAAATTCAAGATCCCCCTGATACCCGCTTGAGTCAACTGATCACATACGGATTGCGCTGCAGGTGCCGGTACCGTAATAATCGCTAGCTTGATTTGCTTGTTTACGATCGTTTCCTCCAGCTCTGATAAAGGCTGGATCGGTATACCCGCGACTTTTTTGCCCTGCTTCTCTGGATTATTGTCAAAGATGGCCGCAATCCGCATGTTATCTTTCAAATAAGCGTTGTAGTTACTAATGGCATGGCCCAAATGCCCCGCTCCAACCAAAGCGACACGGATTTCATCCGTTAGCTTCAGGATTTCACGGATTTTTTCCACCAGATAATCGACATCATAGCCGATTCCCTTTTTTCCAAAGTCACCAAAAGCTGCAAGATCTTTTCTGATTTGGGCAGGATTCACATCAAGATTCTTGCCCATCTGTTGGGAGGAAACGGTGGTCACCTCAACTTGCTGCAAATAACTGAGGTAACGCAGATAAATCGGCAAACGACGGACGACCGCTTCCGAAATCTTTTCGTGTTTTGCCACGTTCGGTCTTCCCCCCTAATTCTTTTGCTTCAAAATCCGATATTCTTTTCCATTCGATAAAATGGTAATGGAACCGTCGTGGCTGGTAACGTATGTCTCGGCCCATGACTCACCCAGGCGCTCCATGACTTCCGTCTGACCGTCTTTCATTTGATCCCGCGATCGGCCTGTCTGAATAATGGCGACTTGGGGATCGACTTGCGTCAGAAATGGTTGCGAAGAGCCTTGATTGCTCCCCTGACCGGCTACCTTTAGCACTTCCGCCTTCAGTTTGTCATTTTGCCGTTCCAACAGTCGTTCCTCTGCTTTTTCATTCA
>NZ_PXZN01000091.1:0-2864 GCF_003013445.1 Brevibacillus sp. NRRL NRS-603 | reverse complement strand
AAATAAAGTCCTAGACTGCCATAGATCATTACATCTCACCTGGCGTTTTCTGCCCAATGGGAGGGATATGCCGAAGCTTGATCACGGTGAGTATGGCGATCGCGATCATAAGCCCGCCGCTAACGCCCACAACAGTATGCATGCCGTGGGTAAAGGCTTTCTGGGCGCCATGAAGAAGGGTTGAACCAATAGGTTCGGGTAAAGCTTTAGCCGCCGACACTGCCCCAGCCAGACTTTCACGGTAGGCTCCGGATGTTAACGGTATAACATCTCTCGGTATGAAGCCAGCAATTTGAGTGCGGTACACGTATGTTCCGATGCTCCCTAATACAGCGATCCCAAGTGCGAATGCGAATTCACCGCTCGTCTGCAGCAAGGACGCCGCCGAACCCGCTTTCGCTGGCGGGGCCGATCCGATAATTAGATCGCTGGACAAGCTCGCAAACGGGGCCACTCCCGCATTAAAAAAGATATAACCGACGATCAGGGTAGAGAGTCCGGATCCCGCCTCTACCTGGGACAGTAAAATACAACCAGTCGCTGAGACGGCAAGGCCTGCCCCGATAAGGTGCGACGGTCGAACTCGCCGAGCGATGATCGGCGACAACAACATACCCGCCATAGACGCAACCACTCCCGGGAGCATGCACATCGCTGCTGCAAGCGGCGAGAGTCCTTCCACGAATTGAAGATGCTGTGCGATGAAGAGCATGGAAGCGCCTGTCAAAGTGATGCCGAACAAGCCGCCCAGTGCTGTGCTGAAGGCCGGATTTGCAAATAGGCGCAAGTCCATTAGCGGACTGTCCAACCGTTGCTGCCGTCTTACGAATAACGTCCCGAAAACAACTCCAGCCGCGAGGGCAATGAGCGGCAGAGTCTGTAGACCTTGCTTAGCCATTTCCTTTAGGCCGTATATGGCCGGTAGAATGGTACACATCGACAGCACGACGCTAGTCATATCCAAATGACCAGGTGCGGGATCCCGATATTCAGGCAGAAGATGGGACGCAGTCAACAACAGCAGCGCCATGACTGGAACCCCGAGTAGAAAAATCGAACCCCATGAAAAATGCTCCAGCATCATCCCGCCGACTACTGGGCCAAGCGCCATGCCTCCCATGGAGCACATGAACCATACGCCTATGGCGAGGGAACGCTGCTTATGATCGCGGAACATATTCCTGATTAAAGCCAGGGACGAAGGCGATACCGTCGCCCCGGCTATGCCGAGCAGCGCCCGTGCTGCAATCAGCATTCCAGAGGTGTTGGAATAAGCGGCCAACACCGAAGCTGCACCGAATGCCGCGGCGCCGATCATCAGTAGCTTACGGCGGCCAATCCGATCTCCAAGCGAACCCATCGTGATTAGAAAACCCGAAAGCATGAAGCCGTATATGTCCATGATCCAGAGCTGTTCTGTACCGTCAGCGCCGATAGAGACGCTTATGTGAGGAAGGGCGAGAATCATGACGGACAAGTCGAGCGAAACGAGCAGTGCAGGCAATGAAAGCACGGCAAGTCCAATCCATTCGTTCAAACCGGCCCGGTTACTCGATTCAAGCGCAGCATTTTTCATTGGCCGTCAAGAACCTCTCCAAGTCGATCCAACATCACCTTTGTTCCGTGTTCACGCTGTTCAGGCGTATCGAGACCGTCCAGAAAAACGCCCTGCTCGGTATAGATCAAGCACGTGCCGCCGTCCACGAAATCGAATTCCACCGTCGTCACGGAAACAGAAATCCGCTTGTCTTCCATGTCGAGCGTGTATGAGTATACAATTCTCTCATTCTGAACAATTTCCTGATAGCAGGCATCAAATGTGTAAACGGGTCCCCCAGGCGGACCACCGCGATTGAATTCACGGCCGCCGACACGGAAGTCGAACTCGTCGGCTTTAGGAAACCAACTGGCTTTGGCTGCTTGACCCGCCCATGCAGCGAATACACGGGCAGGAGAATGTTTATAGTGCCTTTCGATGACAAATGTGGAATGTTTGGCAGATCTTTCACTCACTGTCGAAACCTCCTTGTCCGGGCTCTTCCGGATGCTCATCTAAATATTCACCAAGTCGGTCGAGGTGGCGATCCATACTCGATTTTCTCTCGGCGAAAAACTTCTCATGATTCATTCTCATCGTCCGTATGATGTTCATGAAATGCTCAACGGTAAACGGTTCGTTCCTCTGCATCCGACTCGATACATTTTCAAGCTCGTGCAAGAGTTTCTGCTGCATGCGGATACTTTCTTTCAGGCTGTCAATTTGAATGGTAACAATGTCTGACAGGCTGAGCTGGTCTCCGGTCATAACGGCTTTAATCTGCTCCAGGGATAACCCCAACTCCTTTAAGGACAAAATTTGCTGTAGGCGAGAAATGTCCTTTTCGGTGTAGAGTCTGTATCCGGATGGAGAATAGCCGGATGGAGAAAACAAACCTATCTGATCGTAAAAACGTAAAGTTCGTATCGTAATTCCTGCCATCTTCGCAAGTTCTCCGACTTTCCAATGTCGTTTCATGATCAGCCCCTTTCTTGATCGCTAGCGTTTCACCGGTAATTTCACTATAAACCGTTACGTTACGTAATGGTCAAGGATGCTTTTGAAGTTTTTTCCAATGCGAAAGTGAGCTTGCCCGTTAGCGTTCCATATCCCTAAGAGTTTAAAACTTTATTTTCTCGAAACATTTCGAAGCCCCTTCTTCCTGCTTTTTTGTTTACAATGGATAACAGGATGTTGAATTGGTTTGAAAGGATGTCGTACATGAGCAAAACAGTTGTACTGGCAGAAAAGCCTTCGGTTGGACGCGACATTGCCAAAGTATTGCAGTGTCACAAAAAAGGAAACGGCTTTTTTGAGGGAGATAAAT
>NZ_PXZN01000090.1:0-4147 GCF_003013445.1 Brevibacillus sp. NRRL NRS-603 | reverse complement strand
ATTGCATACAGCTCCATCTTGCCTGGGGCAATTTCTTTATCAAAGCGCAGCTCGTATATACCGTTTTTCGGCCCGTTCATCTTTTTGTCCATATTTTTCAATTCAGGCTGGATGGTGTAGAGCGTCTGGAGTGTTTTTTCTGCTGCTGGTGAGAGCTTTACTTCCTGCCCTTGATTGTCCACGGCTTGTACGGTCAACGCCGGGTGTTGCAGCCATAGCGGAGTTGTCGCCAACAGGCTTGCCATTAGTAACGTGCTTGCCAATTTCTTTGTATGTTTCACAGTTGTTCCCTCCCAAGGAATTTTTGTGTTTGTTTTTTGTCCTATGTAATAGTCGGAAAAACTTCAGGGAGGTTACAAAAAAGAAAAAACCACCCTTTCAGGTGGCGGTTTTCATGACCCGTGAGCAGTAGATAGTGACTCTTCTGGTTCCTCTGTTTGAAAATGTTCTCCCCATTCCCGCAAATACTCAATAACAGGTCCCAAGCCTTGCCCTAGCTCGGTTAACTCGTACTCTACTTTTGGCGGAACGACAGGATACACTTCACGCTTGACGATTCCCGCTTCCTCCAACTCCCGCAATTGTTCTGCCAGCATTTTATGATTCACACCGATTATATTTTTCTTTAACTCTCCGTATCTTTTTTTCCCTTTGAACAGCTGACAAATAATTGATACCTTCCATCGTCCCGCAAAAACCGAGACGGCAAGCTCGATCGGGCAAGGATATTCCTTGCCATTTAACAGGTACCTCATCGCTGGTTTCTTCTTCATCCCACTCACTTCCCTTTTCGTAAGTATTAACCGAAAAAGTGCGTACTTACTTTTCTTTAGTGTATTCGGTATGCTCAGTTTTGTAAAACACTTTTAAAGGAGGGAGCTTATAGAAAAGCAAGTAGGGTAGGCCCAGTCGACATCGCTTACGCAGTGGCGGAAAACGGTCCCGCTCCCGTGAAAGATTCGAGCTGGAGAGTCGCATCCATATTCGTCGATTGCTGAGTGGAATCACAGTCCCAATACTCGTCATCTCGTGAAATCAGGGAGAGACCCTCATCGAGGAAATCGCCCATTTTCTATCAACGGTATCATAAACTTATTCGAAAGTAGGTTGAGATCATGCGTAAAGATCAAATCATAGAAGCTTATCAATTCAGACATGCCTGCAAAGAGTTTGATACAGCTAAAAAAATTGCAACGGAAGACTTTGACTTTATTATGGAGACAGCTCGCCTGTCGCCTAGCTCCTTTGGCTTTGAACCATGGAACTTCCTCGTGGTGCAAAATCCAGCTCTTAGAGAGAAGCTGTTACCAGTCACATGGGGTGCGCAAAAGCAACTGCCGACCGCAAGCCATTTCGTCATCGTACTAGCGCGGACCAAACAGGAAATGGCCGCTGATTCCGAATATATCCAGCATATCATGAAAGAAACGCAGGACTTGCCGGAAAACGTCGTACAGCAAAAAGGCGCCGCTTACGATCATTTCCTGAAAAACGATTTCGCCCTGTTTGAAGACGAGCGAGTCATGTTCGAATGGGCATCCAGACAGACCTACATCGCACTTGGCAATATGATGACGTCTGCTGCTATGATCGGCATTGATTCCTGCCCCATTGAAGGCTTTTCAAAAGAAAAGGTCGAGGATATCCTTGCGTCGGAGGGGCTCCTCGACAGAGACCGCTTTGGCGTCGCTTGCATGGTGGCCTTTGGTTATCGGAAAAATGAGCCACGTGCGAAAACCAGACAAGCGAAGGAAGAAATTATTCGTTTTATCGGATAAAACCAACGATTGGCTCCACATAAAAAACAGTCGCCAGCAAATGCAAGCGACTGTTTTCCCTATCTCTTTCTTACTCATCCGTATACCGAAAACCTACGATACGACCCGCTTCATCGACGGAGATCGTGATTCCCTTGCCTGTGGCTGAACGGAACGTCACATCTGCTGTCACAAATCTATAGTCGTAGTCTTCAAAAATGGCACCGCCACCGCCCCGCTCGACCTTTGCCTCTGCTTTATATTGGCTTGCTTGATCGCCAACAAGCTGCTTCAGGAAAGCTGCTGCTTTCTCTTTTGCCACCTTCTCGGCAGGGAGCTTTTTCGACACCCAATCTGGATTTTGGATCATTACTTTACTCAATTCGTTTGTACGGGTATCCATGATAACGAGAGCTTCTGCTCGAGGGGTCGGACTGTACACCCGTTTTTGCGCTTCAAGCATTTTCAGGAGTTGCCAATTACCTTCGATGCCGTAATCATCATAATCGGAAAACTGTGCAGTGTCTGGGAAAATCTTCGTCACCTCGGCTACTACCTTTTCCACCTCAGGGGAAAACTTGCCCTGCTCCACACCCGCTGGAATGCTCACTTCGAATGTTTTCTCATCAAATACGGGTTGGAAATTCACCTTGTCTACGGTGTACGAAAATGCTTGTGCTTGATTGTGGGTGAAGGTGCGCTTGAGCAGCAGCCCTGTCTCTTTGTCTATCCACAGGTCATCCTCGTAATGGTGCAGCCTGCCATCGATTTTCGCCTCTTCTTTTTTCGCGACATGATACACGGCTCGATTCAACAGTTGTGCTTCCTTCACGGTAATCGCCACCTTCGAATCTGGCAACGCCACTTTCAAGCGCTGTAGCTCTCGCTTCGTCTTGTTGATTTCATTATCGTATGTGCCAATCGTTGCCGAGTGGACAAATCCTCTGCCACCTTCTTGATACGCTGCCACCTGCCCTGCCTTCCCTACGGCATGCTGAATCCTTTTCCCGTCTGAGATTTCCTCTCTCCATTCCCCTTTGACCGTGTTATCCCAAGTTTTAGCCTTTTGGGTCTGGGTGCCCTGCTTTGCTTTTGATGTGTGCGTCGATTCGATGTACATGGAGACGGGTTGTTTTTTATCCATTTCTTTGACGAGCTGATCAAATGTGATCACTTGAGCTTTATTCGCAGCGACTACCATGTTGGTTTGTGCCTGTGCGATCCCGAATGGGGATACTGCTGAGAGAAGGAGTGCTGCCATGCTAACGGTAACAAGTGCTTGCTTTTTCATGTCGGTTCATCCTTTCGACTCGTTGATTGCTGTTCACTTGTTACGATCCTCCTCATGCACAGCTTGTGACACACATCCCTGAAAAAATATTTTTTCAAATCTTGTCACGTTTTTCTCCCCGACAGGATCATCCCTTTTAGCAAATCGCTAGTATACATAGGGAGACAAATCACATGAAATTTCAAATGGTCAACCACGCTTCATTTTTATGGGAACATGATTCTATCAAATTAATGACCGATCCTTGGCTTACGGGAACTGCCTTTGATAACGGCTGGGGCTTGTTAGCCAAGACCCGCTTCGCCTCTGAGGATTTTGCCGATATTACGCATATATGGTTTTCTCATGAGCATCCGGATCATTTTCATCCACAGAGCCTCCGAACCATACCCGAGGAGTATCGCAAGCGAATCACGATTCTCTACCAGCAGTCAGCCGATAAAAAAGTGATCGAATGGTGCCGTACCTTTGGCTTTCAGCAAGTCATTGAGCTCTCTCCGGACAAATGGTACTCCTTGTCCGACGATGTCTCTGTTTTGTGTCGGCCGTTTCCTGTCGGCGATTCCTGGCTGTGCATCAAGACAGCTGACATGACGATTCTGAACCTGAACGATTGCGAGGTCAGCACCACACAGGAAGCCAAGGATATCCTAAACCTTGTCGGTGACATCGATCTATTATGGACGCAATTCTCTTATGCAGGCTGGGCGGGGAACAAGGAAGACTTCCTGCTCCGCAAAAAACGAGCCATGGAAAAGCTCGCCCGGGTAAAAAAACAGGTGGAAATCCTTCAACCTCTCTACGTGATTCCCTTCGCCAGCTTCGCCTGGTTTTGTCACGACGAAAACTATTACATGAATGATGCAATCAATAAAGTAGACAGTGTGTACCGTCTTTTGCGGGAAGAAACGGATGCCGAACCAATTATTTTGTATCCCGGAGATACGTGGACGCCACATGAAGCTCATGATCCTGCGAAGGCGCTTGCCCTCTACGCACGCGACTATGAGAAGATGGCTTCCTCTCCTTCTCTTCTTCCTTCGGTCAAAATCGAATCGGACATGCTCTTCGAGGCTGGCTTGGACTTCAAGGAACAGAT
>NZ_PXZN01000009.1:0-161149 GCF_003013445.1 Brevibacillus sp. NRRL NRS-603 | reverse complement strand
CACTTTTGCGTTTCCCCGCGAATTCCTTCGGAGCGGGCAGCCTTAACCCCCAGCAGGACGGAGCCTGGAGCCTAGACTGGAAATATTCTTCGCTCCACCACAGCCACATAATAAAAAAAACCACCACTCCCTATCAAACCAGGAAATGGTGGTTGGTTCATTATCTAATCATGTTAAGACGCTTCCGAAACAGTTACATTTGCCGGAGCAGTCTGAGATGCTTTTTTATTCGTGTGAACAAGCACGATATTCAAGATGACTGCCGTCAAAGAACCTGTCACAATGCCATTTTGCAGCATCATTTTTGCCAACGTAGGCAGTTGATCAAACATCGCAGGAACCGCAGCAGAGCCTAGTCCAACAGCGATACTGCATGCAGCGATCAGCAGATTTTCGTTTTTGTTCAGGTCAACCTGCGAGAGAATATTGATACCAGATGCAACAACCATCCCGAACATGGCGATCATTGCTCCACCCAATACTGCATTAGGAATAACCGTTGTCAGCGCAGCCAGCTTCGGCAGTAATCCGAGAACGACCAGAATTCCACCTGCACCAATCATTACGTCACGCGATTTAATGCCAGTCAAGGAAACCAGACCGACGTTTTGCGAAAAAGCCGTGTAAGGGAATGCGTTGAAAATGCCACCCAGTACAATGGCGACCCCTTCCCCGCGCAATCCTTTGACTACATCTTGATCCGTTACTTTTGTATCAGTCACTTTACCAAGTGCAAAGTAAACACCTGTGGACTCAGCCATGCTGATGATGTTGACGAGAATCATGGTAACAATAGCCACAATACTGAACTGTGGGGTACCGAAGTAAAACGGTTCAACCACGCTAAACCAAGAGGCTTCCGCAACACTCGCGAAGCTGACCATACCCATCATGTAAGCGACAGCCGTACCGACAATCAATCCGAGCAATACAGAAATCGCACGAATAAATCCGGTAAAGAAACGATTAATAAGCAAAATGATCACCAACGTTCCTAAAGCCAAAAGCAAATTGTGCGGTTGTCCAAAGTCCGGCATGCCTTGCCCGCCAGCCGCGTTGTTCATTGCAACGGGAATGAGCGACAGTCCAATGATCGTAACGACTGAACCTTGTACCACGGTTGGGAAAAAGCGCAGCAGCTTGCCAAACAGTGGAGCGGCCAAAACAACAAATATACCCGATATGATGATGGCACCGTAAGCGGTCGCTAGGTTACTCGTAGAAGCAATGGCGATAATCGGTCCTACTGCTGTAAACGTACAGCCAAGCACAACGGGAAGGCGAATCCCTGTATAACGCGTGCCAAGGACCTGCAAGAGCGTAGCGATTCCGCAAGTAAAAAGGTCGGCAGCAATCAAATAAGCGATTTGCGTAGGAGTCAGATTCAAAGCACCACCGATAATCAACGGTACGACGACGGCTCCTGCATACATGGCAAGAATGTGCTGTAAGCCCAAAGTAACAATCTTATGTTTGGCTAGCATGAGTGAACCCTTACCTCCTATTATTTTTTTATACGCGTGCAGGCTCTTCTTCAATAAAGTGAATGCCTTCTGGTGACATCGATTCAATACGTGCCAATGATTCAATTCGTACGCCAGCTTGCTCCAAGAGACCTCGGCCTTCCTGGAAGCTTTTTTCAATAACAGCGCCAACCCCTACGAGATGAGCACCGGCATCTTTGACAATATTCGTAAGACCCACCAGAGCAGCTCCCGTAGCCAAGAAGTCATCGACAATCAATACGCGGTCTTCTTTGGACAAATACTGACGGGAAACACTGATTTGATACGTTTCCTGACGGGTAAAGGAATGAACAGGAGCAGAGTATACTTCCTCTGTCAACGTGACAGCTTTTTTCTTTTTCGCATAAATAAAGGGAACACCTAAAGCAAAGGAAGTCGCCATAGCAAAATGAATTCCACTTGCCTCAATTGTCACGACTTTTGTAATGTTTTCACCAGCGAACAGCTCGGCAAAGCGCTGTCCGATCTTCATTGTCAATTGTGGATCTACCTGGTGGTTCAAAAACGCATCCACCTTCAAAACGGATGCCGACAGTACCTTGCCGTCCTGTACGATGCGCTCTTGTAATTCTTTCATCAGTTCTTCCTCCTCGGATATGGTTCCGGCCACTTTTGCTTGCGGCCTGCTGAAATATAAAAAGCCCAGAGCGGACAGTGTCACAAGCGGGCTACGTAACAGACCAACGCCAAGTGAAACTGTCCCTCTGGGCTTTTTTCCCTTAGGTGTGACACATCATTCGTGCCTGCGTCGCTCGGACCAGCTTTCTTTCAACCCTATGATTGGAATAGGAAAGAAAGAGACGGAACCCTAGACGCACTTTCACTCGTAGTCAGGTGATTTACGGTCACCTGGTAGAAACGGTTGGGCCTTATTCCCAAAATTATACGAGCTACCTATCTATTTATTTATTTCGAAGTGTAATAACGAGTATTGACCAAATCTATCATAAGTCCCGCGTTGTGAGCAAGCGTTAATTTTTGAAAACAAAAGGAAGCGCTTACTTGTCCGAATAAAAGAAAGAGCCCTGATTTCTCAAGGGCTCTACTACTTATCTCTTCGGTTTTTTCTGCCGCATTTGAACGTTGATCTTCTTCCATTTATCCCTTTCAGCAGCAGCAAGCCTTGCGTCTTCTTTGCGTGCCAGATGTGCCAATTCGCGTTGGAGCTTCAGGTAACTGTCAAAGCGTGCCTTTTCCAATGATCCAGCTTGGATGGCAGCTTGAACAGCACAGCCAGGCTCGCGCATATGCTTACAATCATTGAAGCGGCATGTTTCCGCAATGGACTCGATATCGTCAAAGGCACCGCGGAAGCCCTCATCTGCCTCCCAGAGCTGGAGTTCCCTCATGCCTGGCGTATCGATCATCAGAGCACCACTCGGCAATCGGAACAATTCACGATGTGTCGTCGTATGGCGGCCACGGTCATCACCTTCACGCACGCCACTGACTTTTTGCATCTCCGCTCCGCTCAATTTATTGATCAAAGTGGATTTGCCAACACCAGAGGAACCCATCAAAGCAATCGTCTGGCCCTCGCCCAGATACGGTGCGAGCTGATCCAGTCCTTCTCCCTGCTCGGCACTGACTACGTGAACAGGTACTCCGATCGCAACTGATTCTACCTCTGCCATGCATGCATCCAGATCGTCACACAAATCTGCTTTGGAAAGCACAATTACCGGATTGGCTCCACTTTCCCACGCAAGAATAAGATAACGTTCCATCCTGCGAAGATTTAAATCATTATTTAAGGAATTCACGAGGAAAACCGTATCGACGTTCGCAGCCACAATCTGCTCTTCCACTGTATCCCCAGCTACTTTGCGGGAGAACTTGCTCTTTCGTGGAAGAAGTCCGTGGATCGAGGCTTTCTTTTCCTCTGGGCGGGCACTGATCACTACCCAGTCCCCGACAGCTGGAAAATCTTCTCGTCCGATGGCTTCATAACGAAGCTTACCCGTTACTTCGCCCAAGAGTTCACCATGCTCACTCCACAGACGATAAATACGTTTATGTTCGAGTGTGATACGTCCCACACTGTAGCCTTGCTCGGCATAAGGGGCAAAATGATTAGCAAAATACTCATTCCAGCCCATAGATTGCAATACTTGTTGATTAGTTAGTTGATTCACTGCGGATTCCCCCTGCAATTGGTTAAATATATGGCTATCAGCCAGAACCAGTCACAGTCGAATCCTCATTTGGTGAACGGTATTACTGTTCGCTTGAAAGGAGGATTCCTGTGACCCCGACTACGACACTCTGAACAAATTTGATGGCTACCATAAAACATCTCTCCTTTAGCAAACCTACCATTCAGGTTTGGAATCATATTTCCCAGTTATTGTACCATAATGAAACAAAATGCAACAGCGTCAATCTCCCCCGCCGCCGCCTCCTCCGCTATCTCCGCCACCACCACTGTCTCCACCACTTCCGCTATCGTAGCCGCTGTCATAGCTATCCCAACGATCGTTTGAATCGTGATTTCGATGATGATGATTGTGAGAGCTGTCTACATAGAAGGCTCCGCCCCCGCTGTCTGAAGAGGAATAAGAGCGCCCGCTTCTACCTTTTCCAGCTTTGGACGCCAAGACAAATACTACGATCAAAAACATGATGACGATGACAATGAAGAACTCCATTGTTTGTCCCCGCCCTTCCTCTTTTTTGAAGGTTGTTAACCTATTTAGTATAACATAGTATAGCTGGAATAGGCTGGGGGCGTCGAGGATGATGCCTTTTATCCGGCAAAATGCCCTGACCCAGGTGCGATCGCCAAAATGTTTTCCAACACAAATACTCGATACGCCTTCCTCATATAACAGTATGCTTTCAAGCTCCCTTTGTTTACATCAATATGTACCACACGGATCGTACGCCTGCTAGCCTCTCCATCCTTCTTCAAATAGATGATCTCCACTGCTTGCTGCCGCACTGCATACCTTCTCAACTCCTGAATCATCAAGCTGTCACCACCACAAAATGCGTCTTCTTGCTGTTGAGATCATCATACCAAAAGAGAACGCTTGTTCGCAAGTTCTGCTTTCAAAAAGAAGAAGAGGCCCTATAAACATTTACGAGCCCCCTCCCAGAGATAGTGCGTAGTGTTGAAGAACTGACGTTCACAAACGATCAATCCAGATCTCTAAGTATCTCCTTTCACAATACCTAGAGCTAGCTCTGGAGTTGCACATAATTTGAATATTTGATCGCTTAGGTACTCTGCAGGAAGCTCTTCTAAAACTGCTCCTTGTGAGCTTGTGCCAGCAAAAACCTTAATCAATGTTAATATATCTTCCATATGATGCTCCACACCTATCTCTTTCTTTGGTTGACATGTAATGAACGAGTTACCCATCCGTCAAAAAAGGCATGCGCCCCCAAAAATGGACACATGCCTTATGCTTGTTACAACTCAGCGCCTTCTAAGCGCACGTCCAAACACAATCAGAATCGGTGCCAACAAGATGGCGGCCGCAACCAGCGAAGCGCGAATCGAAAAACGAGTCCCAATCCATCCGACAGCCGGACCACCTGCCGTTTGTCCCAAGGCATTGGACTGGCCCATCATCGACAAAACCGTCGCTCGCACACTGCTCTCAATGTTCAGATTCAGCCACGTATCATACAGCGGACTGCTTAATGACTGAATCACACCGATTAACAGCAATGCAACTAATGCCCAGCTAAAGCTCGGAGAAAAGGCGAAAGCAATCATCGCTGCAATTTTGAGTCCCGTCAATGTGAACATGCCCACAAGGACAACCCGCTCATTGTTCACATCCAGCCTTTTTTCCACAACGCCTACGACGATGAGACCAAGTAAGCTTGCGAGTGCTGCAATGATCCCGAACCACATTGGCATTGAAATAGCAGTGAGCTCTGGAAAGCCAATTTCTGCGATCAAATGCGCTTCCCATAAACGGTCATACCCTTCAGAAGCTGCACCCGTAAATAGCGTCACGAACAAGATCAGCATGAGTATCGGCTGACTGCGAATCACTTTGGCACCCGAAGTCCACGTCTGAATCATTTCCTTCACGTGGGAAGCACCTTGCTCACGCTCACGAGGAACAAAACCGGTCTCCTTCATGAACAGAATCAGAAAGACTCCAAGCCCCAGATACATGAGGCCACCTATGAGGAAAGGCAAATAGGGAGCGAGTGTTGCCAATGCCACACTAAGTGCAATCCCGAGCAGATTCCCAAACAAGGAATAGCGCTTGGCCTTCATGAAAATCGTACCGATCTTCTCTTCTCCAACCTCATCCACAATCCATGCAGTATCCGCTCCACTGATAAACGTATACCCGAGGCCACTGATGACTTGCGAAAACAGCACCAAACCGAAGACAGAAATCAACGGTACCCAAGCATCAAGCGCGGGAACGACCCCTTGCATCGCAAATCCGATTCCCAGCAAAAACATCCCGATAATGACGGAGCGACGGCGACTGTACGTATCCGCAACTACTCCTGTTATCCCTTCAAACACCAACACGGATAACTCCAATACCGTCCCGATCAGTAGCAATTCAAACGGGTTAAAACCCAGTGTCACAATATAGTAAAGTGCATAGGTCGTGAACATGGTCGTATTGGCGAGGGAAGTCAAAAAACTTTTGATCGTATATACTTTTGTCGCATTCATGAACATGGAAGCAGTATCCACCTTTTTTTAGGCAGATGACGCGTCCCGTTTTCACATACTGATCGTTACTCTACAATCCTCTACTGTGCAAAATGCGTACGCGTCATGCTGCCGTTCCTATTTTTCTTTCCTGTGTACTTGCTTGCTCTGAATAGTGTTTTTAACATGTGATATACACCTCCGAAAGTAATTACAGCTATTATAGAATGATTTTAATTGTCACACAATGGAAAAAGCCGTGCAGCATGATTGGACACACTGCACGGCTTGATTATGAAGCACTTACGCTTTTTTTCTAAACAGGCCAACGATGGAGATCAGCAACGCCAAACCAGAAAGTACCAATGGCAAGGTATTATTGCTGCCTGCACTCGCCGCTTCCCCGGCAGGAGCGGTTGCCGGCTTTTGTTCTTGTCCATGCTCATGTCCTGCTTCGCCTACACCAGCCTTAATAGTAGTGACAGACGCTGGTGTTTTGGAATCCTTGTCCCCTGTCCATTCCACAACCTCGCCATTTGCGTAGGTCTGATAAGCCTTCCAAGCCACTTGGCCCTCTTCTTTCGGGTTTGCCCCGACAAACGTGAACTCTTGGAACTCATGCGCCTTAATTCCGCCTTCTGTTGCTGTCCACACAAGCGCTGTGTTCACACCATCTTTATCTTTCTCGAACTCATAGGTCCAGCCCGGAATCGGTTGAACGGAATTTACCTTCACGCCCGCCGGGAATTCCAGCTTCACTTTTGTCGTGTTGACGTCTTTTTCTACTGGGACACGCACGGTGTATTTTTCATAGGAGCCTGTAGTAGCCTCTTTCGGATATACGTTCACATGTGCTTGTGCTGCTGTCGCCAACGTCAAAACTGCACCTGCTACCAGTACACTGCTCATCCATTTTTTCATTTTCATCCTATTAAATCCTCCCTAGTTTGGATCTGTTTGAATCACGGCTTGATTATTTGTCTTAGCAGTCGGGTAGTTGATCTGGCTCATCCAAAGTCCAGCCAGAATAGCGATAATCCCGAATACAATCTCCCAACGCAAGTAAGCGGGCTGCAAGGAATTTTTCGTCCGCCAACGTCTTGTTTGCCTAAAGGCCAGAAGAAGCATGAGGCAGACACTTGCTATTTTTCCGTATAACAGATAGCTCCATGATGTTGAACTCTGGATAATATTCATGACATCCGTCTGCACGATGAGCATGACAACACCCGTCACGACAGCAAGTACTGCCGCCACAGCAACTGTCTGCAAGAAGAACCTCTTGAACGATTCCTGTCCTCGTTCAGCCGCTTTGACTGTTAGTAGCAAGTAGACAAGTGCCCCCATCCACACGGCTACCGTCAAAACATGCAGCAGTCTCAGCAAAATGGACAGCCAGACAGGAGCAATGCCCCATGCATGACCACCAAAAGCTTGTGCGCTGATCACGAGAGCCCAGATTCCCACATACCAGCCGGACACCATATTGGGGATCGCGATCAATAACAGTAGTACAAAGGACACCAGCAGCATAATTGCAAACGGAGACTGACTAAGCAAATTCCCGTCCATCTGCCACAGTGCTTGCGTAAGGGATACCGCGGTTAACGATTCGTCATACAAGAACCACAAAAATATAAGTCCGATGATCGCCAAACTCCATCCGATTTGTCTGCCAATCCCGATGAGCTGGGCAAGCGAAGGCAAGCCATGACGCTGTGCTGCCCACGCTACCAGATACAAGCCGCCACCGACGAGAATAATTCCTTGCGCCAAATAACGGTACATGATCAAGTAGCTTGAATCGGCTTTTTGCTCATTTGGCGGAACCACGACCGCACTTTTTTGTCCGATGGAAAACGTGAGCTTCTCTGCGATCGGATGTCCGTCCTCTGAAACGACAGATACGATAACCGAATACGTCCCCTCAGCCAAATCGCCCGGCAGTTTCGCATTCAACTGCGAGGCATCACCCGGTTGCAATGTCGGCCGCTCCACTTTTATTTCCTTGCCATTCCAGTCAAATAACCGCACGTTAACAAGATCCGGCTCCAACGTTTCGGTAAACCGCGCAGATATTTGTCCTGGATCCTCCTTCAGTACCTCACCATCTTGTGGCGAGCTGCTCATCAAGCCAGCATGGGCGTAAGCAGTTGCCATACCCGTTGTCAGTACAAGTAAGAAGGCGAGCAAAAACATAACCGCATAATGTCTGATGTTGTATGTCACCCTATCACCTGCTTCCTTATTTCGACCTTAATCCTATCAAAATAGTACGAGAATCTATATGGCTCCATCGGGCTATCTGATGTGGCAAAGTGTTGAAAACAAAAAAAGGCACGATCGGTAATTCTCTCCGTTCCATGCCTTTTCAAACTGTATTAGGATGATTTTACAATGCTTTGTGCGAGAAATTCCAACACGAGTTTGTTGAACACCTCTGGTTGATCCATTGGTGGGATATGAGCTGAGTCAGGCAAGATGACTTTTTGTGCGCCTGGTATCCGCTCAGTTAACACATCGGCGATCTGTAGAAAATCAGGATAATCCCGCGCTCCTGCAATGACGAGTGTCGGGGCTTTGATTTCTTCCAAACGCTCGATTGGTGATGGGGATAAAGCTTCCAATCCGACTCCAAACTCCGGCAGCGAAAAGGCGTGGCTGTTGATTTCTTTAAAGCGGTTTCGTGCTTCGCGAGCTTGCTCATTTACCGGCTGACCAGGACCGTCAAACCACATTTGTGTCGTCATTTCCAACGCTTCCTCTGTCGTGCCACGCTGGCATACTTGATTGAATCGTTCCACATCGTGCAGTCTTTGTTCACTTCTTGGGTGACCAAACAAGCCGGATGCGACCAGAATCAAGCTGCTCACCATCTGCGGATAAGCAAGGGCGAACTCCTGCGCAACCATTCCCCCAAACGAAAGCCCAGCCACATGCGCTTTTTCAATACCAAGCCCTAGCAGTACTGCTTTCACGTCATCGTACAAGGTAAAAGGAACATTAGTCGCCAGTGTTTTACCGAACCCGCGGATATCAAAGCGAACGACCTTATACGTCTGTGCAAATGCTTGCAGCTGGGCATCCCATAGCCTTGTATCCAGATTGAAGCCGTGGATCAATAAGAGCGGTTCGCCTTCCCCTGCTACTTCATAGTAAATGCGTGCGCCATTTGCTTCGAGAAAGCCTGCTTGTACAGCTTGCCTGTTTTCCATTTTTTCTCACCTCACACCTCACTATCTCACCCCCGTTTCTTTCTTGTCCAGATATTTCTTCACAGTCATGGCCCATTTACCCAATGACGCCTGTCCGTAAAATCTTGACCTGGACATCAACATCGAATTGCGCCCTTTTCATGGCTTCACGGCATTCGTCTCTATTCAATTTCTTTTTTCCACTCTTTTGACGGGCTATGTTGTAGATTTCCCCGAATCCTACGGGATCTACCTGATGTTTTCCTAACTTTTCCAGCAAACCTTCCGTCTCTTTTTTAACTGCCAGCTGGATTGCTTTTTGTACCTTATGCAACTCCTCCGGCTTTGATAAATCTATTTGTTCAGCCATTTCCTGAATCTGTGCTGTCATTTTGACTTTCACCGAAAACTTTGGTTTATCCAAATCCAGCAGTTTGATTTGCTTTTTGCTTGAGATATGTTCAATTACAGTAAAAAAACGCTGATTATCAACAGTCAAGTTTATTTCCAATTCTCCCTTATTGTAACGCTCACGTAATATCTTAAGGAAAAAACCCTCCCTTGTGGAAATGTCCCCCACCAATCGTTCATCACGAAACAGAGCAATTTTGTCAATATGCAGTTCGTTTTTTACTCTTTCGATATAAGGCATCACGGGATCTTTCCCGACCGCATAATAATCCTTCATAAACTCATGGAGTTTAGAAGAAATCATGTTCTCACCATTGACGTTCTGCCGTATGGCTTGATAGAGGTAAATTCCGATGTTGCTCGTTTCGGGGTAGCGATGCGTCAAAATGTCAGAAGCCCTTCCTTTCGCCACGGTCAAATAGACATTACTGCCAATAGAAGCATCTCGGCTCAAGTTTTCCACAAAGGGCAATATTCCTTTGCGTGCCAGCTCATCCTGATAGACAGCGACACGTATTTGCCCCCCTACTATTTTTTTGGAAGACTCCCTGTTATGAGTAATTTTGAGTCCTTTGCTTGTATTGGCTGTTCCCGCAATCACAGTGACGAGTTGACGCGCTTCCGGATCAATTTGATAAAACACCGTGGTTCCCAACAACCTTCCGTCTCCGATTTGATCGTAACCCACGGCAACCGCTAGTCCCAATTTTTCTAGTACCTGTTCCTCCCCACAGCCATGCAGCAAAGCGGCCACTAGCAAATAATAAGCAAGCAGACGTGTCCTTTTCATGTCTGGACCGTTCCTTTCCGAAACAGCAGAATAACGATATAAAGTACCAACGGATAAACAAATATGATATAGAAGCCTACCGCTCCAAAAACATCCGTGATCCAGTTAATCGATTGGCGCGTCTCCAAAAAGTTGCTGGCGAAAAACATGACAATGACAATCCCGATAAGTGCTTTTCTTTCCTTAAATCCACCAATATGGTGTACCCCCCGCATGGCTACCCACAAGTTCAAAAGCAAATTATCCAGCATGATCAGCATCCATAATGAGATGGAAACAAACTCAAACCGCTCCAAAAACGGAAACTCTACTATTTTCATCATCATCAGAGTTGCCCAGATCAAATGCTTAAGCTGTTCCCCTTGAAAATACAGGAGTGTAACCAGCATGACGACAACATACAAAAGAGTGGTCATCAACAATCCACCATGTACATAGCGAGAGAGTAATTGCTTTTCCTTTACAAAAGGGTAGATGAACAAAATAATCTCGAATCCAATAATGCTAAAAGACATCTTCCTGGCACCGTCCAACAGCTCTACAAGGTCGTGATGAAAGACAGGCTGCAGTAAATTAAAATCGGCGTATTGCGCGGGATAAATCATCAACAAGAGCTGACAAATCGTCAGTCCAACCGAAAAAAAACTAATCCCAGCCAACACTCGAATTCCACCTGTCACTCCATAAATGGCCAGACAAAGCAAGGAAGCATTCAATAACCAGGATGGCACCTCTGGAAACATCCATGACTGAATGATCTCGATATATCCCCGCAGGATCGTTAATGCAGAACCCATGA
Source organism: Brevibacillus sp. NRRL NRS-603 (assembly GCF_003013445.1). NCBI lineage: Bacteria > Bacillati > Bacillota > Bacilli > Caryophanales > Paenibacillaceae > Brevibacillus > Brevibacillus sp. NRRL NRS-603. Next base: position 149,793 of record NZ_PXZN01000009.1, on the reverse strand, counting down.
TATAGATGATAAATATCAAATTAAGCACTTTGGCTGGCCATTTTCCAAACACCATTTGGTGGATGTCATACAAATCCAAGTTTTTATATTTCCTCAAGATTTTCAGCATGACCCACGCTGCCACATGCGTCATCAAACCTGCTATTATGACCGCAATCCAAGCGTCTTGCTGCACTCGGTCATAAATAAAGCGCTGAACGCCCGCTATACCAATTCCAACCTGGTTGCCATGCACAATAAACATGGCAAGGGAGACGCTGATAAACATATGGCTGTGACGACTAATCGTTGACATTCCCATTCAACACCTAACTACTGAATTGGTCTTTTCTTCCCGGCTTCATCAGGCAAACGGGCGTTGTCAGGAGAACGCGTCAAAGCAGGACGCTTGCCGAGATTATAAAAAGGAACCCGGATTAGACTGTTTTTAAAATCCCGTAAGCGAAATGGAAAAAAGGGGAGAAAAAACGGACGTCCTAAACTGGACTGGCGTAGGATGTGAATCAATAGAAAAGATGCGCCAAGCATAATACCGAAGCCTCCCCAAATTCCAGCCAGCAAGATGATTGGAAAACGGAGGATGCGTACTGCCGTACTCATCATGTAGGAAGGAAAGGTAAACGATGCTAATGCACTTAGTGCCACAATCATGATCAGAATGTTACTGGTAAAGCCCGCTGCTACCGCGGCCTGTCCAATAACGATACCACCCACGATCCCCATCGTTTGCCCGACTTTGAAAGGCAGTCTTGCCCCAGCCTCCCGCAAGAATTCAATGATCATCTCCAGCAGCAAAGCTTCAAACAATGGCGGAAATGGCACCTTGGAGCGAGACTTTACCAACGACACGAGCAAAGCAGAGGGAATCATTTCATAGTGGAACGTCAGTGCAGCCACATAGATAGCCGTAAAAAACAAGGAGACAAAAAGAGCAAGGAACCGCAACAATCGAATAAAGGAAGCCATTTGCCAGCGAATATAGAGATCCTCATTAGACTTGAAAAAGTCAACGAAGGTACTGGGACCCATGATAGCAAAAGGGCTGCCTTCCACAAATACAATAACCTTTCCTTCCAAAAGAGCTTCACTTACATAATCAGGACGTTCTGTCATGATCAACTGCGGAAAAATAGAAAAGGTATTATCATCAATCAGTTGAACCAGTTTTCCACTGTCAATCAATCCATCTACATCGAGTTCTCTCACACGCTGAACCACGGTCTGAACATTTTCAGGATCAGCAAGCTCTTCCATGTAACATACTTCCACATTCGTCTTGCTGCGTCTCCCTATCGTAATAGAGACGTTAGAGAGCATATCCGTCGGTAGATAGCTTTGAAGGATTCCTAAGTTGGTTTCAAGTGCTTCGGTAAAAGCAACCTGGGGACCGAATATTTGTACTTCGACTTGAGCCTCTCCCAAAGAACGACTCGGTATATTTGCCACGAAAAGAAGAAGTCCGCTGTCTACTCCTTCTATTTGAAGGTAAATCCATCCCCTCACGAGAAAATCGCTGACTTGTCTGTAATCAATCGTCTTGCGAACGCGAGCAACAGGGAGGCTCCCCAAAAGAACATCGGGAGTTATCTTTTCGTCGGGCAACCTATCTAAAAAGGGAAGCAAAGCTTGCTGGAGAGTAACCATATCAATGAGATACGGGAGGTACGCTAACAACAAGCTATTGTTTCCACAGGATAGACTGCGAAACGACAATCGCGAATTTCGCATTTGTTGCCATAATATTTCTTGCGTCTCTTTAATGGAATTAGCAATCATATTGGTTGTCATTTTCTATTACCCCAATAAATGGTGTACCTTTATTATTTTCCAAATCTCTAGCTCTATTCCCCTTCCCAGCCGAAGAGTAGATTTCCATCCATATGGAGAAACAAAAAAACCGAGACGGAAATACTCCATCTCGGTTCGTTCACCACTATTTATCTGCCGCTCTTCATCTCAGTCCAGTAGCGGTCGTATTGCTGCAAGGTTTCTCCTACGTCGACCAGCCACTCCGCACGGGCAATGTCTGCTGTATCCAGGAAGACCATCTTGTTGGAACGATATTCTTCACTGTGCAGTGGGTATGCTTTTTCGTTCGGGTTGCTGTAGCCGATAGACTCGTAGTTTTTCACACTGACCTCTGGGTCCATCAGGTAGTTGATGAACTTCTCAGCCATTTCCTTGTTCTTAGCGCCTTTTGGAATTGCCATCGTGTCTGCCCAGATCGTTGCGCCTTCTTTCGGAATGACGTACTCCACATCTGGATTCTGTGCGTGAATGAAAGCAGCGTCACCGGACCATACCGTTCCGATCCATGCTTCTTCCGCAATCATCTTTTGCTTGATGTTATCTGTATCAAAAGCAACAACATTCGGCACTACCTTTTTCAAATCAGCAAAGGACTTTTCCAGTTCCTCTGTGTTCGTCGTGCTATTGGAGAAGCCGTTCTTGATCAATGCCATTCCCATAACCTCACGCGGGTCGTTCAGCATGATCACACGGCCCTTGTAAGCTTCATTCCACAGATCATTCCAGCTTGTCGGGGTTTCTTTTACATATTTCTTGTTGTAAGCGATCCCGGTAATTCCCCATGTATATACGAGTGAATACTTGTTTTCTTTGTCAAAAGGAGGTGTCTTGAACGTAGACACGATATTGCCCATGTTCGGGATGTTCGCTTTGTTCAGCTCTTCCAGGAGACCCAGCTGAATCATGGTACCTACCATATAGTCGGAAGGTTGAATCAGGTCGTAGCCGGATGCACCCGCTTGAATTTTTGCCAGCATTTCTTCGTTGCTGCCGTATACATCATAGTTAACCTTAACGTTGAATTTTTGCTCAAAATCTTTGATGACGTTTGGGTCGAAGTTGTCAGCCCAGCTATAAATATTCAATACTTGTTGCTCTTGCTCAGATGACGATGAGCAGCCTACAGCGGTCACCGCAAGTACGGCGGTCAAAGCGCCGATCATCAAGGACTTGAAACGTTTCATTTTTTCCTCTCAACCTCCAAATCAGTTATGGGATTGCCTTTATGAAAACTCCATGATGTATCTAAAAGATGGATTGATTATTTTTCGAATCTTTGCGGCGGTAAATCTCTGCCACCACAACCAACAGCACGGTGCTCACGATCAAAAGTGTCGAGAGTGCATTCACTTCTGGCGAAACGCCTCGTTTTACCAACCCGTAAATGTAGAGTGGCAATGTGGTCGAATTCGGACCAGCCACGAAGAACGAAATAATGAAATCGTCCAGCGACAGGGTAAACGCCATCAGGAAGCCAGCGATAATCCCTGGCATGATCAGAGGTAGCGTCACATAGCGCAATGTCTCCCATGGAGTTGCTCCCAAATCTTGAGACGCTTCTTCCAATTCTTTGCCCATATCAGCCAAACGTCCTGAGATAATGACCATCACATACGGCATGCTAAACGTGACATGTGCCAGAATCAGGGTCACTTTCCCCAGCTCCATCTGTACCTGGCTAAACAGCACGAGCATAGCCAACCCCATCATGATCTCCGGGATGACGATCGGCAAGTACATCAGCCCGTTGAAGATATTGCTCCAACGCAGGGAATAGTGCTTGACCGCCAGAGCGGCAGCCGTACCCAATACGGTTGCAATGACGCTGCTGATAACCCCAATCGTCAAACTGTTCATCAGCGCTTGCATGACCTGCCTGTTTTCAAACAAAGAAACGTACCACTTCCACGTAAAGCCCGTCCACGTAGCGTTGATCCGTGAATCATTGAACGAATAAAGGACAAGGATCAAGATTGGCAGATACAAAAAGACCAGCATCAGCCACGAGTATCCAGATAGTGCGTTTCGACGCAATGTTTTCATGCTGATCCCTCCTTTGTCTCGCTCGCTTTGGTAGCGCGGAAATAAAGAAGAATCAACAGCATGGACAATAGCATCAGCACGATGGACAAGGCAGAACCGAACGGCCAGTCACGCGCGGACAAAAATTGATTTTGAATGACGTTTCCGATCAAAGCCGATTTCGCTCCTCCCATAACATCCGGAACGACGAACATCCCGATGGAGGAAACAAATACGAGGATCGATCCAGTGACGACACCTGTCTTGGTCATCGGCAGAGTTACGTGCCAAAAAGCCTTCCAAGGCGTTGCACCCAGATCATACGCTGCTTCCAGCTTGCGGCGATCCATCTGCTCCAGCGACACATAAATCGGCAGTACCATGAACGGCATGAGTGTGTACACCATCCCGAGCAGGACAGAACCCGAATTGTACAAAAGCGGCAGCGGCTCCGAAATAATGCCCAGCGATTGCAGGAACGTATTGATCACGCCTTGCGAACGCAGGATGATCACCCACGCATAGGAACGGACCAAAAAGTTGATCCAAAACGGAATCATCACGAGCAAAAGCCATATTTGCTGAGTCGATTTTTCCAGCCGTGAAATGTAATACGCTAACGGATAGCCGCACAAGATCGAAAATACCGTTGTTAAAACCGCTACGACCAGCGTATCTCCAAAAATTTGGCCATACAGCGGATCGAAAATACGGATGTAATTGTTCAGCGTAAACTCATAGACAACTTGCCCGTACGTGCCTCTTTTTAGGAAAGACAGCATGGCGATCATAAGCATAGGCAGGACGAAAAGCGCACCCATCCACAAAAGGGCGGGAAGCGCGAGCAGTTTTACCGGCTTCTTGTTTAACAAGGAAGAATCACCTCGTCCGTCTGTGCCCAGCCAATGGCCACTTGATCTCCCACCTGCCAGTCCAGACCGTCACCTGCGTACTGATGTGCCATTACGGTCATATCCTGCCCCTCGAGGCGAATAAATACCTTGCGCAAATTCCCGAGGAACACCGCGTCAGCAATGGTGCCCAGCTTCTTGTGCTTGTCCTTGTCGGAGTCAACCGGGTACAACTTGATCTTTTCCGGACGTACTGCTGCATTCGTTCCGTTTTCTCGGAAAATGTTGTTTTCCCCAATAAAGGTAGCCACAAACAAGGTTTGCGGGGAGTTGTAAATCTCTGCTGGAGAAGCAATCTGTTCAATTCGTCCCTTGTTCATGACCGCGATTCGATCGGACATCGCCATCGCTTCTTCTTGGTCATGTGTGACGTAAATGAACGTGATGCCTAAGTTTTTCTGCAAGTTTTTCAATTCGAGTTGCAAGCTTTTTCGCAATTGGTAGTCCAAAGCACCCAGAGGCTCGTCCAGAAGCAGAACGCGTGGGTTGTTAATAATCGCCCGTGCGATTGCTACGCGTTGCTGTTGTCCACCAGACAGCTGCTTTGGCATGCGCTTCCGCAATTCTGTCAGTTGGACGTACTGAAGTACTTCCTCCAAACGCTTTTGTTGTTCAGCTGCGTTCACTTTTTTCATTTTCAAACCAAACAGGATGTTTTGCTCCACAGTCATGTGTGGAAACAAAGCATATTGCTGGAACACCATGTTCATATCACGCTGATACGGCGGCACAGCCTTAAGTGGCTTTTCGTCTAGGAAAATTTCCCCGGTCGTTGGCTGCTCAAAGCCAGCAATCATTCGCAGCAGTGTCGTTTTCCCACAGCCACTGGGACCGAGTAACGTCAAAAACTCCCCTTCTTCAATGGAGAGAGAAAAAGAGGGGACGACGACAGTATCTGCAAATCTCTTTTCAATCGAATCCAGATGTATAATTTTTTTCATTCCGTCATCTCACCATATGTCATTATACTCACAATCTAGGTAACTATATCGTGTATGATACGATTTGTAAACAGTTTCACGAACGATTCCTCCCACAAAAACAAACAGAGCCAATGAATAAACATTCGCTCTGTTGTGTGTCCTTATTTATTTTCTACACAGACGTGGATTTCGGTTGTGGCGTGTGATTCTGTTTTTTAAATTTTGCCCCTAGGAAATTCGTCCCAATCACCCCGATAATAATCATTACTGCGCCAATGAGATGGTAGTATGCCAGTTGCTCCTGCAAAAAGATAACGCCTGCCACGATGGTAACCAATGTAGACAAATTGTTAAAGACGCTGAGTTTGGATGCCTCCATCTTGGACAAGGCAAAGTTGGTCATAAAAGACGTCATGAGCGAGGACAGTATCCCTAAAAATACAATTGAGATGATAAAGGCCGAGCTGGCGAAAGGGGCAAAATACGTCGATAAGGTCCCCTCTGCACTATGGCGAATGACTGACCAGCCGTTAAAAAACACAAATCCGAGTAACGCCACCATATACGTCATGTCTATATAATGAAAGGACTTTGTCATTTTCCTCGCCAGAACACTGTACCCCGCCAAAGAAAAAGCGGATAACAGGATGAGAATGGTACCGATACTGCTCCCCGAGACTGCGCTTACACCCAGCCCCTTCATTGCAAAAATGTACACGACTCCTCCGACGGATAAAAGGGTGGACAGCTTTTGCAGCCACGTAGAAGACTCTCCCAAAAAGAATGCCGCCATGATCATGGTAAAAATCGGAACGGTTGCTTGAATAATCCCTGCTTCCGACGAAGTGGTATACACCAGTCCAAACGCCTGAAGGGTAAAGAACAGAATGGGGTACAGCATGGCAAGCGGTATAATCGTGAGTATCTCTTTTGGTTTGATGGACAGCTTGATCCACCCAAACACGATCGGGATGGATGCAGCGATAAAGGCCACGGTAAATCGGTGTGCCAAAGTATCAACCGGGTTGGTTACAGCGAGTGCCATTTTCAGAAACAAAAACGACAAGCCTGTAATCCCTGCATTCAGCAATGCCGCAAGAATCGCTTTTTGTTGGTCTTTCATCGTATGTATCTCTCCTACTGGGGACTTTTTACAGACGGCCGTCTTAGGTTAATAGTAATGGGGGATCAATCGTGCTACAATGCAAAAAAGGAGTAACTGTACCGATACAAATTCGGCGGTAAGGGAAGGTTTTTTGGATGCACAAATATTTGCAGCTTCAAAACGAACTCGAAACGTTGATTGAAAGCCTCTCTTATCGAGACGGAGACCGGCTTCCCTCCATTCGGGAGCTTGCCTCTCGCTACCAATGCAGCAAGAGTACCGTGATCCGCACCTTGGATGAGCTCGAAAAGCGTCACCTCATCTACTCGGTCGATCGAAGCGGCTACTACGTCGTGAAAAAGCAAAGAAAAATACAACCCGAAGATACGTCGATGATCGATTTTGCGACCTCTGCTCCCGATCCTGACCTCTTTCCTTATGTCGACTTTCAACACTGTATTAATAAAGCGATTGAAACCTATAAAAACGATCTTTTCATATATGGAACCACACAAGGCTTGCCATCGCTCATTGCCGTCGTTGCCAAGCTGCTTGGGAACCATCAGGTTTTTACAGACCCGGGCAATATTTTCATTACCTCCGGTGTCCAACAAGCTCTATCCTTGCTGTGCAGTCTTCCTTTTCCAAATGGCAAAGAAACGATTCTGATTGAGCAACCCAGCTACCACCTTTTCATTGAGAGCTTGCAAGTACGGAAGCATCCTGTCGTCGGAATCAAGCGCACCGCCCAAGGAATCGATTTAGAAGAGCTGGAGTCTGTGTTCCGAACGGGAGAAATCAAGTTTTTCTATACGATACCTCGCTATCATAGCCCGCTTGGCACATCGTACAGCCGAAAGGACAAACAGCACATTGTGGAGCTTGCCCAACAGTACGATGTCTATATCGTGGAAGACGATTACATGGCAGATCTTGAGCATGACAGCAAAGCCGATCCCCTCTTTGCCTATGACCGCTATTCTCGCACCATCTATGTAAAAAGCTATTCCAAAATTATTTTTCCCGGGCTGCGTCTGGGTGTAGCCGTTATACCTGACGAGCTAAAGGATTCCTTCAACCAGCACAAACGACTCATGGATATCGACAGCTCCATGCTTTCTCAAGCTGCATTGGAAATTTACTTAAAAAGCGGAATGTTCGAGCGTCACAAGCAAAAAATACGGAGTTCCTATCATCGGCGATCCAACCTGCTGATGGCGTCCTTGAACCATTTCGCGGCGAAGGAAGAGCATCTGTTCACCTTTTTGCCCCTTGCGTATCCGGGGATTCATACGCACATTGTTTTGAACGATTCCACCCCAGTTCCTGCTGTTATCAGCCAGCTAAAAAAACGCTCGATCCTCGTGGATTCTATTGATAAAAATTACTTGGTGGGCTTTCCGCAAGAAAATATTTTGAAGCTGAATGTGTCCTATGCCAAGGAAGCAGTGATTGAGCAAGGGATTGACGTGTTGATGGATGTGCTACGCCGCATGCACCGCTAACCTATCCGCCTTAAGTCGTAGATAAAATCCGGCAAGGGTGCGTTTTTGGACAACAACGAAATCTCGATAATGGAACTATTGAGTAACCAGAAAACGATCTACATCGTATTATCAAATACAAAGAACATGGTTTACCCGGATGATTCTCTGGTATAAATTGTTTCAAAATGCAAGAATTGTGGTATATCGTTGTATAGTAAGTGAATCCCAATTCAAAAAAATTCGTTCCATAGTCGGCCAGTTTGAAGTAGAATCGCATCTAGACACAAATAATTTACCTGGTACGATTCGTTTGAGTTGATGACTGGCAGTTAACGATAGAATGACAAAGGAGAAATAGATGTTTCAGAACATTTTAGATTTCTTAATGGAATACGGCTATTTGGGAATGTTCATCCATTCTTTTGCAGACGCAGTCATCTTTCCCGTTCCTGCCTTCTTTCTTCAAGTGCCACTCAGTCTCGTTGATCCTTCGCAGGCATTGTGGATTGCTACAGTAGGCTACATCGCTTGTCTCATAGGGACTCCCGTCGGTTATTTTATCGGTAAAGTACTAGGCAAATCCGTTCTGTACAAAATCCTCAAGAAGGAATGGATTGACTCTGCAACTGAGATGTTTCAAAAGAAGGGCGAAGTCGCGATCTTCATTGGTTCATTTACACCGATTCCGTTTAAAGTATTTACAATTATGTCGGGTTGCTTGAAATTCCCTTTGTGGAAATTGATCGGGTATGCCGCAATTGGACGGGCAGTCAAATTTTACGCAGTCGGATTCTTGTTTTATTTTTACGGTAAAATGGCGGAAAATATGGTCCATAACGTTTCTCTCTATATCTTTCTCACCGTGGTACCGCTCATCTTGATCGGATTATGGGTGAAGAAAATCGTCACCAAGCGCCGCCAGCTGAAAATGGAAAGTGCTGGCGTCAGCAATGGCATCAATGAGAAAGCCATGAATAAATAAAAAAGAACTTAAAAAGCAAAGAAACCCCAGATCGGGGTTTCTTTTTTTTACGACTGTTATCCTTTTTTCACACGAATTACATCATCCTCGACATCAATGACCATAGCTGTCACATTGTCTTCCTCCATCACCAGATCCGCAATGCCATCCTCGACGTATTGCTGAATCACGCGACGCAATGGACGTGCCCCGAAGGAAGGGTTGTAGCCCAGCTCAGCCAGCTTTTCTTTTGCAGCATCTGCCACGCTGATTTCCATTCCTTGCTCAGACAGATTGCCCATGACATCTTGCAACAGCAGATCGACGATTTTGACCAAATCGTGTTTTTCCAAATGAGCAAAGGAAATGATCGAGTCGAAGCGGTTCAGGAACTCCGGTTTGAAGTACGCTCCCAGAGAATCCAGCACAGTGGCAGGCTCGGGCGCTTGAGCTCCAAAGCCAACGGAGATTTTACGCTCGCTCACACCGGCATTGCTCGTTGCAATGATGACTGTCTCCTTAAAATTCACCGTGCGGCCCTGACTGTCTGTCAGACGACCATCCTCCAGAATTTGCAGGAACATGTGCATCACGTCCGGATGTGCTTTTTCGATCTCATCCAGCAGGATAATGCTGTACGGATTGCGGCGTACGCGCTCTGTGAGTTGACCTGCTTCTTCATGTCCGACGTAGCCTGGAGGAGAACCGATCAATTTGGATACGGAGTGCTTCTCCATGTACTCGCTCATATCGAGGCGGATCATGGAATCACGGGTACCAAACAGCTCCTCAGCCAGCACTTTGGACAGCTCTGTCTTCCCTACGCCAGTCGGTCCAACGAACAGGAAGGATGCGATCGGTCTGTTTTTCGGTTTCAGGCCTGCACGACTGCGTCGAATCGCCTTTGCTACTTGTGTGACCGCCTCAGACTGACCAATGACTTTTGCTTCTAAATGAGCTGCCAGGTTCTTCATTTTCATCTGCTCATCACTTTGCAGCTTCGTAACAGGAATCCCAGTCTTTTGCTCGATCAAGGCTTGGATGTCCGTGATGTCAACCTGGACACGTTGCTCCTTGCCCTCCATCTGATCCAGCTTCTCTAAAATAGCCGCTTCCTCGTCTCTCAGACGGGCAGCTCGTTCGTATGCCTCTTGCTCCGTCGCTTCCTTTTTCTCCTGATTGATTTGCGCCAGCCGTTCATGCAGCTCTGTCGTATCAACCGCGGAGGATCTCAGGTTCAAGCGCGAGCCCACTTCATCCATGAGATCAATCGCCTTGTCAGGCAAGAATCGATCCTGGATGTAACGATGGGAGTATTCCACGGAGGCACGGATGACATCATCCGAGTAAGCGACTTGGTGGAATGCTTCGTATTTCGGACGCAATCCTTTTAAAATCTCGATGGCTTGTTCTACGGTTGGTTCCTTGACCATGACTGGCTGCAGGCGACGCTCCAGAGCAGCGTCTTTTTCAATCACGCGATACTCTTTTAGCGTAGTTGCCCCAATCAGCTGCAACTCACCGCGAGCCAGTGCAGGCTTCAGGATGTTTCCTGCATCCATAGATCCTTCTGCAGAGCCTGCTCCCACCAAGAGATGAATCTCATCCACAAACAGGATGACGTTCTTGCGTTTTTGCAGCTCGGCAATCACTTGCTTCATTTTTTCCTCGAACTGTCCGCGAATTCCCGTCCCTGCAACCAGAGAGGCGACATCCAAAATGTACACCTGCTTGTTTTTCAGCTTAGTCGGTACTTGCCCTTCCGTAATACGCAGGGCGAGACCTTCCGCAATCGCCGTCTTCCCGACCCCTGGCTCTCCGATGAGAACTGGATTGTTCTTGTTGCGTCGGTTCAAAATCTCAATGACACGCTCAATTTCTTGTTCGCGTCCAATCACAGGATCAATCAGTCCGGCACGTGCCGAATCGTTGAGATTACGCCCCAGGTCATCGAGGATGCCTCCGCCACGCTCGGGTGCTTGTGGTCGCGGTTGACCGGAAGATTTGCCAGGATTCATAGAGCCTTGGGCAAAGCCTTGCAGGAACTCATCCAGTCCAGAGAAGGAAGAGAAAGGACTAAAGCCCATGCCCACTCCCATTTTGTTGGTCAGCTTTGTTTTGCAATCCTGGCACAGATCGTACTTTTGTTGCTGATTTTGTACACGTATATGAACAGTCACAGTTGCTTCACGTTGTTTGCAAATTTCACAATGCATATTCAATCCCCCCAAAAGCGTTGTTTTGGAATTCAGAAGATCTTTGACCTTTTCTGACCTTCGTTGACTTTATTATAGTTTGACCTTCTTTGACTTTCAAGAGGGATTGTATGGTTTTTTACACTTTGCTTCTTTGCAGGTAGGGAACGATTGAAAGTAACCCGATAACAGCTAAACAAGCACCTACCCACAATGGTGAGACAAGTCCATAGCCACTGCTGATCCCGATCCCACCCAAGGAAGAACCAATGGCAACACCCATTGTAATAAAGGAAGTATGCACCGTGTTTACCATCGTTCCACTGCCTGCTGTATTCATGACGCGTGCGATCATGGCCGGATTCATCGCTACACCCGTCAACCCAATCAGGACAATGGACAGCACAGCGATCCATTTATTTTCGGCACCTACGGCAAACAGAACTAATGCCGATAAGAGTATGCTTAATCCCGCTACAAGGATTCGCATGGGAAAACGGTCAGCAAGTCTGCCAATTACGACATTTCCGATCACGGTCGCGATGCCGTAAAGGGCAAGCAAATACGGGATACTCGCATCCGAAAATGCCGTTACACCGGTAAGAATCGGAGTAAAATAACTAAACGCTGCGAACGTACCGCCAATGATTAGCATACTCGTTGCATACGCAGCCCAAAGGTGCGGATTTTGAAAACTGGCAAGCTCATCCTTTCCATTCATCTGGTCTTTTTGTGCGGAGGAAGGGAGCAACCATTGAATCAAGACCCCTGATAATAATACGACTACCGCAACAGCCCAAAAGCTCATTCTCCAGCCGAAATATTGTGCAATCACGGTTGTCAGAGGGAGCCCGATGACAGTAGCAATCATTAAGCCTGCCAAAACAATCGAAGCGGCCTTTCCCCGTGATTGAGGGGGAACCAAGCTGGCTGAAATACTGACGGAGATGCCAAACGCTGCGGATGAAGCGATACCCGTTAGGATACGAGCAAGCATCATCGACTCGTAATTCCAAGCTATTGCCCCTAACGCTTGACCAATAAAGAAGACGGCAACCAAAGAAAGCAGCGCTTGTTTTCGGCGAATGTGCAAGAGAGTTGCTGTCAGGACGGGACCTCCTATCACCATTGCCCCCGCATACGCCGTAATAAAATATCCGATGGATGGGATCGACACGCCAAAATCATCGGCAAGCTCATTCATCATCCCAGCCACCATAAATTCAGAAGTCGTCATCGCAAAAATCGCTACCGCTAACAAATAAATCATCGACGGCATAAAGGAACACTCCTCGTCTAATTATTGTAACAATCGGTACAAAAATCACTCAAAAAAAGAGCGCATTACGCGCCAAAGATAGATTCTATAGTGCCATTCATGATTTGTTCAGCCAATGTCCGATTTTGTGTGGATGTATTCAACACACGAAAGCCGTAGTAGCTGCTTAAAAATAAGCTGGCCAAATCCACCGCGGATCGTTTTTTGGCGATTTCACCCGTTCGCAAGCCTTCCTCCATCACTTTTTCCATAGTTTGCTTGAGAAGTTCAACATGTCTCGAGACGATTTCTTCAATCTTGGGATCGTCTTTTGCCCGTTCCAATCCCGCATTGATCAGCAAACATCCCTTTGGATTCATTGATTCAAAGTCTTCCACCAATGCCCAATCTAAAAAATTTTGCAGCCGTTCTTTCACGGAACCCGGGCTTTCCAATAATGCCCGCTGTTCACGAATCCCGGTATCGTGATAGTGTTCCACCACCGCCAGATAAAGGTCCTGTTTGCTGCCAAACGTATTGTACAAGCTGCCTTTTCCTAGTCCAGTATCACTGCATAAATCATGTGTCGAACAACCATTGTAGCCTTTTGACCAAAATGTTTTCATGGCCACATCTACGATGGACGTGTAATCAAAATCACGAGGTCTGCCGCGTTTGCTCACCGGAATCCTCCTTTCGTTTCCAACTGTTATGGAAATTTTACACATTATGTACCGAACGGTCAACAAATTAAATAGAAAAAGCCCATTTTGAAAATCATCTCTCAAAATAGGCTTGATCATTGATTATATCGTCTCTAAATCTGTTACTGTTTTTTCGTTTACTTGATCTCCAGTATTCAGCGTCGTCTTTGGTTCTAGCAATAATACATGAACCTCTTCCTCTGCAACTGGCATATGCTCTACACCTTTTGGAACAATGAGAAATTCCCCTTCGTTTAACCAAACATCTTTATCGCGAAACTTAATAAGCAGCTTCCCTTTCACTACGAAAAACATCTCATCTTCATTTTCATGCTGATGCCAGACAAACTCTCCTTTAAATTTCGCCAGCTTTACATAGGAGTCATTGATTTCGCCTACAATTTTGGGACTCCAATACTCATAGAATAACGAAAACTTTTCAGCTATATTGACCTTTTCCATCATTTTTCCCCTATTAAAAAGAATATGCTTGCACTTCATCGAAAGTAGGCAGGGATGGTTGAGCTCCGTTCCTAGTAACGACAATCGCTGCTACTTTGCTTGCGAAAGCGGCCGCTTCCGTTTCTGTCATTCCTTGTGTAATCCCAACCGCAAAAGCAGCTGTAAAGGAATCGCCTGCCGCAGTTGTATCCACCGGCTCTACGCGGAAAGCCGGGATATGGGTCGCTTCATCAGCGGTTACTAAGAGAGCGCCCTTTTCTCCCAACGTCACGATGACGCGTTTTGGTCCACCAGACAAAAGCTTTTTGGCTGCGGCATGCACTTCCTCTATCGTGGATACAGGCATTCCTGTGAGAATAGAAAGCTCTGTTTCATTTGGGGTTAAGGTATGTACATGGGTTAATAGCTCACTGGATAGCTCGCGTGCAGGTGCCGGATTTAAAATGACCAGCTTGCCGAGTCGAGCCGCCTCTTTGACTGTATATTCCACGACAGGCATCGGGATTTCCAGTTGGAGCAATACGACGTCGCTGTCCTTTAAAATAGCCAGATGGTCTGCAATGTGCTCAGAGCTAACGAGCGCATTCGCACCTGGAACGAGCACGATGTTATTTTCCCCATCATCACTTACATTGATAAAAGCCATGCCTGTCGTACCCGAGCATTTGATTCCCTCTATGTGGACGTGCGCATCCGTTAGCCCCTTGAGCATAACCCGGCCGTTCTCATCTTCTCCTACCATTCCGATCATGGAGACATGCGCACCCAGGCGAGAAGCCGCTACTGCCTGATTCGCTCCCTTTCCACCCGGAATCAGCTCGAAGTGATGGCTTGTAATCGTTTCTCCTGCTTTGGGCAAATGATGTACATGGGTTACGAGATCCATATTGATGCTTCCTACTACTGCGATTTTCACGACGAGCCCTCCTAGCTAATCTCGAACATGATGATTCGGTCGGTTACAAAATAGTGCTTTTCATCCGAGAAGTCAACGTATTTTCTTTAGGATTGTTCCTATGACTTGGAGCATAGCACATCCATTAGATATAATGAACAAATCTTCTATCATCCGGAGGTAAGCAGATGGAGCCGATTATCCAACATCCTTGGAATATTGATGAGCAAGAGGCCATCAACCTGCAGCGACAGCTAGCCCTGCAAGTGAAAAAAGTAGATCAACTAACGGACGTAAGCTTCGTCGCCGGTGTAGATGTCGCCTATCATGCCGAGTCTGATTTGTTAGTCGCTGGTGTCGTGATCCTCGACGCCACTTCCTTGCAAGTCGTCGAGTCTGTCGTCATTCAAGACACCGTCGAATTCCCGTATATTCCCGGCTTGTTCTCTTTTCGAGAGCTGCCTCCACTGGTACGAGCATTCAAGGAGCTCAAAACAACACCGCAGCTCGTCGTCTGCGACGGGCAAGGAATCGCCCATCCGCGAAGATTCGGACTAGCCAGTCATTTGGGCATCTTGTTTGACATTCCTACCATTGGCTGTGGAAAAACGAGACTGCTAGGTGAATACGAAGAACCCGAACAGGAAAGAGGTGCGTATTCCCCTTTGATCGATCAGGGGGAAATCATCGGTGGAGTCTTGCGCACACAACCCAATATCAAACCGATATTCGTCTCGATTGGGCATGGAATCTCTTTGCCAACTGCATGCGCATGGATCACCAAGCTCTCCCCCAAATATCGTTTGCCCGAAACGACGCGCCAAGCAGATCAGCTCGTGAATAAAGTATCGGCAGAGTTAAATAGCAGCCGCTAATGGAGTGTTGGCCTTACCTTCTAAAAGTGCCAGGTGTAGCTTTAGCAGCAGAGTACGGCTTGGCAGGTGGGCTACAACGTTTTCTGTTGTATTTGTTCGACACAGTCTTTGATCGTATCAATGACGACTTCGGGCTCGGTAAATTGGGGAAAATGTCCACTTTTTTCAGCGAGGATATGTTTGCTGTTGCCTGATAATGAAAGCAGTTCCAACTGATGCTCGATTCGTTTTTTGCGTACTTCTTCTGGCATCATGCGATTTTCTTTTCCACCTGTAATCACATAAACAGGGATGTCGGGAAAAGAATCGATTGCATGGATTTGTTCCACTGTCTTTTTGACAAAATGAACTTCATTGAATTGTTTATGGGGAGACAACGAATCGAACATGGAGAGCATCTTGTTGATGGTTTTGACTACTTTACCTTGATATTTTTCAAGTTCGATATCTTTCGGATGGCTCGATTCTAAAAAGACGACGCCAGCTACTTCGTTGGGGTAAAGCCGGGCATATAAATTTGCATATAATCCCCCTAATGAATGTCCGACTAGCAAAAATGGGGGTTCTAATCCTACTGTCTTTAATGCCTCCCGCAACGTTTCTACAATCGTGCGTCCATCTTGAGGTTCTTGCGGCCTATCACTACCCGAGACACCAAGACGATTATAGGAAAATACAGATGAAGTCTCTGAAAGACCCGGTAGTATTTTCATCCAGCCTTCTATGGGTCCTGAACCACCGTTAATGAGGACGATATTGGGTTTGCCGTTTCCGCTCCAATGATATTGGATCTTCCCTTTTGTAGTACTTACTGTCGATATCTCAATTGCCAATGTATGACACCTCACTCTGTTAGGGCTGGACTTCCCTGTAGTAATACGTGCTGAACAAACGAGGGTTTCTATTTTGCAGGAGTGATTCTTGCGGTAAGGAAAAAGAACAGCGGCAGAAAGGACGTTATTTTGTCGTCCTTGTCTTGCCGCTGTCTTACTTTTTAGCCAAGAAATTATTTGGTGCCGAGTGGTACTGCCAACAGCTCCGCCAGCTTGACCGCATTCTCTCCTACCATGCAGCTGTAATGGTTTCCGGCGATTTCCGTCACTTCCAGTTCTCCAATGCATATATCTTGCCAAAAAGCGATGGTCTCTTCACTCGTGCTTGGCAAAAATTGAAACGGCTCGCGAGCCAGCAAGAAGCGAATGTCTCCCATATATGGCAAAGGAGTATAGCGAGCTGCTTTAAAGCTCTGCCCAAACACCTTGCACAAGCCCTCTGCCATTTCCACTGGCATCTGTTCCCCTGAGGTTTTGCCCAGCGCATGGACATAAGCAGTAAAGCGTTCTCTTCTGTCAAACGCGGATAATTTGCGGAACATCTCTCCCACCTGGTCTAGCCCTTCGTCTCCACCGATGGTGCACGCTGAGCCTTGCGGTATGCAATCTCCGTATTTTTCTACAAGCTGCAAAATCGCCCGTGCGAAATCGTGCTCATCCACTTTTCTAAAATCAGCCTGTTCCAGCGTGATGTTTAGGTTCGGAACGAAAAGTGCCTCAATCAAGAGATCGTCATTCACTTCTGTCAGAATCGGAGGAATGTCGATTAAGACCAGGTCCAGAATAGGGACGCCCTGCTCCCCGAGTCTTCTCGCCACTTCAATGGCAATCAATCCGCCCAAGGAATAGCCGATGAGCTGTACAGGTCTTTGCTCACCTTCACGCAAGATGTCGATCAAGCATTCGGTATAATCATCAGCCACGGTTTCTATCAGCTCAGACGGTTCTAGTGCGCAATAACGCTCGCTATCGTCAATGGCGATCCCGACGATGCTTCCTGTCTGCTGGGCTTTGAGCTGTTCAATCAATGGACGAAAACTGTCCATCGTCCCCAAAACGGCATGGAACACAACCCGCAGGGGCCCAGATTCATCACCGCCATATGGAATCAGCACGGCATTGCTCGACTTGTTGCGTTTTTTCGGCAACGCGGTTTCCTCACTGTGCTGCATCTCCTGATTGCGCAAATGTATGAAGCCAGCCAGTGCTTCCACGGTCGGGAAGTTGAGCATTTGTCGGAGCAAGACATCAAACGGGATGGCAGCGTGCGTCGGGTCCTCTGCCAGCTTGTCGCGCAGCTTTCCGGCTACCTGTGCCATGATGAGAGAATCTGCTCCGTACTCATAGAAGCTTTGTGTTCGGCCGATTCTCGATACCCCCAATGCTTCTGCCCAGACGTGCGCAAGCTGCGCTTCCAACGGGTCAAATTCAGCCCCATCTGTAGCGTCTATAGCAGCACTTTGTCCGAATGACGATGCAGGGCCCCATTTTGCCAGCTCGCGGCGATCTATTTTTCCATTTCCGGTTAGCGGCAGCGCATCTACGACTTGCAGGTGGGCAGGCAGCATATAGGCAGGCAGGTGTAAGGAAAGGAATTTTTCCAGCTCTGCGGCACTGACCTTCACCCTGTCCAGCTTCACTCGATGAGCGAGCAGTTGATTCTCTCCCTCCTCTTGCAGCACAAACACAAGACCGTCTTCTTCCTTCTGCCACTCACTTATCCATGACGCCTCTGTCCACTTGGCAAGAATAAGCCACCCGCCTGGGCAAGTCAGTTCTTTCAGCCTGTTCATGTCGGCGCTATCTGTCGCTCCCGCAGCGAACACCACGTCGAACGAGTTCGGTGCCAGTCCTTGCGCCCGATACTCTTCTTCTACTGTTTCTATGCTCACATACTCTGCATCATAGCCTTCCAATGCTTGCGAGACATGCTCTGTCAGCACACCGTTCCCTGCGCCTACTTGCAATACCCGTAGAGGCTTGCTCGTATGGTGTCGGGCAATCTGTTGCAAAAGCATGACGATGCGCTGATTGACCTCGATGCCCGTTTCTTCAGAGATCCCTTTTACGAGCCTCGCGAATTCTGCTCTTTCTGCTTCAAGGTCCCGATCCATCTTGCGGGCGCTTTCCACAATCCCCAGCAAAACAGGCTCGTCACTCGCTCCATCCAGCACGACACCAGCTGCGGCGACAGCAGGGTGTTTGAGCAGGGCCGATTCAATTTCACCGAGCTCAATCCGATGCCCTCTGATTTTGACCTGATTGTCTATGCGACCGATAAACTCGATTTCTCCCCCCGGTGTGTAGCGGCCCAAATCACCGGTTCGGTACAGTCTCTCTCCATCGACAGGGTGAGAGAAGAACCTTTCCTCCGTGAGCCGTTGATCTCCCACATAGCCCTCCGCCAAGCCAGCTCCGGTTATATACAGATCCCCGATCACCCACACCGGGCAATCGCGCATCTGGGAATCGAGGACGCGGAAGCCTTGATTGGCGAGGGGGCGGCCATACGGAATACTGTTCCAGTCTGCTTCCAGTCCTTTGTACAGATGGTAGTTCGACCAGATCGATGCTTCCGTGGCGCCGCCGAGACTGACGATCTGTGCAGAAGGCATATGCTTTTGCATCCGATCAGGCAGCGTCAACGGAATCCAGTCACCGGAAAGCAAGGTCAGTCGCAGGCTGTCTACCTTCACCGTTGGCGTGGAATCCAAATACGTGACCAGCATCTGCATCAGGGCCGGCACGGAATTCCACACGGTGATTTGATGCTCTGCTATCAGCTCACTCCAATGGGAAGGGTCCGTTTGACGGTCCGGATAAGGATACACGACCGCACCACCAACAGAGAGCGTGGCAAAAATATCGTAGACAGATAAATCAAAGCTCAGCTGGGCAAGGCCAAGTACACGGTCATTTTCCGTGATCGCAAAACGACGAAGCATGTCCTCGATCGTATTTGCTGCTGCACGGTGGCTGATGACGACCCCTTTGGGCTGTCCCGTGGAGCCAGACGTATAGATGATGTACGCAGGCAAATCCGGGTTTAGGTCAGGTAGTATCAATGGTTCATGCTGCGGGCTTACTTGATCCACTGCAATCGTTTGAATGGAGTTAGACCATTGCAGCTGGTTGTCAGATACCGTCAAAGCATATCGGATGTCCGCCTGTTCCATCATGGCCTGTCGGCGCATCTCGGGTTGCTTTGGATCAATGGGCACATAGACGGCCCCAGCAAACAATGTACCGAGTACGGCTGTGACTTGATGCGCGCCTTTTTCCATCACGATAGCAACACGATCTTGCTCGCGGCAGCCCAGGTCTTTCAGCTTCCCTGCTACTGCGGCAGCTCGTTTCACCAGTTTTGCATAAGAAAGCTGTCCTTCCCTGTCAATTACAGCCGGACGATCTGGCGTCGTCATTGCTTGCGTTACGATTGGCTGATACAAGGCGTATTCTGGTAAAGCTGCGGTGGTTGCATTCACCTGCCGACGCTCTTCCCGCTGCCAGTCTGGCAATGCAATATCGTCAGCTCCCTCCCACATTTGCTCGCTGTCCGCCAAAGATTGCAGTAATTTTGCAAAAGTATCAAACATGTCGTCAACGACATGCTCCGGGAATACGCCCTCTCGCACATCCCAGTTCACCTGTAAGCCTGCCGAGCTGTCCATGGCTTGGCAATCGATGAAAACCTGCGGCGTTTGACTGATTCCATGCCCAGCAATTTTGCCCTGTAGCTGACCGCCCTCCGCTGGCTCCACTAACCCAATCGCGCTCGTAAATACGATTGGCATCAGAGCGGCTTCACGCCCGCGCCTGCGCGCTAGCTCGCGCATGACCTCCACGCCGGAAAATAAACGATGATCCAAATCTTCAAACAACTGCTTTTGAATGGTTTTCGCCCGCCCCTGAAAAGAACGCTCCAATCCCCAATCAACCGCAAGCAAATTGACGGATGTGAAATCCCCTACAATCTCATGGACTCGCTCATGCAGCGGCTGTCTGTTCAATAACGTCAAATTCAGGCAAAACGCATGATTTCGACTCCAACGCTCAATCACAGCCGCAAAGGCAGTCATTACGGCAGAGGTTGGCGTTAACCCTCGCTGCTGGGCCCGCTTTTTGAAGGCCTCCCAAGAAGCGTTATGTAAGCGAATGAAGCGACGGCAAAAGCGTGCGTCTCCATTTTGGGCCTGCTGTCTCGCCAGTGGCAAATCCGGAGCCGGTGGCAGTGCATCGATCCGTTGCTGCCAGTACGCTTTGTCTCTGCCATAAGCCGTAGTCTCTCTTAGGCTGCGTTCGGCGAAGACGTAATCGCGAAACGTAATCGGCAATTCAGGCAATGTTTTTTCGGGTTCTTTGTAGAGGGCCTCAAAATCACCCAGCAAGAGCCAAATACTCGCCCAATCCGCGATGAGAAATTCCATCGATACATGGAGCACGGCCCTGTCGCTCGTTTTCGTCAAGCCGATATCAAACAGAGGCCATTTGGCTGTATCATACACACGATGTCCCATCGTTTCGCGTATGTCTTCGAGCCTTTTACCTGCCTCTTGCTCATCCATGTGACTCGTATCCGTATAGGTAATCGTCAAATGCGGAACCTTCTCCAGAATACGCTGCTCACCGTTCTGATCAATGGTTGCGCGCAGCATGTCATGTCTTGCAATGAGCAGGTTCCACGCATCCTCCGCCCGCTTCGGATCAAGCTCGGAATAGTCCAGCTCCATGTAGATATGGCACGCCACGCCACCATAGCCAAACAGCTCATACCGTCCCAGCAAATAGGCAGACTGCACATCTGTCAGGGGAAAAGGCTCAAATCGCGCTGCTGGATCGGGTACCACCGTCACCGGTTGGGATTCGGCTCGCAAAAGAGCGAGAATGTCTGCTTTCTGTTCTTTTAACGCCTGTAAATCATCGGCTGCAAGTGTTCCTCTTGGAGCTCTGTAACGAAGGCTCCCATTTTCCTCCCATAAAAAAATTCCATCTCTGCGTAGGCGCATCATGAGCTCGACGCTATTCGTCTTGAGGTTTTGGGGCATATGCACACTCTCCTATTTAAATGAGCTTGGCCATTTCGTTTTCGTTTGGGGAAAGCTGCTGACGTACGCCAGCATCGATGGTGTTCTTGATGAGGAACAGCTTTTGTCCAAGTGGTGCCAATGGATGAGACTCCTCAGGCAAGACCGCAAGCTCCTTGACGCCTGCCCGTTGAAACACATCGAGCCACTGCTGGACAGTCATGAAGGTCGATTGCGTATTCTTCCTGTCATCTACGGGGGGAGTCATCATGAAAGCTTGGGAGATGAGCATTTCTACGAATTCTCGAGTCGGCTCGGTAATAATCATCCAGCCTCCCGGAGCAAGCGTCTTCAACAGCCCCTGGATGACTTCATCCGTGTCCCGCGCGTTGTTCAACATCCCTGCGGCAATCACGATATCGAAGCTGCCTTCTGTGAGGCCTTGGGCAAACAAGTCTTTGTCGATATCAACCACCTGATATTTCATCCATGGGCAAGCTTTGTATCGTTCACGTGCAGAGGATAAGAAAAAGTGGGACACATCCGTATACACATACTCCACATGCAATCCTTTGGAAACAGCCGCCTTCAGGCGATCCACGACCACATCACTAGTCGCTCCAGTCCCGGCGCCTACCTCCAGGATACGAAGCGAGTTCGTCGTAGACGCGATCCGCGCTACTGCTTCTGCGACCGACTTGTTCAAATACCGCGCCACAAGGGTGTCCCGATAAAGCGCATTGGCAACATGCATGCGCCCCTCAGGAAATAGCAGCAAAGCAGCTTGCTGGGTATCATCCATCAGCTGTGGCAGCCGATCCGCATTGTCCTTGAGATAGTCCATGACGAGTGGTGAGCCCAGTTTGCCATTCCAAGCGTTTTTGGCTAAATCCCACCGTCGTTCTACTTCCTCTCGCGTCATCTGAATGCCGCATTGATACTCGCCAGCAACAACGTTTAGGTAGTCACGATCCGTTAAGATGTGCAGCCAGCGCTTGATGACTGGCTGATGTCGTTCTGCTACGTTTGCAGCAGTGAAAATGTCTGACGCCGTATAGGAATGTTGTCCCGCTGTCAGGCCTCCTTGAGATTGCAATGCCAGCAGCATGGAGGCCACCGCTGCTGCATCCAGGCGTTCAATGCACGTATTTACCTGCACGGCATCGATCCCTTTTAACTCGCTCTCGGCAGCCGCCGTGCATGCAAAGACATCGTTGTTTTCCGCCAAAGTCGGATCATTGGGTAATGCAGTGTTGTGGAATTCGTCATCCGGAATGCTCCAGGCTGCTTGTTCGAGAGACGCTAGCGACAACGGCTCATGGCTGCCATGCGAGCGCAGCACGGGATATCCCAATGCCTGCGTCCATTCTTGCCACTGTCGTGAGCACAATAGCTCCTGCTGCGCGCGCGTTTCTATCGCAGCCTTATCAACCTGCCCCACGATCCTATCTCGCATGATGAGTAAATCGCGTCCGATGGCTTGCGGCCACTGCTTCGTAAGAATATCCCGATAGGTCGGCGTCTCCTGCGGTCCCAGTATGTGTGTGCTGTTTTCCAGCATGTGTGCGGGTGGAGACACTGTCAGCTCCCCGTGAATGTCCGGAAGATCCGGTACGTGCAGACGTGGCTGCCACACGACGGGACCGTGCGTGTCTGTAAGCGACAAGCTCCCGCCAGCCACACCAATCGTCACGCGATGCAGCAAGTGCAGATGGTTGTCTGGATCATCCGGATCGACTTCATTGTGTGCTCGCAGCGTAATCGGAATTTTGCCCAGCTGCCCGATCAACACTTGAAACGGCCCCTCATCCTTGATGACATGACTGATTTTCCACGGACGAATAGAAGGGAGTGCTTCCTGCAAAATGTGCATGAGCGGGAAGGACACCTGTGTAGCGCAAGCAGCCTCGATGTACAGGGCAGGCTGCACAGCCAGCATCGTAAGAGCGCAAGCAATAAAGCGGCGAACAGCAGGCAAATGTACGTACAGATCGCCCGTCATAAAATGAACACCGTTCTGCTTGGCATGCTTGAGGCACAAGGCCAAATCTTTATGGTGGATCGGCTCTTCCGATATGACGTGAATGCCCTTGGCAAGCAATTGGATCGACAGCTCTGTTCCATTGCCGCCCATCACGGTGGAACGCAATACAACGCAAGCCAGATCAATATCAGCCGGTAATTGATTGACATCGGTGTACAGCGGGATGCCATTTCGCTCGGCGCATTGACGCGAGCGTTCACTTCCTTTTGCCAAGAGCCCTGCCAATTCAAACTGCTCAGGTAATGCCTTTACCGCTTCCAAATAGAACTGTCCAAAGCGGGAACCGCATACCACGGTACGCAACTTACGGTTCTTTGCCATAGTTCACCCCTCCTTCATTTCCATGATGGAATGCATGAGTTCGACCTGCTGCTCGCGAAGCGCATCAATCAAGCCTGTCGCCGATACGCCCTCCGCCACGAAAAAGCAGCCTGTTTTTCTGTTCTGATCGTCCGCGATCAAGTGGGTCACCGTGGCCGCGATGATGCCAGATATCCGATTCCAGTCGCCCGGGTACAGAAGAGTGGAGAGAACGCGCACTTTTTTGCCGTCACGGCCTCCGGTCGCATGCAGGTGGAACATCGTAAAATCTTTCATACCTGGCTTCTTCTCCTCAAACTGTTCCAGCAGCAGCTTGGCTGACGCCCTTTTTTGTTCCTCGGTCTTGTATTGCTGCAAAGCCTTGATCATCACAAATTGATTCAGGATGGCATTGCTTTGATAGCTGTTGTAAAAATAGGCGGATTCGATTTTATGCTGCTTGGTCATGAGGCCGAATTCCTTGGTCACTACCGGATACGTGTCGCGTTTGCCAGCGGGATGCGGCAGCGTGTAGTTGCGATGGAACGGCCCATCTATTTTTTTGACCTCGCCTTGCTTGAAGTAAGACATTCCCCATCCGGTATCTTCTTCAATGCTGCAGACGATGTCATAGGCTGCATTGAGTGAGAACCCGCCCTGCCCTGCAAAAAACACTTCGAGCAAATCGATTTCGTCCAAATCATTTTCAGCGACGTAAGCGGGGAAGACTTCCGACAGCCCCGGGTAAACGCCAGCAGAGATGATAAACAGCAGTCCCTTTTCCTCGATTTCCTGCTTTCGCGTGAGCAATTGTCGATACAGATGCTCATCTCCGGATACATCTACGTAATGAACCTCATGCTTGAGGCATGCGACAGCAACTTTATCAACGATTTGCTTGGATGGTCCTGCACAATTGATGACGAGATCGACTCGGCCGCAAAAGTCATGCAACTCCTCCTCGTTGCATACATCCACCTGCTGGCATTCCAGCCTGCCGTCCGTCCCAGTTAAAAGCTCACGTAGCTTCTCGGGATTTCTGCCGCCAAGCAAAATCGGATAGTTCGTCCTAGACAAAATCGTTTGAAAGGCTGCATGGCCTACAACGCCAGTCGCTCCCAAAATGCCAATCCTTTTGATACCCAATGTTCTCTCCCTCCTGGCCTGCTCCCGCATTCTTCTTCCAAGAAAAGGCGGGGCTGCGCCTGCCACTGAGTCGCAGCCCACCTACTCATCTGCGGTTTTTCTTTTTTAAATAGTCCCCTCGTCAAAATCCGCTGGATCTTCCGTTGCCTGTGTGCTCGTCTTAATCAGCTCGGCAAGGGTGCAGATCGTAGAAGCTTCAAACAAGCTTTGCAGAGACAAATCAATGTGGTATCTCTCTCTTAAAAGATTGAGGCATTGGATCGCGCGCAATGAGTCTCCACCCCGGGCAAAAAAGCTGTCGTGGATGCCGATTTCCGCTACACCAAGCACCTCTTCCCAGACCTTGGCTAGCTTGACCTCGAGCTCGTTGGAAGGCGCGACATGCGTCTTTTTCGGCATGCTTGCCTTTCTTTTGCCAAGCTTTGTGATTGCCCTCCGATCTACTTTTCCATTGGCGGATAGCGGCAGTTCATCCAGCAGCACATATTCGCTTGGCACCATGTAGTCAGGCAAGCTGTTTCGCAAGGCTTCGGACAATTTTTCCGACTGGAACAAACGAACCGTCTCCGGTGCTTGGGCCACAATCAGATGGCGCTCGAATGCCTCTGCGACCTGAGCTTTATCCGGAATGGCAAGGACGTTGGTGAAGCCTTGTTTTTCCAAGTCCGCTCGCCATTGCTCTACCGTAAGCAGAGGAAGATGATTGGCTTTGCGCTCATCCTCCAGATGTCTAAACCCATCCTCGAAGAAGCCGACAGTGGTCAGTAGCAGACGGCTGTTGCGAGTGGACTCGACCAGGAACAGAAGCCCTCCAGGTGCGAGCAGCCCTTTCAAGTACAACAGCGTTTTCCCTATATCACGAGAACGATGCAGCGTATTGTCGGCAACAATGACGTCAAAAGAATGCGGCTCATAGCCTTGCGCAAGCGGGGCAACGTTCATGTCAAGCTGACCGTACTCCAGCGGAGCCTGCTCTCCCCACTCCTTCTTTGCCCTGTCGGTAAAAAAGGAGGATTCGTCAACGTATACATAACGACTGCGTTCTACAGGCAAGGTGGACACCAGCGTTTGCGTCAAGCTTCCTGCTCTCGTGCCCAGCTCTAGCACCCGCAGGGTCTTGTCAGAAGGATGGTGGCTTACGATACTGCCGAACACCGCCCCGGCAAGACTGCTGTAAAACTCCCGCGTAAGATCAAAGCGGCTCAAGCCAGCAGGTGTTAAGAAAGCATCGTCTGCTAAAAAGAGCTCCAACGGATCGAGCTCACCCGTTAATAGACCAATAAACAACGGATAGTCGCGGCGGAAAACGGCTTCGAGCTCTCGTGCTGCTTCCGTACGAAGCGAGGAAGCTGACAGAGCAACATCAGGCACCCCTTCCCGCAAGGAACGCAAACTCACGTACGAATCCGCAGCGCGTTTTTCCAGCAAGCCCTCTTCTGCCAGCACTTCCAGCCAATGCGCAAGCAAGGTCTGATAACGGGGATGAATCTGAAAACGATGCATGAGCTCCGCAATTGAAGTGCTTTCTCCTACTTGCGAGAACATTCCCATATGCTCCAGCGTGCGGCACATGTAGGCGGTGCTTACACGATCAGCCTCCTTCAGGAATTGCGTGACGGCTTCCACATCGACACTCGCCGGAATGGTATCGGCCTGCGCGTAACCCATGCTGCTAATCGCCTGCCAACGAGCAGCACTTGCAGCGGGGTCGGCCTGCTCTGTTTCGAATAACGCGGAATCCTTTTCGCGATCGAGCACCACATACCCGACCAAGCGCTTTTCATCTGAACCGTCATCTGGCACGGCCACGACAACGTCTTTGAGTCCGTCATGGCGCTTCAATGCCGTCTCGATCTCGCCCAGCTCAATCCGATGCCCTCTGATTTTCACCTGGAAATCTTCCCGACCGAGGAACTCCAGCGTGCCATCTGGCAAGTAACGGCCCAAATCCCCCGTGCGGTACAGTCGTTCTCCTGTCCGCGGATGCGTGATGAATTTTTCACTCGTCTTGTTTTCATCTCTCCAGTAGCCTTTGGCAAGCCCAATGCCACTGATAAACAGCTGTCCTGGCACCCAAACGGGGCAATCCCCCATCGATTCGTTCAGCACATGGTAGCGCTGATTGACCATTGGAC
Organism: Brevibacillus sp. NRRL NRS-603; assembly: GCF_003013445.1. Classification (NCBI taxonomy): domain Bacteria; kingdom Bacillati; phylum Bacillota; class Bacilli; order Caryophanales; family Paenibacillaceae; genus Brevibacillus; species Brevibacillus sp. NRRL NRS-603. The sequence goes on along the minus strand of NZ_PXZN01000009.1, from coordinate 122,704 downwards.
GGCCGTACGGAATGCTTTTCCAGCTAGGGTCGATCTCTTCGATTGCGAAAAGGTTTGACCAGATTGAGGCCTCTGTCGCGCCGCCCAAACCGATCACCTGAACGTGAGGGAAAAACGACTTGATCTTGTCTGGCAAATCCAGTGGAATCCAATCACCACTCAACAAGACGAGACGCAGCGACTGTGGCAAGTGAAGATTTCTCCCCACGGCGTATTCGATCAGCATCTGCATCAGCGCCGGAACGGTGTTCCACACCGTCACCTGCTCAGCTTCCAGCCACTCCAGCCAGTGTGCAGGGTCTTTGGCTTTATCAGCATCCGGCATGACGATCGTTCCACCCGCGGCAAGCATGCCGAAAATGTCATAGACCGACAAGTCGAAATTAAGATGGGACAAAGCGAGCACCCGATCTTGCGCCCCCACTGCAAATCGTTGATTGATATCTTCAATCGTGTTGACCGCGCCTCGATGGTCGATCATGACTCCTTTTGGCAGGCCCGTTGACCCGGATGTATAGATGACATAGGCCAAATCCTCCGGCTGCCCGGCAATTGGTGTCACTCTGTCCACCATGCTTGCCTCATCCCTTGCCGTCATCTGGTCCACGATCAGCCGCTCCACATCCGCTGGCCAGCCCAATCGCTCATCGAGCCAAGACTGCGTCAGCACGAACTGCACTTGTCCATCATGCAAAAGCTGAGAGCGTCGTTCCTCTGGGTGCAGCGGATCGATCGGCAAATAAGCGGCCCCGGATTTCATAATCCCGAGCGTGGCTGCGACCTGCTCCCAGCCTTTTTCCATCACGACAGCAACCAACGTATTTGGTTGGACTCCTTGTGAACGCAGCCACTTCGCAATTTGGTCAGCAGCATTGGCAAGCTCCCCATAGGTCAACGTCCGCTGGTTGGAGATCACGGCAGGGCGATCCGTTTGGCATGCAGCTTGTTTGTCAAATAGTCCGACGAGAGTTTCTGTGGATACAGGGGCAGCCGTATCGTTTGCGGCAATTCTTTCTTCCAGTCGAGGGACAGCAATTAGGCTCGGTGCTGACTCTTGCCATACCGCATCTTCTTCTGTCAGTCGATGCAGCAGCTCGCAATAGGCCGTAAACATGTCGTCAAGGAGTCCTTCTGGAAACAGTCCTTCTACGGCATCCCAGATCAACAGCAGTTCCCCGTCTTGCTCAACCACTTGATGGTCCAGCCATACCTGCGGCGTCTGCGTGATGTTGTAAACAAGCTTGCCCAGCCATTTGCCATCGGAGTCAGATCCACTCCACTGCTCTACACCCAATGCGCTCGTAAAGACAATCGGCATGGCCACACCGTTGTGCTCTCCTGTTTGCTTCGCCAATTCCCGCTGGACCTGAACCCCGCCCACATATGGATGGTCCAAATCGCGCCATAGCTGCTGCTGCAAATTCCTTCCTCGTTCCAAAATCGTCTCGCCAGCGGACAACTCGACTGCCAACAAGGTCAGCGTAGTGAAGTCCCCCACGATTTCGCCTACCTGCGCGTGCAGCGGCAGTCGATTGAATTGCGTCAGGTTGATCGTAAAACGCGAACTCTTGCTCCAGGTACCTAGGGTTTCCGCATAGGCGGTCAGCAGTATCCCGGAAGGTGTCAGACCGACCTCTGCTGTCCGCTTTTTCAGCCGCTGCCATGCTTGTCGATTAATTCTGCCTTCCAAACGATGGAAGCGCTGCTCGGTAATCGTGTCAGGATTTTTCGCCAAAGGCAGCTGTGGTGCTGGCGGCAAATCAGGCAATCGATCCATCCAATAGTCCAGATCACGTTGGTACAGCTCTGTAGATTTGAGCGCTTCTTGCGCCAGGACATAATCGCGGAAGCTTAGATCCAGTTGCGGCAAAGGCGCATCCGGCTCATGATACAGCCTCGTCCACTCGCTCAAGAGGTGAAACATGCTCCATCCGTCAAAAATCAGGTTGTCAAAGCTGATATGCAGGCGAACCCGATCATCTCCAAAACGAGAAGCGCGCACCTCAAACAACGGCCACACATCCGTAGACAATACCTGATGGGACATTTCTTCCCGAATCGCTTGTAGCTCGGACTCAGCTTCTTCAGCCGATTGGTTCCGCAAATCAGCGACCTCGATCCGGTAAGCAGGAACCTGCTCCAAAATCTGCTGACGCCAGCCATCCGGCAAAATCACGGCCCGCATCATTTCATGGTGGTCAATTAATCGTTGCCAAGCTCGATTGATCCGCTCCAAGTCCAAGTGCTGCCCTTCGATTTCGAAATAGCAATGCGTGGAGACATGACCCAAGGCGTAAACACCACTGCGCCCGACCCAGTAGGCTTGCTGGATATCCGTTAGCGGGAAAGGCTGATGCCTGTCTTGTGGAGCTGGTACAATTGCTGGCAAGTCTGACGTTGTTCCTTTTTGTTCCAGAAGCATCTGCACATGCTGGGCAAGTCCGGCAATCGTCGGCTTTTCAAAAATACGCCCTAACGACAAATCTACTTCCAGCTTGCTGCGAACCATCGCACTGAGTCTCGTCGCCAATAGCGAATCCCCGCCGAGCTCGAAGTAGTTGTCTGTGACGCCTACTCGTTCCACTTCAAATAGCTGGCACCAAATAGCCGCCAAGGCTGTTTCGATTGGTGTCGTTGGAGCTGTATATGCTTTTTCTGCTTTGGCCTTCATCAGGCTGTCAGGAGTGGGCAGGGCTTGCCGATCCACCTTGCCGTTTGCGGAAAGCGGCAGTTCGTTCAACAAAAGAAAAGCGGTCGGAACCATGTAATCAGGCAGCTTTTGACTCAGGAAGCCAGATAGCTGTGCAGCGTTAAAGCGCTTGGCTTGAAGTGGCGCCTGCGCAACCAGTACATGCTGACCAAAGTCGTTTTGTTCCGGGATAGCTGCCACTTGTGCGAAGGCTTGCTGTTGCAAGGCCCGCTGCCATGCTTCCACCGATAGCAAGGGGAGCTGTTCATTTCGCCGCTCATCTTCGAAATGCGTAAAGCCATCTTCGAGATATGCCGTGCTGATTTGCTGCAATCGGCTGTTGCGGGTCATCTCCAGTAAAATCAGCATGCCTCCCGGAGCCAAAAGGCTTTGTACATGCGAGAGAGCCATCCCGATGTTCTTCGCACGATGCAGGGAGTCTGTGGCAATAACAACATCGAACTGATGTGCTTCAAAGCCTTGAGATAGTGGACTTTGATTGATATCCAGCAGCTGATAGTGCACAAACGGGTACTCCTGGAACCTCGTTTTTGCTGCACTCGTAAAGAAAGTCGAGGTGTCTGTGCATGTAAAATGTGTCGCATCTGCCGGGAGCGCAGCCAGCAATGATTCCGTCAGTGCTAGACTCCTCGCCCCGATTTCCAGCACGCGTATCGGTTGTGTTTCAGACCTTTTTCCAAAACGATGGACCAGCCTTTCGACCAACGCCAGCGCCGCGCTGTCGCGATGCTTTGCACCGGGGAGTGTCTGCATCAGATCATTCGGAGTCAGACTTGCTTCCTCCGAGAAAAAATGGGCCAACGGGTCAAGCTCGCCACGCAAAAGCGCAACACTCTCGTCATTGACTTTTTCCAAGTAACGCAAAAGGGCTTGTGCATGCGATTCCCATGCGGATGATACCTGAGGGACCTGCCGCTTTTCCAGCCATTCAGTCAGGCTTGCCCGCGTGATGCTGTAGACATCTGATTTGTCTTTACGGACAAAACCTTCGTCCTCCAATGTTTGAAGCCACTGTCTGACCAGCCCGCGAAAACGCTCTTGAATTCCGCAGCTCTGCATCAAATCATCGAGGGAGAAGTTGGCGTGTTGCTCAAATTTCACTCCCGCCATCTCCAATGCGCGGTAAATGAATCGAACGGCAAGTTGCTCCATGTACGCCCAAAACGAGGTGAAATCTTCTGGTCCGATGCTTGCAAAATGCTCCGACAAGGTCTGCACACGACCCGTATCCATGACATCTGCCCACAGCTCTTCGCTCTTTTTTGGATCTGCCTCTATACGATCAAACAGCGCTGATTCGCTTTCTCGTTCCGGCACCACATACCCAACCAGATGTCTGTTCTCGCGCGGATCACCTACTGCTGTCACTACCGCATCACGAATCCCCGAATGCTGCTTCATGGCCGATTCGATTTCACCCAGCTCGATGCGATGCCCCCTAATTTTCACCTGGAAGTCCTTGCGTCCGAGAAATTCAATGGTCCCATCCGGCCAATAACGCCCGAGATCACCAGTCCGATACCAGCGTGAACCGTTCCAGTTGACAAAGCGCTCTGCGGTTAGAGCAGGATCACCACGATAGCCTACTGCCACACCTGCTCCACCGATCCACAATTCTCCCTCTACCCAGTCAGGGCAATCACGCCCATGGGCATCGACGACCCGATAAGCCTGATTCGGGAGCGGTCGACCGTACGGAATCGATGTCCAATGAGCGGGCAAGGGCAGCGTCACATCAAAAAAGTTGGACCAGATCGACGCTTCTGTCGCTCCCCCCATCGCCACAAGCTGGCTGTTCGGTGCAAGCTGGTTTAGTCGTTGCGGTAAATCAAGGCCGATCCAGTCCCCGGAAAGCATGGTCAGGCGAAGCGGCAAGCTCTCGTACAGTCCGCTCTCCGCAGCAATTAAGAGCATATCGAGCAGCACAGGCACAGAGTTCCACAGCGTCACCTGATGCTGGTCCACCAGTTTCGCCCAATAAGCCGCATCCCGTCGCAGCTCTTCGCCTATCAACACAATCGAGCCGCCTACACTGAGCAATCCGAACAGGTCATAGACAGACAGGTCAAAATCAAGCGAGGAAACTGCCAAAATCCGATCAGTTTTCCCGATTCCGTAGCGCCTGTTTATTTCTGCAATGGTGTTCCACGCTCCGGAATGGTTGATTTCTACCCCTTTTGGTTCACCCGTGGAGCCAGAAGTAAAGATGATGTAGGCAAAACTGTCAAAAGAAATCGGCACGGGTTCAGTCAGCGGTGAGACATTCAACGCATCTGTAACCGACAGAACAACAGCGTCTTTTGGCCACTCCAGTGTTTGCGCCTGCTCCGTATCCGTAAGCACATAGCGAATCCCCGCTTTTTGATGAATGCGCTCACGCCTTGTAGATGGCTGCCCGATTCCAATAGGGACGTAGCAAGCTCCTCGTGCCACGATTCCAAGAACCGCAGCGACTTGATCGATTCCGCGCGGCATACTGACTGCCACTGGGTCTCCTGCTTCAACGCCTTGCTTTTGGAGATACGCTGCAATCTGCAACGCGTACGTCGCTAACTCGCCATACGAAAAAGTAGCGGAAGCATGACTATCGATTAATGCCAGCTCGTGCGGATTCTTTCTTGCATAGGCAAAAAAGGCACTGTGCAAGCATTGACTCGATTGCGATTGTAAATCGTCTACAGCCTGATCGTTCCTCTTCTGCTCCAAATCGGGAAGCAGCATAGATGTGGCTTGCCAGTCATTGTCCTTGGTCACCAAGGAGTCCATCAGCTGGCAAAAAGCGCCGAACATTTGATCAAGCATCCCGTCAGGAAACAGCTGATCAACTGCATCCCACGCCAGCAGGAGCCCGCCGTCCATTTCATACGACTGGAAATCGAGCCATACTTGCGGCGTTTGCGAAATCATGTAAGAGAGCTTGCCCAATGTGTCGCGGCATTCGTCATTGATCAGCGGCGTACCCAAATTGCACGCGAACACCACAGGGGCAAAATCCCGCTCTCCCTGACGGACACGAGCCAGATCGCGCTGCAGCTGAACCCCGGAATAAGCCGCATGTGCTACATCCTGATGAAACTGTGATTGGACCGCTCGCACCCGCGCCAGGAAAGAGGATGGCTCACGCATGTCAACTGCGAGCAGTAGCAGATTGGTAAAATCGGCAACGACGTCTTCGATGCCAGCTTCTCCGGTTTGGCGATCGAACAGTGGAATGTTGATGAGAAACTGCGAATGGGTACTCCAACGGTCCAGTACTTCTGCATAAGCCGTTAACAGCACCATCGCTGGTGTGACCTGCTGAGCTGCGGAACGTTTTTGCAAAAGGGCCCAATCGGCTGGCTTCATGAAATGCGTTCGTCGCGTAAAAACAGGCGACTTGATCATTTCCGGCTTTTCCTTCAGTGGCAACCCTGGCGCTCCGGGCAATGTGGAAAGGCGCTCCTGCCAATAGCGGGCTGCTTCCTGCCTGTCCTGTGCCCGACGTTGTGCCTCTTGCCCGAGATAATGGGCAAAGCTCCAGTTGGTCGGGGCAAGAGGCTTACTGCCTCGTGCATAAGCTGCCGCCAAATCACGCAATACGATGTGCAGACTCTGTACGTCAGCGACCAGCAAATCCAGATCAAAATGGATGCGGGTGCGGCCTTCTGGCAACAAGCTCAGCTCCAAACCGGCTACTTCTCCCGCTTCCACCGCCAGACGACGATGAGACAGCCGATCCCGTATACGGTCTAGCTCCCGTGCCAATTCATCCTCAGAAAAAGACCGCAGATCATGGACCACTATTCCAGTGGCCGTCGGGGCACTCATCACCTCTTGCTGTCCATCCGCCAAAAATCTGGCCCGAAGCATCGGATGGTGCATCAGCAGCTTGTCCCACGCTGTTTTCAATCGCTCCGGCTCCACTCCCGCACCATCGATTTCCAGGTACGCATGGCACCCGACTCCCCCGAGAGGTTGATCATCCTGGCGCCCAATCCAGTAAGCGTATTGCACATCCGTGAGTGGAAAAGGCACATTCACCTCTACTTCCACATCTGCTTTCCTTTCGTCCACACTTGGAAGAGACGGGCTGCTTTTTTGTATCAACGCCTGCCAATCACGCAAGGTAGGAGCACTGATCAGCTCGGCAAAAGTAACCTTTGCGCCTTCCTTGCGCCATTTGTTGACCACCCTCATCATTTGCAAGGAATCCAGCCCCAGCTCGATCAGGTTCTGATCATCGGAAAACGCGACAGGCGCGGGCAGCAACGCCTGTATTTGCCTCTTCATCTCCTCATAGCTCAAGGAAGCGGTGGAACTTGCGGTCTGACTGTCATTGAGCATTTTGGACATCCTCGTTCCCTCCTCTCTCGTGCAAGTCCCTATTCTTTTCCAATCAGCTGCCTGGAGAAGCTGCTCAGCTTTTCACGCGTTTCTTCCAGTTCTCTGGACGGCAAAGACATTTCGACGACACCAGCTCCAGCATGCAGCCAAGCTTGGTTGTCCTTTTGGTAAATCGTACGCAGCACAAGCGCCGCATCCATGGCACCGTCGCTGTCAAAAGTCATGACGCACCCGCTGTACAGACCTCGTGGCACAGTCTCTAATCTGCCAATCGCTTCAATCGATTCTCTTTTCGGGATTCCCGAAGCGGTAACAGCTGGGAACAACGCGCGGAAGGCATCCCATGAATTGCATTCTTGTTTCAGTTTCCCTTTCAAGCGAGAAGCGATATGCTGAACCGTTCCTCGGCTAGCTACTGACATAAAATCGTTCAAGACGATACTTGTTGAGTCGCAAACGATTTTCAGCTCTTCGAATGCCAGCTTGACAGAAACAGCGTGCTCGGCAATTTCCTTCGGGTCATTCAGCAGCTCTTCTTTGAGCCGGTTCGCCTCGTCCTCACTGCTGCCTTTTGCCCGTGTTCCCGCGAGTGGGAAGGTACTCACCCATCCGTCGCTATCGACTTCTACTACTGTCTCCGGGCTAAAACCAGCCGCACCGAGACCATCCAAGCTAACGAGGAAAGACCGTGCCGGCGTATTCACTCGTCTGCCCGCAATATAGCTCGCAACCAAATCAAGCTCATGATCAAGCGGAATTTTTCGTGACAAGATGACCTTGTGGTATTGGCGTTCCTGAATTTCGCGTACAGCTTCGGCCACGTTTTGCATATAGGCTTCGGCGTCGTATGTATCGGCTTGCGGGACGGACAGCTTTGGCTTGTCCACTCTTTGGGTCAGCTGTTGCTCGGCTTGCATATTCATCGACAGCTCCCGCAGCAATTGGCTGAATTCGCTTCGCTTCTCTTCACGCAAGGCTCTCAATAGAACCGCGCCTTTGTTGAAGCGCAGCTCGACCTCAGGAATAAACAGCTTGAGCAGGCAATCCTCTTCAGGCATGAGCGGCAAGCCTTGATAATAACGCGCCATGCCAAAGTTGACGGTTCCATAAGCGCGCCAGTTTTGAATCGGCAACTGTGCCATTGCTTTTTCGAGCGTCTCACTAAGCTCGTTGTTGTCGAAACGGAGAGTCTCGTTGCGATAAGTCAATGTCGTCTGCTCCCCATCCACGTAGAGAAGCGCATGAATCCCCATTCCTAGCGACAGCTCATCTCCGTTTTCATAGAGCAGGTAGTTTTCATACCCGCTGCACTCTGCAATCAGCGCCGCTGCCATATGCGCATCACCCGCAAAAGCGAACGTCTCTTCCAGATAAGCGATTTGCGCTGGCTTCGTCTTAGACTTTGGCGCTAACGCCAGTTCTTTTAGCTTGGCTTTATTGACTTTTCCGACGCTGGTCAGCGGCCAGTAATCGATGCGTTCGATTTGGTCTGGCATTTTGTAGCGTGCCACTCCTTTTTCCTGGAAGAAGGCATGGACGTCCGCCAAGCTGATCGTTTCGTCGTCGGTGATCAAAAATGCGCAGCTTTTCTCGCCCAACACAGGATCGGGAAGTGTGATTAGCGCTGCGTCTTTAATTGCTGGGTGCATGCGGAGGTACGTCTCGACTTCAGCCGGCATGATTTTTTCGCCCGCTCGGTTGATTTGCTCTTTGATCCGTCCACCGATTTGAATATTTCCTTCTGGCGTGATCCTAGCCTTGTCCCCAGAGCGATAGAATCCATCGGGTGTAAAGCTCTCGCGGTTTTGTTCCTCCGCTCTGTAGTAGCCGCGAATCGTATACGGTCCCCGTACAATCAGCTCTCCGTATTCACCTGGCGCGACATCGTTTCCATGCTCATCCACGATTCGCACTTCATCGCCTTCGGAAATCGGACGGCCCTGGCAGCTGGTAATGATCGAATCTGGATCATCCAGTGATGTGGAGCAGATGAGCCCCTCGGCCATTCCAAATACTTGCTGGAGCTTGCATTTCCATTCTCGCGTGATACGGCTGGCGAGATTATCGTCCAGCATGGAGCCTCCCACCTGAAGAACCTCCAGACTCGACAGGTCGCTTTCTGTATCCCATTCCAGCACTTCCTGCCATACTTGCACGATCGAAGGCACGAGACCGGTAATGGTCACACGCTCTTTCTCAATCAGCGGAAAAGCTTCGTCGCAGCTGGTAGTTTTACATAGCACGATCTTGCCGCCAACGGACAGTGTGCCTAAGATGCCTGGGCAGCACAGAGGAAAATTATGGGCAATAGGCAGAACTGCGAGATAGACGCTTCGCTCTGTCAGTTGGCAACGAGCTGCGGTTGCTTTTGCATTGTAGACGTAATCTGCGTGGGTTCTAGGAATCAGCTTGGGTATCCCTGTCGTACCGCCAGACAACAGCAATAACGCAGTGTCTTTGTACGAAGGGACTTCCAGCTCAATTGGCGGTCCGCTTATCTCTGCCAAGTTCCTCCCGATCGGACTGTCCCCATCCGTCATGACGAATTTGACCGACGCATGTCTTTTGACTAAATCTTCTGCCATCTTTGTGTAATCAAAACCGAGAAACGTTGTTGGAATGATGTAGGCAACTGGCCTCGCGAGTGCAAAAATCCCGTCCAATTCAGCCTCTCTGTGGGCAGGCAATACGAGAATCGGCACAGCACCGATGCGAAACAGGGCAAAGCAAGTCAGTATGAAAGAAATTCGATTGGGAAGCTGGACGGCTACATGGTCGCCTTTTTGAATACCCATGTGATAAAAACCGGACGCAAGCGCATCCACCTTGCTGTCGAGCTCGCGATAAGTGAGTCTCTCCTCGTCCTCCACGAGCGCTTCTTTGTTCTGGTACTGCTCCGCCCATTTGCGCAATTGCTGCCCAAGTGTAAGCGGTTCCCAATAACCACGCTGTTCATAAGCTATTGCAGCTTGCTCATACCACTCCGTACTTACTTTCATTCCGTCCTCCTCCTGTGTAACTGCGGGTCACTCTTGGCGCCCGAAGCCGGATCATGCAGAGACTGCCTTGCCGGTGTAGGCATCATGTTGTTTGTCTAACAACAAGATATTGATAGTGATTCTCATTGTCAATTTCATATGTAAGCTGTTTTTTCTACATTTGGGAAAAATAGGGTAGATTATCTTCCGTTTTCTCATGATTTCTTCGTTTCTCACAGTGGGATTTCCATATTCTTACACACTTATATAGTTCTATTAAACCCGATAAAGTTTATCAGTATAATAGAAGATTCTCGTTTCAACACTCCGATTTACGGTCTTCCAGTCCCGATTGCAACTGCTCCCGCATAGCCTCTGACCGGCGTAAACCCGTAAACTTCCCACTCTCCGCTTCTGACTCCATCTCCGTTTACCGTGAAGCTGCCATCTTGTTTCTCCATGAAAAAAGAATCGAGAGGACGGCTCAGACCCTCCCCAGTCGCTTTGACAAAAGCCTCCTTGCGTGTCCAGCAATCAAAAAAGGCCTGTTGTCGCTCATCAGAAGATAAACGCAAGATTTGCTCTCGTTCCACAGGATGAAAGTAGCTCATGAGCTGTTCCATTTCCGGGATGTGTCGCATATGCTCCACGTCAACGCCGAGAAGGCGATCGCGTGAAAAAGCGACCGCCACAAGCTCATGCGAATGTGACAAATTGAAAAAAAGTGCTTCGGAATCACTGCTTGGTCCACATAAAAACGGTTTCCCGTTCGAATTGCACTCCCATTGAACCGCATGAGGAGAAATCCCTTGGTACCGCCCAGTCATCCTTCTCAGCAGTCCATGTGCGACAACATAGCGCTCCCTGTCTGCGTGGAAATGAAATCGCGCCCGTTTATCGAGTTCTTCGGCAGACAGATCACCTTCCAGCTCCTGCATCCTGTGTTCCCATGCTTGCACAGACGTCAGCCAAATATGTACTACCCCTTTTGCCAGTTTCAACGAAGACGATTCCTCCAGAGCTGATTTTGTCCCCTCAGACAAGTGGGTTATTCGCACCTGCTGCATCCCTTTAGCGCTCCCCTTTTCCTGCTACCGTACTCCGGTAATGTCCGATCATTTTGGTTACAGATTGCAGGAGCACGTCTTTGTTTGTCGTCAGGAAAAAATGTCCGCCGTCTATCATTTCCAACGTAAATCCGGCACTTGTATGGCTAGCCCAAGCCTCCATTTCTTCCTGCGTGGCTTCCTGATCCTCTGTTCCGCAATACGCAGCAATCGGGCAATCAAGCCGAGGCTCCTCGGCAAACACATAGGTTTCGTCGAGGGTAAAGTCCGCACGCAACAACGGCATGAACAACTGCATGAGCTCCTTGCTTTGTAGGATCGCTTCTGGTGTCCCGGAAAAGCGTCGCAGTGCTGCGACAAATTCATCTTCAGGCAAATGGTAAATAGGCTTCGGCTCCGGGAAGTGTGGAGCTCGTCCTCCTGAAACGATGAGGCCAAGCGGAAGTCGCCCCCATTTGCTCCGTACGGTACGAGCCAGCTCAAAGGCAATTCGAGTCCCCATACTGTGACCGAAAAATAGAAACGGGCGATCCAAATACGGATGAATCACTTGGGCCAGCTCTTCCACCAGCGCTCCCATATCTGAGTACGCTCGCTCGGCAATTCTGTTTTCCCTCCCTGGCAGCTGAACCGGGTAAACACCGACATCACTGGGAAAAGCCTGTGCCCATCCCCTGTAAATCGAGGCCCCTCCCCCTGCGTAAGGAAAACAAAACAGGCGAACGCTGTCTTTTGCTTGCGGCTGAGCAAGCAGCCATGATTTCGCTATCGTATCCATGCTCATATGTACTCCTCCCTTTCGTCTTGCTTAGGCGCTTTGATACAACGTACATGATAATGATTCTCATGCATCGTTGCCAAATACATACAAGTCCCTCCTTTTCCGTTTTCTGGTACATATCCGCGATTATCCCTGATTATCTCGTCCTACGTTCACCAGATTGATTATTTCGCAGATCCTCCAACCTGTAATATTTTGGCGATTGCTCAAGAAAAACGGAAAAATACGGAGCTAACAGGCGAAAAAGCTCGAAAAAATTCCCAAAATGTTGAAATTCGGGCTTTTTTTATTTTGACAACGATTCTCATTATCAATATTGTGTTCTTATACTGACAACCGTGCGCACTACTAGGCAAACTGTTTTCCAGCATTCCTGCAAAAGGGGGATCGCAAGTAGAGAGAGTTATTCAAGCAGATCAGCTACTTATGTCTGAGGGAGGATGTTACATGCAAGCCCAAACATCATTAGCTGCCCAAAGCGGCAGATGGACTATCCGGGATATTATTACGCTCGCGATCTTTAACGTCGTCATGCTGATACTGATGACGATTGCCCCGATTATTACCGTTGTTTCTCATTTACTGGTTGGCGGCTTTACTGCGCTACTCAACGGTCCAATTTATATGGTCATGTCCAATAAAATCGCCAAGCCCGGGACTTTATTTTTTACAGCCGTCTTGACCGGATTGTATTTTGTCGGTTTTGGCTACGCGAATTACTTACTTACCTTAGCTGTTATCGGACTCATCTGCGAATTGATCCTATGGGGAAAAGGCTCTTATCTGAATCCTGTACGCAATGCGATCAGCTACTCTGTTTTTTATGTCGGCTATTCGCTTTGCGGGGTTGTCCCGCTTATTTTCTTCCGCGAATCGTATCTCGCGACTTTGGAAAAAAGCTATACACCCGAGCAGCTTTCTGCGATGCTCTATTACTTTGAAACCCCCAGCATGATTCTCATCATGTGCTCAATTTCGTTTGTCGGTGGATTGCTCGGCTGCTATTTCGGCAATCTGTTGATAAAAAAGCACGTCAAAAAAGCGAAGCTGGTGTAAGGCATTGCGTAAAAAAACAAGGCATATTCCTCCTCGGTGATTCGAGTTGGAATATGCCTGATTGACGTCTTAGTATCGTCCCTTATTGTCCTTCCATGCCGATTAAAATAAACGTGATAATTGCGGTTATCGTACCAAAGAGGAAATATATACCCAAAATAATGGCCATAAATAACAAGCTAGCTTTGGCAAAGTTTTTACGATTCAGATTCCCATCTGAACCAAAAGCCCAGACAAATAAAAAAACAATATTCGCAAACGGAAGCATCAAGAACAACGAGACGGGTATCCAATCTTTCATTTTCATAACCTTTTCGTTTTCCGCTACGCTTCCTTCCACATACGTTTGGTGATCCATTCTATACCCTCCACGTTTTTTTACCATTCAACTGTTCTTGCTATTGTTTAACCGATGTCGCGATGAATGCCACGATCATAAGTAAAAAGAATACGCATAAGTACAATCCGATGCAAACGCCCATAATCAGCAAGTTCGCTTTTGCCCAGTTCTTCCTGTTTAGATTGCCTTCACTGCCAAATGCCCAAACAAAATACATCACGAGATTGACCACGGGCACCATCATAATTAAAAAAGTAATCAGCCATTCCTTGACCGACATGACCCGCTCATTTTCAGGAACACTCACTTGCCATTGCTGTTGATGTTGCTGCTGTTCCAATTGGAAACCTCCCTGTTCTGTCTTGATCAAATGTTCTCTACCCGCAGCGTGCGAATCAACGCATGGGCCAAAGGCTGCCATACGAGCACTTCCTCAGACTCAAAATGAAAGCTCCCGAGTAATGCCCGCCCGTTTACTGATGTCGCGAACAAAATTTGATAGTAGGTTTTGTCCTCGACCGGAATGATGAATTCGCTGCAGGCAACTCTGCATCCATTCAGCTCGATTAGCTCATGATGTACGACCTGCAAGCCTGCCTGCGCCTTTTTGACTTGTGCTGTCATCGCCTGCACAAACGGTTCCACACCGCTCATCGGCAACTGATGTGCCATATGATTCATGCCGAGCATGACCGCGCTCTCTTCCTCTTTAAAGGAAATTTGCTCGTGCTGATGATTCCCTGGGCTATTTGACCCACGTCCCCTCGGCATGAGCTGCATCGAACGGGGCAGCTGAATTCCCAACTGCCCGTCAAAGAGTACATTCTCCGCGAATTCGAATCTGCGTCCTTCGTACTCCAAGTAGCCTTTTCGCACGCCATCCAAACACTCCGCAAGCGTCAATTGCACCTGCTGTTCTTCCATTTCAGCGAGTTGACGCCGTGTCTGGATGCTGTTCCATACATCCAAAATCTTTTCATCCCAATAGATCGTCATAGCTCCCTCCGCAGTGCCTGCTCTACTTTTTGCAAAACAAATCCGTTCAAGCCTCTGCGTAGGAAGCTTTCCGCAGCATCCAGACTTACCACGATATACGGCTCCAAAATCCCTTGAACCTTAAAGAAATGATGTACCTTTATCTTATCGGTATCTAATACAAGCCTCTTTACCGTTCCATTCAAATGAAACGCAGTCTCCATGGAAAGGCAATCTACAACAGGTACTTGCATGGCCCAGTAGACGTTTCGCAGATTGGTTTTGCTGTCGATCAAATCGACGCGCTTCCATTGTATGCTCGGATTGTATTTGGCAGTAATAGTTTTCATCCGCTCTGAAATCATCGGCAGTGGCTTTTCCAACCAATCTGTGTAGGCATGAGAACCATCCGTGTTGACCTCAAGAACGGATATCGGCGGGAGTTGCTCGAAGGTGTTTTCCTTTTGCAGCCCCAGGCCCGATGGTACGACCTTTTGAGCCATTCGACCGTCATCTGCTAGCAAATAATAATCGCGCATGTCATCCCGCCTCCTTTATTCCGTTTTCCACTCAATCTGCTGCATCTGTGTTTCACTCAATGCAAAGCGCTCACGATCCTTCTCGAAAAAAACGGCATTCCGCATATTCGCTCCATGAAAATTCGCATGATACAGACGAGAATGGCGAAAATCTGCTCCTTCCAAATCAGCATAGGCAAATTGGACGCCGAGTAAGCCCGGTACACGATGCAGCTCGTCCGCACTGACTCCCTGGCCCTCGGCATAAGAGAAGATGGCTCCGCTCAAGTCAGCATGACGAAAATCGGCATCACAAAGAAGCGAATGGCTGAAATCGGTGCGTTGAAGCTTGCTTTTTACCCACCTTGTTCCGAATAGGACACACTCACGGAACTGACTGTCTGTAAAATTACTGCCACTAAAATCACAATAGCGCAAATCCAGTGCATCTACATTGCTTCGCGGCAAATCCATGTGGGCGAATGTTTCATGGGTGCAAAATGTTCCTTTTGGTTGCCCAAGCAGGCTTCTGCTCTCCTTCTCCTCCCGCTTGATTCGCTCTTCTACGTACACCACTTCACTGATGTCTTTGAATTCGCCCAATCGTATGTACAGACGATCTGCTTTCCTGATCTGTTGGTACTCAGGCAGGTTAATGACCTCTGGAATTGCCACTCGAGCAAGCGCTGTGACAAACTGAGCGAAAAGCTCCATTTCCCTTAGCACCATAAACTCGACATCAGCAGCGTGTATGATCCCCATGTACATTTTTCGGCGCTCGTCCAGTAGCGAAATGAGCTTGGAAGCCTCTTGCAATGCCCATGCTGCATCGTAACGTGCATAGCATTCCACTGGCTCCCAGTACCATTGCTCCGTATAAGCCTCCATCAAAAATGTGTGCGTGCCATCCAATACGGTTGTCCGAAGCAATGAATAGTGAATAAAACCGACAGGGGGAAGCTCCTGTTTGTTCTGCATGAACTCAATATGCAAGAGCATTTGCCGAAAAGACTCCACGAACTCCCGGACGAGCTTATCCTTGTTTTGCTGGAAATAACGCTCGAGTGCCGCTACGCTTTCAGCCAATGCTGGCCGGAAGGTGTTATCGTGCAGATGCTGGAGCGCTTCCTCTTTCTTCATGGATGCAAATGCCCCCCTCTAGTTCATCTTGATTTCCGAACCTTTCAGCTCGATCTTGTCTTCTAGTTTGATCGTATTTCCCTTTCCACTCAGCTCTATTTTATCCGCACTAATATGAAGAGAAGCAGCTGATAGCTTCATGTCCTTATCCGCCGTTATATTCACGTTCTGGCTACTCTTGATATCGATTCCACTCGTATCACTGATCGTGATCGACATATCTCCTGTCGTGATCACAATTTTGTCAGGAGCCAGCACGATTTCCTTGCCATATTTGGTACGAAACGTCTTTACAGCAGGGTCCTTCATCCGGTCTCCCCCGCCACCTCCCCCCCCACCTGCATTGCTTTTCGGTGCGGCTTTCTTTTTGGGAGCTGGCTTGTCGTCGTCTGGGATTTCCTTGAGAACTGAGCTGATCGCGATACCATCCTCTTCTTTTTTGCTCGGGAAATAAATCCGAATCTGGTCGTTCAGCTCTGGCATGACATACCATCCGGTTTGATCCTCGGAGGCATAAATGGTGGAGTAAGGGAACCAATATGCCGTGCTCTGATCCTGCTGATCATCCATGTCCAGCTTGGCCCGCACATTGTCCTTCTGGACTTGCAGCACCCGGCCCTGGATGGACGCCCCGATGATGGCATGGTTATACTGCTTTTTACGCGCCAGACCTAGGCGTGGATAAAGCTTGTATGTGTGCGTGACAATGCCTTCCTTCATCTCCGTGACCGCTTCTCCGACGACAAGTGGTCTGGACTTGAAGTTCACCTCATTGCCGACCTCCAGCACTCGTTCGCTCTGTACTTCATAAACGGTATAGTCCTGGTCATCGATTCCCGGAACCTTGTTCTCCGCATCACTCTGGTAATCTCCGACACGCTTATGCACCGTATAATGACTAACGGCAAGCTTTCCTTTATCTTGACCTTTTGGCAAACCGAAATAAAACTTGGGAATGTCAAAAGCCGTTGTCGGGATCAAGCCTGTATAAAAACGCGATGCCATCCTCTTCAGAAACTGCCAATCGGTTTCCTCATACTGCATCACAAAAGTATTCAACGCTTTGCCATTCGTAACAGAGTCAATAAAATCAGCTTTTCCGTACCCGGACAGCACCGTTTTTACGAGCCCCGCATAGGTCATCGCCGGGTTTTGAAACGAACGCTTTCTCGTTTTGACATCCAACAAATACGTATGAGAAACAGCCTCAAGCGACAAGTAATATATACCGCGAACCGCTTTGACATGGACGCGCAAGACGATACCCTGGAACCATGTTTTCGGCTTGCCCGATTCATCCCCCAGTGCCACGCTGATCAGTGTTTGCGCATTTGTCTGGTTCACGTAGCTATCTTTTCGCTCTTCAGAAATGATCCCCGTGAGCGTTAGGCGTGCATGCTCGTTCATCTTTTTCACGACTTTCATCGTTTGCAAATGCGTAAACTCATAGGGCGAAACTTGTATATCTCCATAAGTGAGTGTTCGATTGCTCATGGTATCCCCTCCCTGCCAGATGAACCCCCTCCTCCGATACTCCTAGGGAAATGGATTCACCCTTCCAAATTAGACCATTATTTTACACACAATCTTACAATCGGTATTATTTGGTATTTTATGAATGGGTCATTAGTCCTGAATGGTATGATTTTGAGGCATGGAGAGGGCCTTCGCACCTATGATAACCCTTATATCGTCAAAAGCCCTTGAATTTGGTTCAAGAGCTTTTCCTATTTACTCATAACGGCTTCCTGCAATTAAAATGGTAGCAAACAAATTCCAGTCTACACCTTCAAGATCAGCTAACATATTATCGCAATCCTCAATCCATGACTCCATCCCACTTAGGAACTCTTCAAGTGATATATTCGCCCACTCTATTTTATTTTGCTGATAATCCTTAATCAAATGAGAAATGAATTGAACCATATCCTCTCTACTCTCAACCGTACCCGCTCTCTCTAGAATATCCATGTGAAACTCCTCCTGCCCCTATGTATTTATCTTCCATCTTAGTATAGATGGTTCAAAGGAGTTTGACGAATTGAGGAATGAAAAAAGCCCGCTGGCGTGCAACGGGCTTTCTGTCTCTTATGTGAGGGGGAACATCTGTCTAGTCAATAACAGGATTCGGGTGTCACTATTCTCGTAGACGTTCCTTATTGAATAATCTCGGAAATCGCTTGCTTTTGCTCCAAAATCTCGCTTTGTACCTCGATCAATTCTTTCAACAGATCAGCAGCCTCTTGCAAGGATGCAGCTGCTTGCTCCTTGTCACCAGCCTTGAATGCTTCTCTTGCTTCTTTCACTTTG
Organism: Brevibacillus sp. NRRL NRS-603; assembly: GCF_003013445.1. Classification (NCBI taxonomy): domain Bacteria; kingdom Bacillati; phylum Bacillota; class Bacilli; order Caryophanales; family Paenibacillaceae; genus Brevibacillus; species Brevibacillus sp. NRRL NRS-603. Next base: position 104,506 of record NZ_PXZN01000009.1, on the reverse strand, counting down.
TTCTGCTCATTTGTTTTTAGTTCTTTTGCTTGCTCTTTGTTCTCTTTCTTTTCCGTGCGGATTGGCTTCAATTGTTGGTTCATCTCTTTGAAGGACGCTTTTTTCTCTTTAACTTGGGTCAATTCTGTTTGGATATGCGCCAGTTTTTCTTCGATGGCGGTATGGTTTGCGGCGATTTCAGCCTTGATGCTCGCTACCTTTTCTTTATCCTTTGCTTTTTTCGCTTCTTTCAGTTCAGCAGACAGCGCTTTGTTTGCTTCGCGCAGTGGCTTCGTTTCTTCCAGAGCACTTTTTACCTTTTCACGTACTTCTTTCGTCACATCGCCCCAAAGAACGTCCCATGCCTGTTGGTTGATTTGCGATTGTGCTTTCAGTTTATCTTGCAAAGCTTTTTGCTCTACTTGCAATGCTTTTAGTGATTGAACTTCAGGCAGGCTGCTCCACCCTGCTCCTTTTCCTTCTTTCTCCGCCGCAAAAGCTCCTACCGCACTCGTTACCAGCAAGCTGGCTGCGATTACAGATACGGAAAGCATTTTTTTCATGTGTGAACACTCCCTGGCTCATATGGTTTCTTTCTTACAAACAAATCGTACCGTATGTGCGCCTGGAATGTTCGGCATAACCTCGTGAAAAGTATGGGGAAAGTGTGGGATTTGGGAAAACGCAAAAAGCCTTGGAGAGTCCTAGGCCGATCTGGATTGTTAATTAGAGAAAACTATTCGATATAACCGTTCTTAGTGTAATCTACCTCTACTTGCAGAATGACATCATGTTGCACTATTATGATGAGCCAAAAGTCTTTTCCACAACAGGGACAACATACATATCCTTCCCCTGTTGCATTTCCGCCCGATGGTCTTTTTTGGTGAGGGGGTTTACACTGCCCAGACGCCCATCTGATTTCATCACCAAGGTTGTAGGAATCTAGATTCATATAGCCCATTTTAAATTCTGCTTCTGTACGCTCGATTACGCCACATCTGGGGCATTTTTCTTTTATGATGAGCAGATTATACATGTTTTAGCTCCCATCATTCGATTTCATTTTCAAAACAACAATATTTCCTGCGTTTTCAAAACAAGAAGCATGGTACAATCCTTCCAAAATATGCTCTTTATGAAATTCCCCAACAAATATGCGATCTTCATTCTTTTCATCATGAGCGTATCGAACAAGGATTACTGTGGCATTCTGCACATGCTTGTTTTGCACGAACAATTGAATATTGCGGCTGAAACTTAAAATATCAACTGGTACTTCCTCTCTTTCCAACCACTCGTCAAACTCTCCAATGAATTCTTGATTCACCATTTCAAAAACGCTTGAATGAAGAAAATGTCTCAAATGAGCTATCTTATTGGGCAAAATTTCATCTTTCGGTAACACTTTGAATTGATTGGCAACTTCAAATTCTTTCAAAGATACAGCAACATCAGCTTCATTATCGGAATCAAATGAAATGAACTGTGTACAATCAAATGTTACATATGACATAGCCTCACCTCATACTGCTCGATTAAAATGATGCAAAGTTTACGCTATTCTTCATGATTTTATCTAAAAACTGATTAAACGAAGATGCAATTTGTTCAGCTTCTTCAAATTCAGGTTCAGAACCGCATACGATTGAACCAAATTCACTCCCGAGATCTATTGCATAATAGGTATAACCATTTCTTACAGATAAAGCTATGGGCAAATACCTGTCCCAAAATTTTGTAATCTCTTGCTTCCACGAGTCATCGTCGCACGCCGATTCTAAACTTATTTTCTTAAACTCATCCCAACTAAACGCTAGTTCTACTTCTCGGTTATAATCGTTTACACATAGAAACCAAGATTTTTCGTCTGCTGCTACACAAGTATCTACCCGTTTAAGAAATTGATCAAATTGTTCTGGTATTACTGGATATCGATTAGCGATTTCATTCGTCAATGTTAGTTCACGATCGATCCGTTTTTTAACTTCCCATCCTTTTTCTTCAGCCCAAGTGAGAAATTCTATTATTTTTTCCATCAGGCTATTCCCCCTGATCCAATTTTTTCTTTTCATGATATGAATTACTCTTCTTTGTAAGCTAATCATCTTTACTATGTGTAGTATTTTTATTTGTTCTTGTTTCTCTTGTAATCGTTAACTTTTGGAGATTTATCACCTGATCTGGCCCTTGTTTTACAACTTTGGTAATTGGGACCTTACCGTTCGGGGTGTCAAATGACTTGTTTATTGATTATTATGCAGAATTTACCATTTTAGGGTTAACCTCAATTATGTATCCCCACAGATAACGTCCCGGTCGAGTAAATGCTTTAGCCCGGGAGTGTAATACGGTACCCGCATGTAATACAAACCATTCGGGTCGGCTATTACTCCATCGAGACGATTATAACTAAACGGCTACTTGTGCCATCTCTCGTTCTTTTCCGCTTAATATCCTCGGATAATGTCCGTCCTTATGGTCAACTAACTGGTCAAAGCTCTTAGCCCTCTCGAGTAACATCCCGATATCTGTTGCTACCTATAAGAGCATCTCAACTCTGCCGCCTGTTACCGTAACTCTCGTACTCCTAGCAATAGTCAATGACATCCTCGTAACCGATAACACTGTGCTCATGCCTGAGTAATTAAACCTACTTTATTCTGCACTTGTTTTAGCCATATGCTTTTCTTCTTTCATCTTGGATATGAAAAAAGCTCATTCCTTCTAAATGTTCAAGTTGGAATAAGCTTTCTAAGTTTATTAAGTTTAGTGTATGGTTTGAGGGCTTTATTGTACTGCCTTTGTTGTTATTTAATAGAGATTTAGAATAAATCCATGTGCCTAAAAACTATTATCCGAGATCAATAAATTTTACCATTCTACCTCCTTCCATTCAAAAGAATATGCTAACACATCAATGCAAGAATCATGTCCACGCAATACCCAATGCTTTACTCTAGGGGATATGAAACCAAAAGTTTCTTTTAGGTTCGATTCAACAACTTCATAAAATCCTGGATTTGGGCAAATATCGGTTTTGTTCCACTCATCACCTATAGACAAACCTCCATAATAGTAAGGGTCAAATATGCTGAAATCATATCTCTCATAACCATCCATTTTTCCATATATATTAAAAAGACATATTGGAGTAAATTTAATTTCGATGATTACACTTCCAGCTTTATTATATTCTTCGTCTGGTATGTCACCTCCGTATTTCAACTCTAGGTTAGCAATAACCTTATCATAGTGTTTAGTATTATATCCGCACATAACTTGTACACTTACTTCGCGATTTTCATGACCAATAAAACTAGCAAAATCATGAGATGGACTTATCATCCATGGCACCTTAACAGGTACAACTTTCATTTTGATCATATATTCACCTCCGCATCTCTATGGAAGTCTTACAATATCTAGTATTTCCAAATTGTTCGGTCCAACAGTTACTGGAATTGCTCTCCCAGGCATATTAAATGTCTCACCACGATACTTTATTGGTTTATTTTCCAACAAGCTTGGATCCAATCGATTTAAAACCTCTTGGCTAGGTATTATTTCTTTTGTTTTAGTTGGTTTTAATCCTGCCATACTTAATACTGCAAGAGTTCTATTACTTTCAGCTACTTTTTTTCCACTGTTAGGGTCAATGAAATATTTAACTTCAAATTGATCAGGATGTAATTTACCAGACTCCAAATCTGCCGCTACATCTGCCAATTTCCGTCCCTCAATATAATCTGGTGCACCACTGTTAATTCTAAATGTATCGGATATACGCCTTTGTCCGAAGAGTATTTCCTGAGTATCACCTGTCCCCTTTTTCGCAGGTGCCCATTTCCCTGTTTTATTATTGTAATCATAGGTTCTTTGTTGCTTACGTTTATAATATCCACCATAAGCATCAATACCCGTCTCTTCTTTACACTTCATCAACCCCAACGGATCAATGAACCCAATCGGATCACCATTCACATAAGCAAAACGGTTAAACGTCTGCCCGTCCGTCATATTTCCTTGGAGAACATCTCGATTCAGGAACCGCTTCAATCCGGGATGGTAATACCGTGCCCGCATGTAATACAACCCATTCGGATCGGTCATGACTCCATCGCGGCCGTTATAGCAAAACGGCTGTTTCGTCCTGCCCTCGTGTACTTCCAGTTCACCATACAATCCGTAGGTATAACGGTCAGTGACTCGACCATGCTCGTCAGTCAACAGGGTCGTGCTCCCGCGCGTATCCGCGTGATAGGACAAATAGTCGCCTTGCACATCCTCACGGCCAATGAGCCCCAGTCCATATACATAATACGCTTTGGCTGCTCCATTTTCCTCCAGTTCCATAAGAACTTGAGTCAGATCAGCGTTTTGGTCAACCACATACCGTGTCGTCTTTCCATTCCAAGTCATCGAGGTACGGATGTATTCTGCATCATAGGTGTAGCGAGCTTGTCCAGCACGAACAAGACGATTGCGGGCATCATACGCATACGTTTCTGGCTGATGTTTGCCTGGTAGTAACAGAAGGTTGCCGTCCTCGTCATACTTAACGGATTGACCATCTACCGTGTCCAACCGATTGTCCTTGGCGTACGCCATCGTTGTAGCAAGACTCGAACCTGAATCCCCAATTGCGGTAATATTCCCGCCCTGGTCATAGGTATAGAGAATCTTTCGTCCTGCCATAGCTCCGCTCGTAAGGCGCCGCAGAGCATCATAGGTGTACTGCTTTTCTTCCTCTTGGATGATCTGCCCGAGCTCGTTGTACACAAACCGATATTGCTGGAGCATGACGCCTTGCGCATTTTGATCCCAAAGACGCAGAAGCTGTCCGGCTGCGTCATAGTGACGCTGCTCTACCGTGCCGTTCGGTCGCTCTGTACGGATGAGGCGGTAATTTTCATCGTACGTGTACCTTGTAACACGACCTGCCCAGTCTGTGACCGTGGTCAATTGACCTGCGAGATCGTAGGTATAGCGAACCGTCTTGCCATCTGGATAGACGAGCGTTGCCAGTCTGCCTCCCGCATCGTATGTGTACTGTAGCGTATTCCCATACTGATCTGTGCTGGAGACGATTCGCCCCAAAAGATCGTAGGTACGACGCTTGGTGTCTTTTCCATCTTCTTTGACACTTACTACGCGACCCTCGGCGTCGAAAGTCCTGCGAACAGTCCCCGCTTCGTCCTGCTGCTCAATGAGCTGTCCGGCTGCATCGTAGCGATAGTGCGTTTCCTGACCGCGCGCATTGGTCTTGTCGGTCAGCCATCCGCGCTTGTCATAGCGGTAGGTCGTTCCTTCTCCGGTAGCATTGCGCTCTGCTAATAGCAAGCCACTGGCATCGTAGGAGAAGGTGGTGGTGGTGGCATTGCCATTGGCATCTGTATAGCTAGTTAGGCGGCCTTCTCCGTCGTATTGCTGCTTGTAGACAGCTGCTTCATTTTCCAATACCTCTGTCAGACGTGCGGCTGCATCATAGGAGAACTTGGTTTTCTGTCCAGCCGCATTCGTCGTGGCAATAACTTGATGGAGCTTGTTGAATTGGTATTGGGTTGATCGTCCGAGTCCGTCTATATGGGCAAGAATGTTTCCTGCGCCATCATAGGTGAGCCCGCTCACCTTCTGTCCGGATGCATCATAGACAGCCGTTAAGCGCCCGGCAGCATCGTATTCATAGCGCTGGGTGTTTCCCAAAGGATCTGTGACTGATGTCACTCTGCCCATGGCATCGCGTTCGAGGCTGGTTTTCGCCCCGGTTGGGTCTACCACACCAACGATCTGCCATTCCTTGTCATACTCATAACGAGTGGTTTCACCATACGCATTTGTTATGGATTCTACTTTTTCTGTAATCGTGTACCCGATCTTCGTCGATGCTCCGCTAGGCGTAGTCTCCTCTACTCGACAATCCTGTGTATCATAGGTGAAGGAATGCATCCTTCCGAGAGGATCTATGACACCAACAAGATTATCATTGGCATCGAATACCTGACGCAGCGAACCCCCATAAGCATCTGTAAAGGTTGTCATCCTGCCTGTAGGGTCAAAGCCAACACGGAAGATACGCCCTTCTGGGTCCTGAGCGGAAACAGGCATTCCCTGTCCATCGTAGTGATAAGTGGTTTTTGCTCCTGTAAAATCAATATAAGTGCTTCTTTGCCCGTGCTCGTTATACCCGATGGAAGAGGTGCAGCCGTCTGGTCGTGTAATGCTAACCAGCCGATCGTGCTCATCATAGGCGTAAGTCGTGACTCCGCCTTCCGCGTCTTCTTCTGCTGTCAGTAGGTCATTCTCGTTGTACGTATACGTAGTCGTATTGCCAAGAGGATCTGTCTCCTTTACCAGATTCCCGCGATTGTCATACGTGTAAGTGGTTGTTTCGCCCGCTCCGTTTGTTTCAGATGTCGTTTGTCCCCACTCATTATAGGAGTATTTGGTGACCGTTCCATCCTTCTCAGTCTTCTCCAGCAACTGACCATTGTCGTCATGGATCATGACCTCGACATGCCCATTGCCGTCTGTGAAGGTCGTGACCATCATGCCTGGGCGGCTCTCGGTGTCGTAGTAAATATAACCAGGGATGCCTGCCGCGTCTGTCTGGCAGATGATGCGTCCTTCTTCGTCAAACGTATTCGTGTAGACGATGACGCCATCGGATACCAGAGATTCCAGTTGGTCATCTCCTGTATAGAACAAGTCAGTGACAACACCATTCGGATTGGTGTAGCGTGTCATCCTGCGGTCGGCATCATACGAAAAGCGAAGGGAACGAGTCCCATCGGACAATGCTGACACCAAGCCATCCGCCCCATATTCCAGTGAAAACGCTCGACGACTCCGCTCTTCTGTCAAGCGATTCAGCCTGCCATGCTGGTCATAGCTGAAGAGCAACGACATTCCGGCAGCCACCGTATGGCGAAGTGCTTGTCCATTTCTGGCAAAATCGTACGTCTCTCTCGTTTCCTTGACCCACAGCGTATAGCCGTCTTGTCTTTCCCTCAGTTCGTCAAAAAAGACGTCCGCATCGCTGGACCGATATAAACCGTCCTGAACACGAGTAAAGGTATTCGCGCGGCCAGCATTCCACCAAACCATAATTTCTTCGCGTGTCTCATCCAGGAATTCCAGGCGCATTTCGTAATTGTGCGTCCATGCTTTGCCCAGTGCGCCCTCTTGCAAAAGCAGGGAGTTGTAATGCAGCTCAAACGTCCACGTCTCGGCTCCATACAGCTTGAGGGCAGGATGAACGATAAACTGCGCTCCGGTGCCTCCATGGATAGGGTCTTTGATGCAGCTTTTCGGTTTTACTTTTTTGACGTTCATCTTTCTTACCTTGCCTGGTTTCTTGTGCTTCCCTTTGATTCTTTTCCGAGCCCAGGCCATTCCCGTTACGGTCGAGAAGACACCGTCCGTTGCATAATCTAATGCCTCAGATCCCGCTTCTTTCAACACTTCCTTCACAACAGGCTTCTGCATGAACTTGCCGACCATGCTCTTCTTCAGCTTCTGCACAGCGGCAAGCTTGTCCATACTCTCCTGAATGTTCCGCGCAGCAGTGACGACCTTGCCTTTCACTGCGCTTGCTGCATTGGCCGTCGCCTTTACCGCTTTCGATACACCCAGTGCTTTGTCCGCTGCCTTGACCGCTTTTGTTGCCTTGGTCATCGCTTTTGTTGCCTTCACTGCTTTCGTCGTCAGCTTTGCCGCAGTTACTGCCGTACCCGCACCTGGAATCGCGGCCGCTAGCGACATAGCCGCACCCGCATAATCGCCACGTGCGACAGATATCCCTGCATTGACGACGTCTGCAACCTCTCCGATGACAGGGATCATCCCGACGATATCGAGTCCAAGCTGTAAGCTATCGAGGAAACCCCATCCAGACTTTTCCTCTTCCTGCTCCTCTTCAACGACTTCTTCCTCTTCTTCCTCCTCCTGCGGCAAATCCTCCACAACCACAGGAGCCTTCGTCAGCCCGACCATCTCAATCTTCGGTGCTTGAAGATCCACTTCCCCGTCCAAAATCATGCTGCTGGTGCTGCACATGAGGTAGATCGCTTCCTTGGCCTTGATCTCAACTTTCGTATCTGACGTAATCTCCATATCCTTTTCCGAAGAAAAAACAATGGGATGCATGCTGTGAATCTCGATGCCATCCTCTTCATGTAGCTTGATGAAAATATTGCCTTCCTTGCTCTCCTTGGCAGTAAGAACGAGCTCCTTGCCGCCCATCATTAGCTCTTTGCCAAAGTTGGTTCCCCAGTATTTGATGCCGGGATTACCCGTTTTCGCCGTGCTGCCTCCACCTTTTCGCACAGAACTGACTGCCATGGCGCCTTCTTCATCTGGTGTGGAGAAGTACAGCTTGACGGAGTCGCCCATTTGCGGCATGCAGTGAAAGCCGCTGTTGCCCTCTGCCGAGTAGACCGTGGCATACGGGAACCAGCTCGCCTCTGCCTTGGGCTGCTTCGGATCGATGTCGAGGTGGATTTTGACGGTATCCTTCTGGATGTCGATGATCTTGCCTTCCAGGGCAGCGCCGCATATGTCGTCATTGCGGATGGGATTTTGCCGGATGCCTGCTTCGGGCATGAGCTGATAGGTGTGAATCAGCAAGGCATGGTCGATCCTCGTGGTGGACCCGGCGACGACCAGCTCTTTGCCTTGGTAGTTCACGCGGTCTCCGAGCTGGAGGACCTGTCCGCTTTCTACTTCATAGGTGAGAAAATCGTTTTCCGACATACCTGCCGCGTAGCCGTTTTCTGTCGTTTCCATATAGGGAGAAAGCCTTTTGCTGATAGTGTAGCTAGCGTCTGTCAGTTGAGCTGGAAAGAAAAGCTACAAAAAAAACAGGTCAATCATGTTAGTAAATGCACATGATTGACCTGTCTACCAATGCTAGAATAATATTCTTTTGTTTTAAAATCCTCGTCTTCACGTAGTCACTGCCGCTTTTGAATCATGGATCAGCAGTTTTCCCCATCTTAGGAATAATACTTTATATATCTTTCTTTTAAAGGAATTCTTTCGTCAGCAAGTAGCTCTACTTCCAGTAATCTTGTTTTATTCTCCAGCCGGGCGATGAATAATGCATAAAAGTCACCAGAGGTCGGATAAGTAAATAATCCATATCCCCTTTGTGATAGTATCCTATTTGCTTCCCTTATCTTTTCAGGTACATATTCATACTCAAAATTTCCGAGCTCTTCAAGTTCTTCTTGTGAAGCTAATTCATTTTGAAGATTGAATTCATAATCCAGAATATAATTGACGATCTCCTGATACTGTTCACCTTTATAATCAAGAAACAAAAATTTCTTTGTGGACAGTCCATATTTTAATAAGCTTTCGTGTAAGTCCAGTTCTTCATGATCACTAATAAATTCTTCTAAATCTTTGCTATCTGGGAATATCAGCTGTGCTATACCTTGACCATACATATTGACTTCCCCCGTATATTATTTATCGAAACAATACTCCATGTTTGTTCGGGATATATTCTGGGTAATTTTTACGATAAAAATTATCTATCTGGAGCAACAAAGGGTCCCATTCAGGGTATGGTTCAGGGTCTCCAAACACCATCTTCGCTTCTGGGGTATTCATCAATAGATCTTCAAATTGTTTCGGGACATACAAATCCATTTGTTTCCTCACATAAAGCAAGAACAAAATTTCAAAAGGATAGAATCCATATCTGAAGTCACCAAATTCACCTAGTTGTCCTATTTCTGAGGCTAATTGTGAATGATACAACACCATTTTCCCGACCAAATTTTCGATTTCTTCCGAACTAGGTGTTGACCATCTTTCCAACACTTCACTATAAACACCTATATCTTCAGGTATTAAACCGCATTGTAGCCCAGCATTCTTAAATTTTTCTTTCACATTTAGATGTACTTTTTCTTTAGTTCCCATAATTGTATTATTTCTATATTGCAAATATAACTCTAGTAAAAACCAGGTGTGTTTGTTCCAATCGTTTGCTTCCAATAAATTACTGCCAAAATGTTCAACAATAAAATCAAATAGTACTTTTTCTTCTTTCTCCCAGCCAAACATTGTGAAATGTATTAAGGTTGTTATTACCTCCCTAAATGAATATCCCAGTATCATCTCAGGATAACGAATTTTATAAAGATCTTGCCCCATACATTGATAAAAAACTACCATTAGCATGCTTTTTAATCCTTCGGGTCTGTTACCACCATTAATCAATACATCGTTTTTCCATTGGGACAAGTAGAAAGAGAAAATTTTGTTGAGATTTACCAACAAAATATGATCCTTCTCTATTGCATTCGATTCAACTATACTTTCAATTTTACTTTTGCTAATATCATATTTTTCCTTAATGTCATTAAAATTGATCCCATCAACAAAATTTTTGCTATATCTTTTATAAGCCATGTCTAATTTTTTTTGGTTTAACATTTATACTCTCCTAAAAGTTTAATCTATTTCTTTATTCCAGTCTTTTACCTTTAATTCATCTACACCAAATCCTGTTTTTGTTATCTTTATATCTGTTTCAACCCTAATAAAATCAAATTTAAGTCCAGGGTTTTCTTCCATCAAATTTTTTCTAGCTTCTCCTTAAAATCAGCATACCCAGAATCACCATTATTAAGCATTTGTTGAAAATACTCCTTGCCACCTAATTTTTGTTTATCAGAATAACTGAAACTAGCAGAATCTGATGCTTTCGATTCGATCATTGTTAATTTTGGAGGCCCTTTTGATAAAAATGCCGAGTCTATATCGTTCCTAAGTATTTGGAAGTACTTAAGGTACAGACGACTTATTGGCAAATCCCCCGGCTTAAACGCTGCTACGTTTATCTACCCAATCCACCAAAGTATCGATTAGAACTGTTTATCTTTTGTGAAAGGACAAAATTGACATGAACAAAAAAGCTTATTCCTCCTCTATAGTTCAAGTGGAATAAGCCTTTGAAAGTTGCTAAGCGTGTTTGTCAGGTTTTTTAGTGTTTGGTTTGTTGGTTGTATTGTACGATTTTGTTGCTGGGATTGAAATCTGATTACACAAAAATTTTAGGCAGACCCTGACAGACCCAGGTAACCCTAGAAATATTAAATTGAGATTTAGTTTGTCAAATCTATTAAAACGTCATTAATAAACCTCGCTTCGCTTCTGTTGCATCTTTATAGAGGATTACGAGTTCGTCATAAGCCTCTATTAATTCTGAAAAAGATGCATGATATACTAAATCATTTGACGGCAAACCATTACTTATTAGGTTTCGTTTTAATTCAAGTAGTTCGTTATACATACTAGGTACGTCTTCAGCGTATACAAATCCCAGTCCCATTCCTCCTGGATCAAGAATAAACATTTCTGATTCTAATGGACGCCCGAGAATATAATAATTAGGATCAAATTTAGTAGGTAGCTTAACTAGTGCTTCAATCAGTGCATCCCACAAATAAGATAATCCCTGTTCTTCATCTGGAGAATAGTAACATGTCATAGCAAAATCAGCTAGTTCTTGAACCTCACCATTTTCTAATTCTTGTTCCCACTCTTTATCTAGCAGTTCCCCTGTGTATACAGATCTAACAATTCCCAAATGGTTAAAAATAAACTCCTTCAATAATTTAATATTATTCGTAGTACCCGAAGTAATGATAGTCTCACTTAATTCTTTCATAAAACCATTTGTATCAAATAAATAAGCTTTATGTTCCATACCCATTTTCTATTCGATTCCCCTTTCATTTTGGCGGAGAATCTGAATTGATTTTTCTAGTTCCTTTTTGACATCACCCTTTGCGCGTCCATTCATAATAGGTTCTAACATTAAATAGGCATACTCGGGTGACAATGCTTTTGCAAATATTGCAATGATTTCTTTTGCATAAGAATCTATCTTCATTTTCAACACGTGAGTCCCTACTTCAACTAACTTTTCATTGTATTCAGGATCTAAATTTCTTAACAAGGAACTATCTTCGGCTGCTGTCCAAAGTGCCTCTAATCCTTTAATTATCACATCTTCATATTCATCTTTTTTCATTTTTGCCATCCAGAATTCACTCTTATGAACATACGCTTTCAGTGCATTAATGATAAATTGCACATCTTTCATAGTTAAAACTAAGTTGCTAGAATAATTATATAACAACCCTGTCTTAACAATAGGAAGGATATCTCCCTTGAAAAATGCTTCTTCAGTGCCATTTGGCCCTTTTTCAAGACGTATGAGCACGGACTGGAGAATTGCCTTTTCACTTATCGGAGCGTTAAAATCATCCTCTAAGATCGCTTTCTCCTTTTCTGAAAGTATAGAGACACAGCCAATATCATTTAGACTTAGCAAACTATACATTGCCTCAATTCGTATCCGTTGTGTTTGATGAGAGAGAGCTTCAAGTAGTCTCGGAATATACTTTGTATCGTGTGAAGCACCCATAGCAATTATTATCTCAACAGGTAACTCTACCCCGTTTTTATGAAAAGCTTCATTCAATTGTTCATCTGTAACAATGACCTTATAATTGTTTTCGTTATAAACCTGATACTCCATAAATTCCTCCTATACTTTATGGGATCTTAAAATCATTAGGATCATAGGTTTCACGACCAGCTGGAGCTCCTGTTTTTGGATCATATCGTTCTATTATTATCTGTTTAGGTGGTTCACCATACTTGATCTTATACGCATCAATAAATCTTCTTATTTCTTGCTTGTCTTTAGAAATTGGTCTACCCAGTGGCTTATCATCAATGATATTTCCTTCTGGTGGTCCTTGTACAGCATCGGGTATAGCTTTTTGAGTTTTCTTCGAAGGTCTGCCCTGCTTGTCTATTCTTTTTGGTACTTCAATTGTTTTTCCATCTTTATCTTTTAAAGGTTCATTAACCAAATCGTAATCGCCACTAGCACGACGCTCATCTGCCTTTTGCTTATGGACCTTCTTACCGGTTTTAGTGCTACTAGTTTCACCAGTTATGTTTTTCTTCTCTTCACCCGTCCCCTCACCTTCTTGAGGCTTACTAGGTGGTTTCTCCGTATCTTGACCATTTCCTCCTCCCGACTTCTTATTTGTATCCCCTTTTTTCGGAACTTCCCCGGAATAATCTGAATCTCCATTTGCCACTTTCCGTAACTTCTGTTCATTCGCTTGATCCTTGTCGGGTGACCGATCCTTTTGGGTTGCTTGTGGTTCTGATCTACCCGTGCCAGACCCGCTTGCAGAACCGCCAGTCTTCCTCCCCCTACGCGATCCTGCGACTCCAAATGCCAATGAAGCCACGCCACCTGTTGCCTCGTCCAGAAGTTCCATGCCCACTTCCAGAGCAACTTCTTTTCCAATCTCTATCGATTTCTGTACCGCAGGCTTTTGCATCGCCTTGGCCAGCATGCCATCCTTCATCTTCTGGACAGCCTCCAGCTCGCTCATGTCCTCTTTTGCATTGCGCGCTGCGGTTCTCACTTTTCCCCTGCCATTTCCCGGAGATTTATTCTTCACGATAGCTTTTGCCTTTTTCGTAGCGCTTGTCGCATTCTCTGTGGCCTTGGCAACTTTCTTCCCTTTCGTGACAGCCTTGTGAGCCTTCATCCCCAGCTTTGCACCCGTAGCTCCCCATCCTGCAAAGGGGATACACGCCGCCAGAGATAGCGCCGCTCCTGCATAGTCTCCTCGAGCGAGCGAGATTCCCGCATTCGCCAAATCCGCTATTTCTCCCAGACCCGGAATGAGACCCACCAGATCCAGTCCAAGCTGCAAGCCATCCAGAAATCCACCCCAGCCAGACTCTTCCTCTTCCTGCTGCTCCTCTTCCTCTTCTTCCTCCTCCTGCGGCAAATCCTCCACAACCACAGGCGCCTTCGTCAGCCCGACCATCTCAATCTTCGGCGCTTGGAGATCCACTTCCCCGTCCAAAATCATACTGCTGGTGCTGCACATGAGGTAGATCGCTTCCTTGGCCTTGATCTCAACCTTGGTGTCTGACGTAATCTCCATATCCTTTTCCGAGGAAAAAACAATGGGATGCATGCTGTGAATCTCGATGCCGTCCTCTTCATGAAGCTTGATAAAAATATTGCCTTCCTTGCTCTCCTTGGCAGTAAGAACGAGCTCCTTGCCGCCCATCATCAGCTCTTTGCCAAAGTTCGTTCCCCAGTACTTGATACCGGGATTGCCCGTTTTCGCCGTGCTGCCTCCCCCTTTTCGCACGGAGCTGACTGCCATTGCGCCTTCTTCGTCTGGCGTGGAGAAGTACAGCTTGACGGAGTCGCCCATTTGCGGCATGCAATGAAAACCGCTGTTGCCCTCTGCTGAATAGACCGTGGCATACGGGAACCAGCTCGCCTCTGCCTTGGGCTGCTTCGGATCGATGTCGAGGTGGATTTTGACGGTATCCTTCTGGATGTCGATGATCTTGCCTTCCAGGGCAGCGCCGCATATGTCGTCGTTGCGGATAGGGTTTTGACGAATGCCTGCTTCGGGCATGAGCTGATAGGTGTGAATGAGAAGGGCATGGTCGATCCTCGTTGTTGACCCGGCGACAACAAGCTCTTTTCCCTGGTAGTTCACACGGTCTCCGAGCTGGAGGACCTGTCCGCTTTCTACTTCATAGGTGAGAAAATCGTTTTCCGACATACCTTCCGCATAGCCGTTTTCTGTCGTTTCCATATAGGGAGAAAGCCTTTTGCTGATGGTGTAGCTGGCGTCTGTCAGTTGAGCAGTACGTCCCTCTGGCAAGCCGAACCAGAATTTTGGCGTATCTGCCACTGCCTCAGCGACGAGAATGGAACCGAAGCGGGAGGCCAGTCGCTTTAAAAACTGCCAATCTGTTTCCTGATACTGGATGGCAATGGTCCCAAGCGGCGCTCCGTTCGAAGCATGGTCCAAATAATCCGAGCCGGGGTAGTCCTTTGTGATTTCATCCAGCAGACTGGCATACGTCATTTGTTTATGCTGAAAAGAGCGCATTTTGCGCTGACCATCCATTCGCTGCGTATGCGAGACCGCTTCCAGCTCCAAATGGTACACACCTCGAACGAAGTTCACACTGACGGAATCCACGAGTCCTTTGAACAGTGTCTTTGTAAGCGAACCGTTTTCCACCAAATTCAGCGCGACTGTATCCTCACTCGTCGCCATCTCAATGTAACGGTCGCTTTTTTCCTCCGGGATGATTGCGGTGACGAACAATCTGGCGTGCTCATTGACTTTCTTCACGATTCTGACATCTTGCAGGCTTTGGATTTCAAAGGGCGAGACCAACTGGATGTTCTCGTATCCAGCCAGCTTCTCTGTCGTATTCATACAATCCCCCTCACGATTGCTCCTGTCCGTCGTCTTCGATGCGTATGCAGCCTCCATATATGCACATGTTTGTGCTGGTGTTTAACAGGGCGGGATGGTTTTCCACGAGTACATCTGCCTTGCCATCGATCCAGGGCATGGTGACCACAGGAACGCATGGCATCGGCTTGAGCACGCCGTTGTTGGCAGCAGTAGCAGCTGCGACGGTTGGATTTTTCTCGCATTTGCATTTGCCAAACGGCATAATGTTCACTTTCGGCATATAGTCATTCACGTTCATTTGTGCCTGGTTGCGAATGTACACGCCATGACTAAACGGCGTTTTCAGCTTGTTCTTCTGGCTCCCGTAGTCGCACGAGAGAATCGCACCTGCCACGACGTAGCTTTTCTTCGGAGCGGACGAAGGCACTACATTGACATCTTCAATCATGGGCATGACTCATTCTCCTCCCTGCTTGCTCCACTTTTTTCAAACGGATGCCAGAAAAGTCCCTGCGCAGCAAAGCCTCTGCCAGCCGCAAATCGATGATGATATACGGTTCACGAATCCCTTCGATTTGAAAAATCGTATGGCGTCCAATCTTTTCTGGATCGAGGACTAGCCGTTTGAGTGAGCCGTCCTTGTGAAACTCGCTTTGCTCTGACAGGCAGTTCACACGCGGCAGGATTATCAGCCAGTACAAATCCTGCTTGACCCGCTCCATGTCCACCAACACGACGGATTTGACAAACAGCTTCGGTGCGAACTTGTGGATGATTGTCTTTAAGCGGTTGGAATAAAGCGGGATGGGTCTGTCGAGAAAATCCAGGTAGTTGTTCTCTTTCTTTTGCTTGATGTCGAACTGGATGATCGCCTCGTCCAGCTCTTCCTGATAATCCGGGGTGAGCCACTCCTGCCGGATGACGTCAAAAACGCCAGTTGGCTCTACCGGACTCGCGATGCGCTCGTCCTGTGACAAGATGAAATAATTCATGCCTGACTCCCCTCTCGCCAAACGACATGCCGCTCCTGAAGCTCATCCAACAGAATGGACTCCCTGGCCTCCTCCGAGAATACGGCTCTCTCCAGAAGCGCGCCGCTAAAATTCGCTCCGGTCAAAATCGCATCTGTAAAGTCTGCGCCGCGCAGATCGGCTCCAGTAAAATCAGTTCCGGTCAAGTCCGCCCCGACGAACAAGACGCCATCAAAACCGGGCATCTCCCACGCATCTGGTTCCAAAAGACCCCTTGGCCCGGACGCTTCACGAAAGCTCGCGCCTAGCAGATTCGCTCCGGTAAAATCCGCTCCATGAATGAGACTGTCTCCGAAATCAACCGCTTTTAGCTGGGCACGATGCCATCTCGTTCCGACTAAAACACTTTCGCGAAGGTTTGCTTTCGTTAACTGACTGTCAGAGAGGTCCGAATAACGAAGATCAAGACCATCGAATTGCCCTTGCCCCAGATCGAGGCCAGCCAAAACCTTGTAGCCGTATTCCAGCTCTTGCTTTTCTTCCAGCCAAGCACGGATCATCTCGGAATCTTTGTGGCGAGTGTCCAGACAGTACACGATCTCGCTTTGATCCAGATATTCTCCGACACGCACCTCCAGCTCCGGCTCCTTGTCCACCTGTTGAAAAACCTCCAGCTGAACAGCCTGCACCATGGCATAACGGATCAGGTGAACGACATATTGATGAAACTTCTCTGCCTCCACGAGCTTGATCCGTTCGATATCGGGAAGTCTTACGTGTCCGGCATACGCTCTGGCAGCCTCGTTCCATTCGTCTGCGAGCCGATCCAAAAAGCGGAATGCCCAGCTCGCATCATAGCTGGCTTGACACTCCACCGGATCGAAAAACCAACTGCTGTCCGTAGCTTCCAACAAATACTGACTGCTTCCAAGAAGAAGCTCCGTCCGCAGCATGGAATAGGTCAAGTGCGCCAGCTTGCCTTTTTCCCCTCGCTCCTGCATGTCAACGACTCGTCGGCAAATCTCTTCAAATGAACGGAGAAATTCTTTTGCG
Source organism: Brevibacillus sp. NRRL NRS-603 (assembly GCF_003013445.1). NCBI lineage: Bacteria > Bacillati > Bacillota > Bacilli > Caryophanales > Paenibacillaceae > Brevibacillus > Brevibacillus sp. NRRL NRS-603. The sequence goes on along the minus strand of NZ_PXZN01000009.1, from coordinate 87,210 downwards.
AGCCTCTCTTTATTCGCCTGATAGTAAGCATCCAAGGCATGCAGGCTGGCAATGGTTCTCTTCGGCACCTCGTGCTCCTTGAAATGCTGCAAGGCTTCCTCTCTCTCCATGCCAATCCCCCCTTCTTCTCACCGTTTTTGCATACACCAAACACACGGTTACCCGCGTGGCAACCATGTGTGTCAATTGGTTTTGAGCTCCTGCCCGACGATGCTTGTATTTCCGTCCATCTTGATGTTGCTCTCTTTGCAGGTGAGACTGATCTCCTCTTTCGCCGAGATAATCACCTTCGTAGCAGAGTCCATCAAAATGTCCTTTTCGGAGACAACCTTGATATTTTTCTTGCTGAAAATCTGGATGCCGTCCGCGTCGGTCATGCGAATGAGGATTTCCCCGTCCTTTGCGCTAAGCAATACCTCCGACGGGCTGAACATCAGTTCTTTTCCGTTGGCTGTGCGGAAGTATTTGATATCGGGATTCCCGAGCTTGTTCGTTTCGCCCTCGTCTGAATTTTTCCGGACAGAGCTGATCGCAATCCCGTCACTTTCCTTGTTGCTCGGAAAATAGACACGTACGTAGTCATCGAGCTCCGGCATGCAATACCAACCGCTGTTTCCTTCGGCCGTATAAACCGAAGAGTACGGGAACCAGTGCGCTTCGCTCTTACTCTGGCTCTCATCGATATCGAGGTGGATTTTGACGTTGTCTTTTGCGACCTCAATGACTTTCCCCTGAACCGATGCCCCTACGATGAGCGCATTGTGGAGCGGCTTTTGGCTCATTCCTTTTTTGGACGCGAGCAAATACTTGTGCTTGAGCAAGCCTTTCTTCATCTCGGTATGGGCTTCATACACATACAGGCTCTTCCCTTTGAAATCCACACCGTTGCCCAAATCGAGCACGCGATCCGTCTCTACCTCGTAAAAGATGTAGTCATTTTCATCCACGCCCTTGACCCCGTTTTCCGAGGAATGACGGTATTCATTCAAATTTTTGCGCACCCGGTAGTGAAAATCGTCCAGCTTGCCCTTTGAAGCACCCTCTGGCACACCAAAGCTGAACTTCGGCTTTTCAAAAACGGATGCTGGCATCAGTCCAGTCTGAAAACGCGAAGCAAGCCGCTTGAGAAATTGCCAATCCGTCTCCTGATACTGCATAGTAAAGGAGCCCAGCTTCCCGCCATTGGAGGCCATGTCCATAATGTCCATGCCTGGGTATTCTCCTGCGATTGTTTTCAAAAGGGAACCGTAGGTCATCGCTTTGTTTTGAAACGAACGGCTCTTGCGCTTCACGTCGAGATTGTACGTAGGTGAGACAGCTTCGACGTACAAATAATAGACGTCTCGTACGGCTTTGATGCCTATCTCCAAAACGATCCCCGCAAAAAGCGGCGTAGCGTTGCCGTCGTTATCCACCTGACTGATCTCGATCGGGGTCTGTGCTTCTGTCATTTCTACATAGCTGTCCTTCAATTCTTCTGGTACAATCCCCGTAAATGTCAGGCGGGCATGCTCATTGATCTTTTTCGTAATCGTCAGTTCTACCAGATGCGTCAATTGATAAGGAGAGATTTGCAAATTGTTGTAGGCAATGACAGGAAGACTCATATTTTCCCTTCTCCCTTCCCATTCTCATCTGAATTGGCGGATACGAGCGACAAGGAATCCATGATTCCCCAGCCTATTGGCTTCCAATCTGACAGCTCCTGCTCCGTGCAATTGAACGTGCAGAGAAGAGCGCGTCCCTCTAGGGAGACAAAGCTGATCAGGTTGTAAATGTCTGTATCCAATGCTGGTGCAACAAACTCGAAAAATCCGACGCTGGTCCCGGCAATCTCACGTATTCCTTCCTCCTGCCAACGAGCAAGCGGCTGTGTTCTCCGCAAAACCTGCTTCATGACATCCATGAAGCCTTTCAACTGCGCAGGAGAATCCGTCAGCTTGCTCTCGGTATAGGTAAAAGCCAGGTTAATGGACGCTGTTTCGTTCGTAAAAATCAGGGAAGGCCTACGTTCCGATGGATACTTCAGAGCTGCTACTTCTGGACTCATGATGGAAAATGTCTTCGGGAGCCGAATCTGTACGAGATCGTCGAGGACGCGCTTGTCCTCCATGGGAATTCTCTCTTCACCGACTGTAATAAATGATTTGTTCACCACATCCAGTCGGTTTTTGCCCTTAGGACCAAAACGTATTGCTGCTGGCTGTGCATCCTCACCGGAAAGCTCATTCAACATGCCGATAATACTTTCATCCATGCGCGCCATTTCCATTCCCCATCCTCTCGTTAATCAACAATAACCCGCTGACGCCCGCCTGTTTTCCACTCCGTTTTTGAGGACCTTCCGCCGCTCTTGGCGTCATCCAAGATACGTGCGAGGTATTTGAGAATCTGCAGGTTCGTGTACTCGCGGTAACCAGTCCCCAGTCTGTTCCCTATATAATGAAGAATGAGCCCCCGCTCTACTCTGTCTGCATTCAAGCACTGCATGGCAAAGGCAAGATCATACGAGTGATTGGTGACCGTTTTCAGCATTTCATTCGCAAAATACCACAGGATGTAAGGAGCAAGTGTTGGCTCGTTTCGCCCGGCATGTTCGACATGCACGATATTCCACGTATTGAATTCGGTCGCCATATCGGCTAAGTCCTGATAATCCCCGCGAAGCCTTGCCCCTTGCTTGAGCTTGAAGCGCCCCAACTCCCTTTCATCCTGGTTTGACTCTATCTCCTGATCGAGAACATACGACGTCTCGTAAACGTAATAGTCGGTCAGCGAAGTCTCCTCGTGAAAACGAATCTTGAGCACCGTCTCCATGCCTGTGGCCTCATAAGGGACACGCTCTTCGCGGTCGAACAAGTAAATCCGTCCTTGATGCTTGACGATCCCTCTGCCGACAGTGAGGTGCCCCTCGTCTATCGTTACATCCATCCCGGAAATAATGCCGTCTGTATAATCCTGAAAGTATAAATCTACAAAATGCCGCGGGTAATCACGCAGATTTTCAAGCATCTCTCGCTTGAGAATTCGCCCTTTATGAAAATTGGGATAGAGATGGGAAAACACCGCTGTTCCCCCTTCCTGTTCATTTAAGCTGCCTAGTTATTTGATCATTTCATCCCGTCAAAGAAATCCAACTCGGACAAGTCACTCTCGAAAGCAAAGAAAACCTTTTTCCCCAAAGCAAGCTGTTCATTCAGACGAGCTACTGGCACGACATGGAATCCCCACTCGCTGCCGCTCGCAAAAACGAAGTATTTCGACTCGCCATTTTGAATGGAGTCAGTCTCATCCTGCGGGATATGCGTACCGTACTTGTTCGCAATGTCCTCATACAAAACCGTTTTGTATTGAGCAGGATCATCCATGTACAAGTACCGCTGGCGCAGCTGGCCGTCGCTTTCCTTGAGATAAAATTCAACCTCGCTCACACCGTAGGGACGCGAGATAGAGCCATGCACGAGACTCAGCTTTTCCTGACTGTGAATAAGCACTCTCTCTTGCTTGTTATGCGTGAAGGCGGTCACGGAATACGGGACGATCGGCGCATGATTCGTAATGTTCGCTTCGATGAAACCCGCCTTTTTGGCACTTTGATAGCGCAGTGCTCCACGCAGGCAAGACAGCTTCAGGTCTGGCACCTTGCCCGCATCCTCCGACTTTTGCCGGAACTCGATGCTGCGTCCAGGGACAAATTCTTTGAGCGCTTCACGGAAAACATCAATCCGGCACGACTGCCCAGTCAGCTTGATGATCGAGAAGTCAGCCAGCCTTCCCTGTTGGTAAAAATCGTCCAAGAAGACGCGCAAAATCTCGTAAATATCGGCCTTGATCAGGTGATTGATCTCTTTGGCGTTGAAAACGACATCTGGAAAATCAAACACATCCCGGAAGCGACCATCCTCCCGTAACGACAATACCCACCGCTCGACTGCCGTCAGCTTTAGATCAGGCTCTTGACGATTTTCTGTATCGGATGTGAAGCGATTGCGCAGAATGCCTGTCTGACGGAAAAACTCTTTTTTCATATGGTCAGCGAGGTCCCATAAAAAGTGAAAATTGTTGCGGACACGCTGATACTCGTCCCGGCTCTTGTTCTCGTACTCTTTGTAGCGAGTCGGCAAAATTGCCTCAGCTTCCCGATATCTCGCCTCGAAGCGTTCATAGATGGAGTCGACGCCGTATTCATCCACGTATCGGAATATCTCCGAACCAGGGATGTCGATAATCTGGTCGATGTCGGTCACTTGCCGCCCTTTTCCGTAATAGTCCGCGAAGACGATTTTCATAAATTGCATGATGCGGTACGTAATGTTGTTGCCGCCAAAATTGGTGTCGCCGTTTTCATAGGTCGTATCGATATCGATGCGATAGGAGATATGTCCGTCCTCGATCCGGAAATGGCAGGATGACAGATCCGTCGTGCCTCCGCCGCAATCGATGACGAGCGCTTGATAGGTCTCCCCGTCCAGAAAGCTGTTTTTGTCAATTTGATCCGCAATCGTGTTAAAAAGGACAGCCATTCCTTCATCGAGAGCGTGCTCTGCTTCGATGCGATACTCCGGCAAAATCTCGGTGAACATCTCAAGAAACTGCGTTTTCAGCTTGACCGGACTTGTGATATGCAGATGACGAAAGCGACATTTGAATTGATGCTCGGCCATTTGAATGACGTGAAGAAGGTACTGGCGCAGGATGTCGCTTCGTTTCACAGTCGCGGTATTTCCTTGGCTGTCCATGACCTCTTCGATCTTGTGATAGCTGTTCACCCAGCGTTTGATGCCTTGAAATACGGTCGCGTTCGTACTGTATCCATTCTTTTTCATGTGCCGAAGTGCTTCATAACCGATGTGAAAGCGAACGTCATGCGGGGTGGAGCAATCCGCCACGCTGACAGCCGTCGGCAACACCTCTATCCATTCCTCGTTTTTTTGCGTCGTATCGGGGAAAGAGACGTAATTGATCGCATTCAAGCGTATACGTCCATTCAACAAGTCGTTGCTGGAAGGGGAGCTGACATACTGATGGTCGAGAAAAGCACCCGCTGTCGTCGAGGAGGTACCAAAATCAATCGCGAGAACGGCATCTGTTTCTTCCAATTCCCTGATCTCGAGGTCTGTCACCGGTACTTTGTAGTAGTGGAGATTAACAGGCGGCAACGGATGGTCCTGATGATACGCCTTGTACAAATACTCCGAATCCTGCTTGCGGAAAAAGAGCAGGCTGTAGTTTTGATTGACCGTTTTTCTCAGTTGAGCATCTTGGCAAGCGTGCAGCGTAAAATGCCCGGCTCTCCTATCGTCTTTGTCTTTGCGCAGATGCAGAATGCCGCATAGCTCCATATGGTCATTCACCAAAAGCACATTGGATTCGGACAAGCCTTGGGAGGATTCGACGCGATAATTGTCCAGCCTGTCAATGGCAAGACCCATGTACAAGCACATCTTCGCCGGAATTTTGATCGCATCTACACCTGGCAACGGAGTTTTCAAATATTTATGCAAAGCTTCTTCGAGCCGTTCGAAACCTCCTGGAACAACCCGCTCAATCAAGAGTCTCTCCTCTGCGCCGAGAAAACGTAGAACTGTTCGTATTAAGCCTTCCCTGTCTAGGTTGTTCACCAGTGAAGTAACCAGCTTTTCTTTGTAACAGATATTTCGCAGCTGAAAAGTAGTCATCTCCATCAGTTCATCCTGCGTGTATGTTACTCCGCCTTGATTTTTGCCATCCCCGCTGCCCTTTTGGAGATGAAGCTTATATGAATAGGTAGACATTCAAACTCTCCTCTCTCCCATAGTGAAAACGTTACGCACTTCGGGAGTGATTGCCGCCTAATACAGTGCAACACTGTCGATTTGCATCGTTTCCTCGACATCCAAAATGCCGAAATGGTTTCGCCAATAAATCTCTGTATGGAACCGAACCGGTAGAAAAATATCCTTGATTAAAGCGAGCTTGGCATGTGCGGTTTCACTCTCCGACTGCCCGACGTAAATCAGCAGCTCATCTTTTTCTTCGCAATTGGCGTAAATGGTAGAGTGAGAGAATATTTTTCGCATGGTATCCTTGAGCAGGTACACCGCTTCACCGGTCTCATACAAGCGCAAAATATTGCCTGCGATAATCTCTCGCTCCTCTTTGGTAAATAGTCGGATATTTTCCTGTACCCGACTGCCGAACAGCCCCGCTTCCAAGTCGCGCAATACAAAGCGGATGTGGTATTCACGCTTGTTCATCCCTTGCGACAAATCGATCTCGGCCAGCAAATGGATGATGATATCAAACAAGGTATGCCGAAGCTCTGCATCGTCCGAGTAATTGGCATCAAAAAGGTCACGGAAAATATCATCGAAGCGGTAGTACGGATTCACCTCTACTGTCTTTTCCACCGTTTTGGCGTTGATGGCCTCATGACTCAGCTCCATGTAGGGCGAATACACTTTGGCCGCTTTGAACTGGATGTCTTTTTTGGCGATCCCGGCGCGTTTTGCACGAATAACCAAATCCCAGATGTAATTCAAGCCCATTCTCCTTCACACTTGTATTCCGGAAAATACATCTGAACCTCGGAGACGAGAAAGCTCATCATGTCTTGGAGAATAAAGCTGTTCGCCCCGCGTCTCCGAAAGCCGAGAGCCATGATCTTCTTGTCGTTTTCTACACGGACGTTATCGCTAATAAACGGATTCAAACCGTATGTGGCGGCAGGCCGATTGTTTTTATCCCGGATCTCTACATTCACTAGCTCCAGCTGATCAGCCGCCTCAAAGGAATGGACAATTCGGATAATCTCTCCTTTGGCTCGTACGGTCATCGCCTGCTTCCGCGCATAGCTCCCAATAAAGCTGTTTTTGCGACGATTGGACACCAATTCGTAATCGAGTCTTCCGATCCGTGTCGTGACTGGCTGCGTAATTTTGCATACGTTCCAAACTCCCGACTTCTCCTGAGGGGAGACGATCGTCAGCTCTTCCGGTGACCGCTTGATGTAGCGAATCAGCTCTTCATCTCCATCCACCAAATACCCGTGCTCACTGCCTGTCTTGCGTAACGACAGGACATGCTCGAAGTTCACCCGGTCTATAGCAGGTACGGGAAAGCCGATGTTTTTTAAAGCCAAACGTTCGATGTTCCACAACGGGATCACATCCAGCTTTTTGTAAGGCTCCCACTCATCGAGGGTAATCGACATTTCCAGTATCTCTTCGTCTTCTGTAAACGTACCCTCACAGGCAACCAAAATGACATCGAAAAACTTGCTGGCGTAAGGGTGATTCACCGTTTTCCACGGCATCCCGTTCTTTTGAAACATGTTGTACAGCTTTTCCAGCTCATCCATATACACACGACTTTGTTGCAGGCGCACCTCGATTGGATAGTGATTGCCTGCCGTGTTCAGACGCCCCTTGAAGGTTCGCTTGCTCATCATCAGCGCCTGAATCTTGTCGTATTCACATTCTAAAAAGATCGTCATCATGACCGCTTCTTCCCGATTGCTGAGCCTGACCGCCAGCTCTTTGCGATCGCATATCTTCTTTTCCTCATCGCCAGGGATCATCGGGTACAAATACTCGTGGATCGGGTCAAAGTCATCACGATGACAGAGGGTTACGTAGATGTCATGCTTATCTTCCTTGTCCTCGATCTCGGTAAAAACACGCTCCTCCAGCTTCTTCTGCATCTCCTCCTGATACTCGACCAGGTTGAGGAAGACACCGTTCATGATCTGCTTGAGCAACCTGCGCTGCTCCAGCTCCTCCATTTTGTTCAAACGATCCAGTACGATCTCTTTCATGGCGTTTTCGCTGCCTCCTCCTGTGTCGGATTGGCTTTAGCTGGTGGATTAGCTTGCGGTGGCTGAACTGGCTGAGTCGCCGGAGCTGTCGCGGCTGGCGGAATTGCTTGAGTGGTCGGCACGACTGGAGGCACCGGATTAACTGGGACTGTCTGGTGAACCGGGGCCGTTTGGTTATTCGGCGCCGACTGGTTCACCGGTGCCGTCTGATTTACAGGAGCCGTCTGGTTAACTGGTGCGGTCTGGTGAACCGGGGCCGTTTGATTCACCTGAACTGCCGGTGGTTGACTCGCAGCGCTCGTCCCTTGCACAGGTGGCTGTCCTGCTGGCGCACCTGCCGAAGGTGGAGCAGCAGGAGGATTCAGCTTTTCCTCTGCCTTTGTCACCTTGCGTTCCATCGCCAAAACTTTCTCCAGCACACCAATCTCCTGATAAATTTCCTGCGCCATCATATACGACTGGATCGCTCCCTCGAAGTCTTGTGCCGCATAGCTCTCGTCGCCTTGCTTTTCCAGCTTGTCGCCGTCGAGCGTCTTCTTTTCCTTATCGATGCCGGTCTTTTTGGAAGCCACCTCGTCTAGCTTGGTGCGAAGCTCCTTTTCTCCTGTTACAAAAGACGTTTCCAACGCCAGCTTGCGCGCCTTTTGGTAATAGGCCTCCGCACCAGCGTAATCCTGCGCCTCAAACAAGAGATCGCCTTCCTTTTTCCACTGCATGACGAGCACATACGATTGCGTCTTTTCTTTTTTCTCCAAAATCTCCGGTTCGTTAAAATCATCGCGCCCTTTCATTTCCTTGAGCGCCTTGTCGTACTTATCCAATGCTTTGGCGTACTGCTCATCCTTTACAGCCGTATCTCCATCCACGATCAACTGTGTAATGCGGATCTTTTTGGCCAAGAGGGCAGCCTGAACTTTGTTTTTTACAATATTTGCGGCATTTCGTGCATCGCTGTATGCCTTGAGTGCCTTCGGATAATCTCCCTCCGCAATGAAAGCGTCTCCGGCTGTTTCATGCTCAAACATCCCTGTCGCAGCATCCGCGATGCGCTCCGCTTCCTTCATCTTGTACAGCAGAGCTCCGCCTCCAGCCAAGGCAAGCACGAGAAGGATGAGGGCCACCCGTTTGATTATCCGCCATTTTTTTTGCGGGTCTGTCTTAAAAATTTTGTTCGCAAAAATAGCGGCTGCCGTGTAGTTTTGAACGATATGCTCTTGCTTGCTCAAAAGCACATCCTCCAGCGTATCGATCCAGGCTTCAGGATCTTTCGCCTCTTGAAGCCCGTCCTGCATTTCAGCCGGATTCACTTTCTCCCACAGACCAGGGGTGGCAAGCAGAAAAACATCACCGTCATAGAGCGGAAGCTTCTTGGAGACAAACGGACGAAATTCATTGGGTGTCCCCAAATAGCTCAAGAGATTATGTCGCTCCTCGTGCTGATCAAGCGCGTCCTCTGCGATTTCCTCCCCATCCACCATCTGTTGGGCAAGACTCTGATCCTTGCTCTGCCATTGCAATCGGCCATTGCGAAACTGATACAGTCGGGTGTTACCAGCGATCCCGTACCTCACTCTGGCATAGTCCGTTACGACTACGGTCAAGCTCGCTTTTAGCCTAACGCGATGGCTCTCGGCTTGCAGGACACGATGGGCCTCCTGCAAATAGCGGCGAATGCGATACCGCGAAATGGACGGCTTTTGCAAAAAGTAGCCCAGAACACTTTTGGCCGCCAACTCTGCACTTTCTACTTCCTGATCATTGTCCAATCCGCGGGCGATTACCCAGCACGCGATATCATCCAGCTCGGCGTAGGCAAAGTAATCCTTGTTGCGAACAAAGCTGCCTGATTCGGATAGAAACCCGGTAATGAATTCACTGTTGTCCTTTCTCATTCGTACTACCCGCTCCCCCGTTACCAGCCTTTTTCCAGGATGAGAATGGTTGCATTGTCCTGATTGGCTTTTTGCTTGCTTTCCACCGCTTCAATGATTTGGTCAGCCGCGTCATGGGCAGCGATATTTTGGAATAAAACCTGCTCCAGCTCCATCTCGGTTAACGTATCATAGACGCCGTCACTGCACAGAATGACCTTGTCTCCCTTCTCAAGAGGAAACGGCTCACGGCCAATTTCGATATTTTGAAAATTCTCGTAGCCCAAGTAGTTGATCAGCTGTTTTTTCTGCGGATGCTCCAACGCCTCGTCCTTCGTAATCTCGCCGGACAGAAAACGAGCCTCCAGCACCGACTCATAAATGTCTTTTTGATTGATCGGGATGAATTCTCCATTCCGGAAAACGGTAATGATACTGTCTCCAACTGCTCCCCAATACAGCTTGTCCTCTACGATTACACCAGCGACCAGTGTTGTCCCACCCCGACTTCCTCTCAGCGCCTGCAAAATCTCCGAATTCGCAAGAGAAGCAGCCCGGGAAAAGAAGAGGGACATATGCTTCGGGTTGTCCAGCTTTGTAAACTCGCGGATAAATGTAGTCACGGCAAGCGTTGAAGCAAGTCTGCCGTTAGCCAGTCCACTGATTCCATCAGCCAAGACCGCAATCGTCCCATGAGACGATGTTGCTGTCGAAAAGTAATCATCCTGTTCTTCTCGTCTGCCGATCGTCTGTCCATTTCCGATCTGGATGACGGGATTCATTTCTTGCCGGATCAAAGCTGCACGCAGACGAAACAAAAGAGTAATGGCAATAATCACGCCAAGGACGATAAGATACGGGATTGCGCCCTGTTGAAACATGCTCATCATTCCTTGCCTTTGTTAGAGTTGTCCCACTCGAAGTGAACTCCGCACAGCGGGATGAAAATAAAGGTACTCTTTCCGAGCTGGAGAACATCGTACGCAGTGAGCTCGACTGGTGTGTACACCGCTTCATTGTTATGATAGGCAAGTCCCGAAGCATCGCCCGGGAGCAAGTAAAAGTTGCGTTTTTTCGGATCGTAGACAATCACTGCATGATTACGGCGAGAGATCGTGTTGTCTCCGACGATTCGGATATGCATATCCTCTGCGCGACCGATGAAGTTCTTCTCCGCCATAATGCGGTAATCTTGACCTTGTTGCGGCCCCTCAATACATACCAGCCATCCGGTAACAGGTTCGATCCCTTCTGTTTCTCCCAGGTATGGCATCGTCTTATCATCGTCTGCCACTCTCGCTGATGCTTTGTTGTCCGATTTCGCTCCAGGCTCAACGACCATACTGCAATAAGGGCAGGTGCTTCCGTGTTTTCTGGTGCTAAACATGTGACCATTCGCGCATCTTGTCAAACTCATTCTTCTGCTCCCCCGTTTCGTTCCGTGCAAGGACGATATGTATGTGTAAAAGCGATGTTTCCCCCGTTGTTATTTCAGCAACAAGCGGGTATTGGCTATGTAAATGATGTCGCCAGCCTTCACTTTATGCGGCTGTTCGATTTCCAGCTTGCTCTTGTCGCGTTTGTTCGGCTGCTTGATGCCTGTGCCGTTTTTGGAATGAATATCCTCGATGAACCAGTCCCCGGACGCTTGATTCAGAACCGCGTGCTGCTTGCTGATCAAGGCAGCGTATTCCGCGTCCGCCAAGTCGATGTCGACCTCGTTTTGAGCGGAGCTTTTACCGATCAACAGGGATGTTTCCCCTTGGATAAACCACTCCTTCACGCTCTCTCCCTCTTCATCTAACAGAACCAGTTTGGTGACGCCATCCACTTTTTTGGGCGCCGGTTCGTCAGGGCTTCCGAATTTGACGATAATGACCCCGAACAAAAAGAGTCCGAAGGCAATTCCTGTAAAGATTTTCAGGGTGTTGCTGTCCGTATAACCAAATACATAAATAAGTGCACTAATCACAAGAATGGAAATCAGCAGCTCTATGAGCTTCACTCTGATGGACTTTTGATACCCTTTTTTCTTCGCCACGTCTTTCCCCCCAATCAACTACCTCTTGCATGTAAATCGTGATCAAAAAACGAATTTTTGAACTTCGTCTTATGAAAAATGCTCCGAGCTTTGGGAGAATGGTGTATGTATGGACATCCATCCAAAGACAGGAGCAGGTTGCTACTACCTCTATGTCATGAAAGAGCTGTCATCCAAGCCCGATTTTTCCCTCTTATTTTTTCTTCATGCGGAAAAACTGTTCAAACATATCCGTCGTATCCAGTGGATTTTTCTTTTCGGATTTCATGGTGTTTGGATTAATCTCGCCTGTCTTCGGATGAAAACCAAAAAATCGTTCAAAGGTGCTTCCCAAATCTTCGAAGTTCACTCCTGGCGCAGACTGCGCTTGCTGTTTGCTTTGTCCTTGTTTTGTACTGCTTGTATGACTGGTCTGTTGTTGTTTCTTTTGTTGAAAAGCCTCGTAGCGTGCGTCGTACGCCTCGCGCAAGGCCGGGTCCTGCAATGTCTGATAGGCCTCGGTAATTTCTTTAAAAATTCGCTCTGACTCACTGCTCCCGGCATTGACATCCGGATGATGCTGCTTTGCCAGTTGACGGTATGCTTTTTTGATGTCATTCGTGGAAGCTTGTTTGGTTAGCCCCAGAATCTCGTAATAATTTTTCATGCGCGCACCCTCTGTCTGGCAATGATTTTGGTTATTTTGTAGAGCCGTACCTCGAACACGGCTTTCGAGATACGGCTCTTCCTACCTTACTTGTTTCAAAACCTAAACAGCGTAGCCGCCTTCGATTTTGGTGAACTCGGTTTTGTCTTTCTTTTGCTTGATGAAGAGGCTGAATGTTCCTACACCCTCGGTATCACCGAAGCTCTCGGTGTAATCTACTACGAATGCGTTCGGGAAGTAGATTTTGCGGATCACTTGATCAGCAGCGATTACTTCCAGAGTCACTTTGCGGTAGCAATCCGCTTTTTCTGCTGGTACCAAGGACCAGAGAGCCAGCTTCATGGTGTCATCTGCACTGTCGCCGTCTGTTGCGGTGATGATTTTGCCAGTAATTCTTAGCGTTGCACCTACATCTGTAGAGCGTGCGTTGGAATCGTCTGGTGTGTCAGTGTCATACTTCACTGTTTGGATGTTGTCCATGCCCAGCTCAATTGTTTCAGAACCTTCTACTTTGAGTCGAAAACCCATGAATAAAACCTCCTTGAAATGAAATCTTGCTCTCGAAGTACCTGATTGGCTTCGAGGCTTATGTGTAAGGGTGCGTTTTGGGAAACACACCTCTAACCACCTGCGTAATGTGTCAAAAAGTTTCATAAACAGCTCTCCAGGGGATCAAATGCTATGCTTTGACCGGAGTTGTACCTTTGGTGATAGTGACCTCCAGGTTTTTCACATTGCCGTTGAACACCAGATCGATATGGCACAGATTGCTCTTGTCATCGATGACGTAGCTCATGTCATCGCCATCTTGAATGATGGAGTTCACGAAGCCGCGTGTACCCAGCCATTTGCTTTTTTGGCTGCTCGGATTGTTACTGAAGAACTTCACGATGTTGTCGTGTTTGAAATCACCCGTCTGGAAGCGGAGAATCCGCTCGATATAGGTGCTGACCAGTGTTTTATAGATGGAATCAAAGCCGTCCTCTGACATGGCGAGGCTGCGTGCCTTGTACACCGTAATGCGCTTGATATCTTTGCCTTGGATTTGTGCATTTTCCGAAGAGAAGACGAATCCAAAGTTTTTGCGGTTGATGGAATCTTTGATGTTGTTGGTGAAGCCGGAGATTTCTTTGGCCATGGTGGTAACAGCACGCAGTCCGTTTTCACCTGCTTCGATGTCAAAGCGCACACCCGGATATTCGCGGCTAACCACTTTGAATGTTTCGCGCAAGTATTCTGGACACTGGTACGCTGCTACAATCCCTGCTGCTACATAGCTCGCACCGACGTAAACACCCTCGATCCACAGCTTCAGGACGTCTTCTTTTTCCTGGGACAGCTTCACGCCATCTTCGGTTTGCAGCATTCTGCTGTCGATAACAACCCCTGATTTGTCTTTTGGAATAATCGTGAAGTTCGGAATGCACGGGATCGCGAATTCACTGAATTCTTTGCGCACCAGGATTCCGCACTTGTCGATGTATTTATCTATACCCGCTGTCGCCATGCTGTTGAAGGTCGTTTCTTCACCGGTACTGAAGCTGAAGAACACTTGCACCTTGAAGTCCTTGACGACCTGGAGCAGCATAGTGAGCGATTCCATCGTATTGCCGTCCTGCTTGACGACTTTTTCGTTCCCACGGAAACGCTCGCGAGTCACTTTTGCTTTTCCGGCGGAATCCATATCAACAGATGGAACGATTCCGAACCAGATCGTATCCGTGAAGTCGTTTTTCGCGTTGACCGTGTTCAGGTAAGTTTCCAGACGTGGAATGTTGCTGCTTTTCACGAGCATGTCGAGCTTCGTATTCGTGATCAGCATCGCTGGCTGCATCCCTTTGTTCTTGGTCACGTACTGATCGAAGAACATCTTCACGCCCAAAATTTTCTCAACCAAAGGCTTCACCGTTTTTACGAAGTCGTCCTTGGCATTTTTGTAAAACTCAAGATACGTATTGTAATTTTGTACTTCTGTCTCAATGTTGACTTCGGTATGTACCGTCGGAAGTGGGCAGAAGGTGCGCACCACAAGATCTTTTACATAGGAGGATGGCGTCTCAGTGATCGACTCGTAATCCTCTTCGAAAACGTTCATCAGTCCGTTTCCGCTGTTTTCATCGAGAACCATCAGCTCGCGGCTGTCACTCTTCGGTGCCTCGATGATCTTCAGTTCGCCGTCTTCCCCAATCGTCAGCATCCCGATCTGAATCGCTTCGGATTGGTTCTCCTCTTGAGCGCCGCCCAAGAGCAGTCGTGTTTTGATATCTTCAATCGCCAGCGGCAGCATCGCCATGACGTTGTTGTAGTTTTTGCTGGCATCCTCGAACATCGTGTTCAGCTTGTCACCGAGATCGAGCTTCTTCGGATCGCCATCATCGAGCTTTTCGTAATGGCCGTACAAGTAGTGAATCTCTTTGCGCACCTGACGGATGTCATCCATCACTTTTTTCGGGGAAATCATATCGAGCAAATTCTCGAATTTGAAATCCACGTTGGTGATCCCTTGGCTGCGCTTTGTATCAATCAGGGTAAACAGCATTTTCAAGAAGTCGTTGCTTTGATCGATTTTGATCTCGGAAATCGCATCCTCTGCAATTCCGTCAGGTTTTTTCAAGGTGTACATCACTTTTTGGTTCGCTGCATTGTAGAACGAATACACACTCGGGGAGAACTTGTCCAAAAACTCATCGAAGCTGCGCACGAGAAGATGCTCGTTGATCTCCTTGATCTTGTCGTCGCTGAGACTGTCGATGCCTTTTACATCTCCAACAATGGTGATCAGGTCCAATTTTTCCGGGTTGATCTCTTCGAACAGCATGGTTCGGTTGGTCTGGTTAATAATGTCCATAAATGGCCCCTTTCTGTTGTCTGCATAACCACTTAGTCCTACTTGATAAATGATGAGTCCTACTTCACGAATAAAAATACAAAACGTGACATTTATACCAAAAACAAACAAAAAATCTTGCCTCTAAATTAAACTTTGCCCGCATTATTTGTCAACATTCCGCATAGTGTGACATTTTTCCTATACCAATGTGACCATTCTCAGTATTTAGACCCATTTTATTCCATAAATCTTCCTTTTCTTGGATTCCCGTTTTATGCTGAAGACACAGAGTCTCCTTTCCTAGGTCTTCGAAAAAATAGGGATAAGCCTCGCCTTGCCCACTCTCTTACTAGGAAAGAAGCACAAGGACTGATAGATAATTCTCCCTAGTTGCCGCTGGGGAGCATTATGCATTCACCTCATATTTACAAAAATGGGTGCAATTAACTTTTATATACATCGGCAATATGAAACCGATCTTTTATACGAACAATCATTTATAGGTAAATCGTCCCATTTTAGTAAGTCATGAACTTTTTAAAATTTTTTTCAGAAAAAAGGTGAATGTATGCACAAAAATCGTCAGTCAACCGTCTCTATGCCGCCACTTTTTCGAATGGTGGTCATCGGACTGCTCCTCCCTATGCTCTTTTTGTCAGCCCCTCTTACTGCTGGGGCAAACGGAACAGCAGATGCGGGAGTAGACGCGGTCTTTGTCGTTGATACGAGTAATTCCATGAACAAAACAGACCCTGGCAAAACAGCCGCAGAGGTCATGAGTATGTTCATTGATATGAGCGAAGCCACGCGTACCCGCATTGGCTTTGTCGCCTATAATGATCGAATTGTACAAGCTCAGTCTCCAGCGAGCATGGCCGAAGCAAGGAATCGGGAACAGCTCAAGCGAACCATTCAAGGGTTGCGTTACTCTGGGTATTCGGATTTGGGACTCGGCTTGCGCAGAGGGGCAGAGATGATTGAAAAAGCAAAGGACTCGGCTCGCAAGCCATTTTTGATCCTTCTGTCAGACGGGGGAACAGATTTGCGGCAAAACGCGAGTGGCAGGAGTATGGCAGGATCCAACAAGGACGTGGAGACAGCTATCTCGAAAGCAAAAGCGCAAGGCTATCCGATCTATACGATTGGCCTCAATAGCGATGGCTCCGTCCAAAAGGATCAATTGAAAAAAATCGCAGAGGCAACAGGCGGAACTTCCTTTGTCACACAAAGCACGGATGACCTGCCCGAAATCTTCAATCAGATTTTTGCCAAGCATATTCAATCGCAGCTCGTATCAGTAGCGGCTATGACAGCTACCGGGGGCTTGCAGGAAGTGACCGTGACTATTCCTAACTCCAGCATGCAGGAAGCGAACATCATCCTGTTGTCCAACAATCCGCTGCTGGAATCGCAAGTGTACTATCAATCGCAAAATGTTCATTTTATGAAATCGAAAAAATACTCCCTGATGAAAATAGAAAAGCCGAAGAAGGGGAACTATCTCGTTAAATTTAGGGGCAAACCTGGGGATTTGGTGAAGATCAATTTACTAGGGAATTACAGCTTGATGGCTGGTGTAGAGGTCAAGCCTGAACCTGTTATCAAGGGGAATCCTACCACGTTTACTTCCTATCTCCACCATCTGGAAGGACGTCTAGATGACAAGGATGTGTACGCATCCATGAAAGCAGAACTGATCGTAAACGATCTCGCGGGGAAAAAAGAAGAGAAGGTCCCGATGAAGAATCTTGGCGATAGCTTTACAGTCGACTACGTCTTCCCTCACACAGGCAAGTACCAGTGGAAAATCTTTATGAGCGGCCCGGACTTTTATCGCGAGACGGCTACAAACGTTTATGACATTACGAATATCGCGCCAGTTGCTGCCTCGGTCAATACCTTGACGATCGAGAAGGAAAACGGCGAGCAGGCTATCGATTTGGGTTCATTCTTCACGGACGCCAATAACGACAAGCTGACCTATACCATCGTCACCGCTGATCCGGAAGAACGATTTGTCGCTACGATTCAAGACGCGGCTCTGAAGCTGTCACCAGAGAAAAGCGGTACATCAGAAATCACCATCACCGCCACGGATGCAGAAGGAGCAAGTGTCACAGGCCCACTTGTCATTACCGTGCACTCGGTGTGGGATCGCTACATCACCATCGGCATGATTGTGTTGCTCGTAGCTGCAATCGGCTACGGTGTTTACCTGCTTACACGTCCCAAGCCTGCATTTGTAGGTCGTCTGGAGGGTTATTTCCTGCACACGGCAAGCGGCAATGACATCCCCGTCAAGTTTTGGCCTCTCGCCTCCTTTGGCAAGAAGCAGCGGATCACGTTGCAGGAGCTATTCACCAGTTTGGATGTGAATGAGCATTTGCCCGAAGCGCAGAAGATTTACTTCCAGCCGGGAAAAAATCAGACGTTGCTCTTGGTGAATCATAGTCAATGCACAATTGAGCGGGGCAAGGAAACCATGCCCCGACATAAAAAGCTCGTCCTCCAATACAACGACAAGGTGTATGTGACCTTCGAGGATCGGATGACCGAGATCGAAATTCGCTTTAAGAAATCGTCGTCTAATGAGGAAGCTTCCTAAGAGAGAAGCGAGCCTTTCCCTTCCAAATCAGATGCTCTGCACGAATCGCTGTCGCAAAAAGCTTGAGTGTGGGGCATCTTTTTTTTGAGTCGACGGCCAATCCCCACATAATGACATTAGCCAGCAGCAGCGGAACATCAGGGTTCCGTGTTCGAATCGACGGCAAGGTATCCTCAATGACTCTTGCCGCCACATCAACGGGACGCTCTTTGGTCAAACAGTAATACAGCGTGGCAGCCAGGCTGTAAATATCCGAGACTACTCCTTGCTTGGATTGACCCGAGTAAAACTCAAGCGGTGAATATCCCTCTGTCGTCACAATCGGCTTGGGTTCATCACTCACGAAGTAAATCGCGGAGCCAAAATCGATCAGCACAGGCTGGCCAGCTTCAGTGACCAAGATGTTCTTGGGCTTGATATCGCGATGTATGATGCCTTTTTTGTGCAAATAGTCTAATCCGTCACATATCGGAAGTACCGTCTGATGCAAAAATACTCCCAGATCAAGCTCGGGTTGGGCCAATACATACTCATCCAGCGTCTTTCCTTTGCTATAGTCCACGACGAGATAACCTGTGCCATTTTCGGCAAAATGGTCAATGTATCCGATGATATTTGCATGATTGAGTTCTTTGTGTAGGGATGCCTCTTGCCAAAAGCTGTCTAGCAGCCTATCGAATTTGCTTTTTAACGTTGGCTTGCGACAAATGACCTTCACGTTATCCAAATCTCGCATAGCCAATGCTTGAGGGAAAAACTCCTTGAGAATGAGCGTCCTCTTGCTTTTCATATGGTAGACCACATACACATTCGACAGCCCACTTGTGGAAATGATCTTTTTGATCCGATAAGCTTTTTGCAGGATCGTGCCTTTTTTCAGACCTCTTTCCCGTTCTACCTGCCCCATGTCATGGCCTCCCCTATCTTTCCTCTCAAAAAATGATAACGAAAGATGGGGGATTCTGGCAATATGAAGAATAAGAATGGAGAGGGGAATGATTGATCATGGCACATTTGGAATCGTTGCTTCACGTACAAGTTCCCGTAAAAAATTTGGAAGAGGCCATTGTCTGGTACTGCAATCACCTTGGCTTTTCCTTACAGGCGCGGTATCGTACTTCCGCTTTTCTTGCTCTGTCTGCGGGACCCACCTTGATGATATGGGAAACCGATGAGCAGACGTCCACAACCTTTACCGTTAATCATCAACCCATGCCTGTCTTTTTGTTCACCACTTCCGATGTGCATGCACTCCATGATTATTTGCAGACCCATGAAGTCTCGATTACCCACTACCAAAACGATGGCTTCGGATGGGTGCTCAAGTTTTTTGACCCGAGCGGAAACATGTGGGGAGTCATTCAAAAGAACAACTAGTTAGTTGGATATGGAAAAAAGAAAAAGAAGCATGCCTCAACAGCGTGCTTCTTTTCGATGTAACGCACCCTATTCAAATTATAGCTTGAGAAGATTTTTCACAGCTTTTTCTTTGCTGTTGCCGCTGCTCCCATAAGTGCTGGCCGCGTTGATAGAACGGAAGCGCGATAAAGGTCAACAGCATAAGGATCGCGAAAATGAGCTGCCCTTGTCCAAAGCCGAGTACCTGGAGCAACACCCCGCCGATCCACGCACAAACACTCTGTCCAAGGAAGGCAAAGCCGCTGGCGCCGTAATATGCTCCACGTAAATGCTGGGGAGCGATCTCCCCGATGAGGATATCTCCAACGACAAAGCATAAGATTTCGCCAATCGTAAACACCACCATCGACACAGAGAGCCAAAACAAATTCGTAAATAGCCCGAAACCGAACAGCCCCAGTCCAAACAATAGACAGCCCAGCTTCAATGCAGTCATCGATGAGTACCGCTTCATAAACTTGGCAAGTGGATATTGGAGTGCTAAAACCGAGATGGTATTCACAACAAATAAAAAGGAATACGCCTCGATTCGATCATGCCCAATGTACTGGGAGAGCGTGGTGTCCAGATGCGAGTAGGCACCAGCAACGAATAAATTCCCGAGCAACAAGTAAAGAAATACTTTGTCTGTAAAAACAATGCGTGCCATCTGATTCATGGTGACTGGATCAGCAGCCACGTCCTTCTTCCACTGTTCCTTGAACATGACCATAAATACCACCAACACAGCTGCGTACACGGCAAAAATGATAGCTGTGACAATGAACGGCAACAAGGATGTGCTTCCTGCTCCCAATTGCAAGCCGATCAACGGACCGATTGCTCCACCCAGGTTAATCGCGAAATACCTAGCGTTGAAAACAGCTGCCCGCTGATCATCTGTCGTGACATCTGCCAGCAGGGCCCGGGCTGTCGGCTCAAATACGTTTCGAAAAAGACCGTTGCAAGCACTTAAAACAAAGAACATCCACGTCTCCGTCGCAAAAACGTATCCGATCAAGACGATGCTCCAAGCTCCCATCGCAGTGATCATCACTGGATATCTGCCCAATCGATCTGACAGGGCTCCCCCAGCAAAGCTGCTAATCGTTCCAACCAGCAAGCTAAGTGCGAGGATCGAACCAACGATCGCCGGATCAATTCCTTTTACCTTTCCTAAGTAAATGCCCAAAAACGGAAGCGTCATAAAAAAGCCTGTACGTGACAAAAATGTTCCGATAATGACACCCCATGCTACTGGATGAAATCTCATTCTCCCCATCTCTCTTTCCCATTCCCGTTTGTTATCTCTCGTGTTATCTTCAGTATATGGAACTAGAAAAAGGGGAAAAAGGGTTCGGTTTGAGTGAATCCGATCACCTTTTTTAGCATGCATTTTAATTGAGAAATGGGGGCCAGCATGGTTACCGTTCTGCATTTTTTAGAGCTTCGTTCGTTTTTTCATCAAGAAGAAATCGGGAAACCGTTCCCTGTTACCATCGAAAAGCTGGCCGGGATTTGGCATTGTACGCCTCGTTATGCCAAGTTGATTGTCCGTAAGTTAGTCGAGCTGAGTTGGGTCGAATGGAAGGCGGGACGCGGGCGAGGGAATGTATCGGTCATGACGCTTCATGCTGATTCCGATGAGATCCTTCTTGCCGAGGTCAAGCTGCAAATAGACAAGGGCGACGTCAAAGAAGCAATGGAGCTCATGAATCGCTACGGAAAAACAGCCGTCAAAGACCAGGTCATGGATTGGCTCTCCGAAGGAATGGGCTTCTTACGCCACTCGGTATCGAACCGTTCACAAGATGTCCTGCGCTTTCCCGTGTACCGCAGGATTGTCACGCTGGACCCTGGTCTGGTTTACTACCACTTCGATGCACATCTCGCGGGACAAATTTTCAATACACTCGTCCATTATGATCTGAATAGTCGTTCGATTTTACCTTCCATCGCCCACTCATGGGAAAGCAGTCCAGATGCTACAGCGTGGACCTTTTATTTGAAAAAAAACGTGCTGTTTCATCACGGACGTGAGCTGACTGCTCATGATGTTGTCTTTTCCCTGAATCGGCTTCGCTTGCATCCAGACACGTATGAAGCAAGCTGGATGTGTCGTGACATAGATCAACTCATCGCCATTGATGACAGAACCGTGCGCATCCTCCTAAAAGAGCCGAATTACTTGCTTCTGAGGCTGTTGGCGACGATACCCGCAAGCATTGTTCCAGAAGAAATTGTTCGGCAGGATGAAAAAGGCTTTGGAGAAAAGCCAATTGGAACAGGACCCTTTCAACTGGTGCGCCTTAACGAGGGGATCTGTATTTTAGAGGCATTTCCTGCTCATTTTCTGGGAAGGCCTCAGTTGGATCGTGTGGAAATTTTGATCTTCCCCGAGTTGGACATGGGTCGCCTAAAAGAACCGAATTGGGCATCTGTAATGGTGTCGCACGGTGTCCAGTCAAAAGCACTGGCATTGAAGGAAGCTGTCATTCAGGATGGCCAGGACTGGTGCGATACGGAGGCTTTTTTTTCCTGCTGTAATTTGCTTGTTTTTAACCAGTGGAAGAGCGGTCCGCACAATCATTTCAAGTTTCGTCAGGCGCTTGATCAGCTGATTGATCGGGATCAAATGATTGCCGATTTGGGCGGTGATCGCATCTACCCAGCAAAAGGCTTCCGCACGTATCACCCTGTTTTAAGAGAGGTAAGAGCGAGAGAGAACGAGCAGCCCTGCCTTGCTGAAGTTATGTCCCTGCTACAGGAAAGCAACTATCAGGGAGAAACATTGCGTCTCGTCACCACAGCCTACCATGAAGAAGATGCGCTATGGATTCAACAACGATGCGGCGATTATGGCATTCATCTGGAAGTCGATGTAAGAGAACCATGGGAATTTTCGAATCCCGATTGTTTGCCCGAACATGACTGCCAGCTATACGGCAATGTGTTTAGCAGCGATCAAATTAGCGAGCTGGAGATGTACTTGCAAAGAAATTACTTTCTCCCCGCATTTGATGAATCGTTGGCTTTGGCTATCAACAAGGAGATTCGCTTGACGTTTCAGGAACCAGACCGGCTTGCTCGGGAACGCCATCTCGCCAGGATCGAAGCCATGATCAAGGAAAACTATGCTGTCTTGTATCTGGTTCAGAAAAAGACTCTTACGTCGTTCCACAAGTCTCTACGAGGCGTGTCGATCAATTCGTCGGGGTGGTTGGACTTTCATAAAATATGGTTTCAACCGGATGCGTTGCAGCAGCAGTTATGAAAAGGGGGTGCGGTGGGGGAAGAAGTGCATTTCCAGTCTACGCTTCGGCCTCCGCCCCGCAAGGAGTATCACTGTCCGCTTCGGAAAAAATGGCGGGAGCGCTTCAAACGTAGAAGTTTCGAGGAAGTAGTCCATAAGTGAAGCTGAAATTCCCCGCCTTTCATTTCTACGCTGGGGAGGGCTCCAGAGGCGCTTGGACTGGAAATGCACTTCTTCCCACGCGGCTTTTGTTCACACCATTTTGAAAGGTCATCCTAGAAGGAGGCGTTATGAAAGCTCTCCCTGAGAAAGACCTTCGAAACTGGAAAACATGTGGCAGGGCTTCTCCCCGACCACACTCCTAGAGTACATCTTTATTTTTTCATGCGAAAAAAAGCAATCCAAGAGCGACCTTGGACTGCTTTTTTCTATTAAGAAACTATTTGGACTGGTGATAGACTTCTTTACCCGCAACAAAAGTCATAGCCACGTCAAATTGTGTATTCAATACCGTAATATCTGCATCATACCCTGCTGCCAGACGTCCTTTTCGCTCGCCAAAGCCAAGGATGCTTGCTGGTGTCAGGGAAGCCATTTCTACTGCATCTGACAAAGAGACACCGCTCAGCGTTACCATATTGCCGACTGCCCGATTCAGCGTCAGGATGCTTCCGGCAAGGGTTCCATCAGCGAGCTTTGCCTGATTGTCATGGACGTGAACCTCTTGACCCCCAAGGTCGTATGTCCCTTCGCCCATCGCGGCTGCCCGCATGGAATCGCTGACGAGCGCCAGTCGTTCTGCCGTTTTGACCCGATACAAAATCTTCATGACTGCTGGATGCACATGGATGCCATCTGCGATCAGCTCTGTGCTCAACTGCTCGTGATACATCGCGGCGCCCACTACACCCGGCTCCCGATGATGTAGCCCTGTCATAGCATTGAAGCAATGTGTAAAATGGCGTACGCCGGCATCTACGGCTTCCGTCGCTTGGGCGAACGTAGCTCCTGTATGTCCAGCAGACACGATAACATCGCGTTCTTTTAACCACGCAATCGCTTCAAGTGCTTCCGGTTGTTCTGGGGCGATCGTCACGACCTTAATCAGACCTTCTGACAGTCCGTATAGCTTTTGCACTGCATCGAGCTTGGGTATTGCGATGTTTTCTTCTTTTTGCGCTCCCTTATAACGAGGATTGATCCACGGGCCTTCCAGATGGATGCCGATCGCTTGTGCACCCGGAAGCCCCTCCCTGCTGTACTGCGCGATGTTTACCAGCACCTGCTCCAATTGAGCATAAGGAGCCGTCATCGTCGTCGCCAAAAAAGACGTCACCCCATGCCGCGCGAGTGCAGTAGAGATGGCCTGAAGGGATTCCGGCGTCCCATCCATCGTGTCGTATCCGTCAATCCCATGCATGTGCATATCGACGAATCCAGGGCAAATCCAGCCATCCTCTACTGTCACCACATGATCTGGCAAAGCTTTTCCATACTCATCAGCCTTGCCAGCATAGGTGATCGTTCCATTTCCCACGACTACGAGACCATTATGCAATTCCTGTCCATCTGCGACAAGGTTCCCCTTGAGAGCATATTCCTGGCTCAATTTGATTTCCTCCGTTTGTAGCGTGGCTTCGTTGCGCGCTTATTCTACTGGGGATGCCCGAGACTGCTGCAAATTCTCGTCGTCTCCGCTGCCAGCTTTTCAACAAGCTCACTCGCGCTGATTTCTTGGCTGAGTGGAGCTGCCTGCCCCGCCCACATCGACATGTAAGCAATTTGCTGCTGCTTGCCCGCTGCCGCTCGAATGTCTTTGGTCAGGGCATTTTGCACCGGATAGGTCGGGAGCTCGTGGTCAAGTGGGGCGAGTGTGGTCATAAACTCATTTTGAATGCCCCTTGCCCATTTTCCAGAGAACGCACGTGTCATCACGATGGACTCTTCGCTCGTCTCCAAAATTGCTTTCTTGTGCAGGGCATGTGCTCCGCTCTCCTTGCATGTCAGAAAGGCCGTTCCGAGCTGTGCCGCGTGTGCCCCGAGGGCGAGTGCTGCTGCGATCCCCCGCCCATCCATGATCCCACCAGCCGCGATTACAGGAATCTTGACCCGATCCACTATTTGCGGGACGAGCGCCATCGTTCCAATCATATTGCTTGGTGAGTCCGGTAAAAAGGAACCTCGGTGCCCGCCTGCTTCGCTGCCTTGGGCGGAAATCATATCGACTCCGCTCGCTTCCAATGCAATCGCTTCGCGAACGGTTGTCGCCGTTCCGATGACAGTGATTCCCCGCTGCTTCAGCTCTGCCATCAAGCGATGATCAAGAACACCAAAGGTAAAGCTGAAAACGGCAGGCTGCTCCTCCAAGACGACAGCCATCTGCTCAACAAACGGCTCTGTAAATTGCGTCACCTGTGGATTGTGCGGGATGCCCAATTGATCTCGCACATCATTCATTGCCCGGGCAACGCCTTCTGCGATCGGCTGGTCGGCATCGAAATCTTCGGGAATGAACAGATTCACGCCAAACGGTTTGTCCGTTAACGCCCGAATGGACTTGATCGCCTCACGAATCTGCTCAGGAGACATATATGCGGCACCAAGCGTTCCGAGTCCCCCTGCTTCTGAGACAGCGGCTACCAGGGCAGGTGTGGTCGCTCCCCCTGCCATTGGCGCCTGAATAATCGGCCATTTCAAATGTAAACGCGAAGTGATTGGATTGTTTGTCCACATGGTTTTTTCACTCCTCAACTTTTTGAACAACCGCTTTTATTGTTTACTCGTTAATTAGTCGTCGCTGTGAATCCATTCAAGAAACTGAGCCAACACCCGGGCAGTTAACCCCCAGATGACACGTCCATCCACCTCGTAAAACAAATGCTCGATCTTCCCTGTTCGCCACGGATATCGCTTGCCACCCGGGATCAGATGATAAGGAAAATCCTCTTCGGGCTCGGTCATGACAGTGGAAAGATACTTCGCTGGCTGCGTTGCCAACAGACGATCGAGTGGAAGGATAAAGACCTCACCGACCTCGTCTGGATTCGGCTCCATATCTGGAATCCCTTCCACGTATCCAATAAAAGGCGAAATGACGGAGGAGCCCGGCCCAATCACCTGATCGAGCTCGCCTACATAATGAATGCGGTCAAGTGGAATCCCCAGCTCCTCACTCGTTTCCCGAGCAGCCGTCGCCCAACGGGATTCGTCGCTCTTCTCAGCTCGCCCTCCCGGAAAACATACCTCATTAGCCTGTCGTCTCATCGTACTGGCTCTTTTTTCAAATAAAATGCCTAGCTGATTGTCAGCCATTTTGACAAGCGGTAGCAAGACACTGTATGTGCCGCTCGTCCCTCGTTGACGTTCTTGCAATCTCTTGGAAATCTCCCTGATGGCAGGAGCAAGGGAATCCTCCCCTGTTTCCTGTGGCAAGTACTGAGAGACCTCGATTAAATTTTGATCCGGATCACGTAAATATACCGAACGAATTGGCCCGATGGCCCCTGTTCTTTCAACAGGTCCTTCCACCAAATGGACGCCGCATGCATGAATATGCTGGATGACTTGTTCCAGTGGAAGCGATGTGATAAGACACAAATCAGCGGAGCCTGCAACTGGATGCATCGCCTTTGGCTCCCATTCTTGTCCGATTTGATGCAAATTGATTTTTTGCTGGCCGAAGTGCAGGGCCCTCCTGCCGTCGCCAAAGGTAACAACCTTCATACCCAGGACTTTTTCGTAAAAGTGACAGGTTGCCTCGATGTCTTTTACCGTCAAAACCAGGTGGTCTAATCGATCGATCATATGCCTTTACTCCTTCTCGTCCCGATACATGCTCATGCTGTTATTATAGCAAACACAAGGCGGTTGCTTCTTCTCCCCATTGTCCTCCAACAATTCCCTCTTTTCAATTCCCAAATTGCCTAATCCCCACTTCGCCCTATAAAAAAACGAGCGTCTCCCTCGTACCTAGACGGGAAAACGCTCGCGATATTCACCATTTGCGAAGCTATGCTTTTGAACGTGCCAGCAAGTACAAGAAATACGGAGCACCGATTACGGCTACAACTATACCAGTCGGAATCTCTGACGGCTGCATGATCCAGCGACCGATGGTATCAGCCACGATGACCAATAGCGCGCCAGTCAGCGCTGATGTAGGCAAGAGCATCTCATGCTTTGGCCCTACTAATCTGCGGGCCAAATGCGGACCGATCAAACCGACAAAACCGATGCCTCCACTCACTGCCACGCAGGAAGCGGCAAGCCCGACAGCGGCAGCCAGCAGCTTCAATTGCTCTTTGGCAACGGGTGCACCCAAGCCTTTCGCCAATTCTTCCCCCAAATTGAGCACGTTCATGACACGTGCTTTGTAAAAAACATAAGGGATTAAAATGGCGAGCCAAGGCAAGAGTGAAAGAACGAACTTCCAGTTGGTCCCCCAAATACTACCGGCGAGCCAAGTCGCCACAAACTGGTACTTGTCCGGGCTCAGCTTCAGCGTCAAGACAATCATCGCGGCACTCATCCCAGCCGCCACGGCAATCCCCGTCAATACGATACGGGTCGGAGACAATCCCTTGTGCCTTTTATAAGACAATGCGAAGATCAGCGCTGCTGTCACACTGGCTCCAAGCAACGCCAACACTGGCAGCAAAAAAACAGGTGCCGCAGACGTTGACGGATAAAACGAAATGAACAGCATCACCATCAAGCCAGCACCAGCGTTGATCCCTAAAATACCAGGTTCAGCCAGCGCATTCCGGGAAATTCCTTGAATAATACACCCTGATACGGCAAGTCCTGCCCCAATCAGGAGGGAAATCACAATCCGCGGCAAGCGGAATTCAAACAAGATCAGGCTTTGCTTGTCTGTTCCAGAACCGATTAGCGTCATCAGCAGATCGCTTGGTGACAATCGTATGTAGCCTGTGTTCATACTGATGATAAACGCCACGAAAATGAGGATAGCGAGTATCGTCATAACCGCAAAGGCTCTATTTCTTTTGCGGGTTTGGTAATGGGAAAGCATTTGCTGCATCATTACATCTCCCTTCTTTCTTTACGCGCCAAGTAAAGGAAGAACGGTACACCAATTAGCGCAATAAGTGCCCCTAACGGCGTCTCATACGGCGGATTTACCATTCTTGCGGCCAAATCGGCGAAAACGACGAGCAAGCTGCCCAAAATAGCAGAGCAAGGAATGATCCATCGGTAATCGACTCCAACCAAAAAGCGGGTCAAATGCGGAACGATCAATCCAATAAAGCCTACAGCCCCAACAACGGCGACTGCTGATCCAGCCAAAATCAGAACGATGATCATCCCTGCCAGTTTGACTAACGCCGTGCGCTGCCCCAATCCTTTTGCAACATCTTCTCCAAGACTGAGCATCGTGATGGAGCGCGACAGCATCATCGCCCCAATCAGAGCTGCGACAATCCACGGAAACATGACTTCGAGCTGAAACCATTTGGTTCCGGCCACACCGCCTGCATACCAGAAGGCCAAATCTTGTCCAATTTTAAAGTAAAGCGCAATCCCTTCGCTTAACGCAGACAACAGTGCGGTCAATGCGGCACCCGCCAAAACGAGGCGCACCGGAGTCAAGCCGCCTTTTGCCAAGGAACCAATCCCGTAGACCATACCTGCCCCAACGCCAGCACCCAAAAAGCTGTAGAGAATCAGGTACATGAATGGCAGACCCGGGAAAAAAGCGAAGCAAAGAGCCAAAACAAATCCGGCACCTGCATTCAAACCAAGCAATCCAGAATCTGCCAACGGATTGCGTGTCATCCCTTGCATAATGGCACCTGCAACAGCGAGGCTGGCCCCGACCATTGCACCGCCGAGCAGACGCGGCAAACGAATCTCCTGAATAATTTGATGTTGGGTAATATCTGGATTAAATTGAAAAATAGCTTCCCATACAACTGCGAAGTGGATGTCGGCTGCTCCAAATGACACAGACAAAAACATTCCTAGTATTAATGCGAAAACTCCACCGGTCAAAATGAGTGTCGCTGCCCAAGGGCGAGAGCGAAACGCAACCGGCTTTCCGTTATTCCCCTCTTTCAGGGAATGTGCGTGTTGACTCATACGTGCCACCTTTTTTTCATTAGTTTGGAGCTGAGTTGTTGGTGATAGTGATTCTTATTATCATATAAGGATTTTAGGCGATGCATGAAAACACTGTCAATGGACAATCGCGAAGTTGTCTTTATACATTTACGCTAATACTTGTAGGACATCGTCGACCTTTTTCCCGTTGGCGATCACACCGTGATTCATCCAGGTCATGAAATCCACCTGGTACGCCCGCTTGCTTTGGACAGCAGGAAGCGCTTGCCACATGGGATGATCGAGATGTAGCTGCTCGGCACCTGGTTTTCCCTCATGCCATTTGTCAAAGGCGAAAAAGATATGATCGGCATCCAGTGTAGACAGCTCTTCCCACGACACCCCTTCTCTCACTTGCTTGGCAAATTGTTTTTTTACCAGCAGGGCCGGCTCTATTTCCAAATCTTGAAACAACACCTGCGATGTGTAGTTTTTCTCCACGAGGATTTGATCAGCCGAGATGCGCAAGAAGGCTACCTTCTGCCCTTTGAGACTGCGTCCCACTACATTTTTGGCAGCTCTTACTTTTTGTTCATACTGCTCGATTGACCGCTCTGCCAATTCACTTCGGCCCAACCGATCACCGAGGGTCCGCAATGTTTTTCGCCACTCAGGACCGAACTGCCGAATCACGCATGTAACGGCAATCCGGGCACATTTGGCATACACATCCGCCCTCCAGCCTGTACACTCCCGAAGCATAATGACATCTGGGGCACGACTGGACAAAAGCTGTACGTCATCTGTCAGCACATCGTAGGTCGGTACATCATGCAGGCCCAAGTAGTCCTGATGCCCCCAATATGTATGCGCCCATTGAACGACGGGTCGAATGCCTATGGCCAGCAAATAATCCTCCATATAAAGAGAGATAACTCGTAAATCATCCCGATGAATGTTGCGATATTTTCCTGGCGCGAGCCCTACACGCTGCTTAAAACGACGATTGAAATAATACTCGCTGTTGAATCCGACGTATTGGGCAATCTCGTTGATCCGATCCCCCGTCATGAGCAGGAGTTGCTTCGCCCGATTGATCCGCAGTTGATTTATGTAATCGAGCGGTATTTCTCCCGTCATTTCCTTGAAGAGCTGCGTATATCGCCAACGCGGAACATTCGCTTCCTGTGCTAGCTGATCTACAGTCAGCGGCTCTTGATAGTGTTCCTCTACATACGCTATCGAACGTTCAACAGCCCGCCTCGGGTCCAAACTTGTTTTGCCTGGTACATTTTGCAGGGCCAAAACGCATAGCAATTCCTCAAACCGCACGTGATTAAAAAATAGTTGCAGCGCCTCCGTGGCATCGCGATGCTTGTAAATCTCCGCAATCAATTCAAAGACACGTGAAAAAGGCGTGCAGGTCAACTCCCCGATACAGAAAAAATCCTCGGAAGCTTGTTCCTCCATCGGAGCTCCCGTGTGGACGACACGAAATGTCAGAGAATAGTAGTCGAGAACGTGACTCGTGCAGCTGATCCGAACGTTCTGACGCGGTCCTGCAATCCAGCACCGCTCCCGAGTAAACCGATATGTGCATGATTCGATCTCTATGAGCCCTTCTCCGTCTGTCGCTACAATCATCGTGTAGTCTTCCGGCTCCTGATAGTCCTGCCAGCTTTCCACATTGACTTTTTGGATGGCCGTCATGGCAAAGAATGATGGTGGAGATAGCTTGGCCCCGGATGCTTCGTTATTCATCTCCCTCACCCTTATCGTGAGAATGATTATCATTTCTATTATAATGAGTTAACATCCCGACGACAAGCTCCACAAATAAAAAAAGAAAGCGCATCAGCCGATATGACGCGCTTTCTCTCAAGAACTCGATTACTTTACAAACGCTTTGACCAAATCGTCTGCCTTCTTCATATTGGCCAGCATGGCACCAGATTGCCAATGTGTCCGCTCCATTGGGTAGACATGACCTTTTTTCACAGCAGGAACAGATTTCCAAATGGGGCTCTCCAAAATCTTGAGCGCATCCTTGTTTTCTTCGGAAGTCCACGTACCGTTCGATGGGAACACGATGATATGGTCTGCATCGATAGCCGGTATAGCTTCTTCTGATAATACCACGTGTGTTTCCTGATTTTTGGCAGCAGAATACGGCGTAAGGCCCAGCTCCTTATAGAGCATCCCTGTGTAAACATTGCCATCTCCGAAGAGGGCCAAATTCGGTTTATTTCCCACGTTCAAACGAATAACAGCCACCGTTTCCTTGCCAATCGCCTTTTCCAGCTTTGCCTTAGTATCCGCTATTTTCTCATTGTACTTTTGGATCGCTTCGTCTGCTTTTTCTGGAACGCCTAGCACCTCGGCGATTTTCTTGAGTCTTCCAGTCGTGTCGTTTCGAAGTTCATCCGGCAGCTTGTACGTAGGAGCTACCTTGCTGAATTCCTCGTATTTCTTGGGATCAGCGTAGCCATCCACAATGATGATATCCGGATTGGCTGCAAGCAACGCTTCAATACTTCCTGTAATATCAAAAAGCGGCACGTCCAGCCCGAGGTAGTCCTGTTTGCCCCACGCCGGGTGATACCACTGAACAACCGGGGTCACACCCAGTGCTGTCAAAAAGTCCTCCTGATAAATCGCCGCTACCCGCTCTGGCTTCACCGGAATCTCTACATCGCCATAGGCGTCTTTCACCACTTTGGTTTTCGCAGCAGTGTTCTCTGTCGATGCTTTCTGCTCAGTGGATGTTGGCTCCGCTGCTTTTTCTGCACACGCAGCTAACACGAGCATCATGATCAATAATAATGCCATCCATGCCAAGCCTGCATCCCGAACCGTTCTGACCATCTTTCTACCCTCTCTCGCATCTGTTGATGATTACCCAATTGATTCTCATTCTCACTTTTGCATCCTGATCATATTAGTTTCCTCTCTATTTTGGCAATGCATTTTCTCTATTATTTTTTGTCTAAACTCCACAACTGTCGGTGTGAAATCCTTCCCTTTGTACAAAATCAATGGTGGGTATCTGACGTTTGTCCATTGTGCTGATAAGCTACATATGATAATGATTATCATTGACAGCAAGCAGATTCGAACGACTAACTGGAGGAAAGTGAAAATGAAACACATGCGCAACATTAGCGGAACGCTAGGGATCTTCGTACTGGCTGGCAGCTTGCTCATCGGATGCAGTTCATCTGCTTCGCAAGCAACGACCGCAACGAGCAGTGAGGCAAGTCAGAAAAGCCAGACGCGTCCCTATACGGATTATCTCGGACATGCAGGCAACATCCCGGTCTCCCCTTCACGAATCATCTATTCCGGTGAGACATTTGGCGATATGCTCGCATTGGGCGTAAAGCCGATTGGGGGCTTCGGCTACACCAACCAAATCTTTGAAGACCAACTGCACGATGTCGAAAATGTCGGTTTTCCCGTTAATCTCGAAAAGGTCCTGGAATTACAGCCTGACCTGATTATCCATGCAAATACGGAAGAAAAAGAATATGAACAGCTAGCCAAAATCGCCCCTACCGTCATTTTTGATACATTCGCGCCGTTGGAAGAGCGAATGACCCAGCTCGGTGATATTCTTGGGAAACAAGAGACAGCTACGAAATGGCTTGCCGATTACAAACGCAAATCGGAGGAGATGTGGAAGAAGCTGAAGGAGTCTGGCATCATGAAAGAAGGAGAAACCGCCTCTGTCTTTACCTATTATCCGGGTGATCGGCTGTTTGTCATGGCAAGAACAGGGCTTTCCCAAGTCCTCTATGATACCAACGGATTCAAGCCCACTGCGCCCATTCAGGAAATACTCGATGCACAAAAAGGATTTGAGCTCATCTCCGTGGAACGTTTGCCCGAAATAGCGGGAGATCGTATCTTTATTTTGAATACAGCGAGCGAGGAAGCCGAGAAATCAACGCAGGAGCTGCTAAAATCACGCATATGGAAAGACCTTCCTGCTGTGAAAAACGGATATGTCTACTTCATCGACATCGAAAAATCTAGCAGTGATGCGACAACTAGAGAGTGGCTCCTGCAAAAGATTCCTGAAATGCTAGCCAAATAATCTATCATGTCCGCCTGAATCGAACACGAGAAGCTTTTCAACAATGATTGAAAAGCTTCTTTCTTTTGTATTCGAATGATAGAATAATTGATAATGATTCTCAAAAAAGGAGGGCAAAACCGATGCTTCACTCTATACCACCTCATCCCCCGCTCGGTTCCCTTCATTTTCAGTTGTGTAAGGCAGAGCGGACGGCTAGTCCTTCAGCCACTCCCTTCCATACCCTGCTCTTCTTCACAAAAGGTTATGGCAGCCTCCATGCTCACAATCAAAAGATTTCACTTTTGGCAGGAAAGTGTTTTTTGCTTTCACCGTCTACTCCTTTTACTATCGAATCCCTGTACGACAGCGTGATTGATTGCTTCCAAATCTCGTTTACCGTCATCCAGTTCGATACAGACAATAAGCCCTTCCCGTACCCATATGCACTGCTTGATGGCCGTATCGAGCTGTCCGCTCACCCCCCTGCCCAGCTCTTTCGCTTATGTGACGCGGTGCTCTTGGGCAGTTCCCCTTCCTCCGAAATGCACAGCTTTTGGCAGCAATTGCGGTTCCAGCAGCTGCTCGGATTTTTGCTGGAGCAAAATTTATCTCTTGACCTTATCCCTAGCAATAGCAACGAAGTCGAGAACAGCATTCGTTATATCCAGCAAAATTATCAAGAGAACATGACGGTCAAGCAGTTGGCACAACTGGCCAATGTGCCCGCGTGGCAGTACACACTGCTCTTTCGCCAGCTGACGGGTAAAAAGCCTTTGGAGTATTTGACAGCGCTGCGTATTCATCATGCGAAAAAGCTCCTGAAAAGCTCGAACGATTCATTGCGGGACATCGCCTCGCAGGTCGGCTTCTCAGACGAGTATTATTTCAACCGTCGCTTTCGAAAGACGACCGGTTACACGCCGAGGGAATATTCCAGGCTGACTCAACGCATGGAGCTCGTGCAGGACTGGACAGGGCATGAGGTAGAGATCCCCCTTCAGCCACAACGCATTATTTATATTGGCGAGACGTTTAATGATTTGCTCGCGCTCCATGTGGAAAATATCATCGGCGGAAATTTTACCTGGATGGAACGAACAATCTATCGAGACAGAGTAAGACACGTGCAGGATATCGCCTTTCCCGTTGACTATGATCATTTGACGACAATGAAGCCAGATCTGATCATTTTCGCGAACGCAGAAGAAGATAATTACAAGCAGATGAGCCGGATTGCCCCAACGCTCACATTTAATTCATTTGCTTCGCTGGAGGAACGATTGCATACACTCGGAGATTGGCTGGGGAAAAAGAACGAGGCGCGGGAATGGCTCCGGAAATACAACACGAATGCTACGACTATGTGGAATCAGCTCCGCTCCGAGCTTGTGCCGGGTGAGACTGCCTCCGTCTTTATCCATGAGCATGGAGGTCGTCTGTTCGTAATGGGCACTTCAGGACTTTCTTCTGCCATCTACCATCCAAACGGTTTTTCTCCTGTGGATAAAATGCAAGAAGTACTGCAAGCAGGCTACGGTTTTATCGAAATTCAAGAGGAGGACATCCACCTGTACGCAGGTGATCGGATCTTTATGCTGCTGTCTGAAGACCCCGAATCGAGTCAAGCTACTGCCGCACTACTGCAAAGTGAGAGGTGGCACAGTCTGCCTGCCGTTCAAAACGGCTATGTCTATTTTGTAGAAGCGGAAAAATGGAATTGCGGCGCTGCCCTTACCAGAGAGAGATTGCTGCATATGCTGCCACTTTTGCTGCGCCATTCTACCTGAAGCAAACAGGCCAGCTTCCCTGTCGTGGGGAATCGCTGGCCTGCTTACTCCTACTCCTCGGCTACCATCCATGCTACGTTTTTTGCTTGGAGTCCTTTATTCCATTCTGCTGGTGCTGGCGTATCGCTGATGATGATATCGACCTCTCCCAAGTCTGCGATCTTGCACAATGTGCTGACCCCAATCTTGGAGTGGTCCGCTAGCACAATGCTTTCATTGGCATTTTCGATAAAACAACGGGCGAGTTCCGTTCGATCCGGCTCATAGCAAGTCAAGCCTTTATGGAGCAAGATGCCGTCAGCCGCGATAAACGCCTTGTCCACATAAAATTGTTTCATCATCTTCTCTGCATAGGTCCCGCTTACCCGATGATGCTTGGCGCTAACCTTTCCCCCCAGGAAGTAGATGTCTGCCGCAAGCATTCCATTGTTTTGGTACTCGATTAATCGATTCAGCGCCGTGATCGAGCTAGTGAGGATCGTCAAATCTTTTTTCGTCACGAGAAAGCTGATCATTTTCAAAGGCGTTGTCCCTTCATCGATGACAATGGTATCGCTGTCTTGCACCAAGTCTGCTGCCAACCGTCCAATCCGTTTCTTTTCTTCCGCTCGCAAGACTTCACGGGTAATATGAGAGGGCTCAGAGCGCTCCACTGTCAGCTTTACTGCCCCGCCATAAACGCGCTTCAGCTTTTTCTCCGCTTCCAGCTCTTCCAAGTACCTGCGGATCGACTCAGACGAGACTTGCAGCTTTTCGACCAGCTCATTGGTCCGCACCTTGCCATTGGAATTGATCAACTGCAAAATGATTTGCTTACGCTCTTCCCCGAACAAAGACACGCCGAATGTCCCCCTATATCGTACTTTACGTCAATTCGATCTTCTCTCCATGGATGTAAATCTGACGTTTTGCCAGCTCGTGAAAAATCACAGCCGGATCAAATGCCTCTTCTGGTGTTATGACGCCAGTAGCTTTTACGTTTCCTTTTGCGATCTGCTCAGTCGCAATTGCCAGCGGGATTCCTACGTTGCGGGTATAGGCGCGCAGCCCTGCCCAGTCAGCAACAGAGCCGTCAGATGCCGGATGTGTATGGTACAGGATGTGTCCTACTTTGCGGCCGTCCTTGGTACCTGTTACCTCGACATGAAGCGAATACCCGTATAAATCCGTCTCTTTTCCCTCCCTAGAATTGTAGAGGTATTGGGAGATACAATCAAGGATTCCCACCTTTGTTTCCCCTACCGTGATCGGATCGTTCCGCAAAAAGCCATAATCATAGAGGGCTTTGACCAGCTCCATGTTTTGCTTCGGCCATGTTCCCCGCACCTCGATCAGCTTTACCCCTTTTGGAGACAAAGCCTGTGCCAGCGTCTTCGTTTCTGCATGAGGAATGATGTACTGAATTGTTTTTCCATACGGCTCGGGAAGCTTTATTTCGCGTGGGCGAGCAAATGGCGGAACTTGAATGAACGAGCCATTTTCATAGACGACACGCCCTGGCAAGTCTGGATCATACTCATAGGTCGTCGTCTCTGTGATCGATTTGGAAAAGGCAATCGGGCGAAAGGAGCCGTGGCTGACGCGAACCTCGTCGACTTCATCGAGCTGGTTCGCTGCATGCATCGCCATCATTTGGGTCAATCCAGGCGTCATGCCAAAGCCTGGCAGACAGGTCTTCCCATGGTCGCGGAAGATCGCATCTGATGCATTTTCTTCTCCAAAACCGTTCAAATTGATGCCATGGCAGCCAGCCTCCGCAATCGCAGCAGTAGACAGGCCGTTCAGTGTGATCGTGGTTCCGTCCATAACGATGTCATAACCGCGCATTTTTTGGACCGTATCCGCATGATCGCGTACATTTACCGGAACAAAATCTACGCGTGGATCGTTCAGCCACTCGACTACCTTGCGACCTTCTTCTTCATTAAAATCACCGATCGTGATCTGCTCAAAATCCGAATGCATCACGAGATCAAGCACAGCTTCCCGACAAATATTTCCCGCTCCACCCAAGCAAAACACTTTCATCACGATAGCCTCCTGTTATTTACTCCAGCCAGAAACGATTGTTTTCTATTGCAGCGATTAATCTCTCGATATCCTCTGGGTAAACCTCTCCGATATTGCCAATTCGGAATGTGTCCGCTTGCGAGATTTTGCCCGGATAGATGACGAAGCCTGCTTGCTTTAGCCGCTCATACAGCTGTGCGAAGGTGAATGCCTCGCTTTCGGGATAGTAAAAGGAGGTGATGAAGGGCGATTGCGATTCTTTTGGCAACAGGATACGAAAACCGATACGCTCCATGCCTTCAGCGAGTAGCTGCTGATTGCGCTGGTAACGCTCGTAACGTTTTTCCACTCCGCCCTCTGCCTCAAGCTCTATCAGTGCTTGATAAAAGGCTCGCACGACATGAGTCGGAGAAGTATAGCGCCACTTTCCATTTTGCTCCTCCATCGTCTTCCACTGGCTGTATAAATCGAGGGACAACGTACGGGCAAGCCCTTTGCATTTGATGAGCGCAGACGTTTTGGCGATGACAAAGCCGAAGCCAGGCACTCCTTGGATGCATTTGTTCGCACTGGAGATCAGGAAGTCGATCGACAGCTCTGCTGCATCCATTGGAATGCCACCGAAGCTGCTCATTGCATCTACGATATAGACTTTTCCGTATTTCTTGGCGACTTCTCCGATTTCTTTGATGGGATTGAGCATGCCCGTAGTCGTTTCCGAATGCACAACAGCCACATGCGTAATGGTTGCATCCGCCGCTAGTCTCTGCTCCAATACCTCTGCATCGGCTTTTGTCACTTCGCCAAAATCAATGACCTCCGTTGCAATTCCATAGACTTGTGCCATTTTCACGATCCGATCCCCGTATGCGCCATTCGTCAGGACGAGCAGCTTGCCGTCTGCGGGAATCGCACTGCCCACCACCGCTTCCACACAAAAGGTCCCGCTGCCTTGTATCAAAACGCTCGTATAATCCTCTACCTGCGAGGTTGCCAATCGGACGAGCTTTTGGCGGATTGCCTGTACCAGTTCATTGTAATCACGATCCCATGTGCACCAGTCCCGCAGCATTGCCTCGCGGACGGTTGAGGAAGTGGTCAATGGTCCGGGTGTGAGCAACAAGTACGGATTATCGGTTGGTCTTGTCTGATTCATGGTCTCTCTCCTTCTGCATGACGCTTCTCGATCTTTTTCAGCACCTCATCCAAGCATCCGATCTCCTCGATCACGTAGTGCGCACCCGCCGCCATCAGTCGCTCCGTTGCGATAGCCAGCCTTTTATCCAGCTCTTCCTGTGACATGCTCGTCACTTCCCCCAAGGACAGACCGAGCTCGCTTCCACCCTTCAGAACACCAACCGTCCACATCCCGGCGTTTCTGCCTTCTCTCATATCGCTCGTCGTATCACCGACCTTGACCATCTCGTTCATTGGATATACGTCCAGCAGGATCGCATTTTGATAGCACATCCATGGATATGGGCGTCCAGCAGGCACTTCACTCGGGGTGACCAGTGCGTCCGGCTCGTAGCCCTGTTGTTTAGCCGATGCTGCTACAACATCCATCATTTCCCTTGTGTAGCCTGTGGTCGAGCCGATTTTGATTCCTTGCTCACGCAGTCGTCCTACCAATTCAATTGCTCCTGGAACAGGAGTGGCGTACTCGTGCAGCGTCGCCATCAGCATTGGTTCGAAGTCGGCGTACAATTCGTCCACATCCGCTTCGTTCGGAAGTCGACCGTAACGCTCTTGCCATAGCGCTGCTACCCGCTCCATTTTGCAAAGGGCCTGGATATGATCGCGCTTAAGCATTCCCATCGGTTCACGAGCTTCTGCTGCTGTCAGCTCGATCCCCCGTTTTTTGAACACCTGTAAAAAGACAGCTAAAGGAGCGAAACATCCGTAATCTACCATCGTTCCTGCCCAATCAAATACTACTGCTTTCATGCTTTATGCCACCTGACCTTTCTCTTGGTAGGACCCTGTTGTCCGTTTGCGAAGTTTGGATGCGATCCATTCTGCGCCAGCACGTGCGATGATGTTGAGGAAGACGATCAATACCGACATCGCTGCTGCCGGAGCCACATCCCCTGCGTCATCCATGTTGACGATAGAGACAGATGCCAACTTGAAATCCGCTGCGTACAGAAAAACAACCGCCGAGATCGTCACCATCGAGTTGATGAAAAAGTACACCGCCATCTCGACAATCGCCGGCATACAGACGGGAATCGTGACGCGCCACAATAGCTTTGTCTGCGAGACCCCCATGGACTCTGCCGCTTGCTCGAACTCGGGATCGAGCTTTTTCAGCGCACTCGTTGCTGTAATAAAGCCGACTGCGAAAAAATGAATGACGTTCGCCAAAATCAAAATCCAGATCGTTCCGTACATGCCGTGAAATGGATTCGACGGATTATTGAAGAAGAAAATGTAGGCTAGTCCAATGACCATCCCCGGCAATGCCAGCGGTAGAATCGACAGGAAGTATCCAGCTTGGCGAAGCCCCTTCCACACTTGGGACTTTTCAATGGTGTAGGCCGTAATAAATGTGACAGCCGTCCCGATCACTGCCGTCAGCAAGGCGACGAGAATACTGTTCCACAGTGGCTCGATCCCTTCACCTGCTACGTTGGAAAAGTCGTAATGATCCAAGCCGAGTGTCAGATTGTACGGCCATACTTTGATGAAAGAAGCCAGTACCACCGCAGCCATGAGGAGCAGCAAAAAGCCGCTGACGCTCACACACAGAATGAAGTAAAACAAGTCGCGCAAACGATTTTCCTTGATTCGATACGGTTTGGACTTCGCTGTTACAGCCGCGTGCTGCTTTCGCTCAACAATCCGGTCCACGACAAACGCCACCAGAGCGGGAATGATCAACAGCAGCCCAACCGTTGCTCCCATCGTCATATTTTGCTGACCGATGACCTGCTTGTAGACGTCTGTCGCCAGTACAGAAAACTGTCCGCCGACAACCTTTGGTGCTCCGAAGTCAGTAAACGAGAGAGTAAAACAGACAAAGCAGGCGCTGACGATACCGTATTTCACACTGGGAATCGTCACTACAAAAAACTTGCGCCAATGATTCGCCCCGAGCGTATCCGCCGCTTCGTACAATTGATAGTCGGCAAACGCAAGGGAAACAGCGAGAATCAAATACGCTTGCGGGAAAACATAGACGATCTCCGCCAAAATAATCCCCACTGGGCCGTACAGATCGATGTCCCATTGAAACGGAAGCAACCCGAAGATCCCTGTCGTCACCAGCCCTTGATTCCCAAAAAGGTAGGTCAGGGCGATTCCGTGCATCATCGTGGGCGCAAACAGCGGCAGCAGCGCGATCGCCCGAAAGACTCGTTTTCCGCGAATCCCGCTGCGCGTCAAGGCATACGCGAACAGAAAAGCGAGCGTGACTGCAATCAGCGTCGTCATCGCGGAAATATACAAGGTGTTATTCAGCGACCCTGCCAGTGCTGGGGTGGAAAAATACGTAACGAAATTGTCCAGGCCGATGAACTGACCGTTCTTGTTATAGAATGCTTTGGAAAACAGCTGGCCAAGCGGCAACAGAACACTCGCTGACAATCCAAGAACGACAAGGCCGATGAGCCACTTTTGTATGGCTTTTCCATCGAAGATCGATGTCATTTCCTTCATGCTGCTCACTCCTGTTCCTCTATGGTTGGCGCATGCTCAAATGTCAGCAAGTTCTCCAGCGGAAACTCCAGCCACACCTTTTTTCCTCGGGCAATTCCAAGCCTTTGTGCCTCGGCCGCTATCAAATCGATTGTCAGAAGCTCATTTTTTATCTGACCTTCCTCTTGCCACTCCAGAAAGATTCGGTAAAAAGCACCGCGAAATTCGATTTCGGAAATAGTCGCAGGTATCGCGCATTCGGATTCTTGCTGCAAAAGCCGCACATGCTCCGGTCTGATCGCAAGTAAGCGATTCGGATCAGATTGGGCATTCTCGAAGCGACTGTACTCAAAAAAGTTGATCGCTCCGATAAAGTCAGCAACAAACGGATTAGCTGGTTTGTTATAGATCTCCTCGGGTGTTCCTACCTGAACGACCTCGCCGTGATCCATTACAACGATCTTGTCTGCCATGGTCAATGCCTCATCCTGGTCATGGGTGACCATCACTGTAGTCATGCCATACTGCTCATGCAAACGCCGAATCTCCCGGCGCAGCTTTTGTCTTACCTTTGCATCCAATGCGGATAATGGTTCATCTAAAAGCAAGACATCCGGCGATAGTGCAATCGCTCGCGCCAAGGCAATTCGCTGCTGTTGACCGCCTGAGAGCTGGCTAGGATATTTGGCGGCGGCATGAGACAAATCAACCATGTCTAGCGCCTCTTCTACTTTGGCTGCGATCTCTTTTTTCCCCAGCTTCTTTTCTTGCAGGCCAAAGGCAATGTTTTCGGCAGCCGTCAAATTAGGGAACAATGCGTATGACTGGAACATCATCGCAATGTTTCGTTTAGCGGGAGGCAGAGAAGTAATCTCCCTGTCTCCCAGGATCATTTTGCCTGTCGTCGGCTGTTCCAATCCAGCCAGCATTCTCAGTAATGTCGTTTTACCGCAGCCACTGGGACCGAGCAGACAAACAAATTCATTCTTGTCAATTTCGATGGAAATGTGCTCCAATGCGGCAAACAAACCAAAGCGTTTACTGACCCCTTGAATGGATAGATAGGATTGTGTCATGCTGTTCTCCTCGCTGCTTACTTGGGTTCACTCTTGGTCGCGTATCGTTTTTCCCACTCTGCCAAGACGTTGTCACGATTTTGTGCGGCTTGATTCAGGTCGAGCTTGATCAATTGCTTGATCGGATCTACTGCGTAGCCTTCCGGGAGTGTCGCGCCTTCTTGCTTGACACTGACGATGGCGAAGTTCTGGTTATAGGCTTTCATGACCTCATCCGAGATGGCCCAGTCCAAGAACAGCTTGGATTCTGGCTTGATCTCGCTCTTTTTGATCAAAGCATTCGCCTCTACATCCCAACCCGAGCCTTCTGTTGGGAAGACGACTTCAACGGGTGCGCCTTTTTTCTTCTCGGTAATCGAACGGTAGCCAAAGGAAATGCCGATTGGATATTCGCCCGATGCGGCCATTTTCGCTGGCTTCGAGCCGGAATGCGTGTAGATCGCCATATTTTCATGCAGCTTGTCGAGGTACGCCCAGCCTTCTTTCTCCCCTTTCAGTTGCATGATTCCGTTGATGGTGAGAAGCCCAGTTCCTGACGACGCCGGATTTGGCATCACGATCAGCCCTTTGTACTCCGGCTTGATCAGATCTTCATAAGAGTGCGGGATGGGCAAATTGCGTTTTTCCAGCTCCTTGGTATTGACCGCGATTGCAGTCTCCCATGCATCGATTCCTACCCAGCTTGCAGGTTCCTTGGAATCCTTAAACTCCGGGGATACCTTCTCGATGCCTTTGGGCGAATAGCCTTCGAGCATGCCTTGCTGTTCGAGTACAAGCAGGCTTGTCGCTGCCGTTCCCCATACGACGTCTGCTTGTGGATTGTCTTTTTCCGCCAGCAGCTTTGCTGTGATGATCCCTGTAGAATCGCGGACGATATTGACCTTTACATCTGGATATTTCGCTTTGAAGGATTCCAAATACGTTTTGATCTGGTCATCCTCCAGCGCTGTATAAACTGTAATCTCTCCGGAGGCGTTTGTACTTTCCTTTGTGGAAGTTTGTGTGTTTGGTTGTGACCCTGGTGCTTGTCCACATCCTGCTAAAAACGCGATTGATAGAACGGAAGCAAGTAAAGGATAATGCCATTTCTTCATGAGAACCTCTCCTCTTTGCGGAATGTTCATTTCTTGGTTCCTACGACACCAATCTTACTGGGAAAATATTAAGCGGATATGAACGCAACGTAAATTGATTGTTTTTATGTGTTTTTAGTTGTGATTTGTTGGCTTCATAAACAAAAAAAGACTGAGTCATCCATTCTAGTAGCAAATGAGATGAACTCAGTCTTTATTTTTTGGGCTTTGATCTACCGCAAAGCAGCCTCCACAGCCGCTTTTGCATGAATCGCAGTCGTATCAAATACCGGGACCGTGCAATCTTGGGCTGTGATCAATAGACCGATTTCCGTGCAACCGAGGATGACTGCCTCAGCGCCTTCCTTGACCAGTCGCTCAATAATCGCCTGGTAAGTACGTTTGGATTCTTCGCGAATGATCCCGACGCACAGCTCGTGGTAAATGATGTCATGGACGAGTGTTCGCTCTTGTTCATCCGGCAACAGTACCTCTAATCCATGAACATCACGCAGACGCCCTGTATAGAAATCCTGTTCCATCGTAAAGCGCGTCGCAAGCAGTGCCACTCGTTTATGCCCATGGTTCGCGATCGCTTGCGCTGTCGCATCGGCGATATGCAGAAATGGCAGGCTGGTCGCTTCCTCGATGGCATAGGCCAGCTTGTGCATCGTATTCGTACAAAGAACGATCAGGTCGGCTCCTGCCGCTTCCAGACTTTTTGCCGCAAGCGCCATCCGCTCGCCGGCTTCTTCCCATCGTCCTTCTCGTTGCATTTCTTCGATCTCAGCAAAATCTACAGAATACAGGATACTTTTTGCCGAATGCAAGCCGCCCAGCTGCTCCTTGACGGTTTCATTGATCAAACGGTAGTAGACCAAGGAGGACTCCCAGCTCATGCCGCCAATTAATCCGATTGTTTTCATTGTTCTCTACTCTCCTTTGTCGTTATCGTTTTCATTTGCGTTTTCCCATCCCGCCTGACGAAAACGGGTCTGTAGCAGTTCATGCGCCTTTTTCGTACACAACGAAGTATCCAACGGAATCCCTCGTTCCAGTGCCTCCACTTCTGTTAACAAGGTTTCTTTTACACCATCAGCATTCAGCCCTAATGCCAGAGCCATCGCTTTGTAAAAAGAATAATAACTCTCTTTCTTTGCTGGACCGAGATGAAGGGTTCCAAGGTAAGAGCCGTGCAGCAATTCGTGGATGGCCTTTCCCACATCTTCCACATGGACAAACGTCTTGTGCAAATTACCTGACCGGCTTACTTCTCTGCCAGCTTCCAGCTCTGCACACATCGAAGCGACGCGTTTATCCCATTGCCCAACCGCATTTCGACCATAGATCGGGCCCACTCGCACGATAACATGATTGGGATGCCGCTCACGAATGCGTGCTTCCCCTCGTATTTTGGCATTCGAATAAGCAGCTAACTGATTTCTCTCATCTAATGGCTCGGGATAATCTTGTTCCCGATAAGAGCCCGTTCCTCTTCCGAAAATACCGTCTGTGGAGATGAAGATGAATTTGCTCTTTTCCGGCAAATGAGAAAGCAGAGCATCCAAGCCTTTTTCTATTAGCTCTCGTTCATCTGTTGCACTCATCAACGCCCAAATGACAACATTCGGTGAAAACTCTTGCAGTATGGCTAAAAAAGAAGGGGTGTCAGTCACATCGACCCGAAGCAATTGATGGACAGCTTGTGCAGAAAAGCATGTACCCATCAGATCAATGGCATTATCCCGCAAAAGCTCCTGATAGATTTGACTTCCCAAGTAGCCGCTAGCCCCGAGCAACAATACGCGGCGTTTCTCCATGGTATGTCCCCCTCCATCACTTACCACTTCCATTATGATCCAATATACCACTATCCTCCATCTAGATCGACACATAAATAGCCCAATCACCTCATGAAAAAGAGGTGTTTTCATAGATCTTTTTCATAGGTAAACCCCAAGGCTTTCTGGATGGAGGCGCTTTTGTACTTAGATTCTAAAGTGTTTGTTGACGAAATGGGTATATCGAGGTCTGTTGCAGACCTGCTTGCGCCCGGCGTAATAAATTTTAATTTACGACATCGATTATTCAGAACGGTATAACTGCCCGCATGCCGCGTTTATGTCTGATCCGAATTGAGTTCGGACCGTGACGCTTATCCCCTTTGACTTTAAGATCCGAACAAACGCTTTAATCCGAGAAGGATCAGATTGCCGATAGCTGTCCGGCGTAACTTCGGTCGAATTGAAGGGAATCAGGTTAACGTGGTAGAGATGTTCCCAAGATCCCCTTCCCCTTAGCAACTCGGCAACTGCTTCCGCATGCGCTGTCGAGTCGTTTACTCCACGAAGAAGAATATAAGCAATATACACCTTTCTCCCTGTTTCCCGGATGTGACGATCCAATG
The DNA here is from genome assembly GCF_003013445.1 of Brevibacillus sp. NRRL NRS-603. Taxonomy (NCBI): domain Bacteria; kingdom Bacillati; phylum Bacillota; class Bacilli; order Caryophanales; family Paenibacillaceae; genus Brevibacillus; species Brevibacillus sp. NRRL NRS-603. Next base: position 42,641 of record NZ_PXZN01000009.1, on the reverse strand, counting down.
CCATCAGTACGTCGCGGACTGGGAATCGGTCGTTGATCGGCATCAGCTCGCTTCGCTGATCGTCGAAAGGCGAATGCAACGAGAAGGTTAGATTGACCTGGGGAAACTCCTGCGTCAGCTTTTCGATCCCCGGCAACAGGCCGATCGTGGAAATCGTAATTCGTCGATGTCCTAAAGCAAAGAGAGAAGGGTCGGTCAATATCGTCATGGCATCAAAAATATGCGGATTGGCGAGCGCCTCCCCCATGCCCATGAATGAGATGCTGTCCAAAGAGTGGCCGTTCAAGCGAAAGTACAGCAATTGGTCGGTAATTTCGTCGGCGGTCAGATTTCGTTTCAAACCAATCGTTCCGGTAGCACAAAACTTGCACCCGAATCCGCAGCCGCACTGTGTGGAAATACAATACGATTTCCACCCCCGCTCATAAGTAAGTCGTACAGCCTCCACCTGTTCGTCGCCCGGAATCGCAAACAGCACCTTGCTAACCTGTTTCGACGTGAGTTCCTTTACCGGAGCGATACTGCAAACGTTCGGACCAAGTATCCGGTTCAACTCGTCGCGCAAAAATTTGGGTAGTATGGTCATCCGTTCGTATTCGCCGATGTTTTGCTTGAAAATGGCGTCCATAATCTGAGCATACCGATACTCGGGCTGCTTGCATTCGGACAATATTCGCCGAATCGTTTCATATTTCGAGGTTAGTTTCATGTCTTCTCCTTACTGCCGGAGAAACCATATAAAGCAACCGTCAATGGGCGCTATGACACGTTATTCATCTATATAGAAAAAGCGCATACGTTTGCAGACAGATTACTACGTGCATCTGTCGATAAATAGGTAAATCTCCGGCAACCGATTTATTTGTTTGTGAACCGCTTCACACAATTGGAACCGGTTCACATAATCATCTACAACCTCAATCTCCATCGCTTTCATCCTCCTAGAAATGGTTTAGGCTTATCTCTTGTCAGAATAAAAAAAGAGCTACAAGAAAGTTACCTTTCCTGTAGCTCAAAAAATACGACACATCCAACCCATTGCAGGGTATAAAAAGGATATATTTTCTGAGTGAAAAGAATAAGGTAACGATCTTGCCAATAAAGAATAAGAAAAATTCTGCTTTATTCTTTAAAAAAGTGGCAAGAATGATTACATTATCCTCTTCATCTCCTATCGTTAATTGTCAGCACGATTTTAACATACCAGTTTCTGCATGACAACATCCTTGAGTCCTACTCTTCGACCTTACCTGTCAGGGCATTGATATTGTTACCATCTATGCAATAGGCAAGAACCGGTTTGGCCAATCTCTTTCCATTAATAAATGGGTAGATGTATAGCAGTTCAGTGGGTTTCTCTGACAAGGCCTTGGCTGCTGCATCTATGGAGACAGCCTTCCTCTTATCCGGGAGCTTGGCGGGATTTTGGTGGAGCTTTTGATAGTAGTCGGTGATTTTCCCCGTGACTCCATTCACACCAATATCAATGCTTCGGCCGTATATCAGCGGAAGTCCCTCAACAGATGGCACAAACTCTACTACATACTCATGTGGATTCTGTGTATCAGGATTCACCATGTAGTAGAACTCCTTTTCTTCTTGTTTGAGATATGGTTGCAGGAACTGAACAGCTTTCTCAAGAGCCTGCTTTTCCGACAATGTTGGCTTCCCTTTTTGGGGTTCGGCGTTCGAATTGCTTATAAAACCGATCACAACGCCATCCTTCGTAAACAAAACCTCATTTTCATCAGGGGAAACATAGACTCTTTCCTTCTCGTCTCTGACGCCGTTGAAGGTACTTCCCTTCAAGCTGATACCAAACTCGCTTTCATAAATCCGGGTTGCCTCCTGCTCATTCTTCACCTTTACTACCTTTCCACCAGGTGTGAGGGAGATTGGTTTCCACCTCCAGGTTATGTATTGCCGATTAGGGATCAACTCAGCTCCTGTTACTGCGTCCAAATAATGGGAGCCTACAGTGTTGTAGACGAGATCGGTTTTATTTTCATCAAGGATGTACATGAGTTGCAGTTGAGGTGGGATAAAGCGACTGAGCTGATCTTTCTTCATCGCTTGGGCTGGGGGGAGGAAATCAGCAGGATTAATGTTTGTCAGCGTGTTTTCTCCTGCCGAAACGTAAGTTACCTGTCCCGCACTGTTTACTGACAATCGAAACTCATCGCCAACTACCTCGATGCCATTTACATAGCGGCTATAGATGACATCCCCTGCAGGAACCCGCGTTACCTTGTACAGGCTACGCATTTCACCGATCCACCCCTCCATGAAGGTATCGGCGCTCTTATAGGCCAGCTTGTCATCAGGATTTTCAAGGTCCTTGTCATCCCAATGAAACGTAAGCAGTTTTCCTGTTTCTGCATGGATATTGGCTATGGCAAAGAATTCATTATTTTTTTCATAAAGGATCTTGTACACAGGCTGGTCTTTCGTTTCCAAGGTAATATGTCTTGATGTGTCATCGAGCGCTGGGAAGAGCATTTGCAGCTTTTGCTCCGTTCGTTTTGCCTTTTCGCTTAACTGATTTTCCGGAAGGTGAGCTGCTGCTTGTTGGTTCCCTGTCTGATTTGCCATGACTGTGCCCGAGGCTGGTGACAGGAGCAGTGTGGCTATTAGGAGTGCGCTACTTGCCAGTACAGGATAACGCCTTTGAGAGGTCGAGGTCATACGTGTATCCCCCATCTTTTCTTGACGTTGAAGCTCACACAATAAGACGGTGTTTGGAAAAAATAGTAACCTTACCATATGCGGAAAGTATAACAAAGAGAAAAAGGGCCCTTATAAGGCCCTTACATCCGTGTTTCTATTCTGCTATTCAGTTACCCACTACTCTCTGTTCAGTTGATGAAAGTGGGTAAACAACTGATCGCAGTCCTCACGCTTCTCGACCTTGATCATGTTCAAAACGCTCTGATCCTTACCGGAAAAATAGTCGCGAAGATGCTTATCCGAAAAACCGTTCTCATGCGCATCCTCCGCAGTTGAGCAGTAATGAACAACCTTGATGCCAGACCAAATGATAGCGCCCACGCACATCGGGCAAGGCTCGCATGTCGCGTAAATTTCGCAGCCTGTCAGATTCATCGTGCCCAGCGTCTTGCACGCTTCGCGAATGGCTACCATCTCTGCGTGCTGGGACGGGTCCATATCTGCTATCATGCGATTGCTGCATACGGCGATGATTTCGTCCCCTTTCACGACAGCCGCTCCAAAAGGCCCGCCGAGCTTGTTGTTCATGCCTTCCATCGTTTTTTCCACTGCCAGCTTCATGTAATCCATAGACTTGCATCCTCCCTCAAGAGGCTTTTATTTTACGATGTGTGTCCCTGCTTTGTTCGTAATCGCGTCCTTTAAGCTCTCTGGGTTCGTAATGATCACACTTGACCCGTTTTTCTCCAAAAAGCTCAGGCTTGCCTCGATTTTTGGCAGCATGCTGCCTTTTGCGAAGTGCTCCTCACGAACGTATTGCTTCGTTTCCTCTACCGTGATGCGCTCCAGCGCCTTTTGATTCGGCTTGCCGAAGTTAATGCACACCTGCGGAACACCTGTCGTAATGATCAATGTCTGTGCATCGATTTGCTCTGCCAGCAAGCTGGTGGCAAAATCCTTGTCGATGACAGCATCAATCCCATCGTACGTATTTTCGTCCGTTTTCACAACCGGAATACCACCGCCGCCAACAGCGACTACCACATATCCCGTTTCGATCAACGATTTGATTGCGTCTTTTTCCACGATGTCGATTGGCTTTGGAGAAGGAACCACTCTTCTGTAGCCGCGACCGGAATCCTCGATAAATACCCAGTCCGGATGCTCTTTGCGCATCTCTTCCGCTTGCTCAAGCGTGAAGAAGGAGCCGACTGGCTTCGTTGGATTCTGGAAGTTCGGATCATCCTTGCTGACTTCCACCTGTGTGATGACGCTCGCCACTTTTTTGTTGATTCCTCTTTTGGCAAATTCGTTGGTGAGTGCCTGCTGGATTTGGTAGCCGATTCCCCCCTGCGTATCCGCCACGCAATTGACCAGGGGAATCGTAGGCATTCCGGACACTTCATTGGCGATTTCGCATCGTTGCAAAGCAAATCCAACCTGCGGTCCGTTGCCATGAGTAACGACAACGTTGTAACCTTCTTGCACCATATCTGCTATATTTGCTGCGGTTTCACAGACGGCTTCATATTGGTCTTGAATTGTGTTGCGACCCTTATCCTTAACCAATGAGTTGCCGCCGATTGCCACAATTACGAGTTTTTCCACTGGGCACTTCTCCCTTTGTTAAGATACTTTTGCAGTTGTTTCACTCTGCGTGATCGTGCTTGTTTTGTTCCATTTATAGCACAGCGCATATAAGACGCCGGATATGATCGACCCGCTAAGGAATGCTGACTTGCTGATGTTTGCCAACAGTGGCACATTTGGCAAGAAAGAGCCGGATAGCGTAATCAAGAAGCTGACGATCAGTACGCCGCATGCCACCATATTTAATCCGTTTTTGTATTCACCGTGTTCACCTGGTTTTACGTAGATAGCAGATAAATCTAGCTTTCTTTTTCTTTCAATAAAGAAACTGACCAGCATGATCCCCGTAATAGGACCGTACATGGAACCGATAAAGCTATAGAACATATACAGCGCAGCCGTGCCGTCCACCAGCTTCCAAGGTAAAATGACAGTCCCCAATACAGCTGTCAAGATAGCCGCTGATTTCACTGTAAACATTTTCGGAAGAAGCGCTGTCATTTGCAGTCCAGATGGAAGCAAATTCCCAAACACAACATAGCTCGTCGAACCTATATTCAGTGCCAGCAACAAAATAATGACGGCAACAGGATTCCCAATTTGATCAATGGCAGCGACGACATTAAAGTCTTTGATGCCAAACGCGATCTGCGTTCCAACCAACAATCCTACACACGTAATACCAAACAGGATGTAGGATGCAATCATTCCAAGCGGCAGACCAATCATCGGAGCTTTCGGGTGTTTTGCCCTTTGCGTAAGGTCTGCGATATTGACAATCGGGCCACCCCAGTTCGATACCAATGCACTTACACATGCGATAAATACAAGCCAATTCTCCATCGGTTTGGCAGGAGCATAAGCAAAGATTGGACCAAATCCGCCAGCAACGCTGATCGCCCAAATCGCTGCACCTACGATGAAAATATAGATGATCGGTGAAGACCATTTACTAAACAGACTGAGAATTTTCATTCCACCTAAAAACAATCCAACTGTAATGACCCAGAGGATCACATAAGAAAGCATGGTCGGGAAATCTAATCCGAGAAAATCAAAGCCCGGAACCATACTCATATAGCCAGGGAATATTTTTTCAAAAATGACATTAAAGGATTGTGCTCCAATAATTGTTTTTGTCCCAAAAAACACAACACCAGCGATAAGCCCGCGACATATAGCAGGAATGATCGAGCCTTTTACACCAAAGGAGCTGCGCAACAGCATCGAATAGCCAATCCCGTACTTCGTTCCCGCATAGCCATTCAACACATAGCCAGCCGAAACAATCAAGGCAGCAAGCATGACTGCCCACAAGACTTGCGGAACAGATAATCCGAGGACAAAGAATCCGGCTACCGTCATGTACGACATGAGATTATGCACAGCGCCCATCCATACGGTCACGTAGTTAAAGGTGCCCCAATCTCGATTTTCGGAAGTCTTTGGCAAAATATCGTCCGCGTATCCATAGGACTTGAATTCTTCATATGATTCCTTTACGTTTGCTTGTCCCATGTTCATTCACCTTCCTCTTTCAACCCAGCTTTCGCAACCTTCTTTTGCTGCGAAAGCTGAGTCACCTAGGATGAAAAGCTATTCGCTAATCGTTTCCGTTACTGCGAGCAATGCCTTTTCGAAAGCTTCCATTGGCGGATATGTAATACCCGCACCGATCATGCCGATACCTGCGTCTTTATGCGCAATGGCGGTGTTGATAATCGGCAGAATGCCTGTTTGGATCACCTGTCGAATATCGATTCCTGTCGGTACTCCGCTAAAGTCCAGAAGTGGAATCGTGACGTTTGGATTTTCTGCTGTCGTAATTTCCTTCATCGTGGTGGAGAAGCCGATCGCTTCTTCAACCGTTCCGCCTACGAGCGCAACAATCGCTGGAGCTGCTGCCATCGCGAAGCCGCCGATCCCGTATGTTTCGGTGATCGCACTGTCCCCGATATCCAAGCCGGAATCCTCTGGCTTGTAGCCTGCAAACATCGGACCGATTACCTTTTGTGCTGGTCCGGTAAACCAGGTGTTTCCAGCCATGCCGCTTACACGGATACCGAACTCTACCCCATTGCGGGCCATTGTGGTAACAATCGTGCTGTTCTCGATTCCATGTGCTGCATCCAGCGCGCATTTGCACATCGCCATCCATGTTGGGCCAGAGAAGTAATCGCTGCTCGCTACGAATTCGAATACTTCGCGCTTTTGCTCTTTTGTGAAATCTGTCTCCAAAATGTACGGAGTCAGCGCTTGAATCAACAAGCTCGTACCTGCGTTGTTGCGGTTGTGGCATTCGTCACCCATGTGCAGTGCTTGCGCCAGCATGAGACGCAGATCTATTTCACCTGCAATCTTCATTGCATTACGCAGCATTGGCCCCAAAACATCCCGCATCCAGTTCAGACGAGCGATGACAGTTTCATCGTTGGCACCCATGCGCAAAATTTTAGCCATTTGCTCACTGAGGTTGGTGTAAGCGACGTTGCCATACGTCTTGTTTTTCACCACATGCATGAACATCGAAGCGGATGTCACACCTGCCATGGAGCCTACGCAGTTGTGTTCGTGGCATGGAGAGAACGTGATTGCGCCGGAAGCAGCTACCTGTTCAGCTTCCTCGATGTCTTTTGCCAAGCCTTCGAATACGATTGCTCCGGTTACAGCACCTTTCATTGCTCCACACATTTTGTCCCAAGTAATAGGCGGACCTGCGTGCAGAATCGTGGTTTTGGTCATGCCTGGCACCACATTGATCGCTTGGTCGAAGCCAACGAGCATCGGCTGGGAGTTGATGATACGCTCTACTGCCAGCTTGTTTGCCGCAGCGATTTTATCAGCGACAGCTGCATTTTCCAGTCTGTCGAGAGCGTTGATCAGCTCAGGCTTTCCGCCGCCTGGTGGCTTCCAATCCAGATGAGACGCATTCGCATTTTGCTTGATGATATCGTCTTTGAAAAACTCGATCCCTACATTGATCGCATGAATTTTCCCGTTAAACAGCTCGTTGATTTTGCTCATGATTATTCCCCTTTCGCAACAAATTCTCTAGCCAGAAGACCTGCGTTCGTGCTGCTGCTCGCAATCGTTACACCCGCATCCATCAGCTTCTTCACTTGCTCATCGAAGTTCGGTGTATCGAGGTCAGTCCCCAACACATAGCCCAGAATTTCCAGGTGTCTGCCTTCCTTGGCAGCCTGCGCTTTTGCTTCGATGATCGCTGGCAGCATCACGCCGACAGGATCTTCGTGGGAACCAAAGCCCAAGATGAAGTCCATCAAAATGACGCCGACAGAAGGATCTTTTGCTTCTTCCAAAAATCTCGCGATGCGCGTGGAAGGATCGATCATCGGGTGCGGCTTGCCATTTGTAAAGTCGTCATCGCCCATGTCAAGGAAAGTGTGAGCCTTGCTCTCATGGATGTTTTTCAGCTTGTAGTCCGCTTTCTTTTGGATGTTGCTGTATACGTCTTCATACTTGTCCATCGCGAGGTACATGGCTTCGTCGCACAGCGTACCGCCGCAGAACAGCCCGCGAATGTATTTTTGTTCAGGTGTCAGCTTTGCCCGGACTTCTTCAATCAGCGGCCAGTTGAGTGCGCGCTTGTTAAGCTCGTCTTCGTTGGCACCAGCCAGCACAACTGCTTTGATGGCTGCTTCCTTGCTCGTCTTGGCAAAATGTCCGCCTGCTTCCAGAACTGCTGTCTCTTCTCCACCAATGAAGTACACAACCACAGGTTTTTTGCAGCTTTTCACCTGTGCCAGCACTTTTTCCTGGACACTTGGTGCCGGTGGCTTGGAAATGAGCACGATGACCTTTGTCGCCTCATCCTCTTCCAGTGCTTTGATTCCATCGAGCATCATGATGCCGCCGACTTGCTCTGAGAGGTCGCGACCGCCTGTACCGATCAGCTGCGTGATACCGCCGCCGAAGTCGTGAATACGCACGCTCACCTCTTGACTGCCTGTACCAGATGCACCTACGATCCCGATGTTTCCTTTTCTCACAGCGTTTCCGAAGCACAGTGCCACATTGCCGATTATCGCAGTACCGCAGTCAGGTCCCATCATCAAGAGGCCTTTTTCATGCGCAAATTGCTTGAGAGCGATCTCCTCCTCGATGCTCACGTTGTCGCTGAACAGCATGACATGCAGATCGTTTTCCAATGCTTTTCTCGCTTCTCTCGCCGCAAATGCACCGTTTACCGAGATGACAGCGAGGTTTGCCTCTGGAATGCTTGCTGCTGCAGAATCAATCGTGGAGTATTTGATCTCCGTTGCAGATTTGCTGCCGCCTTTTTTCTTGAACAGCTCTTCGATGGCGATGAGAGCGCTCTCGCACAGCTCGTCTGTCGCCGCCTTCACCACGATCATCAAGTCGCTCGTTTTCGCTGCTTCCAGCTCAGGTGTGAGCAAGCCTACGTTTTTCAATACCTCTTTGTTCATGTCGGTGCCCATCGCGATAACCGCTTGTTCGACACCTTCAATTTGATTCGCTTTTGTAGATAGAGACATCAGGGATACCGAGTCAAAATACGTACTTTGCTTGATTACGACTTTGGTAGACATACGTTACCTCCAGCTTCTAGATTTCGTTCCAAACCACATAGGATGCCAAGCAGGATATCCGTACCTGACGACGAGCCGATCCCGATGATTTTGTCTAAGGCAGGGACAAGCTCTTCCACAGAGCCGGACACCATGCATGAAAGTAAGTCATTTAGCGACTCTCTTACTTGTCCATGGGCTGCTTTTTTCAGCGTGATCGCACTGATTTCGTTCGTTAATGTTTGGGATGAACGGACGATTTCATCGAAAAATGGGCATGACAAACAAGAGGAAATGTTTTGCATTTTGTATACACTGCACAATCCCACTAAAAAATCGTCACCCGATGGCGTTAGCCCCGGCCCCAGTCCGATAAGACTTATCGCATGCTGAGTAGCTGACTCTATGCGTTTGTTCGCCAGATCGTCGGAAAGCATGCCTGCACGCTGAATCAGCATACGGGACATCTCTTTCTCAAACGGACTGGCAGGTTGGGAGGACATCTTCATGCCCCCCGTCTTGCCGTATACGTCCACGTAGTTTTTCGTGAACGCCACATTTCTGCGCAATACATCTACGCCTTCTATGTCACAAGGATAGGAAGGGAGTTCACCTTCCCACTTTGTTGCTTGCTGAATCCATATTCGCAAATCCGCTCCGATAACGAGCGTGCTATCTTCCGTCATGACCGGAGCGTTAACGGACAGCCCCAGCTCTGAAAAGCCCTTTACATCAATGATGAGCGTGTTCGGTGCATTGTCTAGCTGATGGTTGCCAATGGTGTACAATTCCCCGTTTTCGCTGCATATCAGATTGATCGTGCGCTCAAAAATACTGTGTACGCCCCCGCTAAAGTTTGCTCGTGCCAAACGCTCAAGGAAACCAGCATCGCCAGACAACGCCTGGATGTACATGGGACGCTTTACTTCGCTCCTGCTTCCAGCAAGATTTTTTCGATCTCGGTGTAGCCTTTTCTTCTCGCAAGCTCAAGCGGTGTTACGCCGTATTTATCTACCATGTGCACATTGCAGCCATGCTCAATCAACAGTTTGATGATCGTTTGTTGCTTCTCGCCGCCATCCCCTAAGATGATCGCTTCGATGAGTGGTGTCCAACCTACAAAGTTGGTATGGTTTACATTGATGTCAGTCGTCGTTACGAGCTCACGCACGATGTCCACGTGACCTTTTTCGCACGCTGGGGTAATCCCTACGCCACCAAAACGAGTCAACAGCTCCAGGTTTGTTCCTGCCTTGATCATCATTTTGACAAGCTCCAGCTTGCCGTTGATGCAACCGAACAAGAACGGGTTGAAGCATGTCTCATCCTGCAAATCTACATCTGCACCCGCTTCTACCAAAAACGATACCGCTTCCAATTTGTCGTTCATGGCAGCAGTCAGAATCGCTGTACGCTTTTGTCTGTTTCTTGCGTTAATATCTACACCCTGCTCCAGATGCTTTTTCAGTGCTTCGATATTCCCCTCAGCCGCTGCCTCGAGAAATGCTTGTACTACGCTTTTGTCTGTCATAGTAAGCCCTCCATGATCTCGTGATTGAACAACCTGCCAAGATTGGCTGAGTGCTTGCTTTTTAAAAAATAATTAGACAAGCCCCCGTACTTACATCATTATTCTAGACAGGGTGAATGGAATCGTCATTGTGTATGGAAACTAAAAAAATTGAGGTTCACTTGTGCACATTGCACAATTACAGGAGTCCCTTTGTGGCAAAGGAGTGAACAGGGTGCTGACCATCAAAGATTTGCTAACCATTCAATCCATAGACGGCATCAAAATCATCGCTGGAGAGCAAGGCATCAATAACGTCATCTCCATCGTCAACATCATGGAGAACCCGGATGCTTTTGACTGGCTGTCTTCCAATGAATTACTGCTCTCCACCGGATATATTTTCAAGGACAATCCCGAGCTGCAAAATAAAATCATCAAAGAACTGGCGGAAATCAACTGCTCTGGGCTCTGCATCAAGATGCATCGCTATTTCGATCAAATCCCGCAAAACATGATTGATCACGCCAACAAGTATGGACTGCCGCTCTTGGCCCTGCCTTTTGAATACACGCTGTCTAAAGTGATTGCCATTATTAACGAGAAAGCCTCCGGGCGCTACGATTTGTTGAACCGCAAAACATTGGACATGCATAACGCCCTGTTTCGCATTGCGCTGGAAGGTGGCGGACTGGATCGTATCGCTTCCGAGCTGTCCGAGACGATCAACAACCCGATCCTTATACTGGATCAGGACTGGAATCTGCTTCATTACACGGAAATCTGGCACAATCCGATTCCGCTTGACTCCTGCCTGACCTTGATCAAAAACAGACCTGTTTTTACCCGTGACTTCACCGATTCCGTCCCGAAAAATATTAGCCAGATCAAAAAGTCGATCAAGCGTATCTACCATGCGAAAGATTACGAGATTAAATGTAGAATTTTACCCGTTGCCGTTGCCAACCACATCTACGGATACATCGTCGTCTGGCAAACCGTGTGGGAGCTGACTGAATTTGACTACATCGTACTGGAACAGGCGTCCACCATCGTGGCGCTGGAGCGGATCAAGGCGAGGGAAATCGAGGAAGTGAAGCTGAAGATCAGACAAGACTTTTTCGATGACTTGCTCACCGGTAAAATTACTTCGGCTGACTCGCTGCAAACCTTATGTGATTTGCACGGACTGCAATCGAGCTACATGTATTTTTGTATGATTATTAATATCGAGCCTGTTGAGTTGGAAAATTTGGAGGATATAATCGATCGCAAGTACGAGCTGGATCGGATCGCCAAAAAATGCGTGGATCTCGTGTATGACTATTCAAACAAAGCTCCCGGAGAAATCACCTGCTTTTATCGGAACAATCGGATCATCATTCTCATCGGACAAAATGAACATCGTCCTGTGGTGTCTGCAAGTGAAGCCAAGCAATTCGCCAATGAGCTGTACAGCGCTCTCGTGGATAAAATCAAGAAAACCTTGTTCTTTATTGGAGTTGGACGTCAGTATAAAAACATCGCTTCGCTGCATAAAAGCTTTTCCGAAGCACACGAAGCGATCCGCCTGATGCAGAAGTTCAACAGCAAGGGCGACGTCTCTCATTTCGATGATTACTCCGTCTATCATTTCCTTGGTTCCAACATTAAGGACATTGAACTGGAAGACTTCTTTTTGAAGCGTCTGGGGAAACTGTACGAGCATGATCAAGAGTTAGGCACCAGCCTTATGGTGACCTTGGACAATTACTTTCTATACAATCAAAACGTCAGTGAAGCGGCGAAAGCGATGTTCATTCACCGCAATACGTTTATTTACCGGATCGAGAAGATCAAAGAGATTTTGAACATGGATTTGAAAAACTCGGAGGAGTTGCTCCAAATCCAGCTGGCGCTCAAGATCGGCAAGCTTTTGCACAAGGAGTAAAGCTCGAAAGAGCTTGGTCTTCTTGCTAATGTGGTCGGGAGGAAGGAGTGCCACATGTTTTCCAGTCGCCTATATCCTCACTTTGTTCGGGCGGTCTCCTTCCAAACATGTGACACTCCTTCCCGTACAGCTGTTTGGGTTGCTCGTTTTGAACTACTTGTAAGAGTAGAAGCTTGACGAAGATTTCGCTTGAATATAAAAGAGCCTCTTTGAAAGAGGCTCTTCCTTTTTAGTTATGAATATATTTTTCAAAGACTTTCCCAAAGTCTTTAACGACATACTTGTATCGGATGTCCTCCAGCCAATCGAAGGTGTATTGGTTGATGGACTTGAATTGTGAAGCTACGTCTGCTTGCTGGCCAGTTACGCGACCCAAAGTGCTTTGGGCGACGTGGAGGCTTTCTTTTGCATGCTGGAGCGCAAGTTCGTTATCGTGCATAATCGAGGCGATCTTCACAAGGGCTTTGTAGAGGTCTTTTAGCTCCTCCAAATGCTTTTTGTTGACATCGATTGAGTAGTGCTCATTGCCCATCGTGAACTTGATTTCTACATCCAAATCGACGGTTCCGGCTGTTTCCAAATACACGTTAGAGATTGGGTGTGTATGGTAGGAATAGCGGCGCAGCATTCGTTTTTTGCTGGTGGCACTCGTTCCATCCAGATGAACCAGCCCCAGATTGGTGAAGCAGTACTCATCGGACTTTGATTTGATCAAAAAATAGATTTTCTCATTGTCCTCGTGCATGATGTAATCATCAGCGTCCACCTTGTCGTAATCTGCTGGTTTTACCACGATTCCTACATTGCTCAAGCCAAGCGCGTCTGCGGCAAGCTTTCCAAACATGATCTAACAGCTCCCCTCGTTATGTACGGTGTAACCTTACCCATTTATACGTGCGTGGGGGGACTTAGTTGCAAACAACTACAGTGCTCACCCAGTTTTTCTTTTCCGTTCCGTGTTTTTTTCAAAGAAGCCAGCTGGAGCATTACAGCCAGGTCGTCTTTTCTTCCGCTGCCACCCGACTCGTCTCAGGAGCATCTGCCTCGGGATAACCAATGAACAGTGTGCCCACGACCTTTTTATTTTCAGGCGATCCGAGGAATTGCAGCAAGCGTTCGTCGCGAACCAAGCCGATTCCTCTCGTGCGCCATACCATGCCAAGTCCGAGTTCCTTCGCTGCCAGCCACATGGAGTGAATCGCGCAGCAAACCGCGTATTCGTTATCCTCTGAGGATGCTTCATCCCCTGGGATCACATCAGCAGTCGCGACAATGACGAGCGGTGTTTTTTCCAGGACGGTTAAGGAATCCTGCACGAGATTCGGCTTGGTCGGAAAACGCTCCAGCAAAAATTCCTTCGCGATTGCCTCGAACCGCAGCTTCGCTTCTCCTCTGATCACGTAAAAATGCCACGGCTGACGCAAGCGGTCGTTCGGGGCCAACACAGCGCAATCTAGCAACGCTTGGATTTTTTCGGTTTCTACTTCTTTTGGAATATAGTTACGTACGGCTCTTCTGCTTTTGAGTGCCTCTAGTACGGACATACTGGTTCCTCCTCGGTTTACCATTTTCATACGAATCCCAACCATTATATCGAAGGTTATTCGGGTTCGTACAGGTATCTATCAGCGAGCATGTATCGCCGAATGTGCTTGGTGTTCGTCTTTTCTCGCAACATAGATATCATATTGCTTATGATCTTCTTGGGGCAGCATCTCCATGTCTCCCCCTAAATGACGCAGCGCATGAGAGTGAATGCGTGTCCGAAAACGAATGCCATGAGAACTTAGCTTATTTGCCACACGAATGTATTCTTCATGACCAAACGCAGTGTGGATCAAGCACTTGCACTTGGAAAAAGGGTGAGAAAAAAGTCCATAAACCACTCCACTCCCTTTCCTTTTGTAGTATATTCCAATTATTGCGGAAATGAGAGGGGACATTCTACTATGAATCGGAAGAAAATATTCACGGGTTCACCTTGGGAGCCTGTCGTGGGATATTGCCGCGCAATCCGAGTAGGAGACCGCATTGAAGTAGCTGGTACCACCGCCATGAAGGACGGAGAAGTCGTTGGTGTGGGCGATGCCTATGAACAAACGCGGTTCATCCTGGAAACGATTGAAAAAGCATTGCGAGAATTAGATGCTGATTTGTCTCATGTGGTCAGAACGCGGATGTTTGTAACGGATATCAGCAAGTGGGAAGAGATCGGAAAAGCACACGGGGAGTTTTTCCGCGAGATTCAGCCTGTCGCTACAATGGTTGAGGTCAAGGCATTGATTGACCCGCGTCTGCTCGTTGAGATTGAAGTGGAAGCCATTGTTTAGCATGCCGGTTAGTAGGAAGCGGACCGACGACTTTTTCTGTCGATCCGCTATTTGCTTTTTCTACGATTGTGTGAGCTCCTCAGGGATATCAAGACCCGCCTTCTCTGCTTCTTCGAGGTGATGTTTCGCCAGAAGCTCATCCACATATTGCGCTTCATTCCGGTAAATTCTTGCCAGTTCGATATGTGCATGCGGGTAATCTCTTTCCAAAGCAGCATGAAAATAAGTGATGGCGGCGTCGATATTTTTGGCTGTACCGTAGCCATTATAGTAGAAGATTCCCAAATTATAGGCACTGAAATCGCCGCCTGCTTCGTAATCTTGGTGATAATAATGCAGCGCCTTTTCGAAGTCTCCTTTTGAATCGTGCAGGTAGCCAAGCCACTCAAAAGCCGGCGAGCCCAATAACTCCCCCTGTTCATAATGCCAGAGAGCCTTGTCCAAATCTTGCGGCACCAGCTCCCCGTCATAATAGGTGGCGCCAAGATTGTTGTGAGCCAGCGCATGACCGTGTTCTGCCGCCTTGCCCATCCAGTATATTGCCTGATCGGCATCAGGCTCCGTGCCTATCCCGTGTCGATAGCAGCAGCCTAATCCATTCATAGCATGGTGGTTGCCTGCCGCAGCCCCTAATTCATACCAGTAAAAAGCTTTATCAGCATCGACGAAGCCTTCTAGATTGTAATACGTATGCGCAAGGTTGTTCATGGATGGGGCATAGCCCTTTTCAGCAGCAAGCGTATCGTACAGAATGGCTTTCTCATAATCGCCTGCTTCATACGCTTCCATGCCCAGGTTGTACAATGTTTCTACCGGCGTGTACTGATCTATGCTGTCACCAGCGGATTGCTCCCCTTTGGCATAGGCCAACAGTCGCTTCCGAACCTCGGCATCAAAACAATTGCTGTAATAACGATCTTCGACATCCTCCAGCACGAGCGTTTTATCTGCCCTCGACAGCCCGTACTCGCTTACTAAATAAACGTCGTGGCCCTTGAAGGCATAAGCAAAACCCTCGACCAGATCCTTTTTCACCACCAGATCGAATTCGAAATCACTCCATCGCTTTTCCGGCGATAAGGCAATGCTCCATAATCCATTTCTCTTCAAAGCATACGCATCCTGATGCAGCCAAAAAATGTTTTCATAATCGTCTAAGGGGAATAACCACGCTGGCTGATCGGCATCTCCATGAAAAACGCCTAGCTTTCCATCTTTTTTCGCCAGCACCTGATTGCCCTGCCCTGCCTCCGTATAAACCTGCAAATCAATCAGTTCATCGTATTCATAGGGCAACAGCAGGCTCTCCTGCTGTTTGCCGTAAGCGGCGTACTTCTTTCCCTTGCGCAGGACGAGCAGATTCGGAAAATAGGTTTGCCTATTCAGTTTATCGAAGCCGGATGCGCCGACAATGCCGTCTTTTTTGTACAAGGTGCTGTGACTTGCATCCTTGTGCGGTTTGACGAGAAGGAGCCCTTCGCCAATATGTTCCAGCGCCGTCAACGGGAAGTCTCCGACGTATTGCCAATATTCATTAAAGATTTTCCGGTTTTTCCTGCCTTTTACCGCTGTATGGTAAAATCCGTCCCCGCACTTGAAGGCTTCTTCATGCTCAAAATCTATCGTTACAGAACCAGCTTGGTCCAGCACGCCCCACTTTCCGTCTTTCTTCGCCGTATAAAATCCTTGGTAATCAAGCAGTTCTAACTCTTCATAGTGAGTAGGGACAATCGTTTGGCCTTCCAGATTGATCAGACCATATCGACCGTTTCGTTTGACAATGGCGCCAGCAGAGCCGTATTCAAAATCGTAGGCATCCTCCCACTCCAACGGAATGACGATTCTCCCGGATTTATGTACATAGCCATATTTGCCATCTCTAGCGACTACGGCGAGATCTTCGGAAGCGAAATCGTAAAAGGCATCGAACTGAGGGGCAAGCAATACGTTTCCCTCTGCGTCTTTGAGACCAAGCAAGCCAGCTTCCTCAAAAATCTCCACGTCTGGCTGTTCTTCATAAGGCTGCCAGATGTGTCCCCAGCCGAATTGGTAGTCCTCATAATTGAGCAGCTCGGCAAAAGAACGAAAGCCCGGGTTCACATCCATCAATTCGGAGTAATTCAATAGCGAGATGTCATCGTTGTCCATTGCCTTTGTCATGATCTCGTTGTTATGGGCAATATTGGCGCGCAAACTTTCCGCCTGCTCATCATGAGGGATGTCATCCATATTGAATACGTCCCAGGCATCGATGTGAAAATACGGAAGCTTTCGTTTTTCCAGATAGCTGAAAAGCTGATTTCTCGCTTCCAAAAATGCTTCTTTGTTACGGATTAGCCCCTCCTGTCTCTCCAGGAAATCGTAGAATCGCTTTACGTTTTCGATGCCTGCCTGTGCGTCGTAATAGAGTCCGGAATTGTCCGGTTCGGTATGGTTGTTGTAATTGTTTCCGGCGATCAAACCACCTTCTATGAAAAGCGGCTGCAAAAGTAGGGGGACCTCATAGCCCCATTCCACCATCATCGTGTCGTTGCCTTGCGCTTGAGAAGGTTCACTGACGTTATATACATAGACTCTGTGCGACATGTCTTCTCTCCCTTTGATTTCCAATTGCTTCTGACCACATTGTAAGCAAATCTAGCAGGGCAAAACAATCCGACTGATGGTCTATCCAATGAAAAAGGCTGACCAGCAAAAATCATGCTGGTCAGCCCTTTCTACTTTTTAGACTATAGCTCGATGACAGGAATACTGCCACCCACACTAACTGGCTCAATCGCCTTGCCCGCTGACCGCACCAAAGTAAAGTACTCATAGCAGCCAATGACGCCAAAGTCCCCATCGATCACACCTGGATAAGCGCGATTCACGGAGTACTCCTGACTGAGGTGAGCCTTCAGCGCCTCTCCTTTTTGTGTCCGATAGCCCGAAATATCGACCTTGCCTGTAATCGGAACCGCTGGCTTTGGACCATGATCCGGGCAATGATCGTAGTAGTGCGGGATCGAAACATAGTACAGATCAGGATATTCTGCCGGAGTTAAGCTCGCTTCGGCTTGTTCGACCGCTCGCGTCGTCGCCTCGCACGTGACGATATGATCGGGATGACCCGTTACCCCGTCCGGCGGAAACGTAACGACGACATTGGGCTTCCATTCCTCTATCGCTTCCCGAATCTTACCCACCAGCTCATCCAGATCGGCATTTTGCAGGGAACCATCCGGGTACCGGAACAATTCGAGACGACTGATTCCGAGCACTTCCGCCGCTGTTTTCAGCTCTAGCTCTCGATGTTTTGCCAGCTTTTCTCTACAATCGATATCGAATGGACCGCTGCGTCCTTTGCAGCCGGAGGTAATGCACAAATAACATGTCTCATGTCCGGCGTCCTTGCACTTTGCCAACGTTCCCCCGCAGGCAAAAGACTCATCGTCCGGATGGGGAAAGACGACCATTACTTTTTTCATTTCTGGCACCTCACTTGCCTCCCGATTGGCGTTTTAAATAAGCCAATCCTTTTGCTATGACACCGTAAATCGGATCGTTTTGCGCATTTTCGATGACGACCTGTGAAGCGTACTCTCGGACGCGCTCTACGACGATCTCTCGCACGCGATCATCGTTTTGCAAAACGCCTCCCTGCATGATCATCTGAAACGGCTTGGCTTTCATTTGCAATGTATCAATGACCGCCCGAGCAGCATCGAAAAGCTCTTCGCCTGCGACCTGCAAGATAGCTGCTGCCACCTTATCGCCAGCAAGTGCCGCTTGACTGACCAACGGCGACAGCTCTCCTACCTTCTCGACGGAATAATGCTCACTGTACGTCCAGTTAAACAATTCTTCTACGCGTCCCAGTCCAACGTGCGGGAGGAGCAGCTTCTTCAATACAGTCGGCTCGCCGCGGCCATCCGCTGCTTTTAATACCGCCATAATCGCTTGCTTTCCGATCCAGTAGCCGCTGCCCTCGTCACCAACTCGATGCCCCCAGCCTCCTGCTCGCGCTGTTTCCTGTTCATCATTTACACCAAAGGCAATCGAGCCTGTGCCTGCGATGACCAGAATGCCGGGTTTGCCTCCGGTGGCACCGAGCAATGCCGCAAACCCGTCGTTTTCCACAATCAGCTGCTGGACGCGAATACCGAGCTGGTGCAGCACCTTGCTCACCATCCGCGAGATCACCTGTCGATCATACTCCGTGTCCAGGCCAGCGATCCCGAACACCGCGCACTCGATTTCCCATTCGATTGGTCCATCCAGTGTCGGAGTCCCGCTCATAAAGGGGGCAACTGTTTGACGAGCGATCGCATCGTCCAGAGCTTGACTGATCGCTGCAACCAACTCACGAGCTGCCGCTTCCTCCCCGATCCCTTGATAATTGCATGAACCGGAGCGTCCTGCACCGATTTCATTTCTGGAGCGGTCCACAAGTACCGCCAGACACTTGGTGCCCCCTCCGTCCACTGCCAGAAGAGGTATTCGCACCATTGCCATTACCCCACACTCCATTCAGCTGTCATCTGATCTAACCCTTTCATCACATTCGCAATCGCCTGTTTTTTCTGTGCCAGCCATTCTGTTTCCTGCTGGAGAACAGCTTGGCGAGCGGCGATCATGCGCTTCATTTCCTCTGGATTGGGTCCACCAGGAAGCTTGCGGATCATTACGAAATGAACCGGATCAAGCGCCAGTCTGAGCTCTTCTGCTGTGAGCGACAGCTCCCGCCCAATTACTTCCACGGCTGCACGGTTTACCAGCTCCAAGCTGATTTGGTTCGCAGCGAGTTGCTCGCTCATCGCTTCTTTTACCACACGACTCACAATATGATGCGATTTGCGGAACGAAAGCTGATCCGTGCGCACCAATGTATCTGCCAGCTCAGTGACGGTCGCAAAGCTGCCCTTTGCCCGCTCCAGGAGGACGTCCTTGTTCACTTCCATTGTACCTACAACGCTCGCCATCAAGCGATACATCTGCTCGAGCACTCCCATGCTCCGCCACGCGTATGGCTGCATATCATCCTCGGTATCCACGATATCGCCAAAAGGCGTATTGTGCATCATCGTAAGCACTGTCGTCGCATTTCCTGCTGCACTGGACAACAGAGAGCGCATATGTTCAAAGGAAACCGGATTTCGCTTTTGAGGCATGATGGAGCTGATCTGCACGTATGGACTCGCGACTTTTAACCCCGCGAATTCTTGTGTGCACCACAGCAGCATATCCTGAACCGTACGCCCCAAATTAATCGCTGCCAGTTGTACGGCTGTCGCTACTTCCCCCAAATAATCCGCGCCGCAGACTGCATCATAGGAATTTTCCACCAGCTCATCAAATCCGAGCAATTCGCGCATCCTCTCCCGGCTGATCGCAAAGCCAGAAGTCGTCAAGGCCGCGGCCCCCATCGGTGAGCGATTGACTGTGTGATAGGCTTGGATCAGTCGCTTGATATCACGGCTGAGCATGTCAGTAGCCGCCATGATATAATGCGCCATTGTCGTCGGCTGCGCCTGCTGCGTGTGTGTGTAGCCAATCATAATCGTATCCGCATGCTCATTTGCAAAGAGGAGCAAATGCTCTTTCAGATAGAGGGCAGAAGCCAAGGTCACCAACAATTTTTCACGCAGCACCATGCGGTAAATGGTAATCCCCATGTCGTTGCGGCTGCGAGCCAGATGCAGATTTCCTGCCACATCAGGAGCCAGTTCCAGCAAACGGCTCTCTACCTGAAAGAACAAATCTTCAAACTGTCCGGTGTAATGCGATTGGCGCAGCTCTTCCATTTCGATCCCACACAGTGCACCAGCAATTCTTTTGGCCTCATCGTCTGTGAGCAATTCTTGTTCACGAAGCATGATCAAATGTGCCTTGTTAATCGCCATCATCGGATGCAGCAGATGGTGCTTCGCTTCATTGAATGCAGGCTCCAAAACCGCCTCCACGTATGTCTTGCCAGGAAAGCTGGCTCCCTCCTGTAGAAAAATTCGCTCTCTGTAATTCATCTTTCTTGCATCTCCTTCCCTATCCATTCGTAAGCTGCTTCTATTTTTGCGTCTGATCTTCTTTTAGGAGGAGGCGACCGCCGAACGATCGCCTTCCCTTCTACTATGATTACTGCTGTGGGCTGATCATGTTGACAAACAAGCGGATCGCACCCGGTACGAGTAATGGAATTTCGCGATACCACACAAGTGAGCTGTAGGTATACGTTCCTTTTCCATACTTGGCAGTGAGGTACGTACCCGTAAATTCCTTCTCGCCTTCATCTCCATTGGAGATTAGCTCTGTGTATTCCTTGCCCCACTCGGATGGGTTGTAAGCGGAACGATCCTGAATCCAGTTGTCCCAATCTTTCTCCGTGATTTTGTTTGGCGAATGGAACAAAGCATGATCAGGCGCCAATACTGTCACTTTGGAGGTTTCGTCTGTGACACGCCATTGAATCAGCGGAGCACCGATTTTGATCGGATAAGGTGCCAGCTCCGGCTTCCATTTATCCTCTGGCTTGTGGTATTGTACGACCAGATTTCCACCGTTTTCCACGTATTTCAGCAAGCGGGCATTCGAAGGTATCAGCTCTGGCCGGAAACCATAAGCGCGAATACCCAGCACGATCGTATCGTATTGATCCAGATCGCCAGACTCGATGTCTTTTGCCGACAGATTCGTCACATCGACTCCCAATTGGGATAAATACTGATCGATATTGTCAAAGCCACTGGATACGTAACCGACCTTCAAACCTTCCGGCACCTTCAGGTCAAATGCCTGGATGGCAAGAGTCGCTGGTTGAACAAAGTAAGTCGTGCCGATATGCGGGTAACGGATGACTTGGGCTCCGTGTCGGCTCTCTTTACCACTGCCAGACGCTACTGCAGTCACCGTATACTTATCCGGTTGGACCGAAGCATCTGCATTGACCGTAAAGGCAACCGACTTCGTTTCTCCCTTGGCTTCAAAGGCGAGCGGTGCTGCTTGTGGCTCCACACTCCAGCCTTTTGGCACATCGAGAGAGATGGTTGTTTTCGCTGCACCTGGATTGTAGTTTTTCACCGTAACCTTGACCGGGATTGGCTCCTCTGGCTTCTGCGTATTCAAAACCGTCGCATTTGGACTCAGCACCATAGAAAAAGATGGAAGAACTGCAATGGCATCTGCTGGTGTCACATGGCTATGCGCCGTCGAGCCTGCAAAGCTGTAGCTGACGTCAGCTGTAATGGCAGGAGCGGCATACGGTTGGAACAGAGCAGCATCAGAAGGAACTGTAACATCAAAGGTCGTTTTCACCGTCTGATTGTAGCCGAGCGATGAGAAGCTCGTTGTCGATTGCGGCTTGGCTTGCCAGCCTTTTGGTACATTCAGCGCGAGATTGATCTTCCCGACTTTTGCTTGGCCGCCGTTGTATGCCGTGACCGTAACTTTTGTCGTTTGGCCTGCTACCAGTTCGGTTGTCTCAGGCTTTACTTTGGTTACGAGCGAGAGCGCTTCGGCACTGGCTTTGTTCAACTGGGATTTTTTCACTCCCAAACGATGGCGCAAGTCTGTTTTCGTGTCAGTTGGCAAGGAGGACGATTCGACTGCTGCCGTCGCTTTTTCCACATCCGCCAGCATCTCATGCGCTTCCTTGGCTACGGAGGCAAAGCTTGGGTACGCAGCAATGACCTCTGCGGCATCCTTTTCCAGCTTTTTCAGTTCGCCTGCGACTTTTTCCCCGCCAGACTGGCTGGCAACTTCCTTCGCTAAATCATCAAACGAATAGGCAATTCCCTCAAAAAAGTCTGCTTCCTTGTCTTTTGTCTCTACGATGGATTGATCGAGCTTGTAATAATTGAAGCTTGGCCCCTCGTCATAGTGACGTCCCATGCCCTGGCTCTTGTGCATGAAACGGGATTCTTCGCCGAGTTGGACGTAAGAGGCGCCATAAATTTCGTCATAGTCGCCAACAGGCACCTTTACTGTGTAATCCTTTTCCTTTGCAGGCAGATACAGCTTCTTCACCTGCCACGGAGCCAAGCCTTCCTTTGCATGCTGTGGAAAAACGTTTGGATCTGCGGCATCCTTGAATGCCCGTACCGTAATGACATTAATCGCGCGGTGATGACCGTGAGTCGAAGGTTCGTTCAAAAATGCGGGAATCACGACATCGGGTCTCAGTGTCCGGATACGGCGGATGAGCTTTTCGTACGCGACATCCTCGCCCCATTTTTGTAAGGTTTCATCCGGGCTTTTGGAAAAGCCGAAGTCAAAAATAGGGTCATCGATTTTTTCACTGAGGTTCTCCAGATGGATGTTCGTGATTTTGGAAGCTTCCTGCAATTCGCGGGTACGAATGATCCCCAGCGCATTGCCCAGCTCGCTGCCTATCTCGTTCTGTCCTCCCTCGCCTCGGTTCGCAATGACACTGGATGTGTCCACCCCTTTGCCAAGCGACAAATACGCAAGCATTGAACTGTGCTCATCGTCCGGATGTGCTCCGGTGTTCATCGCACTGGCAATCGTGGTGAGCGGCTTGATGGCTTTCCACAGGTCGACAACCCCGCGGTCTGCATGGGCGGTCTCGGGTGCTACCGGCATAATCAGACTCGTGGCCAGCACCGCTGCAGTCGTAATCGTGTACAGCTTGGCAAGTTTCCCCTTACTCAATGAACAACTCCTCCATTCCATTCAGATTGATGTCTATATCAATCATGGCGGTCTGTACGTTTGCATTTCATTGATGTAGCCATGGATCGACCCACGGTTGGCCCGGAGTGGATGGGGCATTACTGCTTCTGACTGATCATGTTGACGAACAAGCGAAAAGCGCCAGGGACTAGCTGTGGAATCTCGCGGAACCAGGCAAGCGAGCTGTAGGTGTACGTCCCTTTTCCATAGTGCGCCGTGAGGAAAATGCCGCGGAACTCCGGTTCTCCCGGATCACTTGTCGCAATCAGCTCGGTATACTCGCTACCCCAGCGAGAAGGATTGTAGATGGAGCGCTCCTGCACCCATCCATCCCAGTCTGCTTGGGTAATCACGTTTGGCTCCTGGAACATCGGATGGTCAGGGGCCAGCATACGGACGTCTGATTGCTCATTGGTCACCCGCCAATCGATCAGCGATTCGCCGATAAAAATGGGGTATGGCGCCAAGTGCGGCTTCCATTTGTCCTCGGGCTTATGATATTGAACGACGAGATTTCCGCCGTTTTCTACATACTGCAAAAGCCGCTGGTTGCTCTCGATTAATTCGCGGCGGAATCCGTATGCTCGAATGCCGAGAACAATCGTGTCGTAGCGGGACAAATCGCCCGATTGTATTTCGTTTGCGTCGAGATTGAGGCAATTCACCCCAACCGCGCGCAAGTATTTATCCATATTGTCAAAGCCGCTGGATACGTAGCCGATCCGTTGGTTTTTCGGGATGGCCAGGTCAAAGGCTTGAACAGTCAGCGTAGCGGGCCGAATGAAATACGTGCGGCCGACATGCGGGTATTCAATGACCTGCACATCTTGCGCAATCTCTGTCACACCGTCTGTTCCCGTGACCGTAGCGCTGATCTGATATTTGCCATTCGTCACCTGCGGTGTGGTATGAACAGTAAAAGCGATCGTTTTCGTCTCGCTGCGGAAAGAAAACGGAACATCGACAAAGGCTGGCTCCGCTGTCCAGCCTGCCGGGACAACGAGAGCGACTTTGGCTATAGAGCTTCCCGGCCGGTACTGTTTCAGTGTTACCTTAACCGGGATCGTCTCATCCGTATGCAGCGTGTTTCGCACCACATCGGACGGAGTCAGCGTCACGGCATACGGCGGAAGCACAGCTACACGGCTTTCCGGCTCTACACGAATCGTACTGGCTGTCTCGAAGGCAAAATAGAGCACCTCGACATCGAGCACGGGCGGCTTGTAAGGATGGAACAGCTCCGTCTGTGCAGGAATCGATACCTCAAATACGGTACACACCGTCTGATTGTAAGCAAGTCGCGGAAACGCAGTTGGCGTAAGCGGTTTCGCCGTCCATCCAGCGGGGACACGCATACGCAGCTGCACATGCTCAACCTCAAGGGAGCCGCCGTTGTAAGCCGTTACGGTAACCGTTGTCGTCTGGCCTGCCACCCACTCGCCCGTCTCCGGCTTGATTTTCACGACCAAAGACAGAGCCTCCGCACTGGCACGGTTGAGCTGCGCTTCCTTGAGTCCTAGCCGATACATCAAATCAATCTTTGCTTCTTCATCGAGTGGAGCCTTGCGTACTTCTTGTAGTGCAGTCGCAAGCAAAGCCTTCATGCGGTGAACCCTTTGGGCTACCTCAGCAAAACGCGGGTAGGCATTCAGTACATCTGTAGCCGCATCGTGCATATGGTGAAGCACTTCCGCGAGTTCTTGCCCGCCTTTTGCAGCGATGCTCTGCGCCAGATCAGCAAAACTGACGGGCAGTCCAGAAAAAAAGTCGCGCTCTTTTTCCGGTGCCGGAAAAACAGAGGCATCCAGGCGATAGTAATTGTAGGTCGGGCCTTCATCGTAATGAACACCCATGCCCTGTGTCTTATGCATAAACCTCGATCGCTCACCAAGCTGTACATAGGATGAGCCATAGATTTGGTCGTATTCCCCCACGGGTACAGCGACGTGATAATCATCGTTGTCCATGATAGGCAGATACAGCTTTTTCATTTGCCACGGCAATAGTCCAGTCTGTCTATGCTCCGGAAATATCTGTGGATCGGCTGCTTCGTGGAAAGCTCGCTGTGTCAGTAACGTAATCGCCCGGTGATGTCCATGTGTCGTCGGTTCATTTTCAAAGCAAGCGATGACCACATCGGGGCGCAGCTCCCTGATTTTTCGAATCAATCGCTCGTACACGACTTCTTCGCCCCATTTGCGGAAGGTTTCTTCGGCGCATTTGGAGAACCCGAAATCATGGATGGGATCATCCAGCTCTTCGCTTAAGATGCCAAGCGTCACATTGCTAAGAGATGAGGCTTCTTCCAGCTCACGCGTGCGGATAATCCCCAGCGCGGTTCCTTGCTCGCAGCCGATTTCGTTTTGGCCGCCTTCGCCTCTCGTCGCGATCACACTCGTGGTATACACGCCTCTCCCCAGCGCCAAGTAAGCGAGCATGGCACTGTGCTCATCGTCTGGATGGGCACCTGTGTTCATGGCACTGGCAATGGTAGCGAGCGGCTTGATTGCTTTCCACAGATCGAGCAATCCGTGTTCCCCCTGCATGGTGCGAACAGATGCGGGAATTGGCGGGCAGGGCAGTTTGGTCGGCTGTACCATCGGTGATTTCTTGTCCATCGATTCACTGACATCCACGTGAAGCCCCTCCTTTTTCACGAAGGCATCCAGCTTTACACGGCAGTTCCCGCTTTATCTCCGGTCAGTTTTCTGGAGATGAACAACACGATGATGATGACCACGATTTGCAAGACACCATAAGCGCAAGCGGTGCCGAATTCATTACTGTACATGCGTTGGAATACCGCGACAGACAATGGCGTTGTCTTCGGTGTGAAAATCAGAATCGAAGCCACGAACTCCCCGATACACTGAACAAATGCCAAAAGCGTACCTGCAAGAATTCCACCCCACGCCATCGGGAACACGACACGCCTGAAGCTGTACCACCAGGAAGCACCCAGATTCCGCGCTGCCTCCTCGACAGATGGGTCCATCTGCATCAAAGTCGCATTGGTAGAGCGAAACACAAGTGGCAGATGTCGGACAAAATAAGCCAACGGGATAATCCAGAATGTTCCGATCAAAACCTGTCCAAAGCTGAATGCATTCGGCTCACTGAACGCTGCAATCAGGTTGATCGCCACGACTGTCCCTGGCAATGCCCATGGCAGCATGATCAACACATCAAGAAGCGTTTTCCCGCGAAACTTGAGCCGAACCATGGCATAAGCCGCAGCTACACCGAAAATGACGATCCCGATTACCGCGATCGCAGACAACTGCAAGCTGTTCAGAATCGGACGCCATGTCTTGCTATCCGTGAACAAATCCATGTAATGCGACAAGGTATACTCAGGTGGTAATATTTGCACCGTCCAGGTACCATCCACTGAGAAGGAGATGAGTACCAATACGAGAATTGGCAGCATCAGAATGATTGTACCGATAAATGACAGCACAATCGTGGTGTAGCGTCCCGCTTTGCTCTTGATCTCGGTACGATGCACGCTGACCCCTTTGCTCAGGTTCTGGTAGTTGCGCGCGCCTTGGTACCAACGCATGATCAAAAGAAAAGCAACAGAAACAATCGAAAGAATCGTAGACTGTGTCGCAGCCATGTCCAAATCTCCATTGGTGCGAGACAGATAGATTTGCATCGTCATCGTCCGGTCAATGCCGAAAATGAGTGGCGCCGTATAAGAAGCCATCGAAATCATGAAAACCAACAGAGAAGACGCGACCATGGCTGGCGTGAGCATTGGCAATATAATGCGCCGCCAAACGGTAAAGCGATTCGCTCCAAGACTGGCTGCCGCCTCTTCCAAGGACGGGTCGAGTCCCTTGATTGCTGCTGTTGCTGTCATGAAGAAATAGGTGTACATCGTAAACGTATGAACGACGACCACACCCCAAATTCCTTTTAACGAGAAAGGAACCTGGGCAAGCCCGAACAGCTCTTTGATCGCCCGTGGGATAATTCCGCTCTCTCCGTACAAAAAGGTAAACGAGAGAACGCCAATGAGCGGAGGCAACGCCATCGGAACCAAAGCCAGCACAGAGAGAATTTTTCGTCCAGGAAACTCATAGCGCTCCAATAAAAACGCCATCGCAACCCCGACAATTCCGCACGTAATGACACTCAGAACCGATATGTAGATACTGTTCCACAACGCTTCCAGGTTAGCGGTATGCTCCAGACTGAAGAAGCGAATGTAGTTTTTCCACGTAATTTCCTCATCGATTTTGATACTCGCAACGAACGTTTCGAACAATGGATAAACGACATAAGCCAACAATATTAAAAAGAGTGGCGATACCAGCACGTAGACGAAGGCGGGTGAAGCGGTGATGGACTTTCGTCTGGCTGCTGTCGGCGCTTGCTGCAACTCTGCTCTCAAAAGCTTCTTCCCCCTTATCCGGCAAAATAAATGCTCTCTTTCGGTATATGTAGGCCGATGGCATCGCCGCGCTGTTTAATCGGTCGTCCCAGGTTGATGGACATGCTGCGCAGGCTCTCCGTTCCTACTTCCGTGACGTAATTGACACACGCCCCTGTAAATTCAGACATGACAACAGAGCCTGTCACTACATTTTGTCCCTCGTTGCCTGTACTCTCCAGAACGGATTCAGGACGAATGGACATCGTTACTTTCTCCCCAACTGACAGCTGTGCACGTGGCGAGGCATTTTTCTTAAATCCGCTGAGCATTTGTCCAGAAGCTGTGCGAACCAGCACTTCATCGCCGTCAAACCCTGTAACTGTACCTTCCCACAGATTCGTCTCGCCAATAAAAGAAGCGACAAAACGGTTTACAGGACGATGGTAAATCTCATGCGGTGTCCCGATCTGCTGCACTTCTCCGCCTTGCATGACCATAATCCGATCTGACATGGACATGGCTTCCGCCTGATCGTGTGTAACGTAAATCGTCGTAATCCCCAGCTCCAGCTGGAGTCTCTTGATCTCGAAGCGCGTCTCTTCACGAAGCTTCGCATCCAGATTGGACAGCGGCTCATCCAACAGCAGAATCTGCGGCTCGATGACCAGCGCCCGTGCCAGTGCTACCCGTTGCTGTTGTCCCCCGGAAAGCTGATCAATGCGGCGTTCGCCATAGCCTTCCAGACGGACCAGCTTCATGATCCGTTCTACGCGCTCTTTTGCATCTGTTTTGTTCACCTTCCGAACCTGCAAGCCAAACGCGATATTTTCAAAAACAGTCATATGCGGGAACAACGCGTAGTTTTGGAATACCATCCCGGTATTGCGCTTGTGGGGAGGAAGAGAAGTAACCTCCTGTGATCCAAAGCGGATATGGCCTTCCGTTGGATAATAAAAGCCGGCAATCATGCGCAGGGTAGTCGTTTTGCCGCAGCCACTCGGACCGAGAAAAGTAAAAAACTCTCCTGATTCGATATGAATGTGCACATCTTCGACCCCTTTTGCTTGGCCAAACCTTTTGTGAACGTGATCAAGTGTTACGCTGCTCATCGGGTTGTGTTTCCTCCTTCATCGCAAGTCATTTCAAGCTGCGTCCGTATAAAAACAACTTCTATAAGTGACTAGACGGAAAGGACAACTCCTTCCCGCCTAGCTGCTTCGAAAAACCCTTCCTTACTTCTTGCCTTTCCCCTTGATGTTTTCATCCCAATGCTGCATCCACTCTTTTTCTTTTTCAGCCATGACAGCCCAATCGAGTTCCATTGGCTTCAGCTCGAGATTTTTCATGAAGTCTGGCAGTTCGTCCTTGCTGATGTCTGTACGAGATGGGAACTGGAAGCGCTCCTTCGCCAATTGGGCAGCCATTTCAGGACTCATCAAGAATTCCATAAACTTTTTCGCTGCATCCAGGTTTTTCGCGCCTTTTACCAGAGCCACGCCGTCAACAAGAATCGGTGCTCCGCTCTTCGGATAAATGAAGTCATACGGATGGTTGTTCTTTTTGCTTTGGATCAGAACGTCTTGGAGGTTCCACAAGGAGATGACGCCCTCTTGACGATCCAGCTTCAGATACAGGTTTGTCGGGTCTTGTGTGTACTCTTTTGTATTGGCATCGAGCTTGGTCAGCCATTCAAAACCTTTTTCAGGAGTATCCGCCCCTTGACGGAAGATCATTGCGGAATAAATGGTACGCATGGTGCCGGACGGCAGTACGTTTCGGATCACGATCTTGTCTTTGAATTTCGGATCGATCAATTCGTCCCAATCTTGCGGCGCTTCTTCTGGCTTCAGCACCTGCGAGTTGTACATGATGACCTCTGGCAAAAGCATTTCGCCGTACCAGCGATCTTGCGGATCTTTGTACAAATCTGGAATCTTGTCTGCAAAAGTCGGCTTGTAAGGCTCCAGCAGATCTTCATTGGCTGCTGTCGCTAGAGCAGATTGTGTACCACCCCACCAGAAGTCAGCCTGTGGGTTCGCCTTCTCTGCACGAACGCGCTCCAAAATTTGTTGGGCACCCATCTCGAGTGTTTCCACTTCAATGTTCGGGTACTTTTCTTTGAATTTTGGCAACACGATTTCAAAAATGTTTTTGTCCCGTCCGGTGTAAATCACCAGTCTTTGTGGGTCACCCGATGAATCAGCAGGTTGAGCAGCCGTGCCCGATTGGCCGCCTGCGCTGTTGTCGGCAGGCTTTGCTTCCTGTCCTCCACTGCCGCAGGCAGCTACAGTCAGAGCCAAGGAGCTGACAAATACGCCTTTCATCCATGTTTTCAGCTTGCTAGTTGTCTTCTTCAAAACGAACTCCCCCTCTTGTTCTTCTCACTCTTTGTCAAGCAGTCGTGTGAAAGGAAACGCTTCCAAAACACTGTGGACAGCACCAATTAAACCAGCTCGCTCCCCCAGACTTGCTTTTTCAAGATTAGGCACCTCGGGCACCCATTCTCTCAGCCATTCGTGAATTTGCTTCACCCCTTCACCATCGACATGGACCATCTCCCCGCTCAGGATCAATATTTCCGGGTTCAAAATACTGATGATGTTCGCCATTCCGTACGCCCAATGTCGATACACATCCGCAAGAAGCTCCTTTGCTTGTGCATTTTGTTTGGCGTGCCGGATCAGCTCTTCTATGACACTCGACCCTTCCTGAAGGTCAGAGAGAAATCCCTTAGCCTGTTCTTGGATGCCCGGAATCGAATAATGCGTCTCAAACACGCCTGACGCGCCATTCGGGCGATTATGTACCGGGCCGATCATCATGAAGCCGATTTCTCCTGCTGCCTCACGACTCCCCCGATAAAACTGTCCATCCAAAATGATCCCGGCCCCAATCCCCGTTCCTACGTACATGTAGACGACGTTGGTATGGCCGACCCCTGCTCCACGAACGTACTCGCCCAGTGTCATCATATTCACGTCATTGTCGATAATGACGGGCAGTCCGAGTCGCGCTTCGATGGTCTGTTGAATAGGTGAACCCATCCAGCCTGTGCTGGGTGAAAAGCTGACGGTTCCACTGCCACGCTGTGTGACGCCTTGCAAACCGACGCCCATTCCGAGCAGGCGCTCTCGCGGGATTCCACTTTCAGACAACAAGCGATCCAGTCCGGCTGCCAAATCTTCGATGACCGTTTCGCCATTCGCTGGTTGCGCTAGCCGTTTGCGATAGCGAGCCAAGAACTCGCCTTTCATATCTGCGATGGCCATGTCCAGGGTAGAGCCTTCAAAAATTGCGCCGGCAATGGCGTAGGCCTGATAGTTGTACTCCAACAAAATCGGCTTGCGGCCGCCTTTGGAATCGCCCATTCCTACTTCTTGCAGGAGTCCTTCCTGGATCATTTCATCTACGAGGGCAGAAACACATGGACGGCTGAGCTGTGTCTGTTTGGAGATATCCGCACGGGAAATCTGCCCGTGCAAGACGACCTGCTGCAATACTTCTTCTTTATTCAGTTTTTTCACGAGTTTGCTGTTACCTGTTTTTTTGGGAGCTTGCACGCTTCATCGATCACCGCCACACAGTTAGTTAACATTACTAACAAAGATAACCAAATTATAGACAGGGTGGCACCTAATAGTCAAACAATTTACATTTGTCTTTCAGATATTTTTTAGTTTTTTTAGTGTACATATCCCTTGTTAAAAAGTACTAAAAATACAGTCGTCACGCTGTTGTGGTGGGGAGGAAACAGGAGAAAACGCTCAGATTCTTGTCCCACCCGCTGAGGGATTCACTGCCCGACTCCATGCAAAAAGCGAAACCGCGTCCAAAGTGGTCATTCCAGGTTGTGAGTCAGAGGTGGACGCTTAAAGGCGTGTTTCGCTTTTTGCATGGAGTCTCGGTCGGTGTACCAAAGATCTTCGCTGTTTTCTCCTGTTTCCTCTACGTGCTGTTAAAGTTATTCGTTTTTTAAAAGCTTGAAAAGAACGAAGAACGTAATCAGTCACGACAGAGAAGAATATTTCCAGACATAGCGACTTGTGGATTCCTACCGAGCGGAGAAGGGATTTGCGGGCAAAAGAAACGCAACCGTGCCCATACGACGAAGCGGCTACCACTTTTGCGTTTCCCCGCGAATCCCTTCGGAGCGGACAGTCTCAACCCTCAGCGGGACGAAGCACTGAGCCTAGTCTGGAAATATTCTTCTCCCCACCGCAGCCACTGTTGTCTTTCAGATATATAAAAAAGCACATCACCCTTTACAGGGGAATGTGCTTGGAACGTCCTTTATTAGTCTATGTATCCAGCGACTCCTTTTTTAATCAAGTATTCCATCTCTACATCCAGGATCTTCTCAACGGTGATCTCATCCAGCTTCACATCTGACTTACCCATGACGTAATCTACGAGATCATCAAAATCAACGTCGACATCACCTTTTGCATCTGCCTTCGCACTGTTCATGTACGCTTGCTCATGCTTGAGTACGATCCTAATTTTTTCCGGGTCTACTTTTGTTTTCGTAGCTACATGCGAAACGAGTTCGGTTTCGTTTACTTGCTTACTCATTTGTTGTCATCTCCTATTTCTCTTACCTTCTGTCATTTTACACTATCATTGCGGAAGAAAATATTGTTTCCAAGAGACAATTTGCCCTTATGTCGAGTTGGGTATTCGGCTCATAACACATAACTTGGTAAAAGTAGCGGGCATCCGCTAGCCACATTCTGTGAACCCATAAAAATGAAAGAGAAGCTAGGAAAAACGAAACTATTTTTCCCGGCTTCTTTTCTTTTTAAGGACTCTTAGACAGCCCCTTGTCATGACTACTCTTCTCTTACGGATAACCAGATGTCTTTGACGAGCTCCATGAAGGTCTGGATTGCGGGTTCTTCTCTTCGGCGCCCCAGACAGACCAGCGATGTTTCTGCTTTCTTGGAAAAGCGGTACAGCTCGATTAGCTCTCCTGTTCGAAGCTCTTTTTCCACTAGAACCTTACTGAGCAGGGCTATGCCAGTTTGATTCAGGACTGACCGTTTGATCGTTTCTTCGCTGCTACATTTAATGACAGAGGGTGGGATGTAGTTTAACTCCATCAGGCACTGGGTAATAAATTCATCGAGATTGCACCCCTCCTGATAGGACAAAAAAGGAAAGGTCACGAGTGCGTCTGCCAGTGTTTTGTCCTTCATCAAATCAGGAGAGGCAATCAAGGTAAATTGTTCTAAGTCCACGACG
Organism: Brevibacillus sp. NRRL NRS-603; assembly: GCF_003013445.1. Lineage (NCBI taxonomy): Bacteria > Bacillati > Bacillota > Bacilli > Caryophanales > Paenibacillaceae > Brevibacillus > Brevibacillus sp. NRRL NRS-603. The sequence goes on along the minus strand of NZ_PXZN01000009.1, from coordinate 9,778 downwards.
GTGGAATGAATACCTGGTTGCGAGGTGGTGCCCGCAATGATCCCAATATCCGCCTCGTGGGCTTGGATTTTTTTCAAAGTCTCCTGGCTGGTGCATGAAATCACCTGCAGATTGACCTGTGGATGTGTCTCCACATAAGCTTTCAGAATTTGGGGCATGTATTGGATGCAATAAAACTCCGGGGCCGCCACGACCAGCGGTCCTACAGGCATGTCTAAGTGATTAAGTCCCTCCGCCATGTGCTGAAGAACGTAGAAAAGCTGATCCGTATGCTGTTTCACTATTTTTCCGGCCGGTGTCAAAAACGTGCGCTTGCCTACCCGATTGAGCAGAGGATGTCCCAACTCCCGCTCCAATGCTTGAATCTGGAGTGTAATCGTAGGCTGGCTGTATCCGAGCTGCTCTGCAGCCTTCGTCAAGTTCAAATGCTCGGCAACGACCTGAAATGTCTTCAGATTGCGTAACTCCATGATTGATTATCCACTCCCTCACCGAACGACACCCATTCTTCGTGTACGTGCGTGTTCAAAAAGTCAGCTTTTTGAACAAACTCTGTTAGAAAAAGTGTAGCCGAGAGTGGCTCTATGTTCAACCGATACCCTATGCGTGCTTCTCTATAATCTCTGCCAGCTTGCGAGCATCTACGTTACTGCCGCTCACGATCGTCAGTACCTTTTTCCCTGCAAGATCGGGTACCGTTCCCTGCATGAGTGCAGCGATACCTACCGCCCCAGAGCCTTCCACCATCAGATGATGCTCCTTTGCCAGCCAGCTCATGGCTTGGGCAACATGTTCTTCCTCTACGAGCAGGAAGTCATCGACGATCTGAAGGGCCAATTCCAGATTGCCTTGTGTAATTCCCCCGTGAAGACCATCTGCGAGCGAATCGCTGTATACCACATCAGCCAACCGTTTTTCTCGGAACGAATAGTACCAGGGCGGAGACGCATGTGTCTGAATCCCAATCACCTGCACATCCGGATTGATTGCCTTTGCTGCGAGCGCTACTCCGCAAATTAACCCTCCGCCGCCAGCAGGTACGAGAATGACCTCAAAATCCGGCTCTTCCAAAAGAGCTTCTAGGGCTGCCGTTCCCTGCCCTGCTATGATTTCGTTGTCTTCAAAGGCGTGGACGAATGTTCGCCCAGTTTCTTTCGCCAGTTCATAGGCATATCTTTCTGCGTCATCATAGCTGTCTCCATACACGACCAACTCCGCACCGTAGCGCTTGATCCCTGCTTTTTTGGTCTCTGGTGCTGTTTTTGGCACGACGATCAAGGCCGACACCCCTCGAAGCGAAGCCGCATACGCGACCCCTTGCGCATGGTTGCCTGCTGAAGCGGTAATTACGCCCCGAGCTAGCTCCTCTTCCGTCAAGGATGCGATTTTGTTTAGCGCACCGCGCGCCTTGAATGAGCCTGTTTTCTGCTGGCATTCCAGCTTCAGCCAGACATCAGCAGCTGCGATGGCAGACAGCGCGGGTGATGAAATTAACGGGGTATGGACAACCTGCCCCTTTAGATTCTTGTGAGCCTTTACAATATCGAGAAAGGATACCGTCAACGACATGAACTACTCCTCCTTATTAAAATCTTTTCACTAATTGAATCAATAGTTCAACAGCGGTCGGAATGACATCCTCATCAATGTCAAAACGCGGATGATGATGGGGATAGCAGCTCTTTTCTCCACGCATTCCTACAAAAATAAAACTGCCAGGCTTGCGCTCCAAATAGTAAGAAAAGTCCTCGCCACCCATAACCGGCTCTACAATAGCAAGACAGCTCTCGCCAAATTGATCGGTTACGACATCAGCAACGAATCGACTCATTCGCTCATCGTTGACAACAGGCGGGGTCCCCCAATCTACCATGACTTCGGCATCTGCGCCCCATGCCGAACACAATGTCTCAATCGTCTGCTTTAGCTCGCGAGCCAAGAGTTGCCTCGTCTTTTCTGACTGCGCCCGCAATGTTCCATATAAAACGGCCTGATTCGGGATGATGTTATAGGTCGAGCCGGCTTCCATCCGACAGATGGAAATGACCGCAGGTTCGATTGGGTTGACGCAGCGCGCCACGATTCCTTGAATCGCGTTAATCACCTGACTTGCCACATAGATCGGATCAACGGTTTCGTGTGGCATCGAGCCGTGTCCTCCACGTCCGGTAATGACGATGCGCAGGTCATCAGCAGACGCCATCATCGCGCCCGTACTGATTCCGATCTTTCCTTTCTCAAGAGGCTGCCATAGATGCAGCCCAAAGACAGCGTCCACATCATCAATCGCACCCTGACGGACGATAGCTTGTGCTCCACTTGGGAGCATTTCTTCTGAGGATTGAAATAGAAAAAGCACATTTGGTGCTACGTCTGCGCGGTTTTCCGAGAGCCATTTGGCTGCCGCTAGCAAAATGGCCGTATGTCCATCGTGACCGCATACATGAGCGACACCTTCATTTTTCGAGAGATACGGCTTCTCTCCCTCTTCAACGACCGGTAGTGCATCCATATCTGCCCGTAACGCAATGGTTTTCTTGCCATCCGTCCCCCGCAACATGCCGACCACATTCGGCGGCTCACATGGAATCAGTTCCATCTTCCATTCCTGTAAATACTTCCGAACATAAGCCGCTGTCTGATACTCCTGACCAGACAGCTCTGGATATTGATGCAAGTATCGCCGTTCACTGATGGCCCATTGTGCAAGAATGGGTGTGCAGAGTGCCATTCATGATCTCCCCCCGTCAATATGGTCCATAACCAATCAGATGCGCGATAACGACTGCTACTGTCGCAATCCCGTACTGCATCAGGATCAGCGGCATAATCCATTTCATCCAGCGTAACCACGGGATGCCAGCCAAAGCCAAACCAGCCATGAAATAGCCTGATGTCGGAATAAAGATATTGGATATTCCATCCCCGAACTGATAGGCAAGAACTGCGGTTTGACGCGTAACGCCAACTAATTCTGCCAAAGGGGCCATGATCGGCATGGTCAAAGCAGCCATTCCGCTGCCGGACGGAACAATAAAGCTGATCACGGTTTGGAGGACGAGCATGCCAAACGCTGTAAGTGCACTAGGCAACTGATTCAAGACACCAGCAGAATAGTAAAGAATCGTATCGAGTATGTGACCGTCATTAAGCACCACAACAACTGCCCGTGCAACTCCAATGACCAAGGCCCCGGCTATCAGGCCAGCAGCACCTTTCATGAAGTTGTCTACCATTTCATTGATGCCGAGTCTTCCCACGATTCCGATGATAATGGCCAGCAATAGAAAGATTCCGGATAGCTCGGTGAGATACCAACCATATTGAATGACACCAAAGACCAACACGACAAAATTGAGAACAAAGCAAGTCAAGATTCCTTTATGTCTGGCCGTCAGCTTCAAATCTTCACGCAAAAGCTCAGCCGTGTTCTTCCCTTCAAACAACCCGAAGAAGCCCTGCGAACGGTCTTTTTTGACTTTCGACGCATACCGCAGGACGAATGCAGTCGATACGAAGTACATCACGACAAAAACAGCCATTCGATAACCCATTCCCGAAAAAGTGGGCAGCTCAGCGATGCCTTGGGCAACTCCCACCGTAAACGGATTCATTAGTGCAGATGTAAACCCGACCGACGCTCCTACCAGCACAATGGCAGCACCAGTCATTGCATCAAAACCAAGAGCAATCGCCAGCGGAATCATGATCGCGATGTAGGGTAATGTTTCTTCAGCCATTCCCATGAGCGAGCCGCCTGCCGCAAAAAACAGCATCATGATGGGAATCAGCCACTTCTCTTGATTCCTAAGTAGACGCGATAGCGTGACGATGAGAGCTTCAATCGCGCCAGTGGCTGTTAAAATACCGAATGTTCCGCCAATTATCAATACAAAAAAGATAATGCCTGAGGCCTCCACCAACCCGGTATGCACGCTGTTTACCAGCCCGAGCGGCTTGACTGGAGATGATTCAATCCACTGAAACGACTGTGGATCAATGACACTCCTGCCGTTTACCTCGACTCGTCCGTATTCTCCGGCAGGCAAAATATACGTCAGGATGACCGCAATCGCAATCACGCCAAAAAGTAACGCGAACACATTGACTTCCCACAGCTTCTTCTGCTTTTTCGGCTGCAAATCTACATTAAGCTGACTCATGATATCCCCCCAGTTAGGAATCGTGATCAGAAATGCCAGAATGGTAGAATTTAGGACAAGAGTGTCCCTTTGCTCTCGCCGAAGGGACACTCCTCCTCCCGTTTTATCCGTTATTTGTTTGACTCCAAAAACTCCGATACTTTTGCCAGACCCGCTTGAAGCACTTCCGTCGAGCAGGCGTACCCGATTCGTACCCACCCTTCCATGTCGAAGCAACTGCCTGGTGTCAAAAACGCCCCTGTCGTTTTAAACAGATCAATGCAAAATGTGTCCGAAGGGATATCCAGCTCGTACTTGAGCATTGCGGTTGTTCCTGCCTGCGGCTTGACGTAAGAGATCAAAGGCTCCTTCGCTACCCACTCATCGAGAATCTGCAGGTTGTCGCGCACGATCTTCAGGCTGCGCTCCATAATCTTATCGCGGTTTTTCAGTGCATGGACAGCCAGCATGTCATCCAGCATCCCGCAGCTGATGGTCGTGTAATCGCGGTGCGTAAAGCAGCTTTTAATCACATCCTGAGGCGCTGCAATCCATCCCAGACGCAAGCCCGCCAATGAAAACACTTTGGACATGCTACTTGTCGCGATCCCTTTTTCGTACAAGTCGACGATAGATGGCACCACAACCTCCGGGTCTTGGTGCAAATTTCGATACACCTCGTCACACAGCAGGTAGGCATCAACGGAGCGGGCAATCTCTACGATTTCTCGCAGCAATCCTTCACCCATCAAAGCTCCGGATGGATTGTTCGGATTGTTGATACAGATCAGCTTGGTCTTGTCTGTAACGAGCGAGCGCAGCTCATCCAGATCAGGCAGAAAATCATTTTCCGGCAAAAGTCTGAGCAGCTTGACTTGTGCTCCGAACGACTCCGGTACCGAATAAATTTGCTGGTAGGTCGGATGAACGGTAATGACTTCGTCACCAGGCGCAACGAGCGAGAACAAGGTGAGAAAATTCGCTCCAATCGCCCCGTTCATCGCCAAAATGTTCTCTGGCTTCATCGTTTGATACATACTCGCGACGAGGCTTCGGAATTCCGGCGAACCCTCAATATGACCATACGTCAGCTTCTTCTGGGCCATCTCGCGGAAAAAATCCTCCGGCTCATCGGAAAGGCGGATCAACTCTTCTACCGTCAGCGAATCGACGCATGTTTCGGCAATATTGTAAACAGCCTCCATCTCGTAGGCGTTCATCCATTCTTCTACTTTAAAAGGTGCAATTCTCATCGTCGTTCCTCTCCTTTTACTGTCCTTTCACTTTTACAGATCAACTATCGTACCTATACCGCGTTTATCCGCCACTTTCAAAATGTGTGCAGCTGTCAGTAAATCTTGGAACGCGATTCCGGTACTGTCAAAAATCGTGATTTCTTCTGCATGTTGTCGTCCTTGGGCATGACCGGAGATGACATTGCCGATCTCTGCTGCGATATCGTTTTCTGTTATCAGGCCCTTTTTTACAGCTACCTTTGTCTCTCCCACGCGTACAGCCTGTCCTACATCATCAACGAAGACGCGCGCTTTTACAAAAAGCCGTTCATCGATTTCCTGTTTTCCTTCCATGTCTGCCCCTATGCAGGTAATATGAGTCCCTGGCTTTACCCACTCCGCTTGGATCATCGGTTCGCGTGAAGGGGTTGCGGTGATGATAATATCTGCATTTCTAGTCGCTTCTTCGAGGTTGTCCACTGCAATAAACTGCACGTCACAACGACTGGCATAACACTCGTACTCTTCTCCTGCATATTTGGAGATGAATCTGGCCAAGAGGTTTTCCTTGATTTTGGCGGCAAAGCTTTGCGCCTTTTCTGGTGATCGCGGATGGCAGATGAACACCCGCTTGATCTCTGTCATCGTCATCAGTGTCGCCATGATTTGAAATGGAGCCTGGTGTCCCGTCCCGACAACTAGCAGATTCTCCGATTCTGGACGTGCCAAATACTTTGCACCGATGCCACCGGCAGCTCCCGTACGCATGCAAGTAATGTGCTCTCCACTCAAAATCCCCTGCGGCACGCCAGTTTGGCTGTCCAACACCATCACCGTACCCACTAATTGTGGCAGACCCTTCTTGTCATTGTCACCGAACCACGAGACGAGCTTGAGTCCAAATATATCAGCTTGCGGCATATGACCGGATTTGATATCCATGTCGGCTCTACCCTCTACGAACTCATGAAAAATGAGCGGAAACAACGTCGCCTGCTGACTCGATTTCATTTGATAGGCTTGCTCGACCACTTGAATCACGCTGGCCATATCCAGCACATCTTCCGTGGTTTCCTGATTAATGACGCGAAATGGAAACATGTCTATCTTCCCTCCCCACTGTTTCTTTCACACTAACACAGTTTTTCAGGGCGAAAAAATTGAAAGATCCAATGGTTCCTATTAAAAAAAGCAAACCCTCCACCAACAGATGCTGGAATGGAGGGTTTGCTTATGCTCCGCCGATTCTTGCCGAAATCGTCGCAGCCTGGCGTTTTACTTTTTCGATGAGCAGGGGCAATCGATCTTCTGTCACCCGAAAGCACGGGGCGTTGATCGAGAGTGCTCCCACGAGTTGATTTCCGTAGCCGACGATCGGTGCGGCGACTGCCATGGTGCCTTCCGTCTTCTCCTCGTAGCTGATGGCATAGCCACTTTTCTTGGCTTGACTCAGCTGTTCCAAAAATGACGGCTGCTTGTCTCGGGCAAGCTGGGCGGAAACGACTTTCGTAATCGCATCCTGCTTCAAATACGCGAGAATGATTTTGCTAGGGGCGCCGATTGTGAGAGGTATCCGCTCCCCCAGGTTCTCGTCTATGCGTATTTTCAGTGGACTTTCTACTTTTTCGATCGGCATCGAATCCGTCCCCGCCAATACGTTGAGGAAGATACTCTCCTCGACTTCATTTGCCAGCTCCTCCATGAAAGGTCTCGCCACAGCCCGCAGGTTCAGCTTTTCATGCAGGATAAAACCGATTTCCATCCACGTATATCCCGGCTTGTAATGCTTGGTGACTGGATCCTGCTCAACCAATCCGAACTGGATCATGGATTCGAGAAAACGGTGGAGCGTACTGATTGGTAGACCCGTTGCGCTCGCCAGCTCCGAAATCGGCCAAGCATGTTTTTCGTCTGAAATCAGTACCCGAATAATTTTCATCGCCCGTTCGACTGATTGAACCATCCTTCTTTCGTCCTCCATGACAAAAAGTTACGCTGCAACACTCGTGTTATCTTTCGCTTGTTTAGTGGGAGCTTTACCTTTGGCGAGCCTTGCTTCCAGCTTGTTGACGAAATACGAGAAGATCATGATCAGTACGAGATAGTACAACCCGACGACCATATACGTTTCTAGCTGCTTGTAGTTGGAAGCTGCTTCACCGAGACCCGTTCCCCATAAATCCTGCATTCCTACGTATGCGACCAACGACGAATCCTTCAACCCGATAATAAACTGATTGCCAAGCGATGGGATCGCCCGACGGAACGCCTGCGGCAAAATGATTCTGCGCATCGCCAGCGGGTACGACATTCCGAGTGATCGGGAAGCCTCCATCTGCCCGCGATCGATTGACTGAATGGCGCCTCGGAAGATTTCTGCAATATACGCGCCATTATGAACGGCCAACGCGATGGCCCCTGCCCAAAACTGCGACAGCGTCACCATATTCGCCAAGCCGAAGTACAGAATACAAATTTGTACGATCAATGGCGTTCCGCGAATGACGGTAATGTACACATGTGCGATGTAGTTCAATACTTTGGAATCGGATATTCGGAAAAAGGCAATGACAAGACCTACCACACAACCGAGCATCAGCGCAACTGCCGTCAACTGTACCGTGAGCCACGTCGCTTTTAGAAAAAGGGGATAACTGGATAGAAAAATATCAATAATCACGTTCAATCCTCCTCACATGAAGCGTTAAAAAGGGGGGCGTCCATCACGGACACCCCGTTGCCCACTTACTGTTTTTGCAGGATATTGCGGCCAAACCATTTTTGGCTGATCTTTTCATAGGTGCCGTCTTTGACGATCTCGTCCAACGCCTTGTTGATCCGCTCCACTGCCTCTTGGTCACCCAAGCGCACAGCGATTGCTTGCTCGTCAAAGCTGAGCGGCTCGCCTACATCTATCACTTTTCCGCCGCCTTCTTTAATGAAACGCAAGCCTACTACCTGGTCGGTAATCACTGCATCGAGACGCCCTGTCGGCAAGTCCAGCAAAGCGGTAATATCGCTATCATACTGAGTGATTTTGTCTTCATCAGTCAGCTTTTTCGCCCAATCCAAGTAATTCGATGCTTTTACGACTCCGATCTTTTTGCCCTTCAAATCCTCTTTGCTCTTGATGGTGGTATTGCCTTCTTGCACGAAAATTTGCGAACCGGAACGATAGTATGGATTGGTAAACAAAACAGCTTTTTGACGTTCAGGTGTGACGGTCAAGCTCCCAATGACAGCATCGTATTTTTTCGCGTCCAGACCAGGGATGATCGTTTCGAATGGATTGGTGATCGGCACTGCGTTCATGCCCATTTTTTCTGCCAGCGCTTGTCCAATCTCTACATCAAAGCCAGTCAGTTGCCCGTTTTCCTTGAAGCTAAACGGCTTGTACACGCCACTCATGGCGTACGTAAAATCTTTCTTTCCACCGTCTCCAGAAGCTTGTCCGCCTGCTGCCGGTGCACTTTCCTGTGATCCACAAGCAGAGAGCAACAACGAGCCTACTAGAACAGTGGACAACAAAATTCCGGACCATTTTGCACGTTTTTTCATTGGTGATTCCCCCTGTTTTATTCTCTTTATATAGTGAATGGTTTAGCGGATGCTGCCTAAAAACTGCTTGGTACGATCATGCTGCGGGTTTTCAAAGAATTCTCTTGGCGGTCCTTGCTCCAGGATTTGCCCATCGTGCATGAACACCGCCCGATCTGCTACTTCACGAGCGAACCCCATTTCATGCGTCACCACGATCATTGTCATTCCTTCTTTGGCGAGCTGCTTCATGACCTGTAGCACTTCACCGACGAGCTCGGGATCGAGTGCAGAGGTAGGCTCATCAAAGAGCATGATCTTCGGTTTCATCGCAAGCGCCCGGGCGATGGCAACCCGCTGCTTCTGTCCACCCGAGAGCATGTCTGGGTAGACATCGGCTTTATCCTGCATATTCACTTTTTTCAGGAGCTCGTACGCTAATTGTTTGGCTTCTGCTGCATTCATGCCTTTGACGTGAACAGGTGCCTCGATCACGTTTTCCAAAACAGTCTTGTGCGGAAACAGATTAAAGTGCTGAAAAACCATGCCAACCTCGGCGCGGAATTGATTCAGATTCGTCTTGTGTGGATCAATCTGCTGACCACCGATTCGAATCTCTCCGCTGTCATAAAATTCCAGAAAATTCAAACATCGAAGTAAAGTACTTTTGCCTGAACCACTGGCTCCAAGCAAGACGACAACTTCTTTTTCTTCCACCGTGAGCGTAACGCCCTTCAACACGGTTAACGGGCCAAAAGATTTGACAAGCTGCTTAACCTCAATCATCCTGCTATCCCCCATTTATCTCCCGGATGAATTGCGTATCAGTTTTTCCGAATATCGGAAATGATTTCTGATTTAAAT
>NZ_PXZN01000089.1:0-3958 GCF_003013445.1 Brevibacillus sp. NRRL NRS-603 | reverse complement strand
CTAGCACGAACATTAGATATCAGTGGTGGTGGGCTGTCTTTTAGTTGTGAGGAAACCTATCACTTGAAGGAAAAAGACAACTTGCACGTCTGGATTTCCCTTCCAAGCAAAAGTGGACAGGTTCAACATGCTTTTGTTGTGATGGAAATTGTCAGACAAAAACCAGCGGAAGAAAAAGGTTTGCACCAGTGGATTTCGGGTAAGTTCACCCAAATCAGCGAGCAAGATCGGGCAAAAGTGGTTAGAGCGTGTTACGAGAGACAGCTAGAGCTTCGCAAAAAAGGCGTTGTGGATTGACGCTTCATCAGAGGAAGTGACCCTATTGACCAGTCAGTACAACGATCGTTTTCGCAGCTTTTCCAAACGGGTAGAAAAAGTCATCATGATTGGAATTGTCGTATGTGCGATTGTACTGACCATAGGCGAAGTCCTCATTCAGTACGTACCCGCAAGACTGGTATTAATCGAAACAGAGCGCTTGGAAGGCGTGTCCAGAGAGCCCTAAAGGTTTGCGCATGCTTCCATACTATGGTACTATTATAGATAACATAGAAAACGGTCATGGATCGTTTTTTGTAGCCAAATTCGAAAAACGCAATAACGTTTTTCATCACACAAAGAATGGGAAAGGGCTTCGACAGAAGCTTTTCTTGTTTTATTCCCATCCGAACTAATGTACATAGCAGGTGAGAAGTAATGAACATTGCCATTGATGGACCAGCGGGAGCAGGCAAAAGTACTGTCGCCCAAAAAGTAGCGGGACAACTGGAATACGTGTACATTGACACGGGTGCCATGTATCGTGCCCTCGCTTGGGCAGTCCACCATCATCAGCTCTCTATCAGCGATGAGTCTGCAGTTTCCGAACTTTTGCAAAAAAACAAGATTCAACTGGTTCGGGAAAACGGACAGCAACATGTATACTGGAATGAAATCGATGTCACGAGCTGGATACGTTCCACAGAAGTGAGCCAGTACGCCTCTATTGTAGCGAGCTATGGTTCCGTACGTGAACAAATGCTTGTGCTACAGCGACGATTGGCGACTCAAGGCAATGTCGTCATGGACGGCAGAGATATCGGTACTCATGTTTTGCCTGATGCTGATGTGAAGATATTTCTGACGGCCTCCATCCAAGAGCGTGCAGAACGCCGCTGGAAGGAACTACTCGCAAAAGGTACCCAGGCAGACTTGGCTGACCTGGAAAAAGAAATCGAAGAGCGAGATCGACGGGACATGCAGAGAGAAGTCGCACCGTTGCGCCAGGCGGAAGATGCCGTTTTGGTAGACACAACAGGAATGACCATTGATCAGGTGGTCGAACGCATCTTGCAAATCTGCGAGCGAACGGGAGAGTCAACCCATTGAGGTACTATCGTTTATTCAGAGGTTTTTTTCGCATCATTTTTTCGCTTGTCTACCGTTGGCAAGTGATCGGGCGTGAACATATACCTAAGGAAGGCCCAGTGATCCTTTGTGCCAACCACATTTCTTTGTGGGACCCACCTCTACTCGGGAGTGGCATCGAGCGTCAGGTACATTTCATGGCCAAAGAAGAGCTGTTCAAAATTCCGGTCTTATCCTTTCTCATTACAAAATTCGGTGCATTTCCGGTCAAACGGGGTGCAGGAGATCGTGCGGCCATTCGCACGACTCTCAAATTGCTGGAAGATGGAAAAATCTTTGGAATCTTTCCTGAGGGAACCCGCAGCAAAACAGGGGAACCAGGGGAAGCGATGCCGGGTGTGGCGATGTTCGCTCTCAAATCAGAAGCTGCGGTCATTCCGGTAGCCATTATCGGGCCATATCGACCGTTTCGTTCCATTAAGATCGTTTACGGTAAACCGATCGATCTGACTCAATTGCGCGAGGCCAAATCAAGCGCTGATACGTTAAAGGAAACGAGCGATCTGATTATGGAGCACATCAAGCAATTACGGAACCAGCATCTCTCTTAGCAAACGGTATAGAATTGCTAAAGGGACGAATACTAAATCTGCTGGAACTTACTGGCTTCATCAGTACAAACTGCCAGCCATCAGGCGACAGTTAAAAATATACATGCTCCCGCTTCGTGTAGTGAGGTTGTACACAAACAACCTGTACATAGATGTTTGGGACTGGATGGTATTAAGGAGGTCTTTTGAATGATGGAAGAAACGAACGTAAGCTTGACGGATGCAACAACCATTTCCGTAGGAGATGTCGTAAAAGCAACCGTAACAAAAGTTGAGGACAAACAAGCGCTTGTAGATTTAGGCTACAAGTACGATGGTCTGATTCCTATCAGCGAATTGTCTCCACTGCATGTTGAAAAGGTATCTGATGTAGTAGCGGTTGGTGATACTTTTGAAGTAAAAGTCATCAAGCTAAACGATGAGAAAGAAGAGCTCGTTGTTTCCAAGAAGGCCGTAGCGATGGAATCCTCTTGGTCTGAACTTGAGCAAAAAATGCAAGCTGGTGAAATCATCGAAGCGACCGTGAAAGAAGTAGTGAAGGGCGGCCTTGTTGTTGATGTAGGTGTTCGCGGCTTCATTCCAGCTTCCATGGTAGAACGTCATTTCGTGGAAGATTTCTCCGACTACAAAGGCAAAACATTGGCTTTGAAAGTCGTAGAAATGGATAAGGAAAAGAATAAAGTCATCCTGTCCCACAAAGCGGTTTTGGAAGACGAAGCAAAAGTGCAAAAGCAATCCATTATGGATAAAATTCAAGTGGGTCAAGTATTGGAAGGAACGGTTCAACGCATGACCGATTTCGGCGTATTCGTGGATATCGGTGGTGTTGATGGATTGGTTCACGTATCTGAGCTTGCTTGGAATCGCGTAGATAAGCCATCCGATGTCGTGAAGGAAGGCGACAAGGTACAAGTGAAGGTCCTCAAAATTGACCGTGAAAACGAGCGCATTGGCCTTAGCATCAAGGAAACGCAAGCAGGTCCATGGGCGAACGTTGCAGAAGATTTCAAAGCAGGCTCTATTCTGAATGGAACGGTAAAACGTTTGGTTTCCTTCGGTGCATTTATTGAGCTGGCTCCTGGAATCGAAGGCCTCGTACACATCTCCCAGATTGCAAACCGCCGGGTGAATACACCGAGTGAAGTGTTGAAAGAGGGCCAAGAAGTACAGGTGAAGGTTTTGGAAGTTGTTCCACAAGAACAGCGCATTAGCCTCAGTATCCGTGCAGTAGAAGAAGACCGTGTGGAGCAGGCAGAACGCGCGAGCAAGCGTGAACAGCAACAATTCACGCAAGAAAACAACCAACCAATGGGCGTGACATTGGGCGAGCTGTTCGGTGATCTGAAAGACAAGTTCAAGTAAGATAAAAAGGAAGATTCATGGGGGATACGCTCTGGCGTATCCCTTTTTTCTGGGAGCGAAAGTCTAGGAGGGGTACAATGGATCGTCGTTCGATTAGAAAACTGGACCATATTCGAAATGCTCTTATCACCGGGGAAAATGCTGCGAATAGTTTTGATGATGTTAGCTTTGTTCCGAACAGCTTGCCGAATGCAGCCTTTGCAGAAACCTCACTGGACACCGAGATCGCATCCTTGCGACTCTCCTCACCGATTATGATTAATGCGATGACAGGGGGTGCTGGTGGGACTACGCAGATCAATCAAAAACTGGCAATCATTGCGAGGGAACGAAAACTGGCTATGGCTGTTGGGTCACAAATGGCCGCTCTGCGTGATCCAGATGTTACGGATAGCTATCGGATTGTTAGAAGGGAACATCCACAGGGGATCTTGTTTGCAAATGTCGGGGCAGAGGCGACAGTGGAGCAGGCAAAAGCAGCAGTGGAGATGATAGAAGCGAACGGACTGCAAATCCATCTGAATGTCATGCAAGAGCTGTTGATGCCTGAGGGGGATCGGGATTTTCGCGGCTATCTCGAGCGGATTCAAGCGATTAAGGAGAGTCTGGATGTGCCGGTTATTGTCAAAGAAGTAGGT
>NZ_PXZN01000088.1:0-3178 GCF_003013445.1 Brevibacillus sp. NRRL NRS-603 | reverse complement strand
GCCTTCCTTTTGCAGATAGGAGGACAATATTTCTAAGATTTGCGGCTCATCGTCGACTAGCAAAATGGTAGACATGTGAATCCTCCCTACTCCTGTTGTGTTTGATCTTTTCCTTTTTTCCAGAAAAGCAAAAAGACGAGAGCACCTGCTAGCAAGGCAAAGAGCAATCGTAACTTGTTTTCACGAAAAGTGATCAGATCATGGCCAACGAATGTTTCAAATACCATCGACGGCACTTTTCCTAACAAGGTCGCCACAAAAAATTGCAAGAAGGTGATATTCGTCAAAGCCGCGCCCAAATTGATCACACCCGAAGGCATCAACGGATTCAACCGGAGCAAAACGATGGCCAGACATTTGCGAAAACTCGTCGTTCCATTGATGGCATGTACCCATTTGAATGATTTCAGCTTTTCGCTCCGATCTGCTTTTTTGATCGTGTAGCGATAAAGGAAAAAGGCGATGCAAGCACCCGCTACCTCTCCCGTTAAGGAAATCAAGAACCCTCCGTACAAACCAAACACGACTGCGTTCGCACCCGATAAAAAAATGGAAGGCAATACACCTGCCACACTGATCACGATGTTCAATAAAATACTACCGATAATCCCCAGCATCCCCAAAGAACGAATCCATTCTGCCAGGGCTTCTACATTCGTTATCCAATCCATCCGTCTGTATGACTCCCCTCTGCCACTCTCTCTAGAGTAAACGAAACTTGTGAAGAAATCATGGAAAAAAACAAAACAGTCGTAGCCTGATCGACTACGACTGCTTGTATGATTGGATTCACCATTATTCTTCAGCGATCGCGATGTACAAATCCACTTGTGCGTTGTTGGGATCAGCGCAACGAACTCCGTCATATCGCTCGAAATCTCCAGTAAATGTCCGCTTGTTCCCCGGTTGATGGGACCACTCCCACACCTTCGCCCACGCTTCCGTCACAACCTCTACTATAGGGCCTACGCGAGTCGTAAATACGGCATAGGTAGAAGCCGGCAGATTCTTGACTGTGAGCTCAGCAGGAAGCTCACCGTTCTTTTCTACAACGGTTCCTACTAACATGGAATACTCGCCGGTCTCATCACTCTCGTAATCGGAATACACCCCCAGAACAACACCTGGCTCTTTTTGATGGGGAGTTTTGAAAGGATGCTCTTCTTGATAAAAGCGCTGCCACAGTCCCCCAATTTTCCCATTCGGTCCGCATTCCGCCTCATTCGTTGTCCGAATTTGCAAGCCAGCTACACGAATTTCATCCAGTTTTACAATCGTTGGGTTCATCATTAACCACGCTCCTGTAAGAGTTTGTTTACATGACTTAGTATAACGACCATACCCTGACAACTATCTGTCAACGTTCTACCGTTTATTCATAAAGTTTCGCCATTCTTTTTACCGTATCCCTAATTCTCTGCCTCACATGCGCAGGCTCATGTACACACAGGGCATCGCCAAAGCTAAGCAGCATACCGTTTAACCATTCATCGTCTGTCATCATCGTTCGTACCAATAATGAGCCATCCTGCATGGTCTCTATCGCTTCTGACGCAAACATATCCCGTACCCTTACATGTACACGCGGCGCAAATTCGAGGACAAGAGAAATACGCTCTGCTGTATCCCATTCTTCGAGCCATTCCAGTTTATCTATTTGATAGGGACGAGGCAAAAACTCCTCTGTCAGCACAGACATGTCTGCAATCCGCGATAAGCGAAACAGACGATCCTCCTGGCGCTGTAAACAATAGCCATACACGTACCACACATAACCTTTGATAATTAGTGTGACAGGCTCAATCGTGCGCTCTGTCGCATCGCCTTGTATTTTCGTATAAATGATCCGCACACGCAGTCTTTTCTCGATGGCTTCCCGCAGCTTATTTACTTTTTCGGCGATTGCCGGTGTACTGCCCCATGGATTGAAGTCATAAACAACAGGATGTGCACTTCCTTGCAGAGAGGATGGCGCAGTGGTGAGCAACGCTTTTATTTTTTCCAGAAGCTGTCCGATTTGCTTATCGTCTGTAGAAGAATGAACCCCTTTTAGCGCAGCAATCACCGCGACTAGCTCGTCCAGGGATAAGTATTGTCGATCGATCGTAAAATTCTCCATGATCTCGTATCCGCCGCTTGCCCCAGGGTACGCTACGATCGGAATTCCGGCTGCATTAATGGTTTCCAAATCCCGATAGACTGTACGCAAGGATACTTCAAAGTGATCGGATAGTTCACGAGCGCTCACACGACGTTTATTCAACAGCATGATGACAATAGCGAGTAGCCGTTCTACCTTCATGATCGCCTCCACTTTTCTTTTGAGTCAACATAGTGGTGGANNTTTTTCTTCTCGCCAGCTTTATTGGTTCTTCGATACCTTTAAAAATTTGAAGATCATTCCGTATGATTGATCATACAAAAAAGGAATCTGCAGCCAAAACGTGCTGCACATTCCCTTTTTGCCTTGCTTCATTCAAAGCTATACGCCCATACGTCTGCGTTGATTGTTTGGTTTTTTGGTGAGCTGGCTTTTCATCGTTTGATTTTTCGCCTTTTGATTCAGTGGGTTATTTGCCTGTGCTTGCGCTTGTTTTTTCTCCGCCAATTTGCGCTTCATCGCCTCTTGCAGGCTGATTTTCCCAGGCTTTTGCTCAGTGGTTTCTTTTTCGTTTTGGTTTGGCTCCGTCATGCGTAGCAACTCCTCATAGAAATTGGTTATCTTCTATGTATTCTAGTGCAAGACAGGAGGAAGCGCCAGTGGGAATCTACCCGTTAATCGCCCGAAGCTGTGATAATTTTACACCACTCGCTTGGTACTTCAAAATTTCCTCCAAAAGCTCTGCAAGGTAAGCACCTGCCTCAATCGGTAGGGTGCCACCCTTATGAATATTAGAAATAACCGTACGATCCGATTCTACCGTATTGGCATCCGGTTTGTAAATCATGTAAGCACTAAGACTTTCTGCCGTCGCAAGCCCCGGTCTTTCCCCAATTAAGGAAATGACGACCTTGCAATTGACAATGGACGCGACCTGATCCTGAATCCAAACGCGGCCTTTGTGAATAAACACTGGCTTCCCGACACTGATGTTTCGCATGGACAGTCCCTGCATCAAGGCAGGCAAGAGGTCTGGAATGGTCGCCTCACATGCAGAGGTGCTCAGTCCGTCCGAGA
>NZ_PXZN01000087.1:0-1447 GCF_003013445.1 Brevibacillus sp. NRRL NRS-603 | reverse complement strand
ATGGCGTACATGATCATCATAACACTTGCATGCACAGTTGGTGGATTTTTTTTCGGG
This sequence comes from Brevibacillus sp. NRRL NRS-603, assembly GCF_003013445.1. Lineage (NCBI taxonomy): Bacteria > Bacillati > Bacillota > Bacilli > Caryophanales > Paenibacillaceae > Brevibacillus > Brevibacillus sp. NRRL NRS-603. The sequence goes on along the minus strand of NZ_PXZN01000087.1, from coordinate 1,390 downwards.
GCCCACTATATGAAGACACAATTAGAGTCGGAACAAGCCGCCGTACTCGAAGCTGAGAAAAAGGAAGCCGAAAAAGAAAAACTGCTGCGTGAGCAAAAGCTGTACAACGAACAGGACTTTATCCGATTTTACTATGCCGTTTATGCACCGCTTCTTGATCTGAAGCAAGCACATTTTGATACGATGGGTAAATGGAATCAAATGAGCGAAAGTGAACGGACTGAAGGCTTGAAGCAGCTCAGCAAATTAGCTGACCAGACAAGGAAAGAGCTGGAGAAAAACGTTCCCCTGCCGACGTCCCCCATGCTGAGACAAGCTCACACCACTTTTACGAACAGTGTACGGGCGTATTTGGATAGTATGGAGCAGATTCGTTCCGATCAAAATAATGCTACGCCTGCTTCCATTGGAGCTAACCTGACGCTTTTCCAAAATAACTGGCTAACGGCACAAGAAATGGTGTATCACTCCATCGCGTCATGGGAATCGGCTTATGTGGTGAAACAAGCCATGCCGAAGCAAGTACCTGGGACCGTTAACACCGCGCAATGGAAGCAGTATCCGTTCCATTACCGCACCTATCTCGCAGCTGTTGCCATGTCAGCGAGCAATCAATGGAGCAGCTATAATCCTGAGGACCTGACTGCAAGACTTGATTTGCTCATCGCATCTAACGAAGTTCAAGCACTAGGAATCAAGGATTTAGCCGCTGCCGTGAAGATTTTAAACGCGACAGATGCAGTATCTGCGGGAGATTTTAAACGCTTGAATACACAGCTCTACTCCGTGCTGAAGGCACCTGAAATCCCTCTTTATAAGTAGTCGTACATTTTTAGACTGATTCAATCTTGAAATCTTGTCACCAAGAGCATACAATGGTCTATGATAGTGGACGTACCACTTCGGTATGGGAGGTGAAACCACGATGACTACATGGGTAGATAAAGATACTTGTATTGCTTGCGGTGCTTGTGGCGCCACGGCTCCTGACGTCTTTGATTACGACGATGAGGGCCTTGCGTTCAACAAGTTGGATGACAACTCTAACAGTGTTGAAATCCCGGATATCCTGCATGACGATGTTCGTGATGCTGCTGAAGGATGCCCGACCGACTCTATTAAAGTGGAATAGTATTCCATCTACTAATGGAAGAGACCTCTTACGTACTCCGGTATGTAAGAGGTTTTTCATTATGCCCTCCCCCTCCCGTAAACCGATGATCGACAACTTCCCGTTCTTTCTTTTGTGATTTTTCGATAAGATAAAGCAACAGCAAAAACCGAACATTAAAATGCGTTTTTTCCATTTTTTGTGATGTCAATATCTTAATGTTCGTGTTTTGGTTATTTCCGATGTGTTTCCAGCATAAAAACAAGCATTATTCACGAA
>NZ_PXZN01000086.1:0-8065 GCF_003013445.1 Brevibacillus sp. NRRL NRS-603 | reverse complement strand
CAGTTTTCAAAGAGCATTTTGTTCGTCTCTCTCGAGGCGACTTTTCTATCTTATCATACCGCCTAAGCTTTTGCAAGATGTTTTTTAAAAAATCTTGTTCCGCTTAGCGGCGTCTTCTTGAAGTGTTGCTTCAATCGAAGCGACAAGAAGTATCTTATCACGTATTCTTAAACAACACAAGAGGTTTTTATAATAAAATTGAATTTATTTAAACTATATTAAAAGAGAGGCGAATCACTCGCCTCTCTCCTTTACTGTTCCATTACTCTCACAATTGATAAATGTCGCGCTTCGACTAAGTTTACGATTTTTCCACCTGTTTCAACCATTGGTCTCGTTGGGTGATTACGATCTGTAAATACGATCTTCCCAATCGTTCCATCACTTAATTCAACGAGCGTTCCTACAGCGAATTGAGTGATCCCCTCCACAAATGTCCGAACAATGGTAGGGTCAAGTTTCCCAAAGCTATCCTGCACTAATTGCTCTACGACTTGATAGGGAGACAACGCCTTTTGGTGGACACGATCCGAGCTCATTGCATGATACACATCGGCCACAGCGACAATTTTACTGTATAAATGCAGTTTAGATCCAGGCAAACCTAGCGGATAGCCTGAACCATCTTCTCGCTCATGATGTTGCAAAGCCGCTAATGCTACACCTTCACTTAAACCGTGGGATGACTTAATAATTTGGTATCCATAAACGGTATGCTTCTTCATCTCTTCGAATTCGTCTGGTGTAAGCTTCCCTGGTTTTTGCAAAATCCGCCGGTCAATTTTCGTTTTTCCTATATCGAGCAATGTACCGGCCAATGCTACCTGCATCCATTCCTTTTCAGGTACCTTGACCCATTTTGCAATCATATAAGAAATAATCCCAACCGCTACGGCATGCTCGTAGGCATAGCTATCCATCTTTGAAAAGCGCCGAAGGGAGAGAAGAACTTGTGGTTGCTGCTGAAACTCCGTAATAATCGGCGTTACAACTTCTCTGACTTCCATAACTGGTATGTTATTGCCGCCTTGTACGCGGGTCATCAAATTTTTCAGTGTAGACACTGCTTTATCAAATGACTCCTGAAACACAGGTTTCGTCTGGGTAAACTTCTCAGAAGCTTCTGGCGTATCTACCTTAGTGGGTTCACCTTGGTCAGTCACAGCCCCTCCTGAATCCTCTACTTGTACCTGCTTGATCATGAACGCTTCTAAGAATTGAACTTCTCGTTCATAGAGAGGGGTTCCTTTTGCAAAAAGAATGCCTCCCAATGCTGTAAATACGTCTTCAGCCAATTTCGCTCCAAGAGTCAGTTGTTTCACTTCCACATTGGGCAACCTGCTCACCACCCGATCCAACTTGTTAATGATATAGTATCCATTTCCCAATTTTACTTCAAACCCAAACCATTTGCAGGAAAAAAGCAATGGGTTGGACAAACTTTCTGCACTTATACGAAAAAACGCCCCACATTATGCGGGACGCTCTTGTCGTGATTTTCTTTATTCCTCTGTCGGTTCAGTAGGCTCGGTTGCTTCAACTTCGACAGTCTCTCCATCTTGCAGATCTTCGATTCTCTCTTCCGCATCTTCATCTGACAGGTCCTCTTCTTCAGTTGGAGGACACTTGGCGACTGATCCCACTTGCTCATTTTCAGACAGACGGATCAGTTTTACACCTTGCGTGTAGCGCCCCATCACAGAAATACCTTTCATTTCTGTACGAATGATGATACCGGAAGTGGTAATAATCATCAGATCTTCTTCAGGCTCAACAACTTTCAGACCAACAACTGGACCGCTTCGATCCGTTACATTGTGTGTCTTAATTCCTTTACCGCCACGAGATTGAATGCGGTATTCATCGACAGGAGTCCGTTTTCCGTAACCATTCGCCGTTACAATGAGCACTTCTGCATTCGGTTTGATAACGTCCATATCGATGACATCATCATCGTCGTCAAGGGTAATCCCCTTCACACCGGTGGCGTTACGTCCCATCGTGCGTACGTCTCCCTCATTGAAACGGACGGACATGCCTTTGTGAGTACCCATGATGATTTCTTGTTGGCCATCCGTCAGACGAACACCAATCAACTCATCATCTTCGCGTAGGTTAACCGCAATCAGTCCGCCTTTGCGAATATTTTCATAGGACTCCAGCGTGGTTTTCTTAATAATCCCCTTCTTGGTCGCAAAGAACAGGTAGTGTTCTTGATCAAACTCCTTCACAGGAATTACCGCACTAACCCGCTCCCCTTTTTCAATCTGAATGAGATTGATGATTGGGGTACCTTTCGCTGTCCGGCTCAGATCAGGAATCTCGAATCCTTTTAGGCGATAAACCTTCCCTTTGCTCGTGAAGAACATGATGTAATCATGCGAGTTGGTAATGTACAGATGCTCGACAAAATCGTCATCCTTGGTTCCCAACCCCTGCACGCCACGTCCACCACGTTTTTGCGAACGGTAGGTGGAAACAGGCAGACGCTTGATATAACCGTCATGCGTCAGGGTGATGACCACATCTTCCTCTGGGATCAAATCTGCATCTTCGATATGATTCTCATCGAAAGTAATTTCCGTGCGTCTTGCATCGCCAAACTTCTCTTTGATCTCACCCAGCTCATCGCGGATGATCGCGTAGATTTTGGCTTCGTCTGCAAGAATAGCACGCAGTTCTGCGATTTTTACCATGAGCTCTTGGTATTCGTTCTCGATTTTTTCTCGTTCCAAACCAGTCAGGCGTTGCAAACGCATATCGAGAATCGCCTGTGCTTGCTCGTAGGACAACGAATAATTCTCCATGAGTCCTGTGCGAGCTTCTTCCGTGGTTTGAGAAGAACGAATCAAGCTGATAATCTCGTCAATATGATCCAATGCAATGCGCAAGCCTTCTAAGATATGCGCACGGGCTTCTGCTTGCTTGAGATCGTATTCGGTCCTTCTGCGGATAATGACACGCTGGTGCTCCAAATAGTAGTAGAGCATGTCGCGCAGATTCAATACACGCGGACGACTGTCAACGAGTGCCAGCATATTCACACCAAATGTAGACTGCATTTGGGTATGCTTAAATAGATTGTTCAATACAACCTTTGGAATGACGTCACGGCGCAATTCCATGACGATACGCATTCCTTTGCGGTCAGACTCATCACGAAGGTCGGTAATGCCTTCGATTTTTTTCTCACGCACTAGCTCCGCAATTTTTTCCACGAGTCTAGCCTTGTTCACCTGATAAGGGATCTCTGTTACGATAATGCGCGGTTTGCCTTTCCCATCCTCTTCAATCTGGGTTTTGGCGCGCATAATAATGGAACCACGGCCTGTTTCATAGGCACGGCGAATACCACTGTAACCAAGAATCTCCCCCGCTGTAGGGAAGTCAGGTCCCTTGATGATTTTCATCAAGTCTTGAATCGTAATATCAGGATTGTCGATCATGGCAATGACACCATCAATAACTTCCGTCAAGTTATGCGGCGGAATATTGGTAGCCATACCTACAGCAATCCCTGATGCCCCGTTCAAAAGCAAGTTCGGGAAACGAGAAGGCAATACAACCGGCTCTTCTTTGCGTCCGTCGTAGTTAGGAGTGAAATCGACCGTTTCTTTATCAATATCGCGCAAAAGCTCCAGCGCGAGCTTGGAAAAACGCGACTCCGTATAACGCATCGCCGCTGCCGGGTCGCCGTCTACAGAACCGAAGTTCCCTTGCCCTTCAACCAGCATGTAGCGCATGTTAAAATCTTGGGCCATACGTACCATCGCTTCATAGATGGAAGAGTCACCATGCGGATGGTAGTTCGCCATTACTTCCCCGACAACGTTTGCCGATTTACGGAACGGCTTGTCAGGAGTAAGGCCCATATCGTGCATGGCATACAAAATACGCCTGTGTACAGGCTTCAAACCATCGCGAACGTCAGGCAAAGCCCGACTGACGATAACGCTCATCGCATAGCTAATGAACGATTCTCTCATTTCGTGGCTAATATCGACTTTTGGAAACCGAGCAGTTTCTTCTGCCATAAAGGGTAAACCTCCAACTGGTTATCACAATACTTCATTATACCATATAGAGAGAGGACACGTCCAAAAAATCCAGTTGAATCAATTCATTTCCTCAAGATTTCCCTCCGATTTTGATTATACACTCTCGATTTTCGCATTATCCCTAAATATTCCAACTTTGTTTCACGCTGGGTCACACACAAAACAAAAAAGGCCCCTACATTCTGGCGCCTAGAAGTTCATGTTTTTTTACTTGTATTTATCATCATCTTTACAGCTTTACGACCATTTCTAATTCAGTGAAGCGAATCATTGTCTTTGTATCGATTAACAATCCGAACGTAATTGCGACCATCTGTAGTAGTTTTCTCATAGTGTATCCCTCCGTTTATTGAATGTACTTTGATTTTACAGGGAATAAACACGTAGTCCTATCGATTTGGGTTTCAACTTCCTTACACTATTGTAAGAAACGTAGAAAAGTAAGTATGGGAAAAGTGTGGGAAATGCCTACAACAACTGATTAAGTCTGTTTGAAGATGTACAATAAAGTGAGAATCCTAAGGTTGGCGGAGGAATCCTATGAAGACCTTTCACATTGCTATCGTAGACGACGACATCAATATTCGTCAGATCGTCGAAGCCTATCTGCAAAAGGAAGGCTATGTTACAACTGCCGTTGAATCAGCCGAAGAGGCTATTACATTAGAGCAAGAGAATCCCCCGGATCTATGGGTTTTGGACATCATGTTGCCAGGTATGAATGGCTATGAGTTTTGCCGACGTATCCGTGCCGGCTCAGAAACGCCTATCATCATGGTTTCTGCACGCGACGAAGAAGTAGACAAGATTCTTGGACTAGAGCTGGGAAGCGACGACTATCTCACCAAGCCTTTTAGCCCTCGAGAATTAGTAGCACGCGTGAATCGGGCACTCCAACGTTGGAAACAAATGAAATCCCATGCTGAAGAATCCCCGTTCATTACGAAAGATAGTAACCCGAAAGAAACAGCTAACAACGCTCTTATATTAGATAAAGAAAAACGTCTCGTGTATTCTTTTGGGGAGGAAGTAGAGGTAACCTCGAAAGAATTTCAGGTGCTCAGCCTTTTATCTGAACATCCGAATCGGGCTTTTTCCCGTGATGAGCTGCTCTCCCTTGTATGGGGATACGATTATTTTGGAAGTGATCGAGTGGTTGATGATCTCATTCGTCGTATTCGGAAAAAGCTGGACAAGATCCCTCTCGAAACCGTTTGGGGCTTTGGGTATCGCCTGCGAACTTTGGAAGGAACGAAGGATGAATGAGTATCCAATTTCGCATTACGTTGATGTTTGCCCTTCTTCTCTGCCTTGTCATGGGGGTATCAGCTGTCCTGATCAATTCGTTTTTGCTGGATAATTTAATTGAGCAGCAAAAAAATGAATTAAACCTAAAAGGTCGATTCTGGATTGAAAAAATGAACGAATCGAATGTAAAGATTGAAACAGAGGGAGTCGCAGAACTTGAAAAGCTTCTCGTCTCCAATCGCAAGATAGAAGTTCTGCTCTTAGGCAAAAAGAAAAAAGTACTCTACACGTCCCTGCCGTCTTCCAATTTGAGCGAGTGGATGGATGCCCTTGAGCGTAAAGCGGAGAAAAGGCAAAATCGAAACATATGGATGGTCGGAAGCGATGATTACGTGGTCGTTAACTTGCCTTTTAAAAACGACGATAAGCAACGACTGATTCTGGCCTCTCCTGTACGCGGACTAAAAGACATTCGTATGGAGATGACGAATAATATATTGCTCATCGTCTTGATTGGAGCTGTATCTACCATTTTGCTCAGCTTTTTTATTACACGTAGTATGGTGAAGCCACTCCATAAATTGACGAGAGAAATAAAAAAGGTTCAAGCACGGCGTTTTTCCGAAGTCCAACTCATTCCTGCTCGCGGTGAAATTGCTGAAGTCTCGAATAGTGTTTACTCCATGGCACAAGAACTGGATCGTTTTCATGAAATCCAGCGGCAATTTTTACAGAATGCTTCCCACGAACTAAAAACCCCTCTCATGTCCATCCAAGGATATGCCGAGGGAATTCGCGATGGCGTTTTTGTTGATGCTGCTGCTGAAAAAGGTTTTGATGTCATCGTAGAGGAAACCAATCGACTGAAGCATATTGTGACTGAAATTATCCTGTTAGCCAAGCTTGAAGGGGAAGAGAATTTGTTTGATCCCTCGTGGCATTCTGCTACCGAACTGGTAACTCGGGCCATTGAGTGTTTACACCCTCTGCAGCTCCAACACAATGTAACGATTTCAGTACGTCCAATTAAAACCAATGACGTAGTGTACGTAGATGAAGGAAAGTTTCTTCAAGCCTTGTTGAACATCATTGGAAATGCTTTGCGCCATGCTAAGAAACAGATCACGATCGAAATTAAACCTAGCAAACGCCAACTCCAAATAGAAGTGCAAGATGATGGGGAGGGCATCCCGGAAGAACTTCTCCCCCATTTATTTCATCGTTTTGTGAAAGGAAAAAATGGTGATGTTGGACTGGGGCTAGCTATTTCTCGAGCAATTATTGAACGTTCGCACGGCCATCTCCAAGCAGAAAATGGTCCACTTCACGGCGCTGTTTTCCGCATCATCCTCCCCTTGTATCCGCAGCCTGAAAACTAACTAACACCCGAGTGATCTAGTGTCTACTCGGGTGTTTTCTTTCCATCATATATTTACCGCTACATGTTCCCGGAAATTTTCGCCGCGAGCGCGTTCCTTCCAATCCGTATAACCATGACAGAAGCAATCAAGCAAAATATTCCCGCAATGATAAACATGATGAAGTAACTATTCAACATGGTATAAATGACTCCTCCACCGTAAGCGGCCACAGCAGCACCTAATTGATGTGCAGCCAATATCCACCCAAACAAAATTCCTGATTGCTGTTTTCCAAAAATATCAGTTGTCAACCTAAGTGTTGGAGGAACCGTGGCTACCCAATCTAAGCCATAGAAGACAATGAATAAGCCCAGAGTAAACGTAGATGAGGATAGCACTGCAGGAAGCAGCATTAACGAAAATCCCCGTAAACCGTAATACCAAAACAAGAGCCAACGATTGTTAAAACGATCCGATAGCCAACCCGACGCCTGCAGGAATGCCGTACTCCATACAAGCAGCTATAAAATGAGTACCGATTAAACCATTTGTAGAGAGACCGCAAATAAAAAAGCTGCCAGCCAACAACCAGAAATCAAAGGAACGAGATCCTTTTAGTAAACCATCAACAGCTGCACGAAAAGGGTTTTGCTTGCTATCCTCTATTTCTTTATCAACTTCCGTCGCACCAAATGCCTGAAGCCCCTTATCACTTGGTCGATCACGTATCAAGATAGCCACAATCGGAACCAAAATCAAAGCTGCTATTGCAATCACCCACGATGCCGTACGCCAGCCATCTGATTCAGCTAAGCTTGCAAGAAGAGGGAGAAATACCAGCTGTCCTGTTGCACCACTCGCCGTTAATATCCCCATAACCAATCCTCGTTGCTTCACAAACCAGCGATTTGCGATCATCGCTCCCAATACGGAAGCCGTGCATCCTGAACACAGTCCAACAACGACTCCCCAAAGTACAGTCAGTTGCCAGGAGGCATACATCCAAATCGTGAGGGAGGAGCCCAATGCTAAAAGGATAAGAGCAATGATCGTGATACGCCTTATTCCAAATCGATCCATGACTGCTGCTGCAAATGGTCCCACCAATCCGTATAGCAATAGGTTAATCGACAACACTATGGAGATAGAAGAGCGACTCCAACCAAATTCTTGTTCAACAGGAACCATAAAAACACCAGGAGCTGAGCGAATTCCGGCACCAACCAAGAGAATAAAAAAGGTGACACCCGCAATAATCCAGGCATAGTGGAGCCGACTCGAAGAAGCTTGTTCCATAATGACATGACTCCTTTTTCAAAATGATAGACGTCAGAAATTTCAGTTTTTGGATAGTACAAAAAAACCATCCGAGCTGGATGGTTTCTTTTATTCCCTGAA
>NZ_PXZN01000085.1:0-22763 GCF_003013445.1 Brevibacillus sp. NRRL NRS-603 | reverse complement strand
TTGATAAAGAAATTGCCCCAGGCAAGATGGAGCTGTATGCCATGGTGGGCCTGGATGCAACGACTGGTGCTTTGCATAGCTACGAAAATGATCAGGAAATGCAGAAGCAAAGCAATCAGCCATCGGAAGCGGTCGCCAAACAAAAATCAGCGGCATTTTTGCAAAAGCTCTTGGGCGATGATTTCAAAAAGTACAAAGCCACTCAGACAACAAAAGGCGAATGGGATGCTGTCACCTACACGCGCCATGAGCATGGTGTACCTGTTTTCACTGATCGTTATGTCGTTGGCGTCAACAGTACGAGTGTCATGTACGTGAACACGTTTGAAGGCGCTCCACTCCGAGCTGCCTCCTCCTTGTTTGCCAAGCCTGGTAAGGTAATGTCCAAAGAAGAAGTGACGAGGAAAGTCGCTTCGCTCATGGAGCTCACGTATTCCGCGCATAAAAAGGAGACAGGGAAGCCAGCTTTGAAATACTCGCTGGAGTCGACCGGATACTTGGATGCTGTGACAGGAAAAGAAATCGAGGGTGCCTTTTCCCTTAAAAGCCGTTACTCGGAGGCCATAGCGGTCAAGCCAGGCGGCAAAAAGCTCACGGCCAGCAATTCCGATGAAGCTATGAGAGTGCTGATAGAAGAATTTCAAATCAAGATGGATGGAATCACGTTAGAGACGGATACACATACCCCAGCGGAAATGAAAGGAGAAGGGGAAACGATTTACAGATCCAAGGGAAGAGACGGCAGAATCACGGTCTATACGAACAACAACGAAGTGACTGGCTTCCAAGTCCGCGGGAAAGTCGAGATGGCCAATGCCATACAACATAACAATAAACCGACAAATGCCCAGCTTTCGTACGAGCAAGCCAAGGAAAAAGCGGTGCAGTTTTTACAGCCGTACCTCGACTCTAGTGTAAAAGAGCTGAAGATCGATCAAAAAGAGATCAGGATGCCATCTGCAACGTCATACAGCTTCAGCTTCTACGCGCTGCATGACGGCGTGATTGTTACGGATCAGAATTACCTCGTCAACGTAGACGGACAGACTGGGGAAATCGTGAATTACATGAACTCCTTTACGAAGCCATCTGCTCCGTTCCCGGACAAAAAGACCGCCATTTCCAAAGAAGCAGCCGCCAAGCACTTTTTGAAAGACCGTCCTGCTGTGCTCGGGTACATGTTCCCTGTTCAGAACGAGAAGGTGCAAGCAAAGCCAAGTCTGGTTTATTCCATCGACACGGTTTCTTACTTCTTGCTTGATGCGGTAACAGGAAAGTCATTCAAATAATCGGATTCGATCCCGCTTCTCATCATGAGGGGCGGGATTCCATCATGTAGACATGTCCTTTCGCGAGAAGAGGAGGAAGCAGCCTTGGATGCTCGAGAAGATCGAGGTCAACAAGACATATCGGGGATATACAGGATGTATTCCAAAGAAGTCTATCAGTATCTGTATCATTTTATCGGAAGTCGGGAAGCAGCAGAGGATTTGACCCAAGAGGTGTTTGTGCGCGTCATTAAATCCCTGCACAGGTTTGAGGAGCGCTCGAGCATGCGCACCTGGATTTTGAATATTGCCAAGCATGTAGCCATCGATGAATACAGAAAGAAACGGCTGCAAACGATTTTTGCCGGGACCTTGCTAAAGCTGTTGCCCAGCTCAGAGGGTTTGCCGGAAAAAGAGTTACAGGATAAAGAGGAACGTACTCATTTTGAAAAAGCGCTGCTGCAACTAAAGCCCAAGTACCGAAACGTCATCGTATTGCGGGGAATCAGAGAATATACGGTGAAGGAAACAGCAGAAATTCTCGGCTGCACAGAGGCGAAGGTCAAGGTAGATTTTCACCGTGCGATGAAAGTGGTAAAAGAAGTGGCGTTACACATCTATGAAAAGGGGGCTGGTGTGAATGAAATTTCCTAGCGATGAAGAAGTGTTACAGGAATTTCGGAACAGACCGGATGCAGTCCCCCGCAGCGAGTTTTTGCACACATTGGAAGGAAAGTTGGTCGAGGTCGAGCAACAGCATCGCAGCAGAAGCAAAACGCGACGCACGACAATTCGACTGGGATTATCCGCAGCTGTACTGCTCGCGGTCTTTTTCCTGGCGCCGATTTTTACCCGGCTGATTACTCATCCGGAATCCATCATGACGACGAAGCCGGAAGCTCCTCTCGTGTTGAAGGGTCAGCAGCTAAAGCTGGCGGAAGTATCACCTGCCGCAAAGCAAACCTTGGAAAAGCTGTTCAATCTCGTTCCGGAACTAAAGACGATGGAACCCAAAGTCATCGGAAAAGAAGATGGCGTCTATGAAATTGTCTTTTATCAAAAGGAGCAAGGAAAGGAGCAGCGGTACGTATCTGTCGAGATGGTGGCAGCCACGGGGAAAATCAGTAACTACGAAAATGAGAAAGCGATGAATGAGGAAGCCCCTTCGCCTACAGAAGAAGAAGCGAAGCAAATGTCTGCTGTCTTTTTACAAGCGCTGTTGGGAGACGAATTCAAGCAATACCAAGTAAATCAGACCAGCGGTGATGATTGGGATGCGGTGACCTATACGCGCTATGCAAATGGGCTGCCCGTTTTCTCGGACCAATACGTTGTTGGCGTCAACAGCAATGGTGTCAAATATATCAATACGTTTGAAGCTGCTCCACTGCAAATATCGTCGGAGTCGTTTGCCGAACCGGATTCCGTATTGTCTGAAGAAGAGCTCTCAGAGAAAGTGGCGTCGTTCATGGAGCTTACCTATTTTGCGGGTTCGAGAAATACGGGGAAGCCATTATTGACGTATTCTCTTCAGACGACTGGATATGTGAATGCAGTGACAGGAGAGGAGATATGGGGGGAAGCGTCGCATAAAAGCCGGTACTCCGCTCCAATCCCGGTAACGCCTGGAGGCAAGAAGGTCACTGTGCAAACGGAGGAAGAAGTGGCGAAGGCTGTAGCGGAACAGTTTCAGGTGAAGCTGGATGAATTTATCCTCACTGGTGGCGATAAGAAGATGAAGGGTGAGCAGATGACGACCTACAAGGCCAAGGACGGGCTAGGCAGAGTTACCGTCTACTCAAACAGTGGGGTAATCACAGGCTTTCAGGTGCGCCGCAGCAGTAAAGAGACGGCCAGCTCCATCCAGCATCAGAACAATCCAGTAAATGCCCAGCTTAGCTATGACGAGGCCAAGGAAAAAGCCGTTCAGTTTTTACAGCCTTATCTGGACAGCAGTGTGGAGGAACTGAAGGTCGACCAGACTGAGATTTCGATGCCTTCTGCAACGGCGTACAGCTTCACCTTTTACGCCCTTCATAATGGCGTGATCGTTGCTGACCAGAATTACCTCGTCAATGTGGATGGGCAAAACGGGGAAATTGTCAATTTCATGGAATACTTCACGACTCCGACTGAACCTTTCCCGGAATTGGATACAGTCATATCGAGGGAAGATGCCGCCAAGCGATTTTTGCAGAGCCATCCGGTTGAATTGGGGTATGTGCTTCCGGTGGTAGGTGGGAAACTGCAACAAAAGCCACTTCTGGTTTTTACGATGGACATGATTTCTGGCTTTAGGCTAGATGCGGTAACAGGAAAGGCATTCAAGTAAACACATACGTTCTCCCGCTTCCTATCATGAGGGGCGGGATTTTTGTTGGCTCGGAGAATATAAATAGCAATCGATAAGAAGCATGCATTCTATGAATCCCCTAGAATAAACAGTAATTCACTGTCCGATAAGGAGGAATTCCGAATGACGAATGAACATGTCAATCATACTTCACAAGAGGTGCTCAAGCCTGATCCGGCTCTTTCTCATCTGAACGTTTTTGTAGGGAAATGGATGACAGAAGGACTGATTACGGAAAGTCCGTCAGGGCCAGCCGTGAAGTTGAAAGCAATAGATACATACGAATGGCTACCCGGGGGATTTTTTCTTATTCACCATGTAGATGGTTTGATGGGGGATAAAGAAGTCAAAACCATTGAGATCATCGGCTATGATGCGTCTAATCAGGTGTACTTCACGCACGCTTATGACAATCATGGAAGTATGGCTTCCTACTATGCGAATCTTTTGGGCAGAGATTGGAAGATAACAGGGAATACCGAACGTTTTTTCGGTAAGTTTAGTGTTGATGGCAACACACTCATTGGCACTTGGGAGTTGTTGGGCAATGATGAGAAATGGACACATTGGATGGATATTCGATTAACGAAGGTGGAGTGAGTAAAAAAGTGGAGGATCAGTGAGGGAGCATCAGGTGAGGATGCTCCTTTTTTGTTGTTTGCTGAATAGGGCGTTTTTCTAAAAAAAGTAGCTGTAGTGGGGGAAGAAGCNNAGAGGCGCTTGGACTGGAAACGCGTTTCTTCTTACGAGACTTTGTACACCAACTTAAACGTCGATTCACGAAGAGGTAAACAAACAAAATTAAAAAATCTTCTTCAACGGTGGAGACAACAAAAAAACAGTCCCCGCAGATGTACTCCGCGAAAACTGTCTTCAAAATCATGCTTATTTCATAAACTTCGCTACCCCGTTAAAAATCCAATCCGTCCCATCTCCCGAGGAACGTTGAAGCAATTGCTCAGACCCATGCATTTCTGCAAACTGCTGTTCCTCTGCGGTAATCGGAATCATCCATAACAGATTCACAGGATTGCCCGCCATGAGCGGAAGTGGAATGCTCGGTGCATCCTCAGGTTTTGCAAGCAGCATGGAGGTGAAGCGGCTGTTGATCTGACTGATTTCCTGGCACGGAATGGTGTGACCTTGTGCGAGGAAGGTCATATACGACCACGGCAGAGAGGTTTGGCCGCTGACGTAGGCCAGCAATTGCTGTTCGTTTTGGGCGAGCCATTTGGTTTCACAGGCAAATGCCAGCTCGAACCGGAGTAATTGCTCTGGCTCTTCTGTATACTGCTCGACTTTCGGCTGACGCAAAATGGACACGCCGAGGGTCAGCGCATAGGTGAGGTCGCCTTTTTCGATGGTCACCAATGCTTTCGGAGGCCAGTGTCCGCCGTCGATGCTGTAATATTGTTTAACTGGGCCAAGAGTCGAGGTAATCGCGTCCATGAACTGGCGCTGGATGTCAGGCCAAGGGTTGCCATCCCAGCTCGCCCAAAAATGCTGGGCAGCTTCGATGCGGGCAAACATGGCGTTCGTTTCTGGTGTTCCCAGCGGAAAGCATAAATCAGATTCTCCGATGCAATCTCGCGCATACGAAGGATAGTGCGAGCCGTCCGGGGAAGGGCCAGCCCAGCCGGGAATCACACACAGCACCTCATCCTCATACAAAAGTGCTGCTGCATCGCCTTCCTCCAGCCAAACGATCGAGAGCTGCTCCGGGTCCAGCCTGTCTGCTCCATCCGGATGAGCGCAGCAATCGCGTGGAAGCATGGGAGCTTGACCATCCTCCATGGCAGCGAAATCGATCGAGTCCGGTGCAGGTCCGTAATTTCTTACCCAACAAGAGCGAATGCTGGCATGCTCCTCACCGGGATAATCCCACAAATAAAAAAAGACGCCGTTCTCATCCTCTTCGACAAAAGCTTGAATCGGACAAATGGGGGAAAACTCCTCTAATAGGATGTTTTTCATAGGTTTCACCTTCAATCGTCGTGATAGATTCGCCGATAACTATAAAGATTTGTGCTTGATTAAACAGGGTTAGGATACCATAATTGACTATTGATTACAAAATTCAGCACTTTAGAAATGTTTGCCCAGCAAAGGAGGTTGCCAGATGAATCAATGCACCATCTATGTCTCCATCCAACAATGCGAGAAAGTCGTCGCTGCCATTGTCGAGGCTTTTCGTGATCAATTGGTAGAGGTATCCGCAGACGAGCGGGCCGTAACCGTGACAGATAAAAAATGGTTTAGCAAGAGCAAGATCACCTTCAATCTTATGCGCGAGGACGATGACCAAGAAGCGTTTCTCGAGATGAAAAAAGGGATGTACGGCTACTTCGCACAGATTGAAACGGCCCACGAGAAGGTCCAGCAAAAGCTGTTGTACCAAATAACAGCGCTCAATGTGGCGGTAGGAATCGTGGCGAGCAAGGAAATCGATCAGAAGACGTTTGCGTCCATTATGGCGATTGCCGAAGAAGTGCACGGGATCGTCTTTCTCCCTACCGGAGATATGCTCGATAAACAAGGAAGGCTGATTCTCAATACGGCAGGAGAATCCGAAGTGGACGATTTTCTGGTGACGGTCAGCGTAGACCTGATCGATGGCCATATTCAGCCATCTCAGTCAGGAGAAGCGCGCAAGGAGCGGAGCATCAAGCTATTGCAGGAGCAAGGCATTCCGTACATTCCGCATCTTCCTGTCATTGTAGGGGATGAGGACGCTGTGATCAGGAGCAAGGATGAGATTGTTCAGCGAGCGATTGCCCTGTGCTTGATTGCGGTATATGCAGGCGGGATTGCCGAAAACGGACAAATCAAGGAAGAGCGGGAGTTCATCGAAGAAATTATTGAGCAGTTTGGCGCTGCTGAATTCTTCACGGAAAAAGAGAGAGACTTCTTGAATGATCCACAGCCAGATCGAACCGATATGATTCAGATGGTGTGGATGTACGAATGCTACTGGGTACTGCTGTGGGCGCTCGGGTATGTGGAAGAGCTCCATTTCCCAGATGAGATTTGTGATGTGAACACTGCGATTGACGCTCTCAGAAGCGCAGGTGACTATGACACCTTCTACAGCAATGCGGTTGTGAGGAGCAAACAAGAGATTCTCGACCAGGCAGATTTAATCTACCGCTATGACTGGGCGTGCGTGGATGCGCGTATCAACAATCGTGTGGTTGCAGGCGGTTTGAATGACGAAGTAGTTGTGGAAAGACACAGAGCATTGAATTGGCTGGTTCGTTACATGGAGGAAGACTGGGATCATGTCTCGATGGATACATAGGCTGTATTCGCGAAAAAGTGGGACACCTAGTGTGATCTTTCTAGCAGGAATGGGCGATAGCGGTGAGACATGGAAGATCGTTCAAGACCGCATCTCTCAGGAAGCGTCTACCTTATCCTATGATCGGGCGGGGATTGGCAGGAGTCCAGCGCCAGAAGTCGTACCCCGGACATGCCGTGATCTGGTCGAGGAGCTGTATGACTTTCTGCAAGAGATAAAGGTGGAGACGCCTTGTATTTTGGTCGGACATTCTTTTGGCGGTTTGGTCGCTAGACTCTTTGCTAGTCTATATCCGCAGCTTGTTTCGGGGCTGGTTTTGGTTGATGCTGCTCCCGAATATAAGGAGCTCGCCTATGAAAAGGTTTTGCCTGACAACCTGATCGCAGCCAATCGAGAATATTACGAGAATCCGATGCGAAACAGCGAGAAGATCGATAAAATACGGAGCTATCAAGAGATTGTTGACTCTTTTCGGCAAAGCGACATCCCTGTCTCGATTATTACGAGAGGCTTGCCGGACGTGTGGGACGAGGAATGGCCGAACGAGGAAATCTTAGCAATCGAACAACGTTTGCAAGCCGATTTTAAGCGGCTTTCAACCTCAAGCAAGCAAAGAATAGCTATTCGCAGCAGGCATTATATTCATCACGATGAACCGGATGTTGTGATTGAGGAAATTTTAATCATGTTGAGGGGGATGAACACGTGAGCGATACAAGAACCCAGCTCATGCTTGATCTGCAAAGATTGGAGCAGGAACAATACCAGCTGCGTGAAGGGGAACAGCTGGGGGATTTCGTCGGACTATTGCTAGAATACATTGGGGACCCTGACCCGGAATTGCGGGATAATCTCATCTACCCGGCCTTTTATTATTGGATTCTCGACGAGGACAAGCTGACGGAGGCGCAATTGCGCAGCCTCCTGCGAGAACTGACCGACGAAAAGCATTTGTTCTACCAGATTGGCAACGATGGTGACCCATCCGTGTTTACGAGAACATTCTCTTCATTGCCGATCGCATTGATTTTGCGCCGCCACAGACAGAAGCCATTTTTGGAACGAGCTGATTTCCAACACGTGAAAACTGCCATGCTCCGCTATTTTCAAGAGGAAAAGGATTTGCGCGGCTATTTGTCAGAAGGAGGCTGGGCGCACAGTACAGCTCACGGTGCAGACGTATTTGTAGAGCTGGTGCAGTGCCCAGAAAGCGATGATGCCGTACAGCGGGACGTTCTTCAAGCAATCCAGGGCGTACTGCATAACGGAAAGCACATTTTTAATGAGGAAGAGGACGAACGACTCGCGAGCATCGTAGATACCATGATAGAGAAAGACTTGCTCCCAGAGCGGGAACTCACTGACTGGATCAATGGTTTGGCAAGCTGTGCAGAACTGCCGAAAAGTCGTACTCAGGCAATCGCTCGAGTGAACAGCAAGAACTTTTTGCGCTGTCTCTATTTCAGAAGGGCACGAGATAGCCGTGAAAATGAGCTGGTGATTGCCATGCTTGCTGCCGTAACGAAATGTAACAGGTTTGCGATCAGTTAAAGGGTGAAGGTTGATACCGTATTAGACGGCATCAACCTTTTCTTTTTTATACGAGGTTTTAAATTAAAAGGTAGCGATTGAACCAACAAAGCTGGTAAGAAGAAAAAGCGCAGGGCTNNATAGTACTAATTATGAAACGAACCTCAAACCGTGACCATGTCATCGCCACTGCATCCGATTTGTTTTTGCAAAAAGGACTCATGAATACCAGCATGGATGACGTTGTAGCACATAGCAGAGTCTCCAAGTCCAACATTTACTACCACTTCAAAAGCAAGGAGGAGCTCGTTGTAGCTGTGCTCAGCTACAGAATCAACGTCCTCAGAGGAGCAATGGAAGCCATCCTGCAACGGACAGACCTGTCTGTTACCACACGAGTAGGGCTGATTTTTACTACCATTGCAGAGGAACTGGAAGGACGCTCCTGCGTAGGAGGCTGTCCGATCCTTTCCTTACTGTCAGCACAAATACCAGAAGTCAAAGCGCGAATTAACGAGTTCCTAATCGAATGGCAGAACCTGGCGGAAAAGCTGCTCGTGGAGGGAATCGCCCGTGGAGAATTCAAGGAAAATATCTCGATTCCGCAAACCGCAGTTTTGTTCGTGACCATTGTGGAAGGAGCGATGCTCATGGCTGAATCGCAGGGTCATGCACAAGTACTCGTAGGCGCTGGTCAGACACTTCTACACTTGATTCAAGTGTAGGATTTTTTTGAAGTCAATTAGTACTGATTAGTACTAAAAATAAAGGAGGCAAAAACAATGGCTGTCGTTTTTATAACAGGTGCGACTGGATTTATCGGCAAGGAGGTAACAAAGCAGCTGGCCCGGTCCGGTCATACCGTACTGGCGCTGGTTCGTTCGCCCGAGAAGTGGGATGAATTGCTGATGCAGATGACACCTACAGAGAGGTCTAATTGCAAGGCCGTGCGGGGTGATTTGCGAAAGGAGGGCTTGGGATTATCAGCGAGCGATTACGAGCAGGTATTGCGCGCAACTATTATCATCCATGCAGGTGCCCCGATGGATATTTCGCTGGATGAAACGGTGGCGAGGGAATTGATTTTACAAGGAGCAAGTCACCTTGCAGCATTAGCGAACGAATTGCATAAACAACAGCGTCTGCAAAAGCTGATTCATATCGTTGGCTACATGAGTCCGTTTGACGATGAGAGTGGAAAGCTGGAGACAGATGTTTTTGCGCCAACCGATTTTTATCGAGAGGCAGGGGGCTACGAGAAATACAAGTTTCTGGCAGATCTATACCTCAGACAAGAGGCGTATCAAAAAGGAATGCCGCTGGTCGTGGTAAATCCGTGTACGATCATAGGCCCGCGAAGCACCGGGAACACAGAACAAACAGATGGATTCGGGCTCGTGATCAGCTCCATGCGGCGTGGTAAGATCCCTGTTCTTCCCGGTGGTAAGGAGTGGTGGCTGCCCTTGCTTTCCGTCGACGATTTTGCCCAGGTCATTGTGGGGATTGTAGAGACAAATCACATCGAGCATCAAACGTATTACGCCTTAAATGAGCGGAGTGCCACGCCAGCTTTTTCAGAGCTGATTTCGTTGATGGCTAAAGAATTACGGATGAAGCCACCAACCATTCCTTTCCCGGTATCGGTCTTGAAAAAAATTCTCCATAACGGCGGCAGCCGCTTGCTCGGGGTACCTGCCAATTCGATGGATTTTCTCGTAAAGAAAGACTTCCCGCTCGCTCCCTTTCAGCAAATGAAAGCGAAAAAAAGCATCGATGCATACGACGTAGCGGCGTATCTTCCCAGTGTGATTGCCGATCTCGACTACCGTTTGTCGGTCAAGGATCAGAAAGTACCTCCTTGCTTTCACCGAGAGCAAATCGCAGGCATGGCCGCGTACAAGAAAGAAGGCTCGGGTACTCCGTGGCTGCTCGTGCACGGGCTTTTCAGTGAGATGAGCGATTTACTCCCGCTCGCTGAACAGCTGGGTGAACAGGAAGTATGGTTACTGGATTTGCCCGGGTTTGGCAGATCGCCCTATCACCATCACGAAAAACCGATCGAGGGCTTTATCGAGGCAGTGGCCGAGGCATTGCGACAGCTGCCATCTCCGGTTCATCTTGCAGGACATTCATTTGGCGGGTTTTTGGCATGGGAGGCAGCAAAGCGAGTACCGGAAAAAATCGAGAAGCTATACCTTTTGCAGCCACCCCTGCATGCCCCGAAGTATTCTCGGCTGCAGGCGGGATTGGGGAAGAGTCCAGCCCTCCTTCAGCTTTTTTTGCAAAAGCAGTTAACGTCAGCCAAATTGGAAAAAGCAATGCTTGAGCAAGGGGTATTTCAGTCTACGTATGAAATGCCAAAAGGCTATGTAGAAAAGGCAGGGAAGCTCCTGCAATCCCCGCGCATCAGCAAGACGCATACAGACGTGCTGCGCTACTTCATGAACGAATTCCGGCAAATGGCGGTAGCGACACAGCCTCTCCCTTTTCCAGCCCAGATCGTATGGGGAACTCAGGATAAAACGTATCAGCTGACAAAAGGAGCAGAGGATGCATTCAGGAAAGTGAATGTAGAGATTGAAAGGCTCTCTGTTGCTCATCATTTTCCCCTCAGTCATCCACAGCTAACGGCAAACGTATTGCTACAGATGAGGCACGGCAAGGAATGACGACGGAGTGATTCTTCAGAAGGGGCATGGTAGAAAGGGACCATGCTCTTTTTGAATGGGGCAAGAAAAAACGAGTTGAACTTTCTGTGAATTTAGAATAGACTATTTTTAATTAATAACGACACTATAACGACAAATGTCGTTAGTGAAGAAAAAGGAGGAGAGCAAAGTGCAGGAACGCAACAGGAAGAAGCTAGTTTACACTGTTTCTCACATCTGGGTGAAGACTTCATGAAGCAATATATAGTGAAGCGCTTATTGTCAGGCATCGTTGTCCTGTTTGGGCTCTCCGTTTTTACGTTTCTGCTCATTCATCTCATCCCTGGAGACCCTGTGCGGATCATGCTGGGGCAGCGGGCGACCGTCGAACAAATCGAGTCGCTTCGAGGAGAGCTGGGCTTGAACAAACCTTTGGTCGTCCAGTATCTCGACTATGCTTCTGGCGTTTTGAAAGGGGATCTCGGCACTTCCCTGAAAACGGGTCGACCTGTGAGCACAGAAATTGCTGATCGTTTTCCCGCGACAGCAAAAATGGCACTAGCCAGCCTCGTGGTGGCAGTTGTGATCGGTATCGGGCTGGGTGTCCTAGCGGCGAAATACAAGGATACACCCATCGACGGAGCGATTATGACCTTTTCCACCTTTGGGATGTCCATACCCGGCTTTTGGTTGGGCTTACTCGTCATCCTTGTGTTCTCCGTTCATCTGGGCTGGTTTCCGATTGCGGGAGGGACGGGGCTAAAAGACATGGTTCTTCCAGCGTTTACTTTGGGGACATTGCTGGCGACGGCACTCAGCCGACTCACTCGCGCTGGCATGGTAGAGGTTTTGTCCAATGACTATATCCGAACAGCACGTGCGAAAGGGATGAATGAACGAATTGTGCTGCTGCGGCACGCTTTTCGCAATGTGATGATTCCGATTGTGGCTGTCATTGGTCTGGAACTGGCTGGCTTGCTGGGTGGGGCTGTGATCGTCGAGCAGGTTTTTGGCTGGCCGGGAGTGGGGACTTTGGCTATTCAAGCTATTAGCTCGCGGGATTTTCCGATGATTCAAGGAACGACGCTGTTTATTGGGGCTGTGTATGTCCTTGTTGTCATTTTGATTGATGTCCTGTACGCGCTTCTCGATCCCCGTATTGACTACACAGCAAAGGAGGGGGTGTAGCGTGCTCTGGAGCAGACAATGGTCCGTGCCTCGTTTGGAATTATGGGAGAAGATCATGCAGCAAAAGAAAGCGAAATACAGCTTCCTGATGATGCTCTGCATTGTTTTGCTGGGAATCATCGGGCCGTGGATTGCTCCGCATGATCCTACGAAAACGTACTATGAAGCATTTATGCAAGGGCCTTCGAAAGACTTTTGGCTAGGGACAGATGCGATTGGCCGCGATATTTTATCCCGGATGCTGTACGGAACAAGAGTGACACTGACCGTAGCTTTGCTGGCGTCTGTCATGACGTTTGTAGCAGGAACGCTAATCGGTGTGACATGCGCTTACCTTGGAGGAATTGTTGATAATCTGATCATGAGAATCATGGACATCATGCTGGCGTTGCCCGGCATTGTACTGGCTCTCGCCATTGTAGCTGTACTCGGACCGAGTCAGGAAAATGCGATGATCGCAATCGGAATATCATCGATTCCAGCCTTTTCGATTCTGATCCGTGGTGCGGCACTCTCGATCAAGCAATCCGGCTATGTGGAAGCAAGCCGCTCCATCGGCAGCTCGAATTGGTGGATCATTACGCGTCAGTTCATTCCGAATATCTCGAACGTGCTGATCGTCTATACGACCATGTTTATAGGCAGTGCCATTTTGGGAACCTCGGCACTGGGCTTTATCGGTTTGGGTGCCCAGCCCCCTACACCGGAGTGGGGAACGATGCTGAACGAAGGGAAAAATTACTTGCGAGAAGCTTGGTGGCTCGCTACTTTTCCCGGTCTTGCGATTACCGCAGTCGTTTTTACGGTTTATCTGCTAGGGGATGCTTTGCGCGATATCTTTGATCCCAAATCATAGTTTGCGAGCTTCCGTTCCCGATAAAGGAGTGAGTAACATGACGAACGTGTTGGAAGTGACGGGATTGACTACCACGTTTTCAAAAAATGAAAAGGCTTTCAAGGTGGTAGACAATCTTTGCTTGCAGGTCAAACGAGGTGAATCGGTCGGGATCGTCGGAGAATCAGGGTGTGGAAAAAGCGTTGCCTCTCTATCCATGATGCGTTTGCTCAGTAAAAACGGAAGCATTGCAGGCCGTATTCAACTGAACGGAGCCGATCTCTTGCGCTATAGCGAAAAAGAGATGCAGAAGATCAGAGGGAAAGAGATCGCCATGATTTTTCAAGAGCCGATGACTTCGCTGAATCCTGTACTGACCATCGGCAAGCAATTGAGCGAAGGACTGGAAAAGCACGAGGGCATGAACCGAGTCCAATCGAGACAAAGAGTGCTCGAGCTGTTGACGCAGGTAGGCATTTCACGTGCCAATGAAATCTATCATGAGTACCCGCATCGACTGTCAGGAGGGATGCGACAGCGCGTGATGATCGCGATGGCGATTGCCTGTCATCCAAAGCTGCTGATAGCGGACGAACCGACGACGGCACTAGACGTAACGATCCAGGCGCAAATATTGGATGTCATGAAAAAAATTCAAAGAGAGCTGGGCATGTCGCTCATCATGATCACGCATGATTTGGGCGTCGTCGCCGAGACATGTGACCGGGTACTGGTGATGTATGCCGGGCAGGTCATTGAAGCGGCCGATGTTCGCACACTGCTGCGCAGCCCCAAGCATCCGTACACTGTGGGCTTGATCAAATCGACACCACATAATGCCAAAGGCCAGAAGAGATTGCACAGTATCGCGGGAAGTGTGCCGACCCCCGATCATTATCCGAAGGGATGCCGCTTTGCTCCGCGATGTGAGAAGGTGATGGCTGTCTGTTTGGAACAAAATCCCCCGTTGCTCGATGTGGATCAACAGTCGGAGTGCCGCTGTTGGCTGTATCGAGAGAACAGGGAAAGCACGGCGGTGAATGGATGAAGACGCCTCTTTTGCAAGTGAAAAACCTGAATAAGAAGTTCCTTACCCGCAAAGGGTGGTTTC
Organism: Brevibacillus sp. NRRL NRS-603; assembly: GCF_003013445.1. Lineage (NCBI taxonomy): Bacteria > Bacillati > Bacillota > Bacilli > Caryophanales > Paenibacillaceae > Brevibacillus > Brevibacillus sp. NRRL NRS-603. Next base: position 8,532 of record NZ_PXZN01000085.1, on the reverse strand, counting down.
AGCCGCCGAGTTACGTGCATGCCGTTCATGGAGTGAACGTGACGGTCAACGCAGGTGAAACGTTGGGAATTGTGGGAGAGTCAGGCTGTGGCAAGTCGACACTGGGCAGATGCATTTTGCGCTTGATCGAGCCGACAGACGGCGAGATCGTGTTCGAGGGTCAAAATATCCGCAGCTTACAGAAGGCAGACATGCAGAAGCTGCGGCGTGATATGCAAATGGTGTTTCAAAATCCATTTGATACCCTCAACCCTAAGCTGACGATCCAGCACATTTTGTCAGAACCGTTGATTGCCCATGGTATCCCAAAGCGCGAGCGAGCAGCCATGATGGAAGAGACGATGGAAATCGTCGGTTTGAACAAAAATCACTTGTCGCGATACGCACATGAGTTTTCCGGAGGACAAAGACAAAGAATCGGGATCGCTCGCGCCTTGATGCTCAGGCCAAAGCTCATCATAGCTGACGAGCCTGTGTCTGCTCTCGATGTATCGATCCAATCGCAAATTCTCAATTTGCTTCAGGATTTGCAGGAGCAGTTTTCGCTCACGTATCTTTTTATCTCGCATGATTTGAGTGTTGTCGAGCATATCGCCGATCGAGTAGCGGTGATGTACCTGGGAGAAGTGGTTGAGCTGGCGAAAAAAGAAGAGCTGTTTCAGCGTCCGATGCATCCCTACACACAGTCGCTTCTCTCCGCTATTCCCATCACGGACCCTGACGAGAAAAAAGAACGGATCATTTTAACGGGGGATTTGCCGTCTCCATCCAATCCGCCGCAGGGCTGCAAGTTTCACCCGCGCTGTTGGGCGTGCATGGACGTGTGCAAGACAGAAGCCCCCCCATTTACAGAAACAGATGGCAGACTGGTTGCGTGTCATCTCTATGAAAAATAAGGGAGCAGGAGTGATAGATAGATGTTGGACCCACGTCTTACGAAGCTGGCGAATGTGCTGGTGAATTACTCGACGAATGTGCAGCCGGGAGATAACGTGCTGATCGATGCGATAGAGGTGGATGCCGCTCTGATTAAGGAGCTAATCAAAGCAGTTTCGCAAGCAGGCGGGCATTCCTTTGTGAATCTGCGTGAATCCTCGATCAGCCGTCAGTTATTGCTAGCGGGAACAGAGGAGCAATTCCGTTTAGGGGCAGAGATGGACAAAGAGCGAATGGAAAAAATGCAAGCGTGCATCATCATCGAGGGTGGGCTTAACATCAATGAAGTTTCTGATGTCCCTGATGAGCAGATGAAGCTGGCTACGTCCTTTTTCAAAGAAGTAAGTATCGTCCGTCTCAAAAAGAAATGGGTCTATCTCCGTTATCCGACGCCTTCCATGGCGCAACTGGCGAATAAAAGCACAGAAGCGTTTGAACAGTTCTACTTCGATGTCTGCACGATGGATTACGCCAAAATGGCAGAAGCCATGCAGCCTCTCAAGGAACTGATGGAGCGAACTGACCGTGTGAAAATCACAGGACCTGGCACAGAGCTGACCTTTTCCATCAAAGGCATCCCCGCGATTCCGTGTCCGGGTCATTACAACATACCAGACGGTGAAGTGTTTACGGCCCCTGTTCGCGATTCGGTGAACGGTGTCATATCGTTTAACACGCCCTCGCCTTATCAAGGCTTTACCTTTGAGAAGGTACGGCTGGAGTTTGTGGACGGGAAGATCGTTAACGCCACAGCCAATGACACGGAGCGCTTGAACAACATTCTGGATACAGATGAAGGTGCCCGGTACATTGGGGAGTTTGCTTTGGGAGTCCACCCGATCATTCGGGAGCCCATGCAGGATATTTTATTCGATGAAAAAATCGACGGCAGCTTCCACTTTACCCCGGGACGATGCTATGACGAGGCATCCAACGGTAACAAGTCGAATATCCATTGGGACATGGTCATGATTCAACGACCGGAGTACGGTGGCGGTGAGATTTGGTTCGATGACCACTTGATTCGCAGAGACGGACGCTTTCTTTTGCCGGAGCTTGCACCACTTAACCCGGAAAACCTGAAATAACAGGAGGAGTATGAGGCATGACACATGGGATTGACGCTCATTTTGACCTTTTGCTGGATGTTGCCATTCAACGGGAGCATGGCAGGCGAAAAGTTATTGAAACGGATTACTTGCCCGATTTCGTGGCGGGCGGGGTGCAGACGGTTGTCGCAGCGATTTATATTGACAACAAATTCCTGCCGGAGATGGGCTTGAGAAAAGCACTGCAACAAATCAGCGCGTTGCACGCAGAAGCAGATGAATCACCTGAGAAAATCATGGTTTGCAAAAGTGTGAGCGATATCGAGACTGCGAAGCGATTGGGGAAGATTGGTTTTGTGCTCTCTCTGGAAGGCGCGGAACCGTTATATAATGATCTGAGTATGCTCCGTGTTTTTTACGAGCTGGGTGTGCGCCTTTTGGGTCTCGTGTGGAGCAGGCGGAATTTCGTTGGAGATGGCAGTCATTTTAGTCCGGTACGGGAAGGGCGCAAGGGCGGTCTCACCGAGTTCGGCATCCGCGTCGTCGAAGAGGCAGAAGCGATGGGCATCATCATTGATGTCAGCCATCTGAATGACGAAGGGTTCTGGGATCTGATTGAGGTAGCGCGTAAGCCCATTATCGCTTCTCATTCCAATTGCCGGACATTAGCGAGCTCCATGCGGAATCTGACGGATGAGCAAATCAGGGCGATCGCATTCACCAACGGCGTAATCGGCATCAATGGCGTCAATGTGTTCGTAGCGGACACAGACGACCAGGCTGATATCGAGCACATGATCAACCACGTCGATCACATCGTGAAGCTGGTTGGTGTTGAGCACGTCGGATTTGGTCTGGACATCATCGAGCCATTTATGAAATACGATTCTCCCGATGTGTTTATCCAAGCAGGACGCAAAGATTTTGATGTCGTAAAAGGACATACCAAGGTTCCGGAGCTTGTGCGTGGCCTTGCCAAAAGAGGGTACAAGGATGAAGCGATTGAGCTTATTTTGGGCAAAAACTTCATCCGCGTGTTCAAGGACGTGTGGAAATCATAGAGAGATGAGGGAGTGGAACATTGACCATTACGATAGCGGTAATCTCTTCGGAAGAATTTTTGCCAAGGATCTTGAAGCATACCCAATCTATCGATTACATTCAACTGACCTCGTATACATACCAGAACCCAAAAGAGAGCGCTTCGTTGCTTGATCAAATCCATGACTGCGACGTGCTGCTTTTTGCTGGCCCACTTCCTTATTTTTTTTCCAAGGAAAAGGTAGAGCAAAAGAAGCTGCCTGCGGTGTATATCCCGCTCGATGAATATACCATTTCCCTTTCTTTATTTCATACCTTGCTGAACGTTCCAGGAGGACTGGACCGCATCTCGATAGATCTGCCAAAAGCGGAGTATATTGAGAAGGTTGCTGAAGAATTGGGCATAACTTCTACGCCTTGGTATGTAAAAGACTACAGTGAGATTATTGAAGAAGGCGGGACGAAATTTGACGTAGAGGAGATTATTCAGTTCCACAAGGAGCTTTGGGAACAGAAACAGAGCCATTTTGCTTTGACTGGCGTTGATTACGTATATCGTCAATTGCGTGAGATGAACATTCCTTCCGCATCGATGGTTAGTCCCGATAAAAATATTCGCGATGCCGTCAATCAAGCCATTGCTTATGGTCAATTGAAAATTAGCCAAAATTCACAGATTGCGGTGGGAATTGCAGCGATTCAGCAAAATGATGGTCCGCCAGTAGAAACACAATGGCAGGATGCGACGATTATTTTGCTGCAAGAGCTGCTGGAGCTCGTCAAAGAGACGGACGCTTCCATTCAAAAGTTGGGAATGGATCAATTCATCATCTATGGCACGAGAGGCAGTATCGAGCAAATGATTGAATACGGGAAGATCATGCAAGTATTGGGCAATGTCGATCTGCTTGCCAAAGTGACGGTTGCCATCGGATTTGGTTTTGGCCTAACCGCGAAAGAGGCCGAAGCCAACGCACGCATTGCGATTTATCATGCCCAGAAAACAAAGGAAAGCAGTGCGTACTTAGTAACAGATGAAAAAGAAGTGATTGGTCCGTTGAATACCGAATCGAAGGCGTTCCATTTAAAAAGCGAGAACAAGGAAGTGCTGGAGATTGCGGAAAAGACTGGCGCAAGTGTCGCTACCATCACGAAAATCATGCAGTATGTCAAGCTTCGCCGCGATAACCGCTTCACCGCTTCCGATTTAGCCGAGTACCTCCAGATCAGTCGCCGCAGCTCGGAAAGAACCTTGAAAAAGCTGATCGAGCATCAGGTTGTAGAGGTCGTCGGAGAAGAGCAGCCGTATCAGCAGGGACGCCCACGGGCTGTGTATCGCCTTAATCATCCATGAATCTCCTCATGTAACATCAACCAATCTGTCCCGGTTTTTCCGTTGGCAAAAGAAATCCGGGACTCCCACATCCCTCCTCTCAGAAGCAATCCGATCTAATTAGCGACTATATACCGACGAAAGTGAACTTCGAATGGAAAAGACTCGAAAAATGGAGGTCGCGACATGCTATCAGCACGGTTAAAGAGCCAAATTCGCATCGTTATACTCATGGGTGTACTCGTCTTTTCCATCGTTGGCTGCAGCGCTGCTCCCATTCCGCCTACAGACGAGAAGCAAGCAAGTCAACCAGCAAAAAGCTCCCAGCCCAAAAAGGGTGGGACGATCACCATGGGCTACCAGATGGAGCCAGATACGCTGGACCCGCAAAAGACGTCGTTGCCAGCGGGAAATTTTGTTGGGGGCATGTTGGGGGGAGCTTTGCTGATCCTCGATCCTTTTACGTTTGAGTTGAAGCCGCATTTGGCTGAATCGTACACGATCTCGGAAGACGGCAAGACCATGACGTTCAAGATACGCCCTGGCGTGAAGTTCCATGATGGAACACCGCTCACCGCGAAAGTTTTTAAGCAAAGCTATGAACGTGCACTCGATCCGAAAACAGCCTCACCGGTTACGGGACCGGACGTATCTTCGATCAAATCCATTTCAGCTCCTGATGATTCCACATTGATCTTTCATTTGGATGAGCCCTCCGCTTCGTTACTTTCTAACTTATCATATGGCGGCTACCAGCAACCCATTTCCATAGAGGCACGGAACAAATACGGTAATGAGCTGGGACGCAATCCTGTCGGGGTAGGTCCATGGAAATTCGAAAGCTGGAAAACAGGCGAATCGATCACACTGGTACGAAACGACGAGTATAAGTGGGCAGCTCCTTTTGCTGAGAATCAAGGACCAGTGAGACCCGACAAGTTCGTTCTGAAATTTATTCAAGACAACCAGACCATGATGGCTGCTCTCGACAGTGGGGCAATTGATATTGCCACTGTACTCCCGAAAGACGCGAAGAAATACAAGGATCACAAAGATTTTACGGTGTTGGAAGGGATGCAGCCTGCAGAGAACTTTATTGGGATGAATTTCGAAAATGAAATCTTGCAAGATGTCCGCGTGAGAAAGGCACTGAACCTGGCGATCAACAAAGACGCATTGATCATAGCGGATTTGCAAGGAGAGGGGGTGCCTGTCTACGGACCGATCCCACCAACGATGATCGGATACGATGCGGGAGTAGAGCAGTATGGCTACAAGTACAATGCTGAGCAAGCCAGACAACTGCTGGATGAATCAGGATGGAAGCCAAACGCGCAAGGGATAAGGGAAAAGGATGGAAAAACGCTCAGCCTGACGATGCTCATCGAAGATACAAATCCCGGACATCAGCTGGTGCAAAGCATGTTCAAAGAGATTGGTGTCGAAGTGTATATCCAAAAGTATGAATCAGCGACAGCTCTTGAACAGGCACTGAAGGGCGAGTTCGATTTGTTCTCAACGAGTCATGGCAGCGTCGATCCAGATATTTTGCACTTGTTACTGCATTCGAGTCAGATCGGGGGCTTGAATTTCTTTCGCCTCAGTGATCAACAGCTCGATAGCCTGCTAGATAAAGGACGAACGACAACAGATCAAGTACTGCGACAGCAGGTTTTTGCAGACATTCAAAAAAGAATCGTGGAACAGGCCTATTGGATTCCGCTCTACTCCGCAAAAACATTCGTGGTCGTCAGTAACCGGATTCAAGGCGTCAAGCCAAATCCATTAGCATCCTTGATTATTCAGGACATGTGGGTGAACGAGTAGGGCATGGTATGACAACATTCGAAAGAGGTGGAAAAAATGAGACAGCAAGGCTGGTTAGTAGAATGGGAACAACTGGTTGAAAAAGAAATGAAGGAAGGCAGAGTTCCAGGCTTCGTCATGGGTGTGAATCTGAATGGGCAGAGCCTGTTTCGCAAAAGCTTTGGCTACCGGGATCGTGAAAAGGAACTCGAAATCACTCCTGATACCGTGATGGGATTGGCCTCCGTTACGAAGTCCTTTACATGTATGGCGATCATGCAGCTACAGGAAGCGAAGAAGCTCTCTGTTCATGATCCGGTGATCAAATACCTCCCTGAGTTCCGTACCCCGGATCGTCAAAAAACGGAGCAGATGACGATCCACCATTTTATGACGCATACGACGGGTATACCGCCGCTGCCCATTGATAACCTGGCGATTCGCAACTCCATGCTCGAAGACATGGCTGACGAGGATAACCCGCTTCACCGTTATTTGAAAAAGGAGTACCAGAAACCGATCCATACGTTCGAAGAGCTGATGGAAGCTCTTGCCCTGGCGGAATATGAGCTGGTGGGCTCTCCAGGACAATTGTTCAGCTATTCGAATGATTGCTATTCTCTCCTGGGAGCGGTCATAGCCAGAGTGAGTGGGAAATCGTATGACGTTTATGTCAAAGAGCATATTTTGGAACCAGCAGACATGAAGAGCAGCACCTTCCTTCTGAGCGATCTGCCACACCTACCGGATGTAACGACCATCTATCATTCAAAAGAGAGCAATGGCGTATCTGAGATTTACCCTGATCCAAATTGGGAGGATGGGCTACTCGTAGCGGCATCGGGGCATTTGAATTCAACAGTGCATGACATGTTGAACTACGCTGAAATTTTTCGTACGGGCGGATGTGTGGGCAAGGAACGGATTTTATCTGAGGAGAGCGTCAAACAAATGATTTATCCGCATGTCGAGAACAGCTACAGCAGGTACTACGGGTATGGCTTATCCATTCAACCCGACTACTATGGGGGTACCTTGATCAAGCACGGTGGAGCGATCAAAGGTGTCGCCGCCCATTTAGCGATTGTTCCGGAGCGGGGCATTACATCCATGGCTTTAGCCAATTTGATCGGAAGCCCAGTCGAAAAAGCCACATTGACAGCACTCCATGCCATAGAAGGGCGTCCATTGAATACGCCGCAGTACCAATTCGAGACATACAGCGTCCCTGCTGCCCAATTAGGAGAGTATGTCGGTAGATACGTGAGTGGGGAAGGAATGGATATCATCGTATATGTGGTAGAGGATGTCCTGATGATGATAGATAAGACGTCGAATGCGTTTGGTGGAAAACAACTGAACTATCTATTGCGACCCATTGGAGAGCATCAATTTCTCATCGATAGAGAGGGGAGCGAGTTTACAGTTAGGTTTGTGAAAGGCGAAGACGGCTCTGTAACAGCCATGTCCCTTTTTTATCGAATCATACCACGAGTAGCAGCTGCGGAGGGTAGTCGAGTATGAAAATAAAGTCTGTATGGGTTTATGCCATAAGGTTGCCGCTAAAACGCCCATTTATTATCGCGTACGCCTCTTATGCGGATATGCCGTCCATTATTGTAAAAGTGGAGACAGACAATGGCTTGGTCGGACTAGGCGAAGCGGTACCGGATCAAAATGTCACCGGAGAGACGTGGGAGTCTACTTATACGATGCTCGTTCAAAACCTGGCGCCTGTTGTGATCGGTGAGAATCCGTTTGATATCGAGAGCATTCACGAGAAGATGAACCAGGCTGTTTGGGGAGCCCCAGCAGCAAAAGCCGCCATCGATATCGCTTGCTATGATTTGATGGGCAAGGCGGCTGGTCAACCTGTTTATCATTTCTTGGGCGGAAAATATCACACGACTCTTTCCTTCCCGTATGTGTTAAGCATTTTAGAGCCAGAGGTCATGGCAGCTGAAGCCAGGCAAGCAGTGGCAGCCGGGTATGACTCGATCAAAATAAAGGTGGGAGCTGATCTTCGGACAGATATCCAGCGAATCCGGGCTGTTCGGCAGGCAGTTGGCCCTGACGTAGGGCTGCGGGTGGACGCCAACCAAGGTTGGGAGAACCGTGCGAACTCCTTGCTTGTTTTGCAACAGATCGAGGATTGTCACATTGATTGGATGGAGCAGCCTGTCTTGGCTGATGATCTTGATGCACTGGCAGATATTCGCAGGCAAACGACTATTCCAATTATGGTAGACGAGGGACTGCACGGGACGAAGGAAATGCGAGAAGTCATCGCGAAGAAAGCTGCAGATAAAGTAAACATCAAACTGATGAAAAGTGGAGGGATTTATCCTGCTCTCAAATTGGTGAATC
>NZ_PXZN01000084.1:0-8363 GCF_003013445.1 Brevibacillus sp. NRRL NRS-603 | reverse complement strand
TTAGTCTGACGTCCATTATCCTGCTCCTGCTCGGAGTATAGTGATTATCGGTCACAACGAAAAATGCCGCTCGGGTCTAATCCCTGCGGCATTTTTTTATGAGCAATCATGCGAAGTGTCTCTTCGCTGTCGTGGTCGTCTGAAACGTTTGAAAGCCTGTTCGTTCGTACAACGCAATCGCTGGTTCGTTATGGGTGCCTGTGACGAGATACGGCTGCAAGCCCTTTTCCAGCGTCCGGTTCACAAAAAAGCGGACAAGCTCTTTGCCGTAGCCTTTGCCTTGATGCACGGGATCTACGAATACATCGTAGACTTCGCCATGTCCTGTGATGATCAAAGACCCTACGAATGCTCCCTCATGCTCGAATATGTAAATATCTTCTCTCATATCGTTCAGGAGCCAGTTTTTCCACGCGTTCATCGTTTTCTCAGGATAGTCTGCCAAACGGTATGGCTGAAGATCGATGCCTTTGCGCACCTCGTAGTAAGCGTCACTCTGCGATTGGATGTACATATCCATATCAGACTCCGAGAATTTTCGTACGTCGAGTGTTGGTGCAGGCCCGATCTCTCCTGTGTATTTCATGAGATGATGTCCCCAGATAGAAGCAAAGCCTCTCTTGGCAAAAAAATCGGCACCCTGCCCGTGATCTACCCGATAGGTAGCCATGACTGCCGTCGGCTTCTTCTCGTGCTGTTGCAGTTCTACCCAAAGCTGATCGAACAAGCGCGTACCGATTCCTCGCTTCCGATGGTCTGGTCGTGTATAGACGTATATTTCTGCTGTCCCGTCTTCGCCGGAGGAGTTCAAATCATATGTGCCGCAGCCGAGGATTTGATCGTTTTCCTCCCAAATGTAAACCGTAGCTTTTTCCACGATATCACCAATCTCTTCGGTCCTCCAAAGCATGCCCTCGCCAATCATCGTCACGATTGTCTCTTTTTCATTTGATTGTGCTTGTCGTATCATCTACGCACTCCTCCGTTCTCTCCCGCTAGCTCTGTTGGACGGTTGCTGCTTCTGCGGCTTTTTCCAACTTCTTGCGATGTTGCAGGCAAGCCTCGCACCTTCTGCTTTTTCGCCCGAAAGCCGTGTAGTATTTGCTTTTTTTGCAAGACCGGCACGTAATGTACAACGAGCTCGACAAATTGTAGTTCTCCACCGGCGTGTTTTCTTTCAGATGAACCGTCTTGTTGTATTTGATGAGCAAATGAGCCGTGTGGATGGCATCGACCAAGGCAGAGTGCAGCCTGCCCTCCTGGATGATCCCTGCCGTGTCGATCGCTTCTTTCAGGCTCATCTGTTTGCGATCAGCCAACAGCAAGCTAATTGGCGGCTGGATGTCGTTGTAATTGCGCATCCAGTTGAAGTCCAAACCAAATCGCGCACAATGCTCGATCATCAGCCGCTTGTCGTCCTGCCCCCATGTGCACAGGTAGTATTCAGAATCGTTGCCAATCCACTTCATAAATTCGGCAAATGCTCGGCGAAACGGGATAAAGGTTGGCATGTTCTCTTTATCGAGACCGATGAACTTGCGTGTTCTCTCTGAGATTCGGCGCTCAATCGCCGGAAAGGTATAGCGCTGAAATGTCTCGACCTCCACGCCATTTTTTCCGGGTACGACTTTTGCCGCTCCGATCTCAATAATTTCCGGAATCTTGTCTTTCTGATAAGTCAGTGTCGTTTCAAGGTCAAAAACAATGATCTGCAAGCGTAATCACATCCTGTATGTATTGTTTCTATTATGGCTTGGATCGGGCACAGAAAGCAAAACAAAGACAAAAGCAGTTGCCTGATGGAAACGAAAAAGGATAAGAACCCATCGGATTCCTACCCTTGTTTAGCCTTTTAACCTGGTGATTTTGTGGATTCCCTCGTCAACTGACGCAATCCGTAGCTCATTCTCGCTATTTGCCCGTCTTCACCCCGGAAAAATTCAATCCAGGGGATGGAATCTCTTTTTTGGAAAACGAAGCTGTCTTTTTGTACCGGGATCAGCGAGTACGAGAGACCATCCACCTCCACGTATAGTTTGCCTTCGCATTTGGTTATCGATGCGCTTACCCATTCCTGCGAAGAGTAGCGACCCTCGTACAGTGACAACTGCTCATCTGTAACCACGTATGGATCATAGTCATACAACGGAGCTCCAGCCGGTCTTGCAAAATAACTGTTCAAAAAGCCGAGGACCAACTCCCGGACGCTCACGCCATCGAGATTGACCAGAATCACGCCCGTAATCCCTTTAGCCGGAACCGAAAAAATGTGCGAGCTGATTCCCTTCAACGATCCGCCATGCTCTACCAGCAAGCCATCCGGAAAAGCAGGCGAGACCATCAGACCATAGCCGTAGAAGCGGTGTCCGTCTACACGAGCAAAGGGAGTGAGCATCTGCCTGACGCTGTCGGCAGACAGAATAGGTGTCGGGTTTCCCACTGCCCCCAAACGAAAGACTTCCAAATAAGTGAGTAGATCATTCACAGTCGATTTGAGGAACCCCGCTGCTCGCATCGCCGGGGCATCGTGCCAGATAGGTGCTGCAATGATTTGGTTTTCGTCATCGACTTTTTTGTTGGTATACAAGATCGTGACGTCATCCTGGTCAGCCAACTCATCCAAGGAGAAAACGGTTCTGTTCATACCCAGTGGCTGCAAAATATGCGTCGCAACGTAGTTTTCATACGTCTGGTTGCTGACCCGTTCAATGATCGCCCCCAAAAGCCCGTACGCATCGTTGTTGTAGCTAAAGGCACCCCCTGGCTCTGAGAGTGGCTTCCCTTCGAATCCTGCAATGGCTTCCATGACTTCTTCATACGTATCTAGGTAAGGCACGGTCTTGAGTTCTTCCTCTGCCTTGGTACCAATGACAGCAGGATCATTTTCCATGCTCCGCCTCATTGCGCCGTCCAAGTAAGGCATTGGCATTATTCCGGGCGTATGTGTCATGAAGTGATGGATCGATATGCGTGCTGTCAGCTCGTGATCGCCCGCCCGAAACTCAGGTAAATATTTCACGACCGGATCATGGACAGACAGCTTCCCTGCCTCCTGTAGCTGCATGATCGCAACGCAGGTAAACGATTTGGTGATGGATGCGATGCCAAAAACAGTGTCGCGGGAAAGCGGCAGTTGCTGTTCCCTGTCACGAAACCCGAACATCCCCTCGTACAAAAGCTCACCGTTACGCGCAACAGCAATAGCTGCGCCCGGAGCCTTCGCCTCGTCTAGCAGCTGCTGTGCATACGCCTGGAATTGTTCCTTCCATGCCGTCATTCTCATCAACTCCCCATCGCTTGCTCATAAATTGCTTTTGCAACACGAGCGATGGTTAGCTCTGCGGCTTCTTTGTCAGTTACACCTCGTGATAATGCCGTGATCGCAATCATTCCTTTTCCTTCAGGCAAATAAATGATTCCAGCATCATTGACGACCGTATTGACAGTCCCTGTCTTATGGGCGACCTTTGTTCCTTCTGGCAACAAGTACGGCAGACGGCTGTTGTAATGCTGACGTCGCATGATGTCTTGCATCAGCTCGCAGGAGGCCTCCGTGAGAATTTCTTTTCGCGCAATCATGATAAGAAGGCGATTCAGCTCGGCTGGTGTCGCTACGTTATTATCACGAGTAGGCATCGATACATCGTGGATCAATTCGTAATTGCCTGACTCTTCCCGTCGCATGAACTCATCGAACCCTGCCTGCGAAGGTGCAGGCTCGTTCATACCCACACAGTGGTTGAGGAGCTCCCAGCAATTATGCGGCAAGTGAATCTGCGAGAGACCCAGCTCATGCATGTGCTCATTCACCTTATCAATACCGCCGATTAGCTCGAGGATTTGGTCTGTCGCATAGTTATCGCTGACAATCGTCATCAGTGTCGCCAAGTCTTTAACCGTCAAGGCTGCTCCGGCATCCAGCTCTTGCAAAATGCCTGAGCCCGGCACGCGATCCTCCCATTTTAATGTCACACGTTGGTCGAGGCGAATTCGTCCTGCTTCCACCTCGCGCATCAAGGTGACCATGATCGGAATTTTGAATGTACTCGCCAGTTGAAACAACTCTTCATCCAAATGCCCTGCTGTCTCTCCTGTTTCCAAATGCACAGCTGCGATTCCAAAAATACCGGGCGCTTCCTTCAGTACGTTTTCTACTGCTTGCTGCCATGTCATGAAAATTCCTCCCCCATCGCTCGCGAAACGGCCCACACATGGATTTTCGTATCGGCCATTTCTTTTCAGCGCTATTGTTCTTTGTATCCCCACTTGAAGTCGATGTAACCCAATGGATCGACTGTGATGCCTTTTACTTTTTCATTTTGTACCCAGGAATTGACGCTGGAGTATACACCTGTGACCGGCATTTCATCCATCAAGATGCTCTCCGCTTCGACTAGATACTGATTGCGCTTGGCCTCATCTGGCTCGGCGTACGCCTTTTTCACCAGCTCAACGTATTTCTCGCTAAACCAGAAGGTGGAGTTATTGGAGCTGTACTTCTCCATCATCAGCTCCAGGAAGTTGACGGAATCATTGTAATCACCCGTCCAGCCTGTTCGGGAAATCATGTACTTCCCCTGCTCCTGATCGTCAAACATGACCTTCAATTCTTTGTTGATCAGCTTGACGTCCACACCGAGAGCCTGCTTCCATTGAGCCTGCAACGCTTCGGCAATCTTCTTGTTGAGCTCGGAGGTATTATAGAGATAAGTGATTTCGGGAAGCTTGGTGATGCCCATCTCCTTCATTCCTTCTGCCAATAACTGTTTCGCCGTCTTCACGTCGTTATCCTTGAAATATCCCTCCGGCTTCAGAGAGGCGGACAACGGGACGAAGCCCATCAAGGGAGTCTGTCCGGCTTGACCGATGTTTTCCGCGATGTCAGTGCGGTTGATCGCGTAGGCAAACGCTTTTCGGATTTTGCTATTCGTGAATGGCGGCTTCTGTGTCTGGAACAAGAGATAGTAGTTGGTCGCACGTTGCATAGTTTGCAGCTTGCCTTCGTCGCGCAGCGGTCCAATGGCATCCGCGGGCAGACCGCTAATCGGGCCGCCAGCCCAATCCAGCTCGCCACTATTGAACAGCTCCAGCTCGGTATTGGTATCTTCAATCATGGAAAACTCGATTTCGTTAAACTTCACGACGTCTTTGTCCCAATAGTGCTCGTTTTTAGCCAGCTCAATCTTGTTTTTATGCTCCCAATTCACCAGCTTAAACGGCCCATTGGTGACGATGGACTCGGGCTTTTTCGCCCAATCGGGATTGGCTTCTACCACCTTTTGGTTGACCGGATAGTAGAAGGTCGCAAGTGTCAGGAAGTAAGGAGTAGGGTTTTCCAAGGTGACTTGCAGTGTCTTGTCATTGACGACCTTGATGCCGACATCCTCTGCTTTCGCCTTCCCTTCATAAAAGGCACGGGCATTTTTGATCGGATAATACTTGTAGGCGGAGCCACTGGCTGTCTTCGGATTGAGTACACGCATCCAGCCAAAGGCGAAGTCGTGAGCCGTAACCGCGTCGCCATTGCTCCACTTGCTGTCGCGCAGTGTAAAGGTGTACACCTTTTTGTCCTTAGATACTTGAATGTCGGATGCAACAGAATTGACTGGCTTGCCATCCTTGTCCAATCGAACGAGCCCGTCATACAGCGAACGGATGAAGGCACCGGAAATCACATCATTGGACATGCCTGAATCAAGTGTTTCGGGCTCTGCGGCATTCATATGCAAGGTCTGCTCTGCCGCAGACTGCACAGTTGCCTGCTGTTCTGGCGCTTGTTGCTGCTGGGTGTCTGGTGCGGTTTGAGTCGGCGTATTGCCGCTGCTACAGCCTGCAAATAGTCCCGTAAGCAATACGAAGAGACTTGTCATGACTACTGGTCTTTTCATGCTGTACCCCCCTGTTTGAGTCGGATAACCGAATATTAAATAAATATTCTGCAAATTTTATGCCATTCGTGCTTTCAGTTGTTCTTTTGTTGATTTTATTCCCCACTGAATACTTTTACCCGAATCGGTCCGACAAGTTTCCACCAGTAGTCTCTGTCACGCAAAATAGAAGTATTCATCCTTGAATACCTCTATTCATCCGCGCATATTGGGCTGTCCTCTCTAGCTTATCGCTGGTTCGTACATGGCTACCGCATCACATGATCGTCGGCAAAAAACGATCGGGACGTGCTTTTGCTTCGCCAGCTTCTTGATATTTTTGCTCAAGCTGTGACTGACGAAGTTAATAAAGACAAGAACGAGCTCTGTATCAGAAGGAATCGTCGCCTTCACATCGGATTTTTTGCGACCCGATACGTGATAGATATTCTGGAACCCTTTGTTCTGCAACAAGCTCTCGATTTCTGCTACCCGATCTCCTCCTACCACAAGAACGCCTGCCATAGTCCTCCTCCTCTCTTTTTCCACGCCTACCTATCTATTTTCCGGTCCCCGCTTGCGGAATCTTTGCCCCAGGCTTTTCCGCTGTAAGTCTGTATTTTTCCGTTCGCTCAATCTGAACGACCTGTGAATCGTGAACCACAATATGTATGGACCCGTATTCCAGACCGTCCAGTGCGACTGCGATTTTCTCTAATAAGAGATCGTCCAGGGGATTTTCATTTTTGGCCATGGGGATCACCCTCCTGTTTCGTAATAATTATTACACATTATTCCTACCTAATTAGTATGTTTTTATGGTCTGATAATACCTCTTGATCCCGATTGCTGTCAATGTCGAACAGTTCGGGCATCAAGAGGCTTTTCTCACCTCATTTTCCTTTGATTGACGAAAAGCTCCCTGCGCAACTAGACAGCTTGGTTGTCTTTGTCCTCGCGGGAGCTTTCGGTCGACCAATCAGCTAATTACACAAAAACCGATATACTTACCCTGATATGCAAATATTACCATATAATTCTGCAATCGGTCAATAACCGTGCAGTTCTTCGTTTCCCTATTGATTCTCGTTACACCAAGTGACAGGCAACAAATCTGTCTGTGCTAACCTCCCGAAAAGCAGGCACTTCCTGGCAGCAAATGTCTTTCACAAACGGGCAGCGCGTGTGGAATTTGCACCCTGTCGGAGGCTTCGCCGGACTTGGCATGTCTCCCTTCAGGACGATGCGTTCGCGCTTTTTCTTTGGGATCGGGAGAGGGACAGAGGAGAGCAACGCTTTGGTGTACGGATGAAGCGGCTCCAAAAACAATTCATCCCGAGGTGCCAGCTCCAGCAGTGACCCCAAATACATGACCCCGATCCTCGTGCACAGATGCTCCACAACGCTCAAATCATGAGAAATAAATAAGTACGTCAGCTTCCTTTGCTCCTGTAGCTCTGCAAACAAATTGATGATTTGGGCTTGGATCGACACATCCAGTGCAGATACTGGCTCATCCGCGACGATAAAATCAGGGTTCATCATAATGGCCCGTGCGATACCGATCCGTTGACGCTGACCACCCGAGAACTCATGCGGATACCGATCGACATGATACGTCGCCAATCCACATAAAGCCATGACCTCTAACACTCTTTCTCTGACCTCCGCTTGTGGGAGCAACCCGTGATCAAGCAGCGCTTCCCCCAGTGCTTCTCCGATTCGGACGCGCGGATTCAGCGAGCTGTACGGGTCTTGAAAAATATATTGCATCCGGGGGCGCAAAGCTCGGAGCTCTTGGCGATTCAAGGCGTGCACATCGATACCCTGGAAGCGGACTTCTCCCTCTGTCTTTTCCAAAAGGCGCAGGATGGTGCGACCTGTCGTGCTTTTCCCGCTGCCGGATTCACCGACCAACCCGAACGTCTCCCCTTTTTGGATAGAAAAACTGACGTCATCCACCGCTTTTACCTGACCGACCGTCCTGCCTAAAAGCCCTCCGGTAATCGGGTAATATTTTTTCAATCGGCGCACTTCCAGCAAGTTATTTTCCACAGGTGATCTCCTCCTCATACAGCCAGCACGCGACCTTTCTGCCGTCTCCCCCGTCACGCAAAGGCGGCTGCTTCACCCGGCAAATGTCCAAGCACTGATCGCATCGGTCAAGAAAATAGCAGGATTCGCCGAGAGTCGTCGGATTCGGTACTTGGCCAGGGATGGAATACAGCTTGGCTTTGCGTTGATTCAATACAGGCTTGGAGCGAAGCAAGCCTTGTGTATATGGATGCTTCGGCTCCTCGAACAGCTCGACGACAGGAGATACCTCTACTACTTTCCCTGCGTACATCACGACCACATGATCAGCCATTTCCGCAACGACCCCCAGATCGTGCGTGATAAAAAGAATCGCAGTTTGGGATTCCTCCTTGATTTTGCACAGCAGATCGAGAATTTGCGCCTGAATGGTCACATCCAAAGCAGTCGTCGGCTCATCGG
>NZ_PXZN01000083.1:0-3250 GCF_003013445.1 Brevibacillus sp. NRRL NRS-603 | reverse complement strand
CTTTGTCAGATAGCAAACAAAGACATGCTCACGTAGAACATGCCTAACCTAACGAACCTGCCAGTTATGTTTGGGAGGAGTCGTCTTTTGCTGCCAATCGACTGTGTTTGCGCCCATAAAGAAAATAGATGATCGCTCCGACCGAAAGCCAACCAAGAAAACCGACCTTAGTGAGCGTAGGCAGGTTGAAAACGAGATATCCACAAAAGAGAACGGCGAGCAAGGGAACAAGCGGAACAAATGGGACGCGAAAAGCACGCGGTAATTGCGGATGAGTGCGGCGCAGTACAACCAGTCCAATCGAGACCAAAATAAAAGCAAACAGCGTTCCGATGTTGGTGAGCTGGGCCAAGCTGGAGAGGGGCAATAATCCACCGAAGGTTGCTACTAATGCAGCCACGATGAGCGTGCTCTTTTGTGGTACCTGTGTGCGGGGATGTACGTGCGAGAAGAGCTCGGGGAGCAAGCCATCTCGGCTCATCGCAAAAAACATCCGAGCTTGTCCATACATCATAACTAACAAAACTGTCGTGATTCCGACAATGGCTCCCAACGAAATGAAGCCTGCTACCCAGTCCTGATTGACATAGCTGAGCGCAAACGCGACCGGATTTTTGACATTCAACAAATGGTACGGAACAATCCCTGTCAATGTCAGGGAGACCGCAATGTACAAAATCGTGCACACGAGTAAGGAAGAGATGATCCCGATTGGCATGTCGCGCTGGGGATTGCGCACTTCTTCGGCAGCAGAAGACACCGCATCAAACCCGATAAAAGCAAAAAACACCGTGGCGGCTCCAGTCGCTACTCCCGCAAAACCAAACGGCATGAACGGACTCCAGTTTTCCGGCTTTACATACATGACCCCAACGACGAGGAACAGGACAACTACCGCTACTTTTATTAACACCATGATGGTATTCAGGCTCGCTGACTCTTTCGTCCCTTTCATCAATAAAGCTGTAATGATAACAATGATGAGGACCGCAGGTAAATCGATGATCGTTCCTTTCGATGTATCAAACGCACTCGTGAGCGCATGGGGCAGGTGGATGTTAAACCCGGCAAGCAATCCCTGGGCATACCCCGACCATCCGCTTGCCACCGCAGCACAAGCCACACCGTATTCGAGAATCAAGTCCCACCCGATCATCCAAGCGACAAACTCCCCAAATGCCGCATAGCTATATGTATAAGCACTTCCCGACACGGGAACAGTCGAAGCAAATTCTGCATAGCAGAGTGCAGCAAACACACAGGCAAGTGCCGCAATAACAAAAGACAAAACAAGTGCAGGTCCAGCATGCAAGGCAGCGGCAACTCCCGTTAACACAAAAATCCCTGTTCCCATGATCGCGCCGATGCCCAGCATTGTCAGGTCAAAAGCACCTAATGACTTTTTAAGAGAGCTTTCTGTTTTATCCACCTGCTCCAGCATTTGCGCAACTGACTTTTTCCTCAGCAATTGATTTTTCCATGACATCATGTGCGACCTCCCAAGCGGGTCATTCACTTCCAACCGTGATTGAAAACAGTTGGAGTATGATCCGTATGGAGGAAAATTATGCATAGACACAGCTTGGATCAGATTTTGTCAGGGGCTACCTGCGCGCTAATCCGCGCCCAATGACATTGGCGGAAACGGGAGCAATCCCGAGCTCTCTTGCCCAGACAGACAACTGACCCATGTGATGAATCTCGTGAGCGATGACATGACGAAGCAGTTCGCCCTTCGTGTACACTTCATCATCCCAGGCGACCTTTACTGATTCGTTCTCCAACGCGTCTGACCAATTCTCGATGAAATCACGCAATTCTACGCGCCAGACATCTGATAGCTCTTTTACTTTTTCCAGCGTTTTGTATGCTTCGTATGCCACCTGAACATCCGGCTTTCCTTGCACACCCCTAAGCCAGCTATACTCGACGTCAGCAATGTGAAACAAAGTGTACAAAATCGTGCCAGCTCCACCGGTACGCTCGCGCAGCAATTCTTCTGGTGGCAGCTGCTTACACCATTCCATCCACTCGTCCCGGACCTGCCAGTTATACTGGAAAAGCATCTTCATCGAGTTCACTCCTTATCCATTTGAGTAGATGAGTAGGAAAATTCCAACTAATAATAGCACGTACGTTCTTATTATATGAGATTTTTAGTGGTAGTGGTGGGGAGAAGCCCTTCAACATGTTTTCGTATGGATTTGATCTCTTTCGGCTCTTAAAACATAATGAGGGACCTTGAAGAGAAGTTATTTAGGGATCTTTAGCACAAGCCCGTGGGAGTTAGCAAGATTGTTTAAAGAGGTTAGGATTTCCTCCATTTGCTGTTTACCAGTCGAAATTTGTTCATTAGCTTTTGCGAGCTCAGATAAATTATGTTTCTCGATCGATGATGCAAGTAACAATAAACCGTCACGTTGTGTTTCTGCTGCTTTTATATACTGTTCGTGAATGATTTGAACCTCTTTAGTTGCAGGTTTTATTTTTTTGATCTCTAATACCAACTGTGCATAGACAGGAATAATATTGTTCGTTAGCTTCTTGAAAATAACGGCATCATCTTTTATCTTTGCACCTAATATAGCGTTATACTCATCAACTGCTTCATTCTCAAGATAGGCCACTTTTGGCATATCACTATCTATGTAGTGTGCTAAGTCATCTTTGACCGGATCACTACCAAATTCCTTAAACGCAAAAAATGAAGAAAGAAAAGCTATCGTATAGATTAGTTTTTTTGATTTCAGCATTGGTACCACCTTTTAATTTTGACTATCCTAAGGGAACTGAAGCTTGATTAGTGTTAAATTTGGTATTGTTGAGTAGCTTTCCATTTCATGCCTTACATTCAGCCTCTGTTTCATCCCATAATTCATTCTGATGAGACATCAACTACTGCGTCTAAAAAAATGCTAACTTAACTCAATCTGATACATATTAGAAATCTCGGGATAAATATCACGGAGAAAAGAGCCTTTTATTACTTCTTTTATTCTTAAACCATTACAATCATCGAATTCAACCCCTCTGACAAAATACAATATTTCAAGATTTGCATTAATAAATACTGCTGAAAAATCCCACTCAACATATAGTAGTAAATCTTGTATTCCAATTACTGTTTTAGGACTACCGAATGGTGTTAATATCCCGTTCTCATTTAGGATGATTACCTCTTCTAATATTTTCATCCGTCTTCGGTTTTTTTTAATAAATTCCTCTATCTGATCTTCATAGTAAAGTGGCA
>NZ_PXZN01000082.1:0-1092 GCF_003013445.1 Brevibacillus sp. NRRL NRS-603 | reverse complement strand
ACTTTTTCCAGCTTCGGTTGACCTTGCTTCCAATAGTTTTCATTTTTCACCAGTACAACCTTGTTATCTTTTTCATAGCTATCCATTTTGAAAGGACCCGTACCTACTGGATGCGTGTTAAAGTACTCGTCCCCTTTTTCCTTGTAATACTTAGGCGGAACGATCACACCGCCATAACCTGCCAGCTTTGTAAGGAGTACAGGATCTTTTTCCTTGAGAATCATGTTGACTGTAAACTCGTTCACCACTTCTACACGGTCAATCGAAGCATAGTTCGCTTGCTGTGGTCCTTTTTTCCCTTCTTCACCAAGCAGGCGATCAAATGTAAATTTCACTGCTTCCGCGTTGAATGGCTCACCGTTGTGGAAGGTAACTCCTTGACGAAGTTTAAATTGAAGTGTCTTGTCATCCTTGAACTCCCACGATTCAGCGAGTCCTGGCTGGATTTTCAAGTCAGTGGTACGTTCGACTAAGCCTTCAAATACAGATGTTGCTACAGTACTCCAATCAAGCAAAAACGTATCAATCGGATCCCAAGAGTGCGGATCTCCATTCACACCAAGTGTAAGTTCATTTTTTGCCGGAGCTTGCGCTTCTGTCTTAGATTGCGGATTTGGCTGTGTGCTCGTGTCAGCCGGCTTACTCGAACATCCGCCCAAAGCAGCAGCTAGCACGAGTAATGCGGAGCAAGCGGTGATACCTACCTTCTTTTTCAAAACAAGTCCCCCTTTTCTTTTCGTTCTGGAATTCATGTTGAAAAAATATGATAGCTGTCATTTGTTCCTATTGGTTATACAAATGACAAGCAACATATCGACCATCGCCCATCGATTGAAATTCGGGCTTGTCCGTTTTGCAAATTTCCATACAATCAGGACAACGCGTATGGAACGTGCAGCCACTCGGAGGATTCGCAGGGCTCGGTACATCCCCAGTCAAGATGATGCGCTCACGCTTCGTTTTTGGCTTGGCAATCGGAACTGCGGACAGTAATGAGCGCGTATAAGGATGCAGTGGCTCTTCATATAACGCATTTTTAGGTGCCAGCTCAACCATCCTTCCCAGGTACATCACACCGATCCTGTCGCAAAA
>NZ_PXZN01000081.1:0-2900 GCF_003013445.1 Brevibacillus sp. NRRL NRS-603 | reverse complement strand
ACGATGAGTGATGGAGATACGATTTTTGCCATCGCCACAGGGGGCGTGGAGGCTTCGGTCAATCTCGTCGGAACGCTGAGTGTCGAAGTGCTGGCGGAAGCGGTTGTCAATACGATCCTCTCTGCCAAATGGGCAGGTGGGGTGCCTGCTTATCAAGATTTACGCTAGGTGAAATTCAGGTTCGAGCCTCTCATTCCTTGATGGATAAGGAGGTTCGAACCGTTTTTTTTCTGCCAATGTGCTCCGTGAAGAAAAAAATTCCAATAAAACATCGATATAAAAGTCAAATCCATATATAATGAAAATGATTTTCAAAATCAAATACTTGATTGATGTTGTTCTTGAGAGAGAGGAGTTGCTGCTTCAATGCTTCGCAGATTTTTTTCTTACTATCGGCCTTATCGTGGATTATTCATCCTCGACTTCACGTGTGCAGTGTTCGTTGCCTTGTTGGAGTTGGGATTTCCGCTTGCAGTGAACATGGTTGTCGATCAATTACTTCCAAGTAAGGATTGGAACATGATCGTGTGGGCGTGCATTGGACTTTTGGCCTTGTATGGTCTTAACGCCGGGATGAACTATGTCGTCACGTACTGGGGACATATGCTTGGAATTAATATCGAGACGGATATGCGCAAGAAGCTGTACGACCATATTCAAAAGCTCTCTTTCCGTTTTTTCGATAATACCAAGACGGGGCATCTGTTATCTCGCCTAACGAATGACTTGATGGAGATCGGGGAGGTCGCGCACCACGGTCCAGAAGATCTGTTTATCGCCGTGATGACGCTGATCGGTGCTTTTCTCCTGATGTACAATATAAATGAAGAAATGGCACTGCTTACGTTTTTGGTGATTCCGCTCTTGATATTCTTCGTTGTTCACTTCAACCGTAAAATGACGAGAGCGTTCCATCGTCTGTACGGCGACATGGCGGATTTCAACGCACGTGTTGAGGACAACGTAGGCGGAATGCGCGTCGTCCAAGCTTTTGCCAACGAGCAATTTGAAAACAAAAGATTTGCTGAGAACAACCAGCGTTTTCGGATCACCAAGCTGTTGTCCTACAAAATTATGGCCCAAAATATTTCCGTCAGCTACGTCTTGATGCGTTTAGTCAATTTGTTTGTCCTGATTTGCGGCAGCTGGTTTGTGATTCAAGGTGAGTTGACCTATGGTGAATTTGTCGCTTTCTTACTGTTAACGAATGTATTTTTCCGTCCGTTGGAAAAAATTAATGCGATTATCGAGAGCTATCCGAAAGGAATTGCCGGCTTCAAGCGCTACATCGAAATCATGGACACAGCACCAGATATTTCGGATGCTCCAGATGCGATCCAGGTAGAGTCGTTGAAGGGCGATATCTCGTACAAGAATGTTTCGTTTAGCTACGACCAAGAGTCTTCTGTTTTGCAAAACATTGATTTGAATATCCGGGCGGGCGAGACCATTGCGTTTGTAGGCCCTTCTGGAGCAGGAAAAACTACGTTGTGCAGCCTCCTGCCGAGATTTTATGAGATCGACGGGGGCAGCATCTCCATTGATGGAATGGATATCCGTCAAATCACGCTAGCGTCATTGCGCAGCCAAATCGGGATCGTTCAGCAAGATGTGTTCCTCTTTTCAGGGACAATTCGCGAAAATATCGTGTACGGAAAACTAAACGCTTCAGAGGAAGAGATCTGGGAAGCAGCACGTCTGGCTAAACTAGAAGAGTTTATCCGTTCTCAGCCTGCTGGTCTGGAGACGATTATTGGTGAACGCGGAGTCAAATTGTCCGGCGGTCAAAAACAAAGACTGGCGATTGCGCGCATGTTCTTGAAAAACCCGCCGATTCTGATTTTGGATGAAGCTACTTCTGCACTTGATACCGAAACGGAGGCGGCGATCCAGCAGTCCTTGCAGGAATTGTCCAAAGGACGTACGACATTGGTCATCGCACACAGACTGGCTACCATTAAAAATGCCGATCGAATCATCGTTGTAACGGAACAAGGCATTACCGAGCAAGGAAGCCATGATCAGCTCTTGGCTCGTGAAGGCATCTATAGCAGACTGTATCAAGCACAGTTTGGCACGTACCTCGACCAGTCAAACAGCGTTTTTTCTAGATAACGAATAGAGGGGGAGATCGTGATGCTAGAATGGGATGACGATTTTATCGCACAGCGGTTTGATATTACTTCAAAAAAGAGACCCAATGCCTTATTTTCCATGAAGGCAAGAGATTTGGTAGACCCGACACATATGAATGAGCTCGTACAAATCTATGCTCCGCTAATCAAGGCACATGAGCTGACTGCTGCTGGTACTTACATCAGCAGTTGGCTCACGAGCCCTTCACTCGGTCTTTCGTACTTGATTTCTGTCTGGAACCGTGCACTTACGATGACGCTGGATCATATGACGATTGAATTGTTTTACGAGGATGATTATCCGCAATTCGCCTTCGTGATCCCGGCGTATGAGATCGTAGAAGCGCCTACGAGCGAAGCAGAGCGTACAATCTGGCTGAAGGAATGCTATCGCGCGTATTTCCGAGACCTCCTGAACCCGTTGCTCACGACTCTTGCAAAGGTAACGGGAAACCCCGAAGCAATGCTTTGGGGACAGTTCCCAACGAAGTTCAATTACTATACGGATGCTTTTGTGGCGTTGGTAGAACAGGATAGCATCAAGCAGCAAGTAAGGGCTGACTACGATGTCCTCTGTAATCAGTTGGAAGGCGAGAGCTTTGGATTGCAAAAAAATCCATTTAAGGTGAAGGTACGCTGGATCGAGGATATGCGTGATCCGCAAGCCAAAGTGCGGATCAAGAACCAATGCTGTTTGTACTATAAGACGGGGGAGCAAAAGTATTGCTATACCTGTCCGCGGATAAAAGAAGAAGAGCGTGCTCT
>NZ_PXZN01000080.1:0-1032 GCF_003013445.1 Brevibacillus sp. NRRL NRS-603 | reverse complement strand
CTCTTGTATCTTCGCGAGCAATTGATCCCGCTTTTTAAGGCTTGAAGCATCCTGCTTTTGCAACGGTTCATCAAGTCCTCCGACAATCACTCTTCCTTCCGGACATGTTCGGATATACAAGTAAGGACGCGCTGTTTCCCAGATTAAACATCCATGCGGCCAGCCCGTAAACGCTTCGACTTGATTGGTCACGATGGAATACGAGCTGGAAATCACGGCATTGGCATTCCGCTTCATGGATTGTGCCTCGTAGCCAGTGGCAAACACTGCACGCCTGCATGCGATTGTGTGCCCACTGTTGGTATAGACTAAAAGCCCTCCGTCCTGCACTTTTTGATGCACGACTTCTGTGTTTTCGTAGACGCGCATCCCTTTTTTCACAGAGTGGGCGATCACACCATTGGTAAATTTATACGGATTAAACTCCGCATCTCCCTTGGAATAAATAGCACCTTCCTTGGAAAATGAAAATCGCTTTTCTATATCTGCTCGCTCAAAATACATGACTGGAAAGCCGTACTTCTTCAATAACTGGTACTCTGCTCGCAAGCTCTCCGCATCGGCTGGTTCGCTGGCATAGTACAAGCATTCACGCCTTATGTAATCTGGAGATTGGTCTAGTTGTCCAGAGATTTTTTCCAATTCATCAACAGCCTGCCTCGTCAGCTCGTAAAAACGAACTCCTTTTTGTTCACCGAAAGAATGCATGCAGGCCGTCAACGTTTTATCATTGCATATTTGCAGCAAACCGGTGTTAGCGCTGCTGCTGCCCCCACTCACCCGCCGTTTATCCACGAGGATGACATCCACATCATGCTGTTTCAAATAATAAGAAACGAGTGCTCCTGCCTCACCGCCACCAATGATCAGGACATCACACTTCACGTCCTCGGTCAGCGCGGGATATAGGGAGGGCGCTGGCAATGTTTCTGGCCAATACAGTTTTCCGGTCACGAATATCATCAGCATGTCCCCTCAAGCTGAAAGTATCAATACAGACGTTACTTGTATTCTCAACCATAGGATAACCAA
>NZ_PXZN01000008.1:0-288338 GCF_003013445.1 Brevibacillus sp. NRRL NRS-603 | reverse complement strand
GAGGAAACAGGAGAAAACGCTCCAGCTTCTAGGTCCACCCGCTGGGGGATTGACTGCCCGGCTCCATGAAAAAAAGCGAAACCCGCGTCCAAAGTCGTCCATTCAAGAGGTTTCTCAGAGGTGGACGCTAAGGGCTTGTTTCTCTTTTTTTCATTGCGCCTCGGGCGGTGTCCCTAAGATCTTCGCTTATTTCTCCTGTTTCCTCTACGAGCTTTCCGTTTTAAACGGGTTTTAAATGCCTTAACAGATTGAATAATGTAATCAGTCACGACAGAGAAGAATATTTCCAGACGTAGCGACTTGTGGAGTCCTACTAAACGGAGAAGGGATTTGCGGGCAAAAGAAACGCAACCGTGCCCACGCGGCGTAGCGGCTACCACTTTTGCGTTTCCTCGCAAATCCCTTCGGAGCGGACAGTCTCAGCCCCCAGCAGGACGAAGCCTGGAGCCTAGTCTGGAAATATTCTTCTCCCCACCGCAGCCTCGTACCCAAGCGACAAAAAAACCGACACATCTCTAAGGAATTGTCGGCCCATTTCCATTCAAAATAGATGGAGCATTCGGTGCTTCCTCAGGGGTCGCGCGGCGTACGCTGGGTACATTTCGTGGCTCATGCTCCATTTCTGGAAAAGAGTGAACCGTCACGTACATGCTTCCGTTGCTCGCGATCGCACGGATCAAGACCGGGTAGGCGTATTTGTTTTGAAACACAAAATCAGGACCGTACCAGCTCACGGTTGCGTCCCGACCTGGAGGTACATACGCTACGTTTCGACTGTGAGAATAGCGCTGCACAATGTGCAAACCTGCCTGGTCTACCGCATTGAACAACGTAGACGACACTTGGCAGATTCCTCCCCCGATGCCTTCCGACAGCTCTCCTCTGACTATGATAGGCGCCTGCAAATACCCTTTTTCTTTCGTACGCTTGCCTACTACCTTATTAAAAGAAAAAACTTCTCCTGGCAATACCACGTAGTTATTAATCGCCTGCGAGGCGAGCTTGATATTGTGTACACGATTTCGGTTGCCTGCATTGAAATAGGTCGCATATTGCCCGATTCTTTTTTTCCGAACCTGACTCAACAGTGCTTTGTCTACCTTCGGGAATACTTCCTTGTAGCTGACATTCATGCTTGCGGCTCCCGTACCGTAAAAGTAATCGTAAAAACGTGCGCGAAATGCCAGGTCATCTAACCTTCTTCCCTTGGTTTCTGGAACAATGGCCCCGGCGTTATTAATCGTTGCATTGATTGGCTCGATGTACGCTTTTTTTGCCATCTCTTCCACCATTCGCGCAAGCTTGCTGTCATCGACTAAAGGAACGCCATCAAAGGGAAGAGAATAATCAGCCCGATTGAGCATAGCTACCGTCTTGCCCTCCATCTCTATCTGCAAAAAATTCGTTGGGTCGAGGGGATTGATTAACAGTAACAGAGCCAACGTCATAGCAAAACCCATCCGGCTGCTCACCTCCATTCTCCAACAACGATCATCTTCCGTTATTGTAGTATGAGCAGTCGAACGGGTTTCATTCTACGACTCGAATACGATTAGCTCATCTTCGTCAGTCTGCTGACAATCGCTTGCGTAACTGCCTTTAGTCGCTGCTGGTCCACCGCTTCCTGGTAAGCTTTGTTCAACTGGTCGCGCAGCTCCTTGGCAGCGAGAAGATTCGCCGTTGCTTCTTTCACTTTTTGCTTGTATCTTACTTGAATATCCATTAATTCTTCTTCATATACCTCATCTGTACCTTGTTCAATTGCCCGTTCATACATATCGATAACCTCATCTGTATCTTTGCTTGGAAAATACTCATGGGGTGCGGTGCTGTCAAAAATAGCGAGGCCCTTCTCAGGAACAATGACCATATCAAGGCTGTGCGGGTCTAGTCCACAGTGGTACACTTCCACGTCAAAGCCGCGTGTTTTGGCTTCCTCCACCAACTTTTTCAGCATAGTGGACTTGCCAGAGCCTGGTCTGCCCTTGATAAAGTAGCGCTTCTCCAAATGGTCCGTCAGCTTCATGATATGATCTACGGGCCCCTGCGGTGTCGCTGCCCCCAAATACATACGCCGTACCTTTGCTTTCTTTTCCAGTTGCTCCTCTCCGAAGAACAAGGCTTTTACTTCTTCCGTGACGCGATTGGCTTCTTCTCTGTTGAGGTGCTCAATGTAGGGAGCCTCCCACTCATCGTGGATGCGCAGCGCCTCGCCAAAAGCTTGATACGCCTCTTCACTCTTCCTAAAAATCTCTTCGTACCAACTGGCAATCTGGTCTTTGTCATCCACTAGCTGATCAATGTTGACCATCGACTGCAAATTAACCTGAATTTCCTTTACACCCGGAGAAGCGGGTCTCCAAATCCGTGGATAGCTTCCATCCATAATCGCCACTTTATACTTTGGAAAAATAACACCATCAAACTGCCCGTTCACAAAAGGCGAATGAATCCACTCTACTTCATCTGTCTCTCGTGCTATTTGATTCCCAATCGCCTCTATGAGCGGTGAGGTAATTCCTTCCACTGTCCCTGTCAAAATATAGACGCGCTCCAAGCCTTCCAATACGGAGTCATAAAACGTCTTGTATCCTCGCGCAGTATTCCCTGCGGCATATATATGGCGGACTTTTGTGGTCATTGCCTTTCCCTCCTGTACTTCTTCTAGCTGCCATTGAATCGATGTATTGTATGCACAAAAGGGAGAATAGGCGTCTGTCTACAACCGTAAAAAAACCGCTGCCAGCTAATATTCATAGCTCACAGCGGCTTTTTGTTATTCGGGTATTATTTATTCAAATCCGTCATTTTACCAGTAGACATATAAATAATCCATTCGCAGATGTTCGTAACATGATCGGCAATCCGCTCCAAATATTGCGCGACCAAGAGCAAATGCGTTCCTTGCGAAATGGCCTGACTGTTTTTCGTCATCAATTCAATCAGATCATGGAAAATCGTGGAGTACAATTTATCAACAATGTCGTCGCGTGAGGCAATCTCTTCTGCCGCTTCTTTGTTACGTGCAATATACGCATTTAAGCAATCTCGCACCATCGCCTTGACGTGATCAGCCATCATCGGAATATCGATGAGGGGTTTCACGTATGGGTCCGCCATCAAGCGTCGGGTCGTCTTGGCAATGGAAACGGCATGATCACCCATTCGCTCCAAATCCGTCACCAGCTTCAACATTGTTCCCAAGCGTCGCAAGTCACCTCCGACTGGCTGTTGCAGCGCAATGAGACGGAAGCAATCGCTCTGTATTTCTTGCTCCAGCTCATTGATCACAGGATCACTTGCGATAACCTGTTCAGCTAGTTGGGCATCCCGCTCAACCAGACTCTTAATGGATTTATGAATGGCTTCTTCCACCAACGTGCCCATCGTCATGAGCTTGCGGTGCAGTACATCCTGCTGTTCTTCAAAAGCGTGCCGTGACATTTCCCTCTTCCCCCTTCTAGTGTCTGACATGTCAAATGGTACAAGGCGATTGTATTGTAGAAGTAAAGCTACTATTTTGTTTGTGTAAATGTTTTTTCAGTTGTTGTCTTAGGTAAGGGGAAGTGTAACGGTGAAGGTTGTCCCTCTCCCTTCCCTGCTCTCCACACTAATATGTCCGTGCAAATTTTCCACGAGATGCTTCACAATTGCGAGGCCCAAACCTGTTCCACCTGAATCGCGGCTGCGGGCCTTGTCTACGCGATAAAACCGCTCAAAGATACGCGTGAGTTCCTTTTCTGGAATGCCGATCCCGGTATCCATGACTTGAATGGTGATGTTTTCGTTGTCTGCTTCTGTCTTAACGTTGATTTTTCCACCTTCTGGCGTATAGGCGATCGCATTCGTCAACAAATTCAAGATGATCTGCTGCAAGCAATCCTTATCCGTCATCAGCCAAATATCTGGCTTAGGTGAAGGGAGCGTGATCGTCAATTCCTTGCGCTGTGCCTGATCATGCATGATAGCAACTGCCGAGCTGATCAAATCCTGCAAGTGAACCTGACTCAGATGCAATGGGATTCGCTTTTGCTCGATTTTGGAAAGATCCAAAATATCGCGGATCATTCGGTAGAGCCGCTCGCTCTCATCCGAAATGATTTGCAGGAAGTTGCGACATGTTTCTTCGTCCTGCATCGCCCCTTCAAGCAAGGTCTCCGTGAAGCCCTTGATCGAGGTAATCGGCGTGCGTAGCTCATGCGATACGTTTGCTACGAAGTCACTGCGCATCTTCTCAAGGCGGCGAATGTCAGTGATATCATGCAGCACCACGACCACACCCCTCGACTCCCCCTTGAAGTTAATATAGGGAGCAAAATTCACGTCAAGGATGCGCTCCTGCGGGTAATAGATGTGCACCTCTTGGCGGAACTTCTCGCTTCTGTCGAGGCACCTGTCGATGTATTGGCTGAGCCCAAAGCTTTTGCCTGCCTCGATATGCAGCTTCCCTACGATCTCATGTCCAGCAGTGCCCAACAGCTTTTCAACGGCTGGATTGACCAGCATGATCCGACGTTGTTCTGAAATGAAGATCACGCCACTCGTCATATTGGTCAGCACCCCTGCCAGGCGCTGCTGATTCTCCGAGATTTCGTACATCTGCTGTTCCAGGCTCGATGCCATGAAGTTAATCGCTCCTGCAAGCTGACCGATCTCGTCCTTTGCTTTGATTCTCACACGGCTCTCATATTGGCGCTGTGTAATGTTGCGGGCTACCCGGGTGATCTCCTCGATCGGACGAATAATGGAAAAGGAAATGCGAGAAACGACAATCGATCCGACTACCAAAGTAACCAGTAAACCAGTGAGTAAGCTGTACCACATTTTGTGGATCGTATCGGTAATATCTTTCATCGACATCGCTGAACGAACAACACCGAATATTTCGTTGTTCAGTTCAACAGGTACTGCAACGTACATCATGTCATAGCCGAGCGTCTCACTGAAACGGCGGGAAATCCCTGTTTCTCCTTGTAACGCTGCCTTCATCTCCGGTCGGTCATGGTGGTTTTCCATCTCTTCCGTGTGGGAGGAGTTGTCGTACATCACCTGACCATCCTTGTCGATAATGGTGATCCGTACTTCATCCGTTGGCGCTACTTGTGTGACCCGATCCGCTAACGTCGCCTTATCGGTAAAGACATTCGGGAAACGGACAGCCTGAGCGATGAGCTTCGACTCGCGGGACAATAGCTCATTCAGTGATTGGAGGTAGGAATTCTCCAGTACTTTGGCAAAATACATCCCCATCACCAATAGTACGAGAGAGATTAAACCCAAAATAGTCAAAGTGAGTTTGATTCGAAAGCGAGTCAAGGTAAATCCTCCGTTATCCTTCCAGTTTGTATCCTAATCCGCGAACTGTTTTGATGTATTTCGGGTTCTTCGTGTCATCCTCAAGCTTTTCGCGCAAATGGCTGACATGCACGTCCACGATTCGAGAATCCCCGATAAAATCGTAGTTCCAAACAGCGTTCAACAATTGATCGCGCGTCAGTACACGTCCTTGATGGCTCGCTAAATAGTTGAGCAACTCGAATTCCTTTGGCGTCAGCTCGACCTTGACGTCTTTGCAAAACACCTCGTACTTCTCCGGGTAGATGCGAATATCTCCAAATTGGAGCAACACCTCTTGAGGCGCTGTAGCCGCTTCTGGCGTGTTCTGAAACCTGCGCAGGATGGCTTTCACGCGGGCAATTACTTCTCTCGGACTAAAAGGCTTTGTCAAATAATCATCAGCACCAAGCTCAAGTCCTAAAATCTTGTCGAGCTCATCATCTTTCGCTGTAAGCATCAAGATCGGCGTATTATTGCGTTCTTGACGCAAGGTTTTGCATACATCCATTCCATCCATTTTGGGAAGCATCAAATCAAGAATGATAAAATCTGGCTGCTCGCTCTTCACCATTTCCAAGGCCTGTTTACCGTCAAAAGCAGTCACGACCTGAAATCCTGATTTTTCAAGATTAAATTGCAATAGCTTTACAATAGAAGCTTCGTCATCCACTACCAATACTTTGATCATCTGTCTGTTTCCCCCTAGCGTTGCAATGCTTGCGCTCGATTTTCTAACCTACGTCCCCTGAAAAATACTTCTCTCTACAATACTCAGTCTGCCAATGCTCATTGCGGAAAACAAGTAATTTTTTTGTAAAGACATGCTGTTGGACACATAGAACTTAGTTGGTTGGCAATAGTATTCCTCTTTTAGGTAAAGGTATCTACATGAAAAAGGTCTTCTAACTGTTGTGGTCGGGAGAAGCCCTGCCACATGTTTTCCAGTCGCCTATATCCTCTCTACGTTCGGGCGGTCTCCTTCCAAACATGTGACAGTGCTTTCGGACAGCTGTGGATGTATGTATTGCTTTTACTACGTTTTGCAAGTGGACTCAAAGAAATTTTCCAGAGATTAAACGTATTAACCCACACGTTTTTTCCTTGAGCGCTTTTTATAAATAGCCAAAAGCTGCGTAGAAGAAGCGAATTTCCAGTCCAAGCGCCTCTGGAGCCCATCTCAGCGTAGGAATAAATGGCGGGGAATTTCAGCTTCACTCATGGACTACCTCCTCGAAACATCTACGTTTGAAGCGCTCCCGCCATTTATTCTGAAGCGGACAGTCAATCCCCCTTGCGGGGCGGAGGCCGAAGCGCAGACTGGAAATTCGCTTCTTCCCCCACTAGAGCCACTTTAACAAGAAAAAAGACGCCTCCCCAAAGAAAGGCGTCTTACATGTATTGATCTTATTTCAAAACAGCCATTACGCTGCGTACGGAGTCAGCAGATTTGTCGAGCGCTGCTTTCTCTTCGGCAGTCAGATCCAATTCGATCACTTTTTCGATCCCGTTTGCGCCGAGCAGAGTCGGTACACCCAGGTAGAGATCGTTGTAGCCGTACTCTCCTTGCAGGAGAGCGATGGATGGCAGAATGCGTTTTTTGTCCTTGATGATGGCTTCAGCCATTTGTACCAAGGAAGCCGCAGGTGCATAGTAAGCGGAACCGTTCCCCAGAAGGTTTACGATCTCGCCGCCGCCCTTGCGGGTACGCTCTACGATCGCATCCAGACGGTCTTTCGGGATTAATTTTTCCAATGGAATACCACCAGCATAAGAGTAGCGAACCAAAGGAACCATGTCATCACCGTGACCTCCCAGAACGAAGCCCGTTACGTCTTCTACAGATACGTTCAACTCCATCGCCACGAAGGTACGGAAGCGGGCTGTATCCAGAACGCCGGATTGACCGATTACGCGCTCTTTTGGAAAGCCGGACGTTTTGAAGAAGGTGTACGTCATCGCGTCAACTGGGTTGGACAGTACGAGCACGATAGAGTTTGGTGCATATGTTTTTACTTGCTCTGCAACAGATTTCATAATGCCAGCATTTGTGTTAACCAGGTCATCGCGGGACATGCCAGGCTTGCGGGCAATACCTGCTGTGATGATGACGAGATCAGCATCTTTGATGTCTTCATAGTTGGCAGTACCTGTGATGCTTGCATCAAAGCCTAATACTGGCGAGGATTCCATCATGTCGAGCGCTTTACCTTTTGTTGGGTTCTCCAGTTGCGGAATGTCAACCAATACGATGTCGCCCAGTTCTTTTTGCCCCAAAATGAATGCAGTTGTTGCACCAGTGAAGCCACTACCGATAACAGCGATTTTTTTACGGTTGAATGCCATGAACGATTCCCCTCCAAAAATGTAAGTGTAAAAATTTGTGCCCAAATCTATCTTACATGTTTTGAATCAGAGCGTCAGCAAACTCGGAGCATTTCAGTTCTTGTGCCCCTTCCATCAGACGAGCGAAATCGTATGTTACTGTTTTCGCGGAGATGGTTTTTTCCATGGAGTTGATGATCAGATCAGCTGCTTCGTTCCAGCCCAGGTGACGCAGCATCATTTCTCCGGACAGGATCACGGAGGATGGGTTTACTTTGTCCAGACCAGCGTATTTCGGAGCTGTACCATGAGTTGCTTCGAAGATCGCATGACCAGTCAGGTAGTTGATGTTTGCACCTGGAGCAATACCGATACCGCCTACTTGTGCAGCCAATGCATCAGATACATAGTCACCGTTCAGGTTGAGGGTTGCTACTACATCGTACTCAGCTGGACGAGTCAGGATTTGTTGCAGGAACGCGTCAGCAATTACATCTTTCACGATGATTTTGCCAGCTGCTTCTGCTTCTTTTTGTGCTTTGTCAGCGTCGCCGCCTTCAGCTTTGATACGATCGTATTGTGCCCAAGTGAACACTTTATCGCCGTATTCTGCTTCAGCCAGTGCATAACCCCAGCTTTTGAACGCACCTTCTGTGAACTTCATGATGTTACCTTTGTGAACGAGGGTAACGGATTTGCGATTGTTGTCAATTGCATATTCGATCGCTGCACGAACCAGACGCTCTGTACCATCTTTGGAAACAGGCTTGATACCGATACCAGAAGTTTCTGGGAAGCGGATTTTCTTCACGCCCATTTCGTTTTGCAGGAAGTCGATAACTTTTTTCACTTCTGGAGTACCTTCAGCCCACTCAACACCAGCGTAGATGTCTTCAGTGTTCTCGCGGAAGATTACCATGTCTGTCAATTCAGGATGTTTCACTGGGGATGGAACGCCATCGAAGTATTGAACAGGACGTACGCAAGCATACAGATCCAGCTCTTGACGCAGTGCTACGTTGATAGAACGGATACCGCCGCCTACTGGTGTAGTCAAAGGACCTTTGATTGCGATCAGGTATTCACGAACAGCAGTCAGTGTATCTTCTGGCAGCCACTCGCTGTATTGGTTGAAGGATTTTTCACCTGCGAATACCTCGAACCAAGCGATTTTCTTCTCGCCTTTGTAAGCTTTTTCTACAGCTGCATCCAGAACGCGTACAGAAGCTTTCCAAATGTCAGGGCCAGTACCGTCACCCTCGATGAAAGGAATGATCGGATTGTTTGGAACTACCAGTTTACCGTTATCCACAGTAATTTTTTCGCCTACAGTTGGTTGCGTCAGGTTTTTAAACACAAAAAATCCCTCCAGTGTTATATATATTTGGTGATTATGAATATTTCCAGACGTAGGAGAACTACCACTCAGTTGTGGTAGTTCTCAAGCTTGCGCTCAGGAGCGATCAGCTTGGCTGACCACCTGCCCTCCACGCTCGAAAATAGCGAGTTCTTAGCGGCGGTCAATTGGAACGTAGTGTTGGTTGACCGGACCGGTGTAATCCGCACGAGGACGGATCAGGCGATTATTTTCATACTGTTCCATGATGTGTGCTGTCCAGCCAGACATACGGCTGATAGCAAAAATCGGTGTGAACAGGTCCGTTTCGAGGCCGAGTGAAATGTAAACAGATGCGGAGTAGAAGTCAACGTTTGGCTTCAGTCCTTTTTCACCGGAAATCATTTCATCGATCTTCACAGACATCTCAAACAGCTCAGGGCGACCGATTTGCGCGGTCAGTGCTTTAGACATTTCTTTCAGCCATTTCGCACGTGGGTCACCGTCTTTGTATACACGGTGTCCGAAGCCCATGATTTTTTCCTTGTTATCCAGCTTAGTGCGGATGTAGGATTCTACGTTGGCCATGCCGCCGATTTCGTTCAGCATTTTCGCTACTGCTTCATTAGCGCCTCCATGCAGAGGGCCTTTGA
The DNA here is from genome assembly GCF_003013445.1 of Brevibacillus sp. NRRL NRS-603. Taxonomy (NCBI): domain Bacteria; kingdom Bacillati; phylum Bacillota; class Bacilli; order Caryophanales; family Paenibacillaceae; genus Brevibacillus; species Brevibacillus sp. NRRL NRS-603. The sequence continues at coordinate 278,690 of NZ_PXZN01000008.1, read as the reverse complement.
GCGTACCGATTGCAGACACGATACCGGAATAAATGTCGGTCAGAGTCGCAACAGTTACGCGAGCAGAGAATGTAGATGCGTTAAACTCATGGTCAGCATGCAGGATCAGAGCAACGTCAAACGCTTTAACTGCTGTTTCGGTTGGCTCCTGGCCTGTGAGCATGTAGAGGAAGTTTTGTGCAATCGTGAAATCTGCACGTGGAGCTACTGGCTCCAAACCTTTACGCATACGCTCGTAAGCAGCGATCAAGGTAGGAGTTTGTGCCATCAGACGGATAGATTTCCGATAGTTGGCTTCAGGAGACATATCTTGCGCTTCTGTGTCGTAGAGCGCTAACGAAGAGACAGCTGTGCGCAACGCCGCCATTGGGTGTACGCCTTTTGGATAGTGGCGAATGCTTTCCAGCACTTCTTGAGCCACTGCTGCATTTTCACCCAATTGTTTTTTCAAAGCGTCCAGCTGATCACGCTTCGGTAACGCTCCATGCCAGAGCAAATATACAACCTCTTCAAAAGTTGCATGTTCTGCCAGCTCATCGATGTTGATCCCGCCATAGCAAAGAACCCCATCGACGATCGAACAGATGGATGATTGAGCGGCAACAACGCCTTCAAGTCCACGAGTAGTTGTCATAGAACTCCCTCTCCTTTTCCACTCAAGTAGTAGTGCTTATCTAGTCTTCGCTTGTCCGCCATGACTGATAAACGCCCTGATCAAGTCCAAAAAGACGACTTTTTGAACATCTTATCTATGAAATTGTAAGCAGCGGTTTCTTTCATCCACCACTCTTGACAGGGAATGTATCCACGCAAATCCTCACAAGGTCGTACATGAAAATGACGCTCGTGAAAGGGGAGAGGCGAGAGAAAAGAATCCACTAAGACGACCCAATTATAAAAGATTATTGCGATTTTGTGAATAAGGTTAGCGAAAAAATGTTTCGAAGGGTGAAACGGAGTTTTGTTTTTTCGCGATTCTTGCTCCATCTATCAGGCATGCTGCATAATAGAAATATCAGTATTAGGTTCGCACCTTCGCGGCGGAAAGGAGAAATCGTTTGAATCAGGAAAACTGGGTAGAGCGCCTCTTTCAAATCATTCGATTGTTATGGGTTTGCCTGCTTGTCTATGTAGGGATTTGGGTATTCCAACATGCAACACCCTTACTGTACCCATTTCTAATCGCTTTAATCATTGCGCTCATCATCAACAAACCAGTTACGTTCATGACTAGAAAGTTCCGGATTCCACGCTGGCTTTCGGTCATTATCGCGCTCTTGGTTTTGATGTTGTTCGCCGGCGGAGTGGTCACACTGATTATCACGGAAACGGTCGTGGAAATCGGAGAGCTGGCCAAACGCTTGCCAGTCGTTGCACAGGAGCTGGCCCATTATTTGCAAACTACGATTTCTCAAGACTTTTTAATGGGGCTGTACAATCAGATTCAGTGGTTTTATGATCAGCTAGATCCAGGATATCAAGAGAAGCTCACCAATACGGTAGGCAGCGCGATCTCGACTATCACGAATGTCGGGCAGAACTTGATCGTCAAATTCCTGGATGGATTGAAAAACCTGCTTGTCTCACTTCCTAATATGGCAACAGTTTCCGTCATTTCCATCATGGGTGCCTTCTTTATCTCTAAAGATTTTGCTCTTTGGGAAGAGCGGGCTCGCCGTCTTTTGCCAAAAGGAGTAAACAGCCGTCTCGATCAAATTTTCATCGATTTGCGCAATGCCTTGTTCGGGTTCGTCAAGGCGCAGTTGACTCTCATCTCCTTAACCGCTGCCATTGTGATTATTGGCCTGTTGTTCATGCGTGTCGAGTACGCGATTACGATTGGCTTGATCACGGGCTTGGTCGATCTCTTGCCTTATCTTGGGACAGGGACCGTATTCGTCCCTTGGATCATCTACATGTTTTTCAAAGGCAATTACACAATGGTCATCGGCTTGTCCATTTTGTACGGGGTCGTCTTGATTTTCCGTCAAATTATCGAGCCAAAAGTCGTTGCCGAAAACGTCGGTCTCGACCCGCTCCTGACACTGGTCGCGCTGTTTGTTGGCCTCCAGCTGTTCGGATTCTTGGGCTTGATCATCGGACCTGTTTCACTCGTCTTGATCAATGCTTTGGTAAAAGCCAACGTCTTCGTCGATGTATGGGGCTACATCCGCGGGAAGAAAACCTGACCTCATGTAAAAAGAACCGCTTGCGAGCAGCTTGTACATAGCTCGGAGCGGTTCTTTTTATAGAGAATATCTGTGGATTAGCGGCGGAAAAACAATTGAACACGGCCAGACGAGATGAAGTTCCACAGCCAGCGCTTCAAGAGATGACGAATAATCATCCTTGTGTACGGGATGAGGAAGACCAGTCCAATCACATCCGTGACGAATCCAGGCAACAAGAGCAAAATGCCGCCGATTAAAATCAAAACACCATCGATGAGCGAGTCCGTAGGCATTTGCCCACGCGACAACTGGTGCTGGACCATGCGAAATACTTGCATCCCCTGCTGTTTCGCAAGCCAAGCTCCCAAGATCCCCGTGAGAATGACCAGCATAACTGTATTCCAGCCGCCGATCCAAGAACCAATGGTAATAAGCCCCCAGAGCTCTAAACCAAATGCAACGACAAACAGAATGGCAAAAAAGCGGAACATGCCTATTCCCCTCCTTTATGCTGGGAGTCCAACCAATCGTATATGTCAGGCACCGCTCGCGACAAGCGAATCGGCTTCAAAGCTGCGTTGGTAAATACATGCATCGTCTCTCCTGACACCAACAGCTGTTGGTCAGGCAATCTAACAATCTCGTAAGCAAAAGTGAGACGGACAGGACTGATCTCTTTTACACGCGTCCGTATCTCTACTTCATCGTCATAGCGGGCGGGCTGTTTGTAAGAGATGTGCGCATCTGTGACAGGCAGAAGTACGCCTTTTTCCTCTAGCTCTCGATAGGTGATTCCCGCATGGCGAATCAATTCTGTTCTTCCTACTTCAAACCAGTTCAAATAATTCGTATGGTAGACCACACCCATTTGATCGGTTTCGCCATAGCGGACGCGCAATCGATGGGAATGAATAATGGGAGTCATTTTGGATCGCTCCTTTCTCTATATCATGATTGTACCATAGTCCCCCTACTCGAGGCTCATTGATATAAGACCAGTATCATACGTGGCTGTAGTGGTGGGGAGGAAACAGGAGAAAACGCTCAGATTCTAGGGCCACCCGCTGGGGGACCCTCTGCCCGCCTCCATGCAAAAAGCGAAACCGCGTCCAAAGTGGTCCATTCAGGGTGCTAGCTCAGAGGTGGACGCTTAAGAGCGTGTTTCGCTTTTTGCATTCCGTCTCGGTCGGTGTCCCTAAGATCTTCGCTTATTTCTCCTGTTTCCTCTACGAGCTATCCCGTGTTTAAACGGGCTTTTAAAGATTTAAGTGAATGAAGAGATGTCATCAATTACGCCAGAGAAGAATATTTCCAGGCGTAGCGACTTGTGGAGTCCTACCGAGCGGAGAAGGGATTCGCGGGCAAAAGAAACGCAACCGTGTCCACGCGACGTAGCGGCTACCACTTTTGCGTTTCCCCGCGGATTCCTTCGGAGCGGGCAGTCCCAGCCCCCAGCAGGACGGAGCCTGGAGCCTAGACTGGAAATATTCTTCTCTCCACCGCAGCCACATAAAAAAACAGAGGCAGACTGCTTTTTGCAGCCTCCCCCTGTCTTATATAATTCAGATCACTTAACGAATCGGGCAAGCTCCACCCTCGCAAGATTCAGCCGTGGACAGATCAGCCTCGCCGCCGGTTTCATACTGCTGCAAAATCGCAGGATCAAATGGCTTCATGGACTGCTTCAATTCCTCGTACTGTTCTTTGGTGCACTCTTCATATGGAGCCAATTGGTAGTTTCCTCCATCTAATTGCAAGAAGGATACACCTACGAAATTATCCCAGTTATCGTAAACGATGTCTTCTACTTCTGCCCACTCTTCCTTGCGTACCGTAATGGTGTTCGAAGAGTTGTGCTCCGTATATTCTTTCTGGAAACGGAAGTACGTATCGAATTGGCGTTTTGCACTTACTTCGTTCTTCGTTTCTTCTGCCCCTGATGCCACAGGGAAATCGATTACGAGTGTACGTGCATTTGCCATGCGCTCTTCGTACGTTTCGCCTGGTGTTCCTACCTCTGGGTTGACTGTCCAGCCAAGAGCTTGGACCGCTTTTGCCAATGGATCCTCAGCATTGATACGAATGCGGCGGATGTAGTACGGCGAATGAGACCAGTGCAGACCACTGGAGACACCACCAGCTACCTGAGACAGCGTACCTTCCGGCTTCACGGTCGTTACCAAGAGCGGGGAGTTCACACGCAGCTCATACGCATAGCGGTTCGCCTCGTCACGAGCAGCATCGCCCAGCTGGCGCAACAATTCGAGCTCTTGCTCTTCTGTATAGCCAAGGGATGCCAGCGCATCCTTTACACCAGTAAGGGAAGTTCCGAGCAAACGGTCACGCTGTTGAACAGTATCCCAATGCGGCAGCTCCAACGTAACCAGCGTCATGCGCAGACCGGCACGGGCAGATTTGCGTTGTGCTTCCAGCAAGCCATCGAGATCCAGATACTTGGAGCCATCCTCGCGATCCTTCACGAATTCAACCAGATTGACTGTCGTCAGGTTGCAGACACCATAAGAATCGAGCAGGATTTCTGCACAAGGGTTCAAGCCCTCTGCATTTGGGCGACGACGGTTTGCTTCTTCCAGGTTGATGAAGCCCGGTTCGCCTTCCAATTGCATCAAGGTGAACACGAGGTTCAAGAATGGCTTGGTCGGTTGTTTGGTAAAGGCAATAGAGTTGTTGGACATGCGGCGGTGATCCAGACCAAAACGTCCGTCTCCGACATTTTGGATGCTGTCAAACCATACAGGCTTGTGCTCTCCCAACAGCTCGCCCACACGACGGTGATGGTTCAGCTGATCCTCAGTCCAGAAGCCGTTGATGCCGTATTTCGCCAGCATGCACTCGTAGTCATCGTGATCAAAGAGGAAAATTTCCGCTGTACGTCGCACGCCACCTACGACGACGTTTGCTCCGATGAGGTTTCCAATGTCGAGAATATGTATCGGACGGATTTTACCGTATCCTTTTTCATCACTCTCGATTGGTGCCAAATGCTGGTCGATTTGGTTTTTCAACACCTTATCGATTCCTTCAAACATTTCGCGAAGCGGCTCATGACCACTAGCAGTACCGCCAAAACGCTTCAGTCGCTCCCCTTTCGGACGCACGCTGTTATAAGAAATTTTCACGGTGTGAATGTGTTCGTAAGTCGAATCTGTCAAAATTTGCAGGTAGAGACGGAGGGATTCTACCCAGCCTTCTTTACTGTCACCTACATAAATTTTGGCAAAGCCGTTATCCAGTACATTCAGCTCGGAACGCTCTAGGCGTTGATGCTTTGGCAGCGGTCTGTATTCAGAAGAAAGCAGCGAAACATTCGTGCGAATCGGGCCCAGTCCAGCAGCCATTTCCTTCGTGCATTTGAAGCCTACGCCAGTTCCTACCAAGAGAAGGTAGAACAAATCTCCCAAGTCATCCCAAGACTTGATGTTCAGGAAGGAGCAGTTGAAGTTCGCCAACGGATACAAATCCGCTACGCCGTTATCTGCACCGCCAACCCACAACGTACGGCCAGACAAAAACTGACGAAGGTTAAACATGTTGTCAAACAAACCTTCTGCCTCTTTTTCCATTGCGCGAGAATCGGCGTACATTCCGATTTTGTTCAAATGCTGATAAGCCAGCTTAATATTGTAATCCACCGAGCGGCGGCAAGTTTCTTTCCACGTTTCCCGTCTTCCTTTTTCCGGTACAAAACGAGAATAAGTACGGTAGTAAACAAATTGTCCCAGAGGACTCATATGGTTCGGAAAATCAGGATATTGATCTAAGAATTCATCCCGCAAAAATTGTGTTCGGGATACGGTTTCAGTCGCCAGCATATCGTTCCTCCTTCAAATCTTTCCTCTCTAGTTTACCTATCTTTATCTGTAAAACTCAATAGTTTTACCTATATATTGTGCGAAATAATTTTCGACAATACTAGATGTTGTGTTTACCCTAAACAAAACACTTGACACAAAATCCCGAACATTAGACGTACAGAAAGACCGTTTTATGTTCGGCCTTTTCCTGTCACCGAGCGCTACAACATCCATTCTGTCATGATTTGGAAACACCGAACGTATGGATTTCATCCGTCCTGACACAAAGCCACCGACCGATTTTAACAGATTCCCACTCGCTTTGCACCACCTAATAATCACCGTTATCTGGTAAAACTTATCAGGCAGTTCGTCGGCTTCTCCTTTTTACACAAGCCAAAAAAGGGTGACGCTTGGTCACCCTTCAGAAGCATTCTCCATGAAATATAAATAGTTTTACCTACAGAATCCGGGCATGTCCTGAGTAAATATGCCCGCGCTCGGAATCCACTGTTACGATTTGTCCATCCTTCAATACATCCGTAGCAAATGGCACTCCTACGATGACTGGAATGCCGAGATTCAGTCCTACGATGGCTGCGTGAGAGGTAAGTCCGCCCTCTTCGCAAATCACCGCTCCAGCCTTGCCAAACGCCTCAATCATATCGGAGTCGGTACCGATGGTTACCAGAATTGCTCCTTCTTCTACCTTTGCCAGTGCCTCTTCCGCTGATCTAGCAATCACTACCTTGTTTGTGACAACTTTTCGGCCGATTCCTTGTCCTTTTGCTACCACATCGCCAATAACGTGGATTTTCATCAGGTTTGTTGTCCCAACTTCACGTACAGGTACGCCTGCTGTGATCACAACGAGATCGCCATGACGAACGAAGCCTGCATCAAGCGCCTCTTGAACAGACATCTCCAGCATTTCATCAGTTGTGTTCGCCATTTCGCCCTTCACCGGATACACGCCATTTACGAGTGCAAGACGGCGAATAATCGCTTCATGTGGCGTTACAGCCACGATTGGTGCTTTTGGACGGAACTTTGATACCATGCGAGCTGTGTGTCCGCTTTCGGTCGCCGTAATAATTGCTGCTGCGTCCAGATCCAATGCTGCATTGGATACAGCTTGGCTGATGGCATCGGTAATCGTCACTTGTTTGAGCTGTGCTTGCGCATACAAGATCTCGCGATAATTCAGCTCTTGCTCTGCACGTACAGCGATACGCACCATGGTCTCGACAGACTCAACCGGGTATTTACCTGCAGCCGTCTCTCCAGAGAGCATGATTGCGTCCGTACCGTCAAAAATGGCGTTCGCAACGTCACTCGCTTCCGCACGTGTTGGACGTGGGTTGCGCTGCATTGAATCAAGCATTTGTGTCGCCGTGATGACTGGCTTCGCGAGCTCGTTACACTTCTTGATCAGCTTCTTCTGAACAAGTGGTACTTCTTCTGCCGGAATCTCTACGCCCAAATCACCGCGCGCAACCATGATTCCATCTGTTACTACCAGAATCTCGTCTACGTTATCGACGCCTTCCTGGTTTTCGATTTTCGCGATAATATCGATACGCACGTTATGGCGCTCCAGGATTTGGCGAATCTCCAAGATATCCGATGCTTTTCGAACGAAGGAAGCCGCAATGAAATCGACTCCTTGTTCAATACCGAATTCGATATCCTGTGCATCCTTTTCTGTGATACCTGGCAAGTTGATTTTGACACCAGGAACATTGACGCCTTTTTTGCTCTTCAGTGTTCCACCGTTTTTGATCAAGCAGACGATTTCGGTGTCACTCACTTCCTGTACTGTCAACCCGATCAAACCGTCGTCGATCAAAATCGTATCACCGATATTTACATCATGAGGCAATTCTGGATACGTAATGGAGACGCGCTCTGCGGTACCCGCTATTTCTTCAGTGGTGAGGATCAGCGTATTTCCTTCTACGAGCTCAACTGCATCTACTGCAAGTGTACCCGTGCGAATTTCAGGACCTTTTGTATCCAACAGGATTGCAACGGGCTTCCCAGTTTCTTTTGATGCCTGACGAATGTTTACAATTCGCGCTGCATGCTCCTCATGGGAACCGTGCGAGAAATTCAAACGCGCTACGTTCATTCCTGCTTCGATCAGTTTTTTCAGCGTTTCAACCGATTCACTCGCCGGTCCGATGGTACATACAATTTTTGCTTTCCTTAACATAGGATGTAAGCCTCCTCAGCACTCGTAAAAAATGTCAGTTTTATATAGATAGCGTGCGCGCCAATTGATAAATGGATAAATCCAATTGATGCTTTTTCGCCAATGCTTCCTGAAAATCAACATCCACGATCTGGTTGTTCTGAATCCCAACCATTCGGTCCTGCTTGCCTTCCAGCAACAAATCGACAGCTGCGGCACCCATTCGGCTCGCCAGCATTCGGTCCATCGCAGTAGGGGAACCACCACGCTGAATGTGACCGAGTACCGTCACGCGAGTCTCCCAGCCTGTCTCTTTCGTGATCGCTTCAGCGTAAGAAGTGGCACTTCCTACCCCTTCCGCCACAATGATGATGGAATGCTTTTTGCCACGGCGTTGTCCAGCATGCAGACGCTCAATAATGTCGTCCATCTCCTGCGACGCTTCCGGGATAATAATGGACTCGGCACCAGCTGCAAGCCCTGCCCACAATGCCAGGTCGCCAGCATCTCGCCCCATTACCTCAATAATGTACGTACGTTCATGCGAGGTGGCCGTATCACGGATTTTATCAATCGCTTCCACAACGGTATTCAATGCGGTATCAAACCCGATCGTGAAATCAGTGCATGGAATATCATTATCAATCGTACCCGGTACCCCAATAGTTGGAAAGCCTTTTTCGGTCAGCTTCTGTGCACCGCGAAACGACCCGTCCCCCCCAATCACAATCAGACCCTCAATTCCATGAACACGTAATTGTTCCACCGCTCTTTGCTGTCCGGCTTCCGTCTTGAACGCTTCACTGCGAGCAGAGTAGAGAATGGTTCCTCCCCGTTGGATAATATCACCAACAGAGCCCAGAGACATCTCCTTGATATCTCCCCTCATCAGCCCTTCGTATCCGTGGTAAACCCCAAACATTTGTACCTCGTGAAAATGAGCACGACGTACAGCCGCCCGGACTGCGGCATTCATTCCAGGAGAATCTCCACCGCTAGTGAGAACTGCAAGTTTCCGCATGGAATCCACCTCTCCAATCGTATCGTCTTTAGCATGTCATTTAACGGAAACAGTATGTACCATACTTTGTATGAAACATGCTGTATCACTCAAATCCTCATATCTGTTATACACTCGGAAGATATGTGCCATACTTTTTGAAAGCTCTGATAACTCTTTCATTCGACTTCGATTGTAGCAGATTTTCCTCGGAGAAAAAAGAAAAAAACGCCCCCTGTTTCTTACAGGGAGGCGAATTCTCCGATCTGTTTAAACTTCTCGTAACGGTCCTGTATCAATTCATCTGGAGTTAAACGGCCCAACTGTTCTAGTTGTTCCGCTATGACCGCCTTGACCATTCCTGCCTGCGCGATCAAATCACGATGGGCTCCTCCGAATGGTTCATCAATAATTCCGTCAATGACTCCTAATTCCAACAAATCAGGTGCCGTAATTTTCATCGTCTCCGCTGCACGCATGCCCAAGCTGGAGTCTCTCCACAGAATCGCAGCGGCACTCTCCGGTGCAATCACGGAGTAATAGGAATTCTCCAACATATAGATGCGATTGCCTACGCTGATCGCCAAGGCTCCGCCGCTTCCGCCTTCCCCGATGACGATACAAATAATCGGCACGCCAAATGTCGCCATTTCACGCAGATTGCGAGCAATCGCTTCGCTCTGACCGCGCTCTTCTGCCGCTTTTCCAGGATATGCCCCTGATGTATTAATAAAGCAGATGATCGGGCGACCGAATTTATCCGCCTGCTGCATGATACGCAATGCCTTCCGGTAGCCTTCTGGATGAGCCATCCCGAAATTGCGCTTGATGTTGTCTTTTGTGTCTTTCCCTTTTTGGTGACCGATAACGGTAACCGGACGTCCATCCAGCTTGGCAATTCCACCCACAATCGAATGGTCGTCTCCGAACAAACGGTCTCCATGAACCTCGATGAAATCGGTAAAAAGTAGTTGTATATAGTCCAAAGTCGTCGGCCGTTCCGGATGACGAGCCAGCTGTACGCGTTGCCATGGAGTCAAATTGCCGTAAATTTGCTCAGCAAGCTCTTTTGATTTTTGTTCGAGTCGCTGTACTTCGTCAGAGAAGTCAATTCCCTTTTCCTCAGTAAAACGGCGCAATTCTTTAATCTTATCTTGTAATTCTACTAATGGCTTTTCAAAGGAGAGCTCGCCTGCCATGTTTCTACTCCTTCCCGAGACGTGTGCATCTCTACCAGTTTGGACAGCGTATTTCGCATGTCCTTACGGTGTACCACCATATCGAGTTGCCCGTTTTCCAACAAGAATTCCGCTGTTTGGAAGTCTTTTGGCAACTCCTGACGGATCGTTTGCTCAATGACTCGACGCCCAGCAAAACCGATCATAGCTCCTGGTTCTGCGATATTGTAATCTCCCAACGAAGAAAAGCTGGCTGATACCCCACCATATGTAGGATTCGTCATGACCGAGACAAACAGTAAGCGTTCGCGATCCAATCGAGACAACGCTGCGCTGGTTTTCGCCATTTGCATCAGACTTAATACGCCTTCTTGCATACGTGCTCCACCAGATGCACTGAACAGAATGAAAGGCAAACGCCGTTCGATCGCTTGCTCAATTGCGCGGGTGATTTTTTCCCCGACGACCGATCCCATACTCGCCATACGGAAGCGAGAATCCATGACCCCAATCACGATGCGGTTTCCACTCAGGAGACCTTCGCCTGTAATGATTGCCTCGTTCAAATTGGTTTTGGCCATATCTTGCTCCAGTTTTTCCAAATAGCCAGGAAAACCGAGTGGATTGGCTGTTATCAAATTGGCATCAAATTCTTCTGTCAGAACCCCATCATCCAGAAGCGCTTGCAGACGCTCTGGAGCGGACATGGAGTAGTGGAACTGACAGCCTTTGCAGACGCGCAGGTTCTTCTCCAAATCCTTCGAGTAGTGAATCGTCCCACAATGTGGGCATTTATTCATCAATCCCTCAGGGACTTCCTTTTCTTTCGTACCCGCTTCCTTGCTAATGTCGGTGGAAGCAGGGACACGTGCTAGTGTCTCTGAAGGAACAGTAGCGAATTTACGCTTTTTCCCAAAAAGATCTTTAAGCACAGGTACACCCACCTTTCTCTTCAGTGAAGGATCGTGCCGAGCACATCCCGGACTTCGTTTAGTTCGCTCTCCGGCACGAGAATCTCGTATTGCTTCGAGACCTTGCCTTCGCGAACCTTTACCAAAAACCCTTCATCTGTCAAACGTTGCTGTATCCGTTCTGCAATTTTAGCGCTAGGAGCGATGTAGATGACCGTCCACATGCTGGCTTCCTCCTCAATCGTCCAATACAGGTCTGCATCATCATATCACAGCGCCAGCGCCCCTCGCAAATTGGGGGAAAACTATAGCTTGCTGTTCTCCAAATGCTGCTTCATTCGCTCTAATGCTACGTTCACATCGCCTTCGCGAATGGCTTCCATAATCTGTCGATGCTCTACGAGTGCTGCACTCGCTCTGCCTTCGCGCGACAGTGATTCAATACGAATACTGTTGCTGTACTCAACCAAAGGCGTCCAGATGCGATGCAGAATCGAGTTGCGACTGGAGCGACATATGACACGATGAAACTGATAGTCTTCCTCCGCAGGTACCTCGCCTCTTGCTACTCTTTCCTCTGCAATGGCCAGGATGCGTTCCATTTCATCAAAATGCTTGTCAGTCGCCCGTCTACAGGCTAGGCGGACAGCATCCAGCTCTAGCATTCGCCGCATTTCGATCAAGTCCTTCTTGGTTTTGGTATCCCGTAGGATAAAAAAGCCAAGAATATCGATCAGCCGATTGTGTCGGTAATGCTTGAGGAAAGTGCCTTCCCCGCGACGCGTCTCAATGAGTCCGAGCAGCTCCAGAGCCCGAAGAGCCTCGCGTACAGAGGAACGACCTGCTCCCAGCTGCTCGGACAGCTCTCGCTCAGACGGCAGCTTGTCCCCGGGCCGCAAGTTTTGCTCCTGAATGATTTCATGAAGTTGCAGGAGAATTCCTTCGTAAACCTTTCGATCTTGGGAAGAGTCGAGCACGATTATCCTCCTTACTCGTACCTTCAACGAGGAGCACCCTCCACGTTTGTAAAATACCTACGTTGTTTCGCGGAGGGTGTCGTCGATGCCTCGATAAAGAGTATTTTACGCTTCTTGGTAAGAGATAGCTGTCAATTTTGTCGTCTTTTGTTTTACTTCTTCCGGATCAACTGTGATGCGAGCAACACCCGTTTCCATCGCTGCTTTTGCTACTGCCGCAGCTACGTTTGGAGCTACTCGTGGATCGAATGCGGAAGGAATCACTTTATCCGCAGTAAGCTCTTCTGGTGTGATCAGGTCTGCGATTGCATATACAGCAGCCAGCTTCATTTCTTCGTTGATCTCTGTTGCACGTACATCCAAAGCGCCACGGAAGATTCCCGGGAATGCCAGTACGTTGTTTACTTGGTTCGGGAAGTCGGAACGACCTGTACCAATTACTGCCGCACCTGCTTCTTTTGCTTCTTGCGGCATGATTTCTGGTACTGGGTTTGCCATAGCGAAAATGATCGGATAGCGGTTCATCGAACGAACCATGTCCTGTGTAACAGCGCCAGCTACGGATACTCCGATGAATACGTCAGCGCCCTTCATTGCATCAGCCAGGTCACCTTGCAGCATGCTGCGGTTCGTAATTTTCGCCATTTGTTCCTTCACTGGGTTCATACCGAATGGACGGCCTTCGTACACGATTCCTTTTGTATCAACCATGATCACTTCTTTAACGCCCATGGAAATCAAAAGCTTCATGATCGCGATACCAGCTGCACCTGCACCGTTCGCTACTACGCGGATATCTTCCAGCTTTTTGTCAACCACGCGCAGAGCATTAATCAGACCTGCCGCTGTAACGATCGCTGTACCGTGTTGGTCATCGTGGAAGATCGGGATGTTTGTTTCGCGCTTCAGACGCTCTTCGATTTCGAAGCATGCTGGAGCTGCGATATCTTCCAAGTTCACGCCACCAAAAGTAGGCTCGAGCAGTTTAACTGTCTCTACGATTTTATCTACATCTGTCGTATTCAAGCAGATCGGGAATGCATCTACGCCTGCGAAGGATTTGAACAGAACCGCTTTCCCTTCCATAACTGGCATTGCGGCTTCTGGTCCGATGTTTCCGAGACCCAGTACAGCAGTACCGTCGCTGACTACTGCAACCAGATTGCCTTTCATCGTGTAATCGTACACTTTGGACTTGTCATCAAAAATATCTTTGCAAGGTTCAGCAACCCCTGGAGAATAGGCAAGACTCAGATCGTAAGCATTGCGAACGGGTACCTTGGTCACTGCCTCCAATTTTCCTTGATGTTTTCTGTGAAGCTCCAGTGCTTCCTCTCTCAGGTTGGACATGAGATCCCACTCCATTTCACGATAATAGTTTCTATGAGGGCTTGTAGGCAGTAAAAACGCCTGGGTTATTCCAAGTGGTCTGACCACTCATTGAGTTATGCTCTCAATATAATAAAAATCTGTTCTCCTGTAAACCTGCCGAAAACGGCGAAAAAGGGAGGACATTCCTCATCCTCCCCAATTTATAGGCATTTCTTTCCGAATTACGCTGTCAGGCCCCACAATTTCTCGCGCTTGCTCCAAAAATGACTCATCTACGTCTACCCAATTTGCTTCCGGCAGGCGAATTGTCTGTCTTTTTCCTTCGTAGAAGAGGATAACGGGAATCGTTCCTTTTTTTTCGACAAACAAGCGTGAAAGTCTTTGCAGTGTCGAATCGCGCTCTTGCTCTGCCGATATTTTGACAAATAATACGGTCTCGGACTTCGGCTGCGGCAGCGTTTGTGCATCCCAGAAACGGGAAGCCAAGAGCTTGACCATGTCTTCCTGGTGATCGACTCGGGCTTCTGCCACGACGATTTGTTCGCGCTCGAGCAGTGGCGCATACTTCGCATACACCTGCGGGAAGACAACCAGCTCGACTGGTGCCGTTTTGTCCTCTAGCGTAATAAACGCCATCTGGTCCCCTTTTTTCGTTTGGATGCGTCTGGCTTCCGTAATCATTCCGAATACTTTCACCGTCTTGTCGCGCGGCACGTCACCCAACGAAGAGATAACCGCTATTTCGGGACGACTGGCGACATGGGAAAACTGGTCAAGTGGATGGCCCGAGAGGTATACGCCGATCAAGTCCCGCTCCTCTTTTAATTGCTGCGTATGTGAGAGCGGCGGTACCTCTGGATATTCTGCCGGTTCGCGCAAAGGTGCCGCATCTTCTTCTCCCGCAAAAAGATTGAGCTGGTTGGCGTCACGTTCAATTCTCTTGCTGTTTGCCTTCCCTACCGCTTCATCCAGCAATAGCAAAAGCTGACTGCGATGGCCTGGCAACGAGTCCAGCGCGCCGCATAAAGTAAGCGACTCTACTACTCTGCGATTGACTAACCGCGCATCCACGCGCGCACAAAAATCAAAGACATCGCGATACGGTCGACCTTTGCGCTCTTTCACGATCGATTCAATGGCACCGTAGCCGACGTTTTTCACTGCGGCCAAACCAAAGCGGATCGCATCCTGCTCCACTGTAAAGTAAGCCAAGCTTTTATTCACGTCAGGCCCAAGCACGGTAAGCTGCAGTCTCCGCGCTTCCTCCGTATATTCGGCAATTCTCGTTTGACTGCCAATGGACAAGGAGAGCAGCGCTGCCATGAACGCAAGCGGATACGTTGCTTTCAAATAAGCCATCTGGTAGGCGATGACCGCATAAGCCACCGAGTGGGCTTTATTGAAGCCATAATCGGCAAAGCGCACGATCAAATCGTAGACTTGATTGCCCAGCTCTTCTCCATACCCTTGCCGGACACAACCAGCCACGAACTTCTCCCGCTGCTCCGCCAATAGCTCCCGTTTCTTTTTCCCGACCGCTCGGCGCAAAATATCTGCCTCACCAAGACTAAAGCCTGCCAGTGTCGAGGAAATCTGCATGATTTGCTCCTGATAAATCATAAAACCGTGCGTCTCCCGCAAAATCGGCTCGAGAACAGGATGAGCGTACTGCACTTTGCTAGTCCCGTGCTTGGCGGCGATATACTGTGGGATGATCTCCATCGGCCCGGGGCGATACAATGCCAACACCGCAATGATGTCATCAAGGCTGCTCGGCTTCAAATCTCGCAGTACATTGCGCATCCCCGAAGATTCCAGTTGGAAAATGCCCGTTGTCTCCCCGCGGGAGAGCATACGAAACGTTTTCTCGTCATCTGTCGGCAGCTTATCCAGATCAAGCGATATTCCCTGCTCCTGCAAATGACGCAACGTCTCCTGAATGATTGTCAGATTGCGCAAGCCGAGGAAGTCCATCTTTAACAGACCGACTTCTTCGAGAATTTCCATCGGATACTGAGTAAGAGCCAAGCCTTCATTGCCCGTCTGCAATGGAACGTAATTCGTCAGCGGTTCACGCGAAATAACGACACCCGCTGCATGCGTAGAGGCGTGACGCGGCAAACCTTCTACGCCCTTTGCCGTTTCGATCAGTTTCGCTGCCTGTTTGTTTTCCGCGCATAGCTTGCCGATATCCGGGTTGATCTGCATCGCTCGTTCAATCGTCATGCCTGGCGATTGCGGAATCATTTTGGCCACGCGATCCACAATGCCCAGAGATAAGCCTAGCGCCCGCCCAACGTCGCGCACTGCTGCACGAGCCGCCATCGTACCAAAGGTAATGATCTGGGCGACGCGATCATGTCCGTACTTGCTCGCTACATAGTGAATGACTTCGTCACGGCGCTCTACGGAAAAATCGATATCAATATCGGGCATCGTCACCCGCTCCGGGTTGAGAAAGCGTTCAAAGAGCAACTGAAAGCGAAGTGGATCGACATTCGTGATTTTCAAAACATACGCGACCAGGCTACCTGCCGCTGATCCGCGTCCAGGTCCAGTCGGTATCCCGTTTTCGTGAGCGTACCGCATGAAATCCCATACGATCAGGAAGTAATCGGTGAAGCCTGTCCCTGTAATTATCGCCAGCTCGTGATCCAGACGCGCTTGTGCCTCTGGTGTAATCTCGCCGTATCGCTCCCGGCAGCCCTTTTCACACAGTTCACGCAAATACTGCGTCGAATCTTGTCCCTCTGCCAAAGGAAATTCCGGCAAAATATGCGCACCAAAGGAAAGGTCCAGCTTGCACCTGTCTGCAACAGCTACCGTATTCGCTAACGCCTGGGGAGCAAAAGCAAATAGCGCTGCCATTTCCTCTGCACTTTTCAGATAGTACTGATCCGTCTCGTAACGAAAACGGCTTTCTTCGCTAATGGTCTTGCCTTCTTTGATCGCCAGCAAGATATCATGCTGCTGGTGATCCTCCCTGTGGATATAATGAACGTTGTTCGTCGCAACCAGTGGAATCCCCGTCTCCTGGCTTAATTTCACGAGACGAGCATTCAGCCTGCGCTCCACTTCCAGTCCGTGATCAGCCAGCTCCAAGTAAAAATGCTGCTCACCAAACATTCGCTGATACTTGCGAGCTGCTTCTTTCGCAGCGTCCGCTTCTCCAGCCAGTAACAGCTTGGCTACTTCCCCTTGCTGGCAGCCGCTCAGTGCAATGAGGCCGTCTGTATGCTTGGCCAACACCTCTTTATTGAGACGCGGAAGGATGTAATTGCCGTCTGTATTCGCGATTGTCGCCAGCTTCAGGAGATTCCGGTAGCCCGTTTCGTTTTCAGCGAGAACGATCAGATGACTAGGCGGCGGTGCATTTCGCACGCGATCTTGAAGATTTCCTTCTATTACGTATATTTCCATCCCGATAATCGGTTGGATGCCTGCCTCCAGACAGGCTTTATAAAACGGGATCGCCCCGTACAAATTGGCATGGTCTGTCATCGCCAATGCATGCATGCCCAATTCGCTGGCTCGCTTCACTAGCTCATCGATACGTGCTGCTCCATCCAGCAGACTGTACTCCGTATGAACATGCAAATGGACAAAGGAGGTCATGATATTACCCCTCTCACTTTTCACGATTGAAACTTTCTTACTTACATTATAACGGAAGTATAGCGCATACGGACGTTAAGAACAAATGTTCTTACTTGTATTTGACCGTCATCCCCTGATTTTGGTAGGATGGGTATTACCAGAATGGCTAGAAAGGATGAATCCATCTATGTGGTCTGCCTTTTACATGACCGGTGTTCTCGCTTCCCTAGTAGCCAGTGTCTACTATAGTATCCATGCGCGCAGACGAGGCATCCATCCGCTAGAATCGCGTATGCTGCTGGGGAAAATGAATGTGTCGTTGGGGATACTCGTTTCTTTGTTCGGCATCAATCAGTTTACTTTTGATTCTCTCGATACGATCCGCATTGTCGTTGGGTTGATCATGCTGATTGTAGGAGCTATGAATTTATTTTTGGGAACTCGCAATTATTTCCGTTATCGTACAGCTTGGCAGGCAGAATTGAAAAAAGGGGTATAAAAAAAAGGGCATGAGAACAATTTTACGTTCCACATGCCTTTTCATTTTGGGGAGAAGCATCGCTGGAAATACTTTTCCTCTTTTCCCAGCTGTTTATCATACAAACCCGATAGAGCTCTCGCTATAATGAATTTGTGTGACATTCTATTGCTTCGACAACCTGAGCGGCAGTGCCGAAGGTTGTCTTTTTTTCATTTTAATTCGGAAGGGAACCATTTCCAGTCATTGCAGATCTTCGGCTTTCGCCCACATTTCCTCGGGGTTCAGCTCATAGATGCCCTCTTCCCGATACATATAATGATTCATGATGAATTCCCGGCGAATCGTAGCATAATCTTCGTGGAATTGGCGGATGTACTCGTTGATCTCTTGTTCCTTGTATTTGCGGCCTTTTTCTAACCCTCGGACCATGTATTCAAAGACGATCAGCTTTTTCTTACGCTGAGAAGGGATTTGTTTCAGTTTGCCATCTGGCGTAATGAAGCTGCGAATGACCTGCATTTTTTCCGCTGCCATCTGGTGCCTCCTTTGAATATGTGAGTCGTCTTGCGCAAAAATGTCCTCTGCTGTCGAATCCTTTGCTTTTTCCATGACGTTCACGATTGCTTGCGACTGGCGTTTTACATTGGCTTCGTGCAGGTAAAAGTAAATGGTGTTTTTATCACGACGTTCGTAAACCACACCTGCTTCCCGAAGCTTCGCCATATGGTGGGTGATGGTAGGAGGTGTTACGCCGAGCTTGCCTGCCAACGCCTGTCCGTGCAGGGGGCCATTTGCCAAAATCGCGAGAATGCGTACGCGCGTCGGGTCTCCGAGTGCTTTATAAAAGGTGACGAGTTGGTCTAATTGCAAAATGGGGCACTCCTTTCCTAGTCTATTCGTTTCGATTAGATGATGTTCTAATTAGATGATAAGTTGCATTGCTTTGCCTGTCAATTCGTAGGAGATAAAACAAATTCTATATCGTTGCTGCTGGTGGCAGCGGAAAAAGGAGAAAACGCTCGAGCTTATTTCTCCTTTTTCCTTGAAGCGGCTGTCTGTTTAGTTGTGGCTGGTTTGTCAGTGAATCAAGAATGATATTAACTTCATGTAATAACTTTCAAAATGCTTTTGCCAAAGCTGTGTAGAAGAAGCGCATTTCCAGTCCAAGTGCCTCTGGAGCCCATCTCAGCGTAGGAATAAATGGCGGGGAATTTAAGCTCCACTTATGGAATACTTCCTCGAAACTTCAACGTTTGAAGCGCTCCCGCCATTTATTCCGAAGCGGACAGTTCACACCCCTTGGGGGGGCGGAGGCCGAAGCGTAGACTGGAAATGCGCTTCTTCTCCCCCACTACAGCCACTTTTCAACACAAAAAAGAACAGTCCATAAGAAGACTGTTCCTGTCTTTTAACGCTCAATTATTTGTGCCGTAATCATGGCCTGCCCCACGAGCTGTTCGCCGTGGAATACGGATACTTCGACTTTTCCGAAGCGGCGGCTGATGTCCAATAGGCGCGGCTTTACTTCGATATGGCTTTCCATCTGGACTGGCTTCAGGAAATAGACGGTGATATTTTCCGGTACCATGTCCCCTCGACGATGGTGGCGCAACAGGTTACAAGCAGCCTCGACCATGACCGTCGTCATGATTCCGCTGGCAATCGTACCAAGATGGTTGGTCATTTGTGGGCTCACATCACCCAGATAGACCATCTCATCTGCCTGTCGCTCCTCACGGAAATGGGACATGATCAGATTCGGGAACGTTTCACTCATCTGTGGTTGTTTGGCTGTAAATTGCAGTGCTTTTAACACGTCGTTGCGGCTCAAGACCCCGACGAGCTTGCGATGGTTGTCTACGACAGGCAATAGCTCGATTCCTTCCCACACCATGGTGTGCGCAGATGACGCTACGGATACTCGCGGCGAAGTCGTAATCGGGTTCTTCGTCATGACCTTGTCGATCGTCGCGGTATCCTCATGACCGATGATGTCTTTGGAGGTAACAATTCCGATCAGGCGCATCTGCTCATCAACGACGGGGAATCTCGTGTCCTGATACAGCTCTGTATACTGATGCCACTTGGCAACAGAATCTGATGTCAATAAGACTGGTGTTTCTGCAAGCGGCTTCAAAATATCCTCTACCATTACGATTTCTTTTTTGATCAGGCGATCGTAAATGGCTCGGTTAATCATCGAGGCTACCGTAAAGGAGTCGTAGCTGGAGGAGATGATTGGCAGCGCTAAGCGGTCAGCCAGCTGCTTGATTTCCTCGCTTGTATCGAATCCCCCGGTAATTAATACAGCAGCCCCTTGCTGCAACGCAATTTTGTGCGCCTGATAGCGGTTACCGACAATCAAGAGACTCCCGGCATCGATATAGCGCATCATGGCTTCGAGCTGCATGGCCCCTATTACAAATTTATTCAAGGTCTTGTGTAAGCCTTCACGTCCAGCTTGCACATGACCATCGACGATGTTCACAACCTCCGCAAAGGTCAAACGTTCGATATTTTCCTTTTGCTTCTTCTCGATTCTCACCGTACCGACACGCTCAATCGTGCTGACGTATCCTTGCGTTTCCGCTTCCTTGATCGCGCGGTATGCAGTCCCTTCACTCACATCCAGGTCTTTTGCGATCTGCCGCACGGAAATCTTCGAACCGATCGGAAGGCGATCAATATGTTGCAAGATTTGTTCATGCTTCGTTGCCATATTGCTATTCCCCCTTCCTTTTCTCCCACCCGTTCCATGTACGTGCGCTCCTTCGACCAATATACCCGAAGGCGGGGCAAAAAAAAAGGGTAGCTTTTTCGAAAGCTACCGACCAGAAAGTATATCATTAAGGGGGTTTTCATCGTGCTTTTATCATACCCAAGGAATATTACAGGATTATTACAACACAGTTACAGTTTCTTTTCAGTTTTGTTTAACTGAGGAAATTTGCCAATATACCTTGGACAAGCCCAATAATCCCTCCGAGGATAAATCCGAGCACGGTAATCATGCGGAATTCCTTGCCCGAAATCCCTACTACCATCTCTTCAATTCTTTCAATGGGGAAACCCTCTACTTGCCGGGTAACAATATCCCGAATGGCCAGGCGCGAAAATATTCTCTCTATGTTTTGTTGCAGCGTGTCCACCATCCACTTGGCCAAACGAGGAACGAGTTCCGTTGTCACCGTTTCAGAAATAGGCGCTGTCAAACGAGACAGAGGCTCGTCCACGATGCGCAAGCTTTGCTCCTCGAGCTTGGCAAAAAGCTTCTGCGCCCAGTCGTCCACTTGATCTCGCCCAATCCAGGCAACCACTTCGCCCACATTTTTGTCCAAGAGCTTGTCCGCTTCGCTATGTAAAAAGTAGTGAACGCGTTCCGAAAGCTCTCTGCTTTGCAATAGCTCATCGAGATACGGGAGAATCTTGCCCAAAATCTTGTCATCCCCCAGAAACATCCCGACCAAGCCACCAAACATGCCTCCGCCTCCACCGAGCAATCCACGAACCATATTTTGCAAGGTTTGCTGGCCTTCCGGGGAATGCAAATACTCGCGGAAACGTTTCAAGAGCAGTTCGCTCACAGTGCCAAGTGCAGCATCCAGACGCTCGCGTCCGTTGTCCGTTACCAACTCTCGCAGTTTTTTCTCTTCATATTGCGCCAGAACCTGTTCGACAAAGGTACCCCATTTCGCTTCGATAGGCGCGCGGACACCCTCACTCCATGTTCCGTCTTCCTTAAATAACTGTGGCATCACCGTAAGCAATGCTTGACGCAGACTACGCTCATCTGTCATCCAATCGCGAGCGATGCTGTTCATCCATCCTGCCAATGTACTCTCCAAACCACTCTGGTTCAGTGCACGCTTGACACCCTCTGTAGTCAGCAAATGTTCTTCGACGAGTCTGCCCATTTGTATCGCGATATCGTCCCGTCTTCTTGGAATCAAACCCGGAGTAAACGGCACTTTCCATCTGCCTATATACCACGGTTTTACTGGTTTAAACAGCATTCGGATGGCTAACTCATTCGTTACTCCACCGATGACTGAGCCTACTGCAATGTTCACTAATATTATCCAAGCGTTCATAAATCCTAACAACCTCTCTTCTCTACATGGCACCAAACGTTTTGGATGCTCATACCATAGACTAACTTTGCCTGATGGGAAGGGGATACTCATGTCCTACATTCCAACAATCGTTGTCGAAAACGAGAAAATATCGGAAGTAGACCTTTACCTGCCCCAGGCGCACTTGCGCAAATGGAATCTTTCAACACCGTCCACCATCGCAGTCCAGTTTGGGAGCAAAACCCTTTCCGCACGCGTAGGCGGTTGGGAACGGGGAGGCAAAACCTCGGGTAAAACCTTCATTCGACCATCTTTAGCTCAATCACTTCATTTGCCCAAGGGCGTTCCACTCTTAGTCCGTTATGATGCGAGTCAGAAAACACTCGTTTTCGGGCCGTATATAGGTGTTCTTGTTTCGAGCTACAATACAGCGTTCTCGCAAGGACCGTTTGGACACCTAAACTCTTTCTTTCACGAGATGTCCGATATCACCCGTAAACGCGGAGGAATCCTTTGCACATTTCGGCTTCAGGATGTCAACTGGGATGCAGGAATCGTACGCGGCCTCGTTAGAAGAGGAGGCCTCTGGAGACAAACCGTACTTCCGCTTCCACAATGCATTTACAACCGGCTCGTATCCCGCCAACGCGAACGAAGTGAACAGATGGCCAACTGGGTTCAACGCTGCAAGGACGCTTCTATTCCCTTTTTTAACGAGCGTTTTTTGAATAAGTGGCATGTACACGCCGCTCTCGAGAATCAACCGACAGCCTCCGAACATCTTCCCAGCATGGTTCGCTACCTGAAACAGGAAGATCTGCGGCAAATGCTATCCACCTATCGCATCGTTTATGCCAAACCAGCTAACGGTAGCATGGGGCGTGGGATCATTCGAGTTCGCAGTTCTCCCGAGGGATACCAGCTCGCGTTTCCCGGGGGATTACGCAAATCATTTACTAGCTTTCAGGGCTTACATCAGTATTTGCAAAAAAGGATAAAAGGCACATCCTATTTACTGCAGCAAGGGTTACCGTTAATCGGCATCCAAGGACGACCGACAGATTTTCGTGTATTGGTACAAAAAGACCGAAAAGGCGAATGGTCCGTCACTTCCATGGTCGCTCGCCTGGGATTAAACCGCATTGTTTCCAATATATCCAGAGGCGGGCAGATGATGACTCCCCTTCAGGCGCTGCGCGTTTGTGGACCACGGGCAAACGCGATACGACCATCTCCTCAAACGTTACGCGAAGTAGCACTTAAGCTCGCGATCCTATTAGAAGAATCACTGCCTGGGCATTACGCAGAATTCGGAATTGATCTGGGAGTCGATGTCCATGGACGGGTGTGGCTATTGGAGGTCAACAGCAAGCCATCCAAGTCAGCCAAAACAGTTCCGTTGCCTGAGGGGGCCGAAGAGCTACCTCGGCGCGCTCGCCCTTCTGTCGTTCGCATGCTGGATTATTCAGCCTTTCTAAGTGGTTTTCCCCGGACCATTCAACCACAAAAGACGATAAAAAGAAGACCGAAGCGCAACAAAAACAGGCGAAGGTGACCTACATGACAGCATCCGAGAGAAGTCTTGGCATCATGGCCCGGTGCCAAGGCTCCCACTTTGTAGACAAAGGGTATTACAAAAAGCTTACGCTCTATGGACGCAAGCACGGTATTCGCGTCTTCGTTTTTTCACCACGTCAGGTTAACTTTTCCACCCGTATGGTAAAAGGGTTCGAATATCGCAATGGGTCCTGGCACGCAAAAGACTTCCCAATCCCAGCTTTTATCTATGATCGTTGCTTTGTGGGCCCATCTTATCGCCACTATAAACCATTTGTGGAAAAGTTGCAAAACGATCGCAACATTACGTTTTTGGGGCATGGTCTGTCTGGAAAATGGCAGGTACACCAGATGCTCGCTAAGTCCCCTCTCCTCGCCCCGCTGCTACCACCTACTGAAATATTCTCATATCCTGTGCTCCATGCAACCTTGGAAAAATACGGGGCAGCCATCATCAAGCCGATGGCGGGAACTCACGGTATTGGCGTCGTGAGAATCAAAGAAATGCGCACTGGCTATGAAGCTTCTGGACGAAACCGAGACAACAAACCTTTCACTAGGCGAATTCGTGACACTGCCGAATTAAAACGTTTTGTCTCTGTCTTTACTGCCGGCCGCAAGTTCCTGGTACAGCCCTATCTGGAGTTGCATACCCCAGATGGCACCCCATTCGATGTCCGTGTTCTCGTTCAAAAAAACGGGCTTGGTAAATGGGGGATAACTGGCAAAGCTGTGCGCCTGGGAGATAAACGCAGTATTACCTCCAATTTGCACGGAGGAGGGAAAGCAACACTTCTGGCCTCTTTCCTGCCCCTTCACTTCACATCCGCAAAAGCGACACGCATCGAGCAAACAATCAACCGAGTGGCGGAAGAACTTCCCCGTTTTTTGGAAGAGTCACACGGCAGACTCGTTGAGCTAGGAATCGATATTGGCATCGACACCGCAGGTAATGTTTGGATCATCGAGGTAAACAGCAGACCAGGGCGAACCGTTTTTCGCATGATTGACGACCCGACTGCACAACTGCATTCGATTACTCAGCCTGTTCGCTACGCCCACTATCTCATGAAAGAGCGTGTAGGAGGTTAAAGCATGGAAACGTTTAGAATGCGGCTTCGCTTCCTTTCCAACCCCCGTATCAGTGGGATTATCCTGCCAGCTACTCTCTTCCAACAGCTGCAGCTGCGGCAACGCCAAAAAATTAAAGTCTTACTGGGTAAAAAGGAAGTAGTCGCAACTGTCTTACAAGATAAACGCAATCCGGATGCGAACGTCATGAAAGTGACGACGCTCTTGCAAACGGAGCTGGGCATTCCTCACCCTGGCTTGATCCAGCTCAAACTAGAGGGCTCAGCACTCCGAATCGGTCCTTCAATTGGGATCGTTACGACTGGCATAAGACGAGATCCCAAGCAGCCAATTGGCTCTCGCACCTCGTTTTTTTACAATCTGTTACAGGCCCAAGAAGGGAAAGGCGTTTTCTACTATATATTTTCCCCAACCGATGTGGACTGGGAATCCAATACGGTCAAAGCGTGGTTTTTGCGCAGAAACAAGTCAGGCGGCTATTTTTGGAAAAAGCATGTTACCGCCATGCCCGATGTCGTCTATGATCGTATTCCCTCTCGGTCGGCAGAAAAGCATGAAGCCGTTCAGGAATTCAAGTATCGACTCGCCAGTTACCCCAATTTACCAATGTTCAATCAGGGCTTTTTTAACAAATGGGGTGTGCACCAACTGCTGTATCCGAATCCAGAAGTGAATGAGCATATCCCGGAGACTTACACCTCTCCTTCTCTTACAACGGTTCGAAACTTGCTGCGTAAATACCCCATCGTTTATTTGAAGCCTAAAAATGGAAGTCTCGGGTACGGTATTGTCAAAGTGGTTCGCCAGGCAGGCGGTGGCTTTACTGCCTCCTATCATACAGGCAGCGGCAATGTAAAAAAACAATTTTCCAAGCTGTCTAGCCTTTATCAGCATGTCTTCCGCAGTCGTCGCGTCAGTTCGTATCTGGCTCAACAGGGCATTCCGCTCATGACATTCCATGGACGTCCGTTTGATTTCCGTGTTCACTTGCATAAAAATCAACAAAACGAGTGGGTCGTCTCCTGCACGGCAGCCAAGGTTGCAGGTTCTGGTAGCGTAACTACCCACGTACGTACAGGTGGCACTGTTATCCCCGGCGATGACCTGTTGCAGCACCTGTTTGGCAGACAAAAAGCCCTCATGACCCAGCGCATTTCTGACGCCTCGATCCGACTCGCTACCGCAATTGAACTGGCAAAAGGGATTGATTTAGGGGAATTGGGGCTGGACATGGGGATTGATACGCAAGGCCATGTCTGGATGTTCGAAGCGAATTCCAAGCCTGGCCGTTCTATATTCAAGCACGCCCGACTCAGGCAGGCTGATCAAGAATCCCGCAAGCTGCTCGTCGATTATAGCTGTTATTTGGCCAATTTCTAGTCGCACGCGATCTGTACCGTTTTTCAGGAAGGAGGAACACCATGCTTCAGCAGCGCTCCGGGTGGCTGACGATCCTCCCTAGCGGTAGATGGTTCGTACAGTTACCACGGCTAGTCCTTAAACGCTCGCCAAAGCCACTGGTCGCCAGTCTCGGTCCCTTTTCTCATACGAAACGGATATACGCTGGTTTACCTCGCGTGCAAGCAAGCCGTATTCGTACACGCATTAACTGGAAAATGGCGGGCGACTCCCTGAAGCTTGGCCCATTATTTGGCATATTGACCGTTGGTGAAGGGGCAACATTCTTAGGAAATCGCGAGAACTTCAAGGATATTACTAAATCGGGAAAGCAATGGGGTGCACTCGTATATGTGTTCACTCCACAAGGAATCAATTGGGAGAAGAAAAAGGTGCGCGGCTATTTGTACAACAATCGTCTAAACTCGTGGCAAGAGGTGATTCTACCTTTCCCCCATGTGGTTTACAACCGAATTCCGACGAGAAAAGCAGAACGGCGACCTGAAGTCCGAAGAGCACTGAACCGTATCCATGAGATGCCAAATGTCACATTGTTTAATCGCGCCTTTTTTGACAAGCAACAGCTGTTTGCGATGCTTGAGTCTCACCTGGAAGTGCAAGCTTTTCTACCGGAGACGAAACAGCTGGACACCTTGGCTCGCTTTCGAAGCTTTTGCACGGAGCATCGCTTTGTCTACTTGAAACCTGTTCGGGGTAAAGCTGGTCAGGGAATTATGCGCATTGATTTCAAAAACGATAAGTGGTTCCTGCAACGGTTAAAGGAGCAAAAGGCCATTACTCGCCGCTTTTCCAATTTGAATGATGTATGGAAGCACATTCGGCTTCATGTTAAACAACAGAAGTACATCATGCAGCAAGGTATCCGCCGTGCCCGCTATAACGGCAAACCTTTTGATGTGCGCGTCCTCGTACAGAAAGATGGTGAGGGCGAGTGGAGCGTAACCGGAGTTGGCATCAGAAGGTCTGGCTCGCAAAGCATCACCACTCATGTACCACGGGGAGGCTCGATCCACTCGTTATCAACCGTTCTGCAAGCTTTGTTCAAAAATAATCCCGAGCAAATGGAAAGACACATTCACGAAACGGCGCTCGCCATTGCACGGTCTTTAAATGCAGAATGGACGGATTTGGCTGAGATGTCGATGGACCTTGGGTTGACAGAAGAAGGAAAGCTATGGCTCTTTGAAGCAAATGCAAAGCCGGAGAAATTCGATGAACCATCGATCCGACGATTATCATTAGCGAATTTGATCCACTACGCACAGCATGTCTCCCGCTTGCAAAACAAGCGAGGCATTGCCGCAGGATAAGGGAGTCGAACAGCACTAGCTGATTCACAGACGACCTTGGTGCGATTTGCCCGTCAGGAAGGGGAACGGCGCATCACCCAACGAACGACTGGCTGACGCGATTGACCCCTAGGCTGTTGGCTCATAATGGGTCAATCCTTCCTGGTTGTAGATAAACGCTACCGCAATAGGTGAATCGGCATGCTGGGCTGTACGCGCGGGTAGCACTGAACAATGAGGCAAGTCTCACATGTTGTTCTAAAGGAACATGCCGTTTAAACTCCGGCATGTTTTTTTCGTTTCGAATGCATGACCTGATCAACCTTGGAAAAAATACTCCATGGAGGTGGTCTTAACCATGACCTACACAAATAACAATATGATGCAATCCCAGCAACAACCCCAATTTTTCGGAGCAGTAAGCCCTGCAGGTTCTATGTTCCAACCAGGCTTCGCCGGAACCAACGTACAAGAAGTACAGTATTGGAACCAAGGCGGTCATGCACAATCGCTTGGAGCTCCTTCATCTGCTGTATCCTTCGGTGGCGGAGTTGGTGGTGTCCAATCCATCTTTTCCCCAGGCTTTGCGAATACCAATGCGCAAGAAGTAAGACAGCAAAATGCTAGCTATCCAGCACAACAACAGCAACAACAATTTGGTTTTGGTCAAAATCAGGCATCCCAGTACATCCAGGCGCAGCCATCGTATCAACCAGCATTTGGTGGCGGAGCTAACGCGGTCTTTTCTCCTGGCTTTGCTGGAACTAATGTTCAAGAGGTTCAGGCGCGAAATCAAGCTGGCTATAGCAACTTCGCGGGTCAAACTGGCTTCGCTGGACAAACTGGCTTCGCTGGACAAACTGGCTTTGTGAACCAAGCAGGAAACGCTGGCAGCATCTTTTCCCCAGGCTTTGCCGGAACCAATGTTCAAGAAGTACGCCAATTGAACAACACCGGCTTCGGTCTGCAAGCACAGCAGCCTCAACAGCAACAGCAGACTTTTGCTAATACACTCGGCATGGGAGCACAATCTGTCTTCACTCCCGGTTTTGCTGGCACGAATGCACAAGAGGTGCGCCAATTGAATGCACCAGGTCAGGTTGCTCCACACACAGGTTCAATCTTCCCTGGCACTTTCTAAATGAGAAAAGCGTGACCATCCATCGCGACGGTCACGCTTTTTAATATGGGTGATAGTTCAGCGGTGTACATTTTCCCAAATCGCCTGATACACGGCGTGCAAATCTTGCAGACTCTGTTCATCGACTGTAAAAATAATACTGCCAAACACGTAGGCATCCTTCCGCACGCAGCTCCATCCATCCCCGGTTGATTGGAACTGCGCCTCCACACACGCCTCCGTTTGATCCAGCAGTTGCCGTACCGCAACATGCTTTTCCAACGATGGTCGATATTTTTCCATCACTTGCGCAAGGCGTTCATCCTGACGTGCCAGCCGATACAAGGCAAGCTCAATCTGGAGCCAGCAGGTCACATAAAAATGGAACTCCAAAAATAACGTGTGTACGGCTGCACGGATTTTATCGTGGTCACCAGCTTCCAAAGCAGCGCGTGCTTCCTGTTTTTTCTCCTGAATCAAGTCAAAATGACTGACTGCTCCGCGGTAAAACTTGCGCACCACGTTGTACAACATCTCTGGAGTACGCTGCGGAAGATTTCCATGTCGGTTTTGCACATCTCGCATGGCTTATTCTCCTCTTTCCGACACTCGTTTACTTCTATTGCACGTTCAAAAAGTTGGCTTTTCAGCACCGAGAAAATGGCGAGAACCGAACGAAGGAGGAGCGGAGTGTAGGTAATCTACATGAGCACCAGACTTCGGAGGTGAACGCCATTTTCGATGCCGAATTAGCTTTCTTTACTACTTCGTGATCAAAAGACGACTTTTTGAACAACCTCTTCTATTGTACAACAACAATGGTGCACGATGCAGGCAGCCTACTCTTTCCCATTTTTCCAGTAGTCATAGGCATGTACGGCGAGCCCCCAATACGAGGAGTACCGATCCAGTGCTTTTGTCACCAGATCCAGCTGCCGGTCCATTTCGCCCATGCCTTCCTCGTGAAAGGAAATCCCGTTCCCTTCGTGGCTCTCTTTCGTTTCCACGGCGACGACCAGCTTTTTCTGGAGGCTCTCTGCGTACTTCATCTGATTTTCAACCAAGCCGATGATGCCAGGAGCGCGATCGCGAAATGCCATCAAGGTCGTATGATCAAGCTGTTTAATCATCCAATGCGAAAACGGCAATTCAGGCTGACCCGGAGTCGGTGTCTTGTCCAGCCATGCGGCGAGATCGACGCTTGCTTCCAAGGATGTTTCTTTCTTGGTCTCTTCGACAAACGCTTCGATGTTGCCCATCCACTGGCGCAAGACCTTCTCTTTATCCTCGCGCCAGACAGGAAGAACGTACGGCTCAATGTCTAAGTGAATGCCGTGAAACTGCTCTTCTGTCGAGACAGCCTCATTGTAAGCTTTCACCCAATTCACGAGCTTCATGATCTTGCTCCGACTTTCAGACAGAGCCCAAATCGGATGACCGCCCATCGCATGAACCTCGATACCCGCTTCACGAGCCTCTCTCACGAAATCGCGATAATAGGAAGTCGGCTGTTCCAAATCTAGACGAACATAGAGGAGATTCACCCCGTTTTGTTCCGCAAAGGAGAGAATCTCCTCCTTTTCCGTGCCAATCAATTCTGCACGCCATATGTAGGTGCCTTTGTAGCGTTGCTTCGTTGTTGGGGGCAGTGGAGTCGCCTCCTTCCAGTAGCGATAATCGTGAATCGCGACACCAGAGAAGGACGGATGCTGTGCCAAATGTGCTTGCAATTGCTCTAATTGCTGGTTCATGAGAGCCGGGCCTTCCTCTGCAAAAGAAGTGTGGTCTTCATCCAGCGGCTTCATATTCACAGCCACCAAGACACGTGTCTCTAATTCATCCGCTTCCTTCATTTCCTGATCAATCAAATTCAGGATGCCGTTTTGACCAGAAAGGGTGTCACGATACGCCATGATACATACCGTATCAAACTGGCTGATCATCCATTTGGACAGAGACATCTCTTCTTGCCCCGGAACAGGAATATTGTCCAGCCAAAATGGAATGGCTGCACTGGCAACCAAATCCTCATCTTTTGACACCTCGGCTGTGAACACCTGCACATTGGCTTGCCATTCACGGATAATCCGCTTCTGATCGGTCTCCCAAAACGGCAAAAGATACGGCTCGATGTCTAACTGAATCCCGCGAATACGCTCATTCTTCTGCGCTTCACGGTTATAGCTTTTTACCCAGTGGACGATGTTCATCATCCGCTTTTCATTGCTTTTGAGTGACCACGCCGGATGGCCGGCTACCGCATGAACCTCGATCCCCATCTCTGTCGCTTCGCGGATAAAATCGCGGTAGTAATCATAGGGCTTGTTCATTTCGATTCGCAAGTAAACGAGATTAATATCGTTACTTTTGCAGAAATCGAGAATCTCTTGTTTCTCTCTTCCGATCATTTCGGATTGCCAGATCCATGTTGCTTTACTCTTCTTCTCCGCGGGGGAAAAGCCGAACAGAAAGCCGACCGTCAGGCAGAGAACACTCAAATAGATGCGCGCAGCTTTCATTCGTCAAAGTTACTCCTCTCGTTGACTTGCGTGCTTCCAGCTCTCGTAATCATGGATCGCACTTCCTGCAAACGCCGGATTGTTTGACAGCTCCTCCTGTAAAATGGCCAACTGGTTGTTCATCTCTTCTGTGCCCTCTTCATAAAAGCTCACATGAGCGCCTTCCATCGTCTCCATGATGTTGACGCCAACAATGACCGACCCTTTTTTGCGTACATTGGCATCATCGACGATCTTTTCTACGATTTCGACGATCCCATTTTGCCCAAGGGCTTGATTGCGGTAGGCCATTAGCGTAATACTGTCGAGTCGCTGTACCATCCAGTTGCTCACTTTTTCATCACTGTCAGGGACGTTTACGGAGTCGATCCAAAAAGGCAAGTCGGCACCGACAGCGAGATCCGTATCCTTCTTCGTCTCCGCTGCCAGATAGCTGACGTTTTTCAGCCATTGCCGGACGATTTCTGCCTGGTCTTCCTTCCATGCAGGCAACAAATACGGCTCGATATCGACGTGAATCCCCGAGAAGCGTTCATCTGGCTTGGCACTGCGATTGAATGCCTTTACCCAGGAGATCAGGTCGTCGATGCTCTCTCGATTCGCTGTTAATGCCCAATTTGGGTCACCGCCAAGTGCCTCTACCTTGATGCCTGCCTGGTTGGCTTTTTCAATGAAGGTACGATAGGTCTCTGGCGCAACACCTGCTGGTTCAACGTGAAGATAGATCAGGTTGATGTCGTTCTTCTCGGCAAACTCGATCATTTCATCGGTTTGGGTCTCCATTTGCTTGGCATTCCATATCCAGGTTGCTTTTGTCAGCGGAGAGCGGGTGTTTGCCAACGACAGCATGATAGTCGAAGCTACTGTCACAAGGAGCAGCGCTATCCACAGCCAGCTATAGCGACGAAGTACCTGCATCAGTGCTGATCGGTACCGTACTGTTGTGTCGTCGCTCCCACTCCAGCAAAAGCCCGCTCACCAAACGTACTGCCGTCAACCGCTGAAAACGGCTGAATTCTCGTGTAATCCTCGATGCTCTTGTTTTTAACTAGCGCGTGCGGCCCGATCTGGCAGCCTTCACCGATCTTTGTGTCGCCAAAAAGGCAGGTTCCCGGATAAAGCACCGTATCACGCCCGATCATTACGTCCGAGTCGATGTATGTCGAGGCCGGGTCTATCATCGTAACTCCGTTTCGCATATGGAAATCGTTGATTCGCTTGCGCATCAGCTGTTCCAAATCTGCGAGCTGCACACGATCATTGACGCCATTGCCTTCTTCGGGATCATCCGTTGCAAACGCCGCTACCAAGTGACCTTGTTCTTGCAATAGCCCCAGAACATCCGGCAAGTAAAACTCCCCTTGCGCGTTTTCGTTTGAGACCATCGGCAGCATCGAAAACAGCTTTTGATTGTCAAAGCAGAAGATTCCGGTGCTGATCTCGTTCACCTTTTTTTGACCCAAGGTCGCGTCTTTTTCCTCGATAATTTTACGGACATCGCCGTTCTCGTCGCGAATAATCCTGCCATAGCCTGTAGGCTCGTCCACAATGGAGGTCAAAACCGTAGCTGCTGCTTGTTTGAGCTGGTGATACTCAAGCAAACTTCGCAACGTCTGTTCTTGTACGAGTGGTGTATCGCCATTCATGACAATCGTCACGCCATCCTGCGCTCCAAGAATTTCGTGGCTCATCCAAACAGCATGAGCGGTACCCAGCTGTTCCGGTTGATACGCATACTGAACGCGGTTTTTCAACTGCTCTTTGACTACTTCGGCTCCGTGACCGACAACGACGACCAGATGGCGAAGCGACAAGGCTTCCAATGTCTCTACGACATGCTCAATCATCGGCTTTCCGCAGATTGGATGCATGACCTTGTAGAGCGAGGACTTCATTCTGGTTCCTTTTCCTGCTGCGAGTACTACTGCATGTATGTTCATCCTATCGCCTCCGTCTTGGTCAGCTCCCCTTTTGCAAGCTGACCTTGTTGGATTTGCTGATCGAAGTATGGTTTCAATTCATAGGTCAGTGTGTCAATCATCATGCTCAAATTAATGTCTTTCCTCTGCACGCCCAGCTGATAGGCCTGAAGCATAATCTCCAGTAATTTCTCCTGATTCAACGTCCGCTTCGAGGTTTTCATTCATCTTTCCCCCTTTTTCCTTCCTCTCTTCACTTCATAACGACTGACGTTTGTGTTTACTCAACTGTTACACTTTTGGCCAAGTTCCGTGGACGATCTACGTCATTGCCAAGCGCAACAGAAGTGTAATAGGAAATGAGCTGGAGGGGGATCACGCCTAAAACCGGCGTAAACAAGGCATCTGTCTGCGGAATCAGGCAAACATCATCAACCGAGCGATGCAGCTCTACATGTCCATCTAAGGTAATACCAAGAACCTTTGCTCCACGGGCTTTTACTTCTGTAATATTGCTGATCATTTTCTCATGGAGCTCATCCTGTGTAGCCAAGGCGATGACTCTCGTTCCCTCTTCGATCAGCGCCAGCGTGCCGTGCTTCAGTTCCCCTGCCGCATACGCCTCCGAGTGAATATACGAGATTTCCTTCAGCTTGAGTGAGCCTTCCATCGATACTGCATGATCGAGTCCTCGTCCGATGAAAAACAGATGCTGCTCGTCCTTGATCGATTCAGCGAAATGACGTATCTCATCCGCATGTGCGAGAATATGCTCGACTTGATCCGGGAGGGCTGTCAGTTGGTGAAGCAGTGAGACACGGGTGTCATCGTCCAGTGTTCCCTTCGCTTGCGCCAAATAGATACCGAGCAAGTAAAACGCAATTAGCTGTGAGGTATATGCCTTTGTTGAAGCAACCGCGATTTCAGGTCCTGCATTTGTCGTAATCACGTCATCAGCATCACGGGCAATCGAGCTACCGACTACATTCGTAATCGCGAGTACTGCTGAGCCGTTTCGTTTGGCTTCACGCATAGCTGCCAATGTATCTGCTGTCTCCCCTGATTGACTGACGGCAATCGTAAGCGTATTGGACTGAAAAAGTGGGCGACGGTAACGAAACTCCGACGCTACATCCACTTCTACCGGAATCTGTGCCAGTCGCTCGATCACATGCTTGCCGATCAAGCCCGCATGATAAGCGGTACCGCATGCGACAATGTAGATTTTCTCCACACGCTTGGCATCCGCTTCCGATAATTGAAGAGTAGGAAAAATAACCTTTTGCTGTGCAGCATCGATTCTACCTGTCATTGTATTGCGCAGGGCACGCGGCTGCTCGTAAATTTCCTTTTGCATATAGTGTGCAAAGCCGTCTTTTTCCGCTTGCTCCTTGTCCCACTCAATCCGCACCAGCTCTCGCTCGACTGGCTCAGTCGTATCCAGACGCATGACGTGAACGGAATCTTTGGTCAAAATTGCCAAGTCTCCGTCTTCCAGAACGTACACATCACGCGTATGCTCCAGGATCGCCGGGATATCAGAGCCGATGAAATTCTCATTCTCCCCTACCCCGATAATCAACGGGCTCGCCATGCGAACTGCTATCAGCTTGTCAGGTTCATGCTCCGTCATCACACCGAGGGCAAATGCTCCGCGAATTTTGCCAGCGACCTTCTGCACCGCTGCAACCAGGTTGTTGTCGTATTCCTGCGCCAAGAGATGCACGATGACCTCTGTGTCTGTCTCCGAAGTAAACGTCACGCCTTTTTCGATCAACTCCTGCTTGAGATCCAGATAGTTTTCGATAATGCCGTTATGCACGATCGAAAACTTGCCGGATTGATCAAAATGAGGATGAGAGTTTTCGTCAGACGGTCGTCCGTGTGTCGCCCAGCGCGTATGACCAATGCCGATGGAGCCCTGCAAGCCGGATTTTTGGGTTTGGCTCTCCAGTACGTCAATTCTGCCTTTTGCCTTGCGAATGCCGATCGTTTCCCCGTCACAAATCGCAATACCCGCTGAATCGTAGCCTCTGTATTCCAGCTTTCGCAGCCCATTGATTAAAATCGGCTGCGCTTCCCTGTTCCCGATATATCCCATAATTCCGCACATGTTTTCGGTTCCTCCCTTGTTGCGTATAATGTTCGAACTTTGTATTATGCAAGCAAGCTGACAACTTCCTTCTCCTGCTTGATAGCCACGGAGGTTCCGATGCGATACACATTCGGATTCGTGATGCCCTCAAACGCATTTCGTGTATCGATAATGGCCACGCCCAAATCCGCCAGCTCCTGATAGGCAAAGCATTGGTGATTCGTAATGAGCACCATGCAATCGTAAGTCTTGAACGCCTCGTAGTCATTGGCGATGGAGTGGACGATCTCGCCTTTTTTATTCACAAAGCTCTGCGCATACGGGTCGTAATAGTCAACAGTTGCTCCGCTATTGGTGAATAGCTCGTAAATCTCCAGCCCTGGTGATTCCCGCAGGTCATCTACTTCCGGCTTGTAGGCCATGCCGAGAATCAAGATGCGCGAGCTGTTGATCGCTTTGGCGTAAATGTTGAGCACCTGTGCCGTCTTGTTTCGCACATAGTCCGGCATGTTGTCGTTAATCGATTGAGCGATCTCAATAAATTGGCTGTGAAAACGAAAGCCCTTGGCCTTCCACGACAAATACATCGGATCGAGCGGTATGCAATGCCCACCGATTCCGGGTCCCGGGTAAAACGGCATGAACCCGAAAGGCTTGGTCGATGCGGCCTTGATTACTTCCCAAACATTGATGCCCATTCTGTCGCACATCATCGCCATCTCATTCATGAAGGCAATATTGACGCTGCGGAAGGTGTTTTCCAAAAGCTTGGACATCTCCGCCACCTTTGGCGAGGAGACCGGCACGACAGTTTTGACCAAGCTGCCATACAAGAGTGTGCCTAACTCCATGCAGCGTTCTGTCGTCCCGCCGATTACCTTTGGCGTATTGTACGTACTGTATTTGCGATTGCCCGGATCGACCCTCTCCGGCGAGTAGCAGAGGAAAAAGTCGATGCCAGCCCGATAGCCCAGCTTTTCAAATTCGCGCTGGATCAGCTCCTCCGTCGTTCCCGGATAGGTTGTGCTCTCCAGGGTAATGAGCATTCCTCTTTTCATGAATCGCTTGATTTGCTCGACAACGTTTGTAATGTAAGAGGTATCCGGGTCCTGATTGGGACTGAGTGGCGTCGGAACGCAAATGCTGATCGCATCCAGCTCCTCGATGACGCTATAATCAGTCGTTGGAAAAAAGCGGTTGGTCGCGAGGCATTCCTGCAAGGTTTCATTGGAAATATCCTGGACGTAAGACTCTCCTCTTTTCAGGCTCTCGATTTTTCCGCCATGCAGATCGATTCCGACTACGGTATAACCGCTCTTGATTGTCTCTACCGCCAGCGGCAGCCCTACATACCCAAGCCCAATGACACCCACTCTCGCTGTCTTTTGTTGAATCTTCTGTTGCAGTTCCTCGTATCTCGCCATCCTCGGTTCTCTCCCTTTCTCTTTCTAGAATTATAAAATTAGCCTTTTCACCCTGGCTTCCAGTTCTACCGGGGAGAATGGTTTGGTAATGTAGTCAGATGCTCCCATTGCAAATGATTTTTGCACATCTTCTTCCAGACGTTTGTCTGTGAGCACCATAATTTTGCTCATAGAAGCGCTGATATGCTTGATTTTTTCCATGAGCTGGTATCCATTGAGGATAGGGAGATTCAGGTCGGTAATCACGAGATCAGGGGCGACCTCCTGATATTTTTCCATGCCATCCATCCCGTCATTGGCTACCGTAACGAGATACCCTTTGCGCTGAAAGTAGATGCTCAAAAACTCGTTGACAGTCTTATCATGGTTAACCAGCAAAATACTTGCCGGCTCCTCTTTTGGAGCGGGATTCTGCTCGTAAATCTTGATTTCCCCATGAGCGCCTGACTCTCTCATCTCTTGGATCATCCGCATCAGCATTTGACCGGACGAGCGAGAGCTTTCGGGAAAACTCGCAATCAACAGGCTGCCTGCTAGCAGTTTGTGCTCTTGCAAATAGTCTTTGACACGCAAAGCATAGAAATGGGTGTTCGAAAGCTTCTGTCCTTCCAGCAGGATTCCGAAGAGCTGCTTGTTCTTGTCATACGCATAGTGCAAGGCAACCTCGGAGCCGTCTCCTGAACGAGTGCCCAAGTCTTGCTTGATCAGCTCGATTGACTCTTTCGTGAGGGTTTTGCAAGCTGCCAGAATAACCCCACACGCCAATTGTTTCTCCTCCATCTTGCTCAGATGCTCGTAAAAAACTGGTACGAGATTACTCATGATCTAGCCTCCAAACTTGAAATGTTTTCGCTTCCCTTCGTCTGCCAGCTCGTCCGCGTCATCGTTCCCCAGGAGTTGTTGTTGCGCAAAAATTCAATATGACCGAGGAATCTCCAGATGACGCCGATTTGCCGATAGCCGAAGAACATCAGAATCGTATAGAAAAGCATTTTGACAATGTCCCGAAAACGCGGATACCGTCGAAACGCGATTTCCTCCAGCAATAAGGAGCCTATGCCAAGCAGCACGCCATACAGCACATTGAGCAAGCCGTAGAGTAAGAGGACGTAGCCGTTGGTCATATCCAGCAAGGTGTACCCGATGAGGGCCAATAGACCTGTGATGCGAAAGTACGGATTCAAGGTTTCAAACAAGATATTGAACGGTAGCGTAAGCATCCCGAACAGCTTGTACTTGGGGCGAAACACCATGTGTCTGCCGTACTCAATCATGTTTTTCAGATTGCCGCGTCCCCATCTGCGCCGTTGACTGCCCAAGATTTTCAGCGTATCCGGCGCTTGTGTCCAGCAGACCGCATCGGGGCAAAATGCCACACGGTACGGCAGCTTGTTTTCCAGCATGTACTTGTGCAGCTTGATGATGATGTTCATGTCTTCACCTGGATACCCCTCACGATAGCCGCCTACCTTGATGATGTAATCCTTGCGAAAAACACCGAACGCACCCGAGACGATAATCAATCCGTTGATTGCGCTCCAGCCGATCCGTCCCCCGAGAAACGCCTTGAGGTATTCGACGGATTGCATCATCGGCAAAAACTTGTCTGGCAAACGAATGTCTTTCACGACACCGTCTTCGATCTTGCAGCCGTTGGCAATGCGGATATCTCCCCCGATGGCAACTGTTTCATCCGGGTTTTCCATATACACCTTCGCAATGCGAATCAGCGCGTCTTTTTCCAGCAAGGAATCTGCATCAATGGATGCGATCAACGGATAGTGGGAGAGATTGATCCCCGCATTGAGCGAGTCAGCTTTTCCTCCGTTCTCTTTGTCGATCAAATACAGATTCGGAAAAGCCGGATTGTGGTAGATTCCCCTGATGTTCGACGTATGCAGAAGCGGCTGCAACGGCATGTGCTCGGAGTAAACCAGTGAAAACTCGTCAATCAATACCTGCAAGGTAGCATCCTTCGATCCATCGTTGACTACGAGCACCTCGTAGCGCGGATAGTTCAAGGATAAGAGCGACCTTACATTTTCAATAATCGTCAGCTCCTCGTTGTATGCCGGCACGAGAATCGAAATCGGCGGAACGTGCTCAGAGCCTGAAAGTGTCTGGAATCTCGAATAGATGGAGCTTTTTAAGATTCCCATGATGCTCTTGAACGAGAACAGCATGATGATGAAGTACAGAGAGTTGATCGTGATGACGTAATAGATCGCAAACACACCGTAGTAAAGTAGAAAATCTCTCATGGCAGCCTCCTTTCGCTCTATCTTTCCAGTGCCTGAACCGTGGAGATCGTTTTGCGGTACGACTTGCGGTACAGATGCAGCTTTTCGTTGTATTGCACGAGCTTCTCTGTCGCTGTTGCAGTCCCACCCTGAAGAACCATCTTTTCTTTTTCCAGCTCCTCCTGGATCACTTGATGAGCCATCTCGCTCTTATGACCGTTTCTCTCTTCCTGCAAAATTTCACACAGGGCAGCAAAGCCTTCGACCTCTAGCTGCGCCAGGCTGCGTGCACTGTGATGACGAACCCACCAGTTCGCATCGCCCACCGCCTTTTTCAGCAAGGCGATGTACGAATACAATTTCAGTGAGCCAATTGCTTTCGCTGCCATTGCCCGAATTTCCCAATCTTTGTGGTTCATAAAATCCGTGACTGCCTGCTCATTCATATAGCGGATATCCCGACTCATAAGCTTTACTGCCTTGATTCGGACTTCCTTGTCAGGAGACTGAATGAGCTGGTATAACGCAGGCTCAATGCCGGGCTGGGCATGCACGGCGTAGCCTATCAGTCCGATTTTGACCAGTTCAGAATCGGATTCTTGTAAAAACTGTGCGAAAAGCGGTGCTGTATCCACCTGCGCGTCACTGATGATGTCCACGATAAGCTGGTGGACATTTTTCTTCGCTCCGACAACGTGGGTCACCATTTCCCGCAAATCTTCTGTGTTGCGTGCACATTTGGCGACGGAGCGCGCAATGATAAAAACACTGGTGTCATTCGTGTTTTTTTGCAGGAGGGTGAGTAGTGCAGGTACGGCGAGCTTGGAGCGCATGATCCCCAAATTGTAAGCGGCATCCACTCTCGTCCATTTCCACCAGCCATTTAGTCTTTGCATGTCCAGCTCTACGAGTCCCATATCCTCGCAGAGCCAGATCAGCTTGTCCCGATGAATGCCTGTGACTCGCTCCATCAGCTCAAACAGCTTTTTCTGAATGATTTGCTTTTCTTTTTGCGTCACATCGCCATAAGGCACTTGCAAGCGCTCCTCTTCTTCCCCGTGTGCTTGCAGGTAAACGAAGTAGTCGCGATATTTTTCCAGACAACGCATGGTCTGTTTCTCCACCGAAATGTTGCGCAGCTTCAGTGCGAACAAGACAAGCAAGCCTAGCACTGTCAATCCACATAGCGCGTACAGAAAAACAATTGCCGTCGCCAATGGTGTTTGCACGTTTGCCACTCTCCTATCCAATCAAGGCTGAGTCCCGATCTTCACCGGAGCCTCAATCTCATGGAATGCTTTTTTTAGTATGGAATAGCTCTGTTTTTTGCGTTCGTGATAGCCGACCTGCTCCCAGCCTTGCCATGTATACATCGGGAGCTTCGTCACTGCATAAGCGTTTTGCCCGACGATTTGTTTCGTCGCTGTATCCACCAGGAGCGGTAGGATGCGAATGCCTTTCGTCGTCTTCGTCGTGAAGCTTTTGCCGTCATCTTCATAGCTCATGACGGACAAGGAGCTCGGGTCTGTAAATCCAAGCAGCATCCACGGTACTCTCAGCTCTACCACTTTGCCCTTTGCTTGCCAGGCGGTTCGTGAATCGTACTGCGGGTCTTCGGCATCTGTCGTTCCCCGGATTAGCTTGCCGACCTCGACTTCCTCCAACGGATAGTACTTCTTGCTGTCTGGCGGCTCCATCTCCAGGCTAACAGCCAGCTTCCACGGCTTGAAAATCCCGGAATTGTCTTTTTTCTCCTCTTCCTTGACCGCAAGCATGCCATAGCGTTTTCCGTATAAGCGTGCATGAAAGTCGTAATTGGCAGCGATTTGAATCTGGCTCTCGTCTGCTTTTCCCAACGTGATCAATGTCTCTAGCCCCTCATCCAGCGTCAAGCCGGGAAGCTGAGCCGCATGCTTGTTCCCGCCAGGAAGCGTATCAACGCCCACATAGAGCTGTTGTTTTGCCGGGTCAAACTCTTCCTTCAATTGAGCAAGGAAATAGACATACCCTTCATCATGTGTCATCCAGATTTCCTCGACACCCGGGACTTGAACATCGAGGCGTTGCTTCTCTTCCGGTACGAGCTGATCCCAATCTGTGCGATTCCCGTCGATGGTCAGCACGCCTTCTTTGTTCGGATACATGCCGAGGACTCCAAACAGAGACTCGTTGGTCAACACGTTGACCCACAGGGAGCGCCGATCTTCCGGCAACTCAAAACGCATCGTGTTCCACGTTTTTTTGAACCACTCGTCCTGCCAGACGAATACGATTGCTCCTGCATACCCCTCCTGATGAATTTCTTGCAAAAGATCGACATCAATCTCTCCCTGCTGCTTTTCTGAATGACCACCCTGATTGCGCCCCAAATTGCCCAGATGGGCGACTCCCACCGATGCCGGGACCCCGAATTCCGTCACCATGATCGGCATGTTTTTGTGATACTGCTTCAGTTGTCGCAAATACGCTTTGTACGTATCGATTTGCCCTGCATCGTTCTTTAGCTGTTGCAGGGTAGTGTCGTAGCGGAAGAAATCCGGATAATACGGGTACACGTGATAGGAAGCGAAGTAGCCTGCGTCCCATTGCGTCGGCTCTATATGGGTAGGATCGACACTGACCAAATCTTCGTGATGGATCGGCTCTCCCGGATGCGATAAGGGGTCTGTTGTCACCCAATTGGTGAAGGTCATCGGATGCTGCCAACCGTATTTGCTCTCCTCCACTGCGACGGTATCCACCATTTCAGCAAGCCATGTCTCAAAAGCAGTTGCATTCGGCGTCGCGTGGAAGTACTTCCCTTGATAGGGAGCCACTTTTTGATGCAGGCGGTTGGTGTTTCGCACCATCACGGGGTCCCACTCGGTCCCTGTGTGCCATCCGATCAAGTATTTGCCTGCATTGGCACGGTATGTACCGCTTGCCTTTCCCGATTTTTCCGGCAGGGTGATATCTCCGTAGACAGCGCCGACTGCATCCTTGATTTCCTGTCGAAACTCCTCGCGAATCTCTGGCAAATAAGCGTCTTTCTTTTCAATCAACAGCTCTTCTGGACTCCAAATGCCCTGCATCAAATAGAGAGGGTCCCCTTCTTTGCGCCGATTGTAATCAACCAGTGCTTCATAAAAGACAGGAGAATGGATGGTATACACACGAATGACGTTCGCTCCCATCTCGTCGATCATTGCGAACCAGCGCATGTAATCCTCTCTTGTTATGGGAAGCTCACCCGGATAATGACCCGGTAGCGATGCCCCCAAATTGACGCCTTTCGCAAAAAAGGGCTGCCATTTCTGATTCTGATAGACTTCGAACAGCTCGCCACTTGCGCGAAATTTCAATTGAGCACCTGTAGTCGTCTCCATGCTTTCGACTCGATCTGCTGCCCAAAACCACCAGAAGGCACTTACCCCCACCACGACCAGCATGGTCAGGCTCATCCAGCGCCATCTTCTCTTTTTTGTTGGCTCCATTTCTCGTCAACCTCCGATATGTTGCCACGTCACAGTCATTGTAAACATAGGGAGCAAATCGTTCCCATAGACAAAATTCACTATTGTGCCTTTTTTAGATTTGTCATGAAAATGTAATATTGGGGCGGATTCACCTCCATCGTCCTACGTTTTTTGGAGGGAAGTCCTGCAACCGGGACGGTCTTCTGGCCCACACTTTTTCTCAATTAGGTATATTTTCGCTTCCTTTTTTTTCCTTTTCGCTTGTGAAAATGGTAGGTTGCTACTATTTGGAAGAGGATGAATTTTGCCGATATAGGGGATTATTTTACAAAAAGAATACAAAGTGTTTCTCGCCTTGATTCTTAGGAAGCTTTGTTTATAATAGATATAAAGGGTCTCTAATAGTTTTTTTGACGCTTAATTAAGGATATAAGGAATCTATAAAGGTGGTATTAAAGCATGAATCAACTTATCGATGTAGGGATTATTGGCGGCGGACCAGCAGGTATGAGTGCCACTCTCGCACTTGGCAGGGCAAGAAAAAACGTGGTCGTTATCGATGAAGGCCGTCCGCGGAATCGCGTTACACGTGAGTCACATGGCTTTCTTACGCGAGACGGCATCACGCCGAGTGAATTTCGTCGCATTGCAAGAGAGCAAATCAGCGCTTACTCCTCTGTTCACTTTGTGGAGGATACAGCTGTAACGATCACGGGACACGATGGAAATTTTCTCATTTCGACTGCACAGGGAACGACCTATCAAAGCAAAAAGCTGTTGTTCGCAGTGGGAATGAAGGATCTTCCTTTGCCTGTTAACGGATTGGCAGAAGTGTATGGAAAAAGTGCTTTTGTCTGCCCTTATTGTGATGGATGGGAATTACGCGACCAGCCACTTGTCTTGATTGCCAACGGAGAGAAAGCATTACATTTGGCAAAAATGCTCTCTGGTTGGACCCAGCAATACACCATCTGCACCAATGGACCAGATGGATTCACAGAAGAACAAAGGTTGGAGCTGTTGCA
The DNA here is from genome assembly GCF_003013445.1 of Brevibacillus sp. NRRL NRS-603. Classification (NCBI taxonomy): domain Bacteria; kingdom Bacillati; phylum Bacillota; class Bacilli; order Caryophanales; family Paenibacillaceae; genus Brevibacillus; species Brevibacillus sp. NRRL NRS-603. Next base: position 235,807 of record NZ_PXZN01000008.1, on the reverse strand, counting down.
GCATCGCGTTCCTGTCTATGACTCCCCGATTGAGCGAATTGTATCTATCGATGGGATGGTACAGCGCGTTGACCTTGCAGATGGCGATAGCATTTCGTGCAAGGGGATCTTTTTTGCTCCAAAACTCGCGGCTGGATCTGAGTTGCCGCAAGCATTAGGCTGCCAGGTAACGGAAGCAGGTACGGTCATCGTCGACAGCTTTGGGAAAACGAGCGTACCGGGTGTCTACAGTGCAGGCGATGCAGCTACTACACAATACCAAGTGATAACTGCTGCTGCTCTAGGTTCTGCCGCTGGAATGAGCATCAACAACGAGCTGCTTTCAGAGGCATGGAATCATCAAAGTTAGCTCCATCCCTCCTCGTTCCTTCCATAAAAAAAGACAATCCCTCCGTCTGCAATAGATGGGTGGGATTGTCTTTCTTCTATATTATAGAAGCAATGCTTTTTCTTTGATTACAGCGTCTTCTGACCTGGCTTCCAGTTCGCCGGGCACAGACCGCCAGCCTGCAGAGCTTGCAAAATACGAGTTGTTTCTGTCACGCTGCGGCCTACGTTCATGTCCGTAACTACTTGGTAGCGCAGAATGCCGTCTGGATCGATGATGAACAAGCCACGGTGAGCTGCACCGGTCTCTTCGTCCAGGACGCCATAAGCTCGTGCCGTCTCTTTTTTGAAGTCGCTCGCGAGCGGGAAGTTTACTTCACCGATGCCGTTTTCATCGCGAGGTGTTTTGATCCATGCCCGGTGCGTATGTACGCTGTCCGTGGATACCCCCAGCACTTCGCAATCCAAATCTTCGAACTCTTCCATGTTGTCGCTAAACGAAGTTACCTCTGTCGGGCAAACGAATGTGAAGTCGAACGGCCAGAAGAACAAAATCAGCCATTTTCCTTTGTAATCAGCCAGCGACACACGTTCTTCCAGTGTCTCGAGGTTTTTCGTTGTAACCATGTTAAAGTCAGGTGCTGGTTTTCCTACTTGAAGTTGTACAGTTTGCTGTGTTGTCATTGCTGTCATGATAAATCTCTCCTTTTATATTGTATTTGCTAAAATTTACTTCGCTGTCTCTTCCAATGCTGCCAGTGCTTTTTTGATACGTGTCGGGTTGAAGCCCAAAATTTGCTTTTCACCAATGACTGTCAAGGGAACGGACATCACGCCCAAACGGCTCAGCTCCTGGCCGTACTCTTCTTTTTCATCGATATTGCGCTCTTCGAAAGAAATGTTTTGTTCTGTCAAATACGTCTTTAATTGCTTGCAGAAGTTGCAATTTGTGCTGGAGTATACGATTGCTTGTGCCATGTTTGTTTCTCTCCTTTTCTTCTATTATTTGTACTGTGGAACAACCTTGGAGCGCTTGTTGATGTATTTGTCTACAGCCATAGCCGCAATGGCACCATCTGCCGCAGCGACTACTGCTTGCTTCACAGGTGTTTTGCGCACCTCTCCCGCTCCAAATACGCCTGGAACAGAAGACTGCATGAACTCATCTAGAATCATAAATCCTTCCTCATCGAGGGGAACTTGTCCATCCAAGAAATCGGTACCCGGCTTGCTGCCAGACAGGAAGACGAAGACCCCGTCTACGGAAAGCATTTCCTCCGTTCCTTCTGCCGTGCGAATGCGCAACCCTTCGACCGCCTTTTCTCCCACGATTTCCAATGGGCGCGTGCGGAAACGCATTTCCGTGTTCGGCAGTTCAGGTAGTTCATCTACTCCTTGTAGATCAGCGCGCGGCACCAAGAAAGTGATCTTGTCCGTAAATTTGGTCAGTGCATGCGCTTCTTCCAATGCTTCCTCCGAATCACCGATGACCGCAACATGCTTGCCTTCATAAAAAGCTCCGTCACATGTCGCGCAAGTGCTCACTCCTCGTCCGAGCAATTGCTCTTCTCCTGGAAGTATACGGTTACGCCCTTTGGAACCAGTCGCTACGATCACGGCCTTTGCTTGGAAAGTACCATGAGCCGTGAAGATGCTTTTTTCCTCATCCTCTACATCTACAGCAGAAATCGTCGTCTGGATGAATTCTGCACCGAAGCCCTCCGCTTGTCTGCGCATTTTATCCAGCAGTTCTTTCCCAGTCATCTCGCCTTCAACCCCTGGGTAGTTGGCAATTTTATGTGTCAGGGCAAGCGCCCCGGTTCCGGGTGCCTTATCGATGACGAGCGTCTTTAGATTTCCACGAGCTGTATAAATGGCAGCGGAAGCACCAGCTGGTCCTCCCCCGATGATGATGACATCATACATGAACGGCTCCCCCTTTCCTTATTATCAAATTGTAATTATTATCAACTAGGAACAATTATCATTGTACTTGATATAATTTTAAAGTCAATATCTTTTTATAATAATTTTAATTAAGAGTTCTAAGATTCGTCCCACTCGGCACCCCACATACTTGTCTGTATTATTTTACGATTCCGAATTCACTTCATCTCGTTGACGAAACAAATAAATCAGGATAAAGTACCACTAACACTTGAACGCACAAAAGCCAAAAAGCAAGAAAGCACAAAAGTACGAAAGTAAAATGTACCTTCTCACTGCTTCAGCCTGATTTAACAAGGAGTTGCCATTATGAATAAGCCATTATCTTTTTCACAAAGTATTTGGGTGCTTGTCACCGTATTCGGAATCTTGTTTCCTGCCCTTTTCTGGGGCAAAGTTGAGCCGCATATGCCGCTCTTCCTCGCAACCATAGGGGCTGCCACTCTTCTCTTCCTGTTCGGCGTTCCGTGGAAGCAAATGGAGGAGGGCTTGATCAAAGGCATTCAAACCGCGATCGCCCCCATGCTGATTCTTTCCTTAATCGGCATTTTGATCGGGGTATGGATGATGAGTGGAACCGTTCCGATGATTCTGCACCTCGGCATTTCGCTCATCTCACCGGAGTACTTCACACTCTCCGCCCTGTTTCTGACGGTGATCGTCTCAACTGTTACAGGAAGCTCTTTTACCACGATCAGTACGGTAGGGGTCGCTATGATGGGGGTCTCGACTGCACTCGGACTTGATCCGTTGATTACAGCCGGAGCCATTATTTGTGGGGCTTGCTTCGGGGATAAAATGTCGCCACTCTCTGACACAACCAACTTTGCAGCAGCCATTGCAGGCGTTTCCTTGTCGGAGCACGTCAAGTTCATGTCACGCACTGCCGTTCCTGCCCTTGTCATTACCGCGATTTTCTTCGGAATTCAAGGACAAAGCGCCAGTGTGAATCTAGACGCCATTCAAGGAATCCAGCTTGCTTTGGAACAAAACTTCTCGCTTAGCCTCTTATCGCTGCTGCCAGCATTCGTCGTCCTGTTATGCTCAGCGCTGCGAAAACCGATTTTGCCTACATTGGTATTCGGGATTTTGAGCGGGATTGTCACAGCTGCTCTTTCCGAAGGAGTTACCTCTCCGGTCGAATGGATGACTGTCATGCAAAAAGGCTTCACCAGCAATATCGCCAATGAAGCCGTTGCATCGATTGTAGACCGCGGTGGACTGTTGTCGATGACCTGGTCCCTCGCCTTGATTTTGATTGCCTTGTCTTTAGGCGGTATCCTGCAATACAGCGGTGTGTTTCATGCACTCTTTTCCGGATTCATCAATCGAATCAAACGAGACGCTGAGATGATCGGACTTGCCGGATCTTCTTCTATTCTCGTAAATCTGCTGACAGGAGAACAATATTTGTCCATCCTGCTCCCTGGGCAGATGTTTCGTGAAGCATTCGCAGCTCGCGGAATGGCGGGCAGACGACTGTCTCGTACTCTCGAAGACTGCGGGACACTCGTCAACCCACTCATTCCATGGGGGGTAAGTGGCGCATTCTTTACTGCTACCTTGCATGTATCCACACTGGAATACTTGCCTTACGTCATCTACCTGTGGATCTCACCAATTTTGACGTTTCTATTCGCCATGCGTCGGCAGAAAGCTTAGCCGGCTGCATACACGGTCGTACAGTTTTTCCCTTTGCGCTTGGAGCGGTACAGTGCCTCATCTGCTGCCCGCTTCAAGCCATCTGCCGTGTTTGCGTCTTGAGGATAGCGCGCAATGCCAACACTGACCGCTATCAAGATGCAGCAATCGTCCTGTATTAAGGGGCGCAACCGCAAATATTCCCGGATGGCATGCGCTTTTTCCTCCGCCATCTTCATGGACGATCCGGGGCAAAGCAGCATGAACTCGTCTCCCGCATAACGATACGCAGTATCCTCTGGCCCCGCCACTTCTTTCATCGCTTCGGCAATTTGTTTAATCAATGCGTCCCCTGCATGATGACCATAATGGTCGTTCACCGCTTTTAAGCTGTCTGAATCCAACATGATCAAAGAGACAGACGCATCCTCTTCACTCAGCAGCTTTTCCAAATCACGATGGAACGCACGATAGTTCGCAATTCCTGTCAGCTCATCCTGAAACGACATCTGGTACATTCGCTCATACAAACGCGCCGTTTCGATAGCACTTGCTACCTGAAAACCAATGATTTTCAGTAGTTCCTCGTGCTCTTTTTTATAGGCGAATTCGCGATAAGACTGGGCAGAAATAACGCCTTTAATCTGATTCCCCAGCATGAGTGGAACAAAAATGCATGTATTCGTATCAATTTCCGGGCTCCCCCAGCGGATCATTTCCGGCTCGCTTGGCTCGTTCTTCATCGTCTTGATGTGGATGGTTTCCCGTGTATCAATCACTTTGGACACCATCGCTTGCCCATAAGGAATCGTGAGCGGACCATAATTGACCCCATTATCGATGCTGATCGGAATCCTGATCTCACTGTCGCCTTCATCATAAAAGGCAATAAAGAACGCATCTGCACGCATCACGCGCGAGACCAGTTCGAATGCTTTCCACAAAATTTTGCATTCCTCAAATGTTTTGGCAAAAATGTGGCTGAGATCGTGCAAAATCTTCATATGCTCGGAGATCCACATCATTTCGGTTACCTTATTTCGCAGCTCCACAATCTGCTTCAGCAGTTCTGCATGCAAGGCACTGTCCTGTTCCGACAGCATGCTGTCTACCTCACGAGATAACGCTTCAACCTCTCCAAGCTCGACTTCTTCTATGTTGCCAAGCCATTGGCTATAACGCTCCAACAACTGTCTTGCATACGCTTCTCTAACGTCGTGCTTCTCATGCATAGTAAACCCTCCGGCTATTGGGTAGCTTTACGCTTTTTTTTCATGATATCGCTCAATAGCTGCACGGATGGCTTGCAAGACAGCTCCCTGACCAGGTGCTAAAAAACGTTCTTGGATCGCCTTCGTGATATCCTGCATGCCATCTGCAACTGTCTTGCCTACAAGCAAGTTCACCAAAAACTCGCTCGTCTTGTCCATGACAAAGGTAAAGCTGGCGTCGCAAATCACTTCGGCGTCTACATCAATGATGAGTACACAGCCTACCATGGTAGAAACCTCGTACAAGGTAGTTCCCTTGGGGATTTGGGCGAAGCCTGCTGTCAGTACCGTATTTCTGTTCATCCAGTCGTCCTCCTAGCTGCTGATCGGCAAGCATACCTCAACTGCCGTTCCGTTACCTGGGGTACTTATCAACCGCAAAGTCCCCCGATGGTTCTCGATGATTTTGCGGCTCACCATCAATCCCAGGCCCGTCCCCGTTTCCTTCGTAGTGAAAAAAGCCTCTCCCAATCTCGCCATCTGATGGGCCGGGATCCCCACTCCGTTGTCTTCAAACCGAATGACGACTCGGTCATCTTCACACCGCAGTCGAATCACAATTTCTCCATTCCCTGCGGTCGCCTCGATCCCGTTTTTCAAAAAGTTAATGAAGGCTTGCTTCAACTGATTCTCATCGCAATGGATCAAGGGGACTTCCGATTCGAAAACGACCTGTATCATGACCTTTTTCAAAATCGCCTCCGTCTCCAAGAGCGTAACCACATGCGTGATCAGGTTGGACAGATCGTGGGCTTCAAACACAGCCGTATGCGGCTTCGCCAAAACCAACAGCTCTGAGACAATCATCTCAATTCGCGCCAATTCCGAGCTCATGATCGAAAAATACTCCGGCTTTCTCATGCCGTCCTTTTGCATTAATTGCACAAAGCCTTTTAACGAGGTAAGCGGATTGCGTATCTCATGCGCGATCCCTGCCGCCAACTGCCCGACCAGCGCGAGTTTTTCCGAGTTTTGCAAAAATTCTTGCGCCCGTTTGCGTTCCGTAATATCTCGAATCAGGATGTACATGGAGAGCTTGTCCTGAATCGTTACGGATGTTCCACACACTTCTACCTCCGTCCGACTGCCATCCAAGCGGATCAGCTCGACCTCAATTGGCGAGGCCGTTTCCCCTTCTTCCAAAGTACGGATGAGGCCCTTGATCTTCGGTTCATCACGGGGATGGAAAAACGACTGAAACGGATACCATAACAGTTCGTCCAAGCCGGAAGCCCCAACCAGTTTCATCCCTGCTTGGTTAACGTATTGAAGCTCCCCAGCACGGAAAATGAACGCACCTTCACCGGAAATATCCAATACTCTGCACTGTTTGGAACCATAGCTGTCCCCAAACGGGGCCGGAAGCTTCTGCACCATCGCATAATACCCAATTGATGTGCCTTCCTCCCAAAAGGTTCCATATGTAATATGCACGGGAATGCTTGTCCCATCCTTATGGCGAAAAGCGGTAAAAAAAGGTCTCGGATCACCATTCATCGCAAATTGTGTTTGAAGGCGTACCATTTCCTGTTCTTCCGAAATAGCCAGCTTCCAAAATGAGGACCCTTCCCATTCTTCTACGGAGTAGCCATTCAACACTTGGCAGGCAGGATTTCCTTTAAAAACTCTACCAAATTGATCGAGCAGAAAAGTGGCTTGAATCATTTGATCAAAGAAGGAACGATAGAGATGACCACTTCTCCATCCACTGTCCAATAAATTTTTCATCGTGCCCCTCCCTCCTGGGACGAGAAAACGGCTACTCCAAATTACGGAAATAGCCTACAACGTTCTCAAATCCTATTCTCACCCAATTTTACCCTATTCGTTCTGTTGTTTCCATCCCCCGGAAAATTTAATTGTACGATTTTTCCAGTGCCTCTGAACTGACACGCAGTTGCTCTGCCATTTTTTCGTCAACAACGAAGCCCAGCTTTGTGAAAGCGGCTACCAGCGCTCCGACGACAGGGGATACCGTGGGAATGATCGTTTGAAACGAAGCTCTCCCAATCAGTTGTTCGCGAAGGATTGTACAGGCCGTTAACAATCCTCCCGCCAAAACGACTGGAACAGGCTCCTGAACCTTTTTTAAGCAAGCATCGGCTAATTCTAGCAAATCCTCCACTCCTCGCATGATCAATGCATTCGCCACCAGATCACCTAGTGCTGCGGCTTTTTCCACGAGTTGACTCGTTTTTGCCAGCTCCATCCGCGGATTGCTTCCCCCGTAGATTAGGCTGATCAACTCATCAGGACGCTCAACGCCATAGTGGTCCATAAACAGACTCGTCAGTACTGTCGATTCACCGCGTCCATCGTATTCGCGCAATATGGCGCTTGCCGCTTTTTTGCCCAAATCAAACCCGCTGCCCTCATCCCCTACCAGATACCCCCATCCACCTACACGATGCCGCGCCCCCTCCTTTGAAAAGGCACAGGCAATCGAGCCCGTACCAGCAAGGAGAACGACGCCTGGCTGCCCCCACGTCCCCGCGTAAAGGGCTGCGATGACATCGTTATCAATCAATAGCCGTTCTCCCCACTCATCGGCAAAGGATTGCTGAATTCTTTCTTTGATCTGCGGACGATCTGCACCGCCAAGCCCAATAAACAGACCGGCTACTTGCCCTTCTTTGGCACCTGCCTTTATCCTCACAGCATCAATGAGTTGGCGTAGAGTAACTTCCACATCCCTCCAGCTTCTGGAAAGCGGGTTTGATGATTCCCCTACCACAATTGCCCTTACCTGTCCCGCCTCATTGCAGATGGCTGCTCTGGTTTTGCTTCCGCCCCCATCGATCCCAATAAACCACTTTTCTCCATTACTTGACTGCACCTGCCGTCAACCCCTCCATAAACTGCCTCGATGCCATCAGAAACACGACGATCATCGGTAAGGCAGACAACGTGAGCCCAGCAAACAGCAGGCTCCAATCCGTTTCATATTCTCCAAACAGCACCATCATGCCTACCGGAATCGTCTTGAGCGCTTCCTCTTGAATGAAAATCAACGGGAAGAAAAAGTCGTTCCAGGCATGGATAAAATTAATAATGACCACCGTAGCCAAGGCCGGTCGAATCAGCGGCAAAAGCACGCGCCAAAACACCTGAAAATGGCTGCATCCATCGATCCGCGCCGCTTCCTCCAGCTCAATCGGCAACGTCCGAAAGAAGCCCGTCAAAATAAAAACAGAGATCGGAATGCCACCCGCCGTATAAATCAGAATCAGCGACCACAATGAATTCAAAAGGCCGAGATTCTTCATCAGCAAAAACAAGGGAACGATCCCCAGCTTGATCGGAATCATCAGGCCAATAATGAAAAAGAAGTAGAGCCCCGCTGTCCATTTAAAGGAAAAGCGCGACAAGTAAAAGGCTGCCATCGCAGAAAAAACCGTAATCAACAAGACAGACAGGACACTGACGAATACACTGTTCCATAAAAAGTCAGCAAAAGGCACGACTTCCCACAGCTTTTTGTACGTATCCAGACTAAACGTCTTCGGAAGGGAGAGCGGACTCGCGAATATCTCCATATTTGTTTTCAAGGAAGAAGAAATCATCAGTACGATCGGATATAGCGCGATTAACGCAAATGAATACGCCAAAACATAAGATACAGCTCTCCCACCCACAGTCATTTTCACATCGCATCCTCCTTTCCACTCAGGAACACGCAATTAGTGTTGGACTTCTCGTTTCCTCATCAAATAGAGTGACAGCGCCGACACAGATCCGACGATGAAAAACAACACGACAGCCAATGCCGAACCGAGTCCAAGCGTGACATCCCCACCTCCGCTGCTAAACGCCATGCGATAAAAGTAAACAGCCAGCGTGTCCGTCGAATAAAACGGCTCACCCATCGAGCCTTGCATAGCGTAGACGAGCTCAAACGCTTCAAACGCCTGAATGAACGTAAATATCGTCATAATCGTGATCGCTGGCATACACAGCGGCAAAATCATTTTCCACAGCATCCGCAAGCCTGTTGCTCCATCCAACCTCGCCGCCTCGATCAAATCCTCCGGGATCGACTGAAGTCCCGCCAAAAAGATCAGCATGGCAAAGCCTATGCCAAACCAGCAGTTAATCAAAATGATGGCGAGAAGCGCTGTATCCGGGTCACCCAGCCATGGTCTAGCCCATTCCCCTAGACCAATTTTTCCCAAAACACTATTCAGCGCACCGTAATTCGGATTTAAAATCAACTTCCACAAAAACCCAATTACAATTATAGACAGCAGCCTTGGCATGAAATAAGCGATCTTGAGAAACCCGGAACCTCGTATTTTGCGATAGATGAGAAAAGCCAGTCCGAAGGCAATCCCATTTTGCACAATCATTTCGACCACAAAGTAGAAGACGTTATGCCGAAAAGCATTCCAGAACATTTCGTTGAAAGGCTCTACCGTAAACAGCGTAATAAAATTTTGCAGTCCGACAAAAACTCCGCGCTTGATGCCATTCCAGTCGTACAGGCTGTATAAGAATGCCGAAAAGATCGGGTACACAACAAACAACGTATAAATTACAAGCGCGGGCAGCGGAAACAAGTGAATCAACCAGCGAACCTGTCCCTTTGTTCGAATGCTTTTCCTGTTTACCGTCTCGATGATACTCACCCCTTCTTATGAAAATCATCGCGGCCTGTTCAGAAGCCGGGAGTGAACCTCGTTCAGGACCACTCCCTTTTTCCGTCTGCTATTTTCTACTTTTTAAAGGGAGGAAACCAGGTAGCCGCCGACTTTTGTACTTCTTCTACGACCTGCTCAGGGGTGAGCTTGCCTAAATACATGCCTTGGAGGGCGTTTTCCAATGTTTGCTTCGTGGTCGGTTTTCCTTCCGCGAAGTTGACGACCATCAAATAGGGTGTGGCGCTTGATTGGGACAGCTCTGCCATCTTGTTTACCAGCGGATCGTCTGTCGATACACCTGGCACCGCGCTGATTCGTTTGAACTGATTGGCGAATAGCTCCCCAAACTTTTTCGTCGCCATGAATTCCATGAACTTCAATGCCTCCTTCTTGTGTTTGGACTTGGCATTTACGGCATAGGAACCATCGACCCAGGTTGTCAGGACTTGTTTTCCGTCATTTGTTGGCATCGGGAAGAAATCCAGTGGCAAATCGGGGTTGAGCTTTTTGATGCCTTCCAGTTCAAAGCTGCCATTGATGAACATCGCTGCTTTTTCCGTGGCGAACAACGTCCGCATATCATTCAATTCGAGACCCACATAATTTTCCGGGAAATAAGGGATAAGTTCTTGCATACGCTGCACGGATTGGAGGAACTCGGCGCTTTTTAAATCACTTTCTCCTTTTAGCAGCTTGTCGAGATAGTCCGTTCCGCTGTAGCTAGCTGGGGCAATCACACCATGACTGAGAGAGAGGAGCCAGCCTTCCTTTGCTCCGAATGAGATCGGGACGATTCCTTTCTCTTTCAATGTTTTGGCTGTTGCGATCAGCTCATCCCAGCTTTTCGGTGCCTGGAGGCCATTTTGCTCGAAGATTTTCTTGTTGTAGTAAAATTGCGTGGAGTTCAGGGATAGTGGGACACCGTATACTTTACCGTCTTTACCTGTGGCGGCTGCGAGGACGTCTCTTGGTATGGTAGATAGGCCTGGCACATTGTCGAGAGGCTCCAGATGTCCGGCTTCACCCAGGGTAATCCCCGGAGCGTAGGGACGCAGCTGCAAAATATCTGGGCCACTGTCGCTTTGGAGCGCCGTGTTGAGGATGGTATTGTATTCCGTTGCTTTGAATGGTTTGAAGTCGATCTTGATATTCGGATTGTCTGCCTCAAAAGCTTTGATGATGGCTTTGTAGCCCTCTGTGTCTTCTACGCGCCAACTGTGCATCGAGAGTGTTACCTGCTGTCCTCCACCCTGCCCGCCGCCAGACTCTGTTTCGGTTCCTCCACTGCTACATCCTGTCACCACCATCACCGCAGCCAACACGATTGAAGCTACATAGCCAAAACGAAATTGCTTCACGCGAAACCCTCCCCTTTTTCTTCCCTTAGGTCTGCAAAAGCTGGGCCGTAACAGCATCGTGCAAGATCGGACGTAATTGCCGAAGCTGATGATTGCGGCCTAGATGAACGGCGTTAGTGAGAAAGATGACAGCAAACTGTTGCTCTGGGTCGATCCACATACTGGTACCAGTAAAGCCCGTATGCCCAAAGCTCTTACGATGAAAGCCGCTTCCACAGCTCAGCATGGTGGACGCTTGATTGAGCTCCCAGCCATACCCTCTACTCCCCCCTGCTTGCTCTGTATGATTGCGAATCGCCAGTTCGTACCATTCGCTCGCAAGTATTCGAGGATTTTGGTACAACCAGCTCATCGCGTATCGGCAAAGATCGTCAGCCGTTGAGAAAAGTCCAGCATGTCCGGCAACCCCTCCCATCGCAAATGCTTTCTCATCATGAACCTCGCCTGTGATGTAGGAGTTGGTGAGGCTGCAATATTCAGTAGACGCAATATTCCGATAAATTTCTTGGTTTGGACAGAAAACGGTATGTGCCATGCCCAATGGGGTGAAGATGCGCCGGGTAACAAACTGGTCCAAGCGCTCTCCTGTTACCAGCTCGAGAACGAGGCCCAACCAGATCATCCCCAAATCACTGTAAACTACCTGGGTCCCTGGCTCGTGAATCAATTTTTGCGCATACAACAGCTCTGGCAAATCAATCTCGCTATCGCGTCTTCTTTCTGCCAAATCTGCCGGCATTCCTGAGGTATGCGCAAGCAGCTGCGCGAGTGTGATCCGCTTTTTGTCAGCGGGACAATCGGGGAAAAACCGACCAATCTGATCATCTAGCGCTACCTCTCCCTCCTGCACGAGCAAGAGGATAGCAGGCATCGTCGCCGTCACTTTGGTGAGTGACGCCAGATCAAACATGGTATCCGGCGTCACCCGCTGGTCTTTGGCGATACTCGTCGTTCCGACATCACACGCATACCAGATACGACGATCTCGCACGATCCGCAAGGCAGCTCCCGGTAACAAACCGTTGTCCGCCCATCCTTGTAAAAGCAACTCCAGATCGTCCATGTCTTCCCTCCCTTCTCCTACGTCGACGAGCGTTTCGTCCGACTGACAGCAAGCCTTGATTTTTCCAACAGGGGGATGACTTGCTCTTGCATCCTGCTGATCATGGTAATAAACAAAATATCGATGACGTTCAATTGGGCAATGCGTGAAGCCATGGCTCCGCTGCGAATGCTTTTTTCCACCGAGCTGGTGAATAGCCGGATGTTGGCTAGTTCGGCTACTGGCGAGGGACCGAATTTCGTCAGGGTAATGATGGTCGCTCCCTGCTGCTTGGCCTCCGTCAACGATTGAATAATGTCTTCGGTCTGTCCTGAATAAGATATGCCGATAACCACGTCTTTTTCCGTTAAAGTGACTGCCGATGTCAATTGTGCGTGAAAATCCGAATAAGCCTCGCACCACAAATTAATCCGCGAAAATTTTTGCCGGATGTCGTCGGCAATGACTGCCGATGCACCGACGCCGTAGACATCGATCTTTCTGGCTACCGACAGCACGTCGACTGCTTTCTTTACTTCTTCGTTGGACAAGACGGAGAGCGTATCCTGGATGGATTGAATATTGTTCCAGCTGACCGCTTGCATAATCGATTCAACTGACCCCTCCATCATAATCTCCTGATAGCTGCCTATCGCCGTCTGTTTCGTCAAATCTCCCGCGACGCGCAGCTTTAGCTCCTGATATCCCTTCATATTAAGAGAGCGAGCCAAACGGATAATCGTCGCCTCGGATACCCCACTATATTCCGCCAATTTTTGGACAGATAGCTTCACGACATCTTCCGGGTGAGCCAGGATATAATCAGCGACTTTTCGCTCCGAAGGCTTCAATTGATCCAAGATTGCTTGCAGGCCGACAAGCCCTCCATTTAACATATGTGACATCTCTTTCTCCCCCAAATCTTATCTACATTTTATGTAGCATTATTTCTCTAGTCAATTGTTATCTAATAAACAATATTTCAAACCCACGAATCTCAGCACAACTCTTCTGAATTTGTTCTCCCTTTTTCAAAAAATTCCCTCCTTGACTTTCTCGCGGCGTCAAGCTTTACGCTTGCATCGCTAACAGGAATAAAAAGGAGGATTTTCCCATGAAAACGTTACTGATTAAAGACTGCATGATATTGACGATGGTTGAGGGAGAGAAGCCATTTCTCGGGGATATTTGGATCATGGATGGTCGAATCGCCAAAATCGGATCAACTATTGAAGAGGAAGCAGACCGTGTCATACTAGCTAAAAATATGGTAGCGATGCCAGGTCTCATCAACGCGCACAACCATGCCAGCATGTCTTTGCTGCGTGCTTTTTCCGATGATCTCAAGCTGATGGATTGGTTGGACAAAAAGATGCTCCCGGCGGAAGCCCGGATGACAAGAGAAGATGTCTACTGGGGAACGACACTGGGGATCGCGGAAATGGTCGCTTCTGGAACGACCGCTTTTGCCGATATGTACGTGCATATGGATGCTGTTGCCCAAGCTGTACTTGATTCCGGGATACGCGCTTCCTTGACTCGCGGCATGGTCTTTCTCGAGGATGACGGAGGACGAAGAATGGCCGAAGCCTTGGACCTCATTGACAACTGGACGGGAACTGGCGATGGCAGAATTACAACGATGCTCGGTCCGCACGCTCCTTATACATGCCCGCCGAAGCCTTTACAAGGAGTCATCGAGCTTGCCCGCAAGCGCCAAATCCCGCTCCACATCCATCTGGCTGAAACGGTTGAGGAAGGAGAAAAAATTCGGGCCAAGTACAAGCAGACTCCCACGGAGTATTTGCATGAACTGGGCATGTTCCAGGATACGCACGTCTTGCTCGCGCATGCTGTTCATCTGAATGAATCTGATGTCGCGCTTCTTCGCGGGATGAGAGGCGGTGTCGCACATAATCCTGTCAGCAATTTGAAGCTCGGCTGCGGCATCACTCCTGTCAGAGAGCTGATTGAGGCTGGAGTCACTGTCGGGATGGGAACAGACGGTGCTGGCAGTGCTACGACTCTCGATATGTTTGCCGAGATCAAAGCCGCGACTTGGATGCAAAAGCTCAAGCACGGTGATCCGACGGTACTGCCTGCCGAAGCGGCCTTGCGCATGGCTACCATCGAAAGCGCGAAATTGCTTGCGATTGATCACGAGGTCGGAACACTAGAAGTCGGAAAGCGAGCTGATCTCATCCTGATCGATTTGGATAAACCGCACCTCCAGCCTGTCCATGACATCCCTGCCCTGCTTGCATACAGCGCGACGGGGGCCGATGTGGATACAACCATTGTGAACGGAGAAATTTTGATGCATCAACGCCAATTCCAAACCCTGCATTGGGAGGAAATAAAGAGAGAAGCCGCAGCACGAGCCAGACGACTCGTCGAGGGCCTGTAATTGCTTATGTACTCACAGGTTGCGTAGACAGAAGCCAATCGCGAGACACATCGCAAACACGCTCCACATGAAATAAGGAATGAGCAGCGAGGATGCGATTTTGTTGTAGGGACGAATGGCGCGAATGAGCACCCATGCCGAATACACCACCAGAATGGTATCCAGCGCAGCCAATACGAGCAGTTGATAACCGATAAACAACACGAAAAAAAGTTGATGAAAAAACCAATTGATCCCATATAGAAGCAAAAGCTCGCGGTCTATCTGCCTCGTTCGTATCAAAATCAGTAACGACCATGCTAAGAGTGCATATAAAATGAGCCAGATGATACGAAGCAAGTAAATTGGCGGTGTTCCATCTGGCTTGTCCAGGGAATCATACCAGGCTCCACCGTCTGGAAAAGCAATTCCACCTAGTGAATAGAGGACCACTCCCGCAAGAAATAGAAGACTATAGTGCACCAATCTCATCCAGGTAGTCACCCTTTCTTCTTTCTCTTCTTTACTGTTCTATATCTATGAGTGGTCCTTCTCTTTTCATGCTAGTTTCAAAGATTTCTTTTTTGGTATTAAAAACTTTTTGCTTCGTTGCTGTAGTGCTGGGGAGGAAACAGGAGAAAACGCTCAGCTTCTAGGTCCACCCGCTGGGGGATTGACTGCCCGGCTCCATGAAAAAAAGCGAAACCCGCGTCCAAAGTCGTCCATTCAGGGGGTATCTCAGAGGTGGACGCTTAGGGCTTGTTTCTCTTTTTTTCATTGCGCCTCGGTCGGTGTCCCTAAGATCTTCGCTTTTTTCTCCTGTTTCCTCTACGAGCTTTCCGTGTGATCCGATTCTTTAAAAGATGGAAGATTGTGAGCAGTCACGACAGAGAAGAATATTTCCAGACGTAGCGACTTGTGGAGTCCTACCGAGCGGAGAAGGGATTTGCGGGCAACAGAAACGCAACGTGCCCGCGCTACGAAGCGGCTACCACTTTTGCGTTTCCCCGCAAATCCCTTCGGAGCGGACACTCTCAACCCCCAGCAGGACGGAGCCTGGAGCCTAGTCTGGAAATATTCTTCTCCCCACCGCAGCCACATACTAGGAACTCCATAAAAAAACCCGCTAATCTCACATCCTAAGTAGATTAGCGGGTTTATGTATCGAGATCGTGTTATGGCAGACGCAATGTCTCCCCTGGCTTCAATGCCTTGCCTCTGATGTCTTTCTCAGCCAGCTCAGCTACGAATGCTTCCCCGTCCTGTTTGATCGGCGGGAATGTATCATAATGAATAGGCACGACAAAATCAGCTTGTACCCACTCGGCAGCCACGAGTGCATCCTCAGGTCCCATTGTGAACACATCTCCAATCGGCAGGAAAGCCAAATCAATGTTATGGCGCTCTCCGATTAGCTTCATGTCACCGAACAGTCCTGTATCCCCTGCGTGATAAATCGTTTTTCCACCCAGCTCGATCACAAAGCCCCCTGGCATTCCCATGTACACGATTTGTTTCTCATCATCCAGCACGACACCGGAGCTGTGGAACGCCTGTGTCATTTTCACTTTTCCAAATGGAAGTTTGATAGAGCCTCCCAGATTCATCGAAATGGTCTTGACTCCCTGCCAGCTCAAATAGGTAGCAAGCTCATGGGTTGCAACGATTGTCGCATCATTTTTCTTGGCCAACTCTACCGCATCCAGAATATGATCTTGGTGTCCATGTGTCAGAAGGATGTACTGGACAGAGATGTCTTCCAGCTTGGTTGCTGCTACCGGGCTTCCTGATATAAATGGATCAATCATGATCGAATGCCCTTCACTTGTTACCTGCACGGAAGAATGTCCGTGAAACCGAATATCCAACATAGTGGTACCCCCTCTATTCGCAGCATTTTTTCAGTCCCTTATATGTTACCATGCCACAGGGTGTAAAGAATAGGAAAGGCCGTCGATCACTCGACAGCCTGAGAAACAAATCCTCATATTTATATGATTAGAACTTAACAATCGCCGTCATGTTCTGTAACGGCAACAATTTTCGAATCACGAATAATGGTTCGGTTCCCATTGTTCTCTCGCAAAATAATGGTGGTCGATTTTACATCTACCAATCTGCCGAAAAAAGTGCCGTCTACGGTTTCAACCTTAACATTTCTACCTTCGAATTTTTTCACCTGGTCTTTGAATGCCATGGTTAATCCCTCCTTCTCATGCATCCTATGTACATTTGGCACAGCCCTACTGAGCACATGCGGAGTGAAAGAGAAAATGTACTTGTACCCGTCCGTCATTTGTCCTCATACCTTCTCTCTAACTTTGTCGTCTGATGGCAAATTTACGCCAAAATACAGCGCCATTTACGAACACTGTGAGATTTTGTCGCACGATTCCAAAAGGAAAACCATTTTCAGTACAGAAACGGTATAGCAAGAGATGAGCGGATTTATGCCAGAGGAGGGATTTCCATGGGAGAGGTTATCGAGTTATTGGCACGGGAGAGAACATACAGTGGCAGAGAAGTTGCGGGACTGTTAGGTATTGGGGCCAGCACCTTGCGCAAGTGGAGCATGCTCTTAGAGCAGCACGGCTACTGGTTTTTGCGGGATAGTCAGAATCGTCGGGAGTACAGGCAGGTAGATATTACGTGTCTTCAGCGGTTCTACAGCTTAACAAAGGATCAACTCATTCCGCAAGATGAAGCTGCCCGAATGGTTGCTACGCAAAGCTCACCTGAACCTGCCCGAAAGGAAACGGCCGTTGCGGTTGCATTCCCCCCTGCCCATATTTCCTCACATCCGGCTGTGAACCATACTGTTGCGCTTGAAGAGTTGGATGAAAAGCTGCATGCCTTGGCTTCCCATGTCCAGCAACAAGACGCCGCCTACTTAGCGCTATTAGCACGTGTAGAAAAGCAGGAGGCTTACATCCGCAACAACCTGAAAGAACGAGACCGACGCTTGACCAAAGCAATGAACGATATCATGGATGCCAAAATCGAGCTGGCAAAGATTAAAGACGCGAAAAGAAAAACTTCCTTTTGGCAAAAGCTGATCCGTCTGTACTAGTGCGTTGTGACTTGCTGCCAGCATTGTTCCCGTTTCCTTCCCCCTTTGAAAGAAAAAGTTATCCCCTATTACACGTAGTGGAATAAGGAATAACTGTTTTAGTGTTTAAAATTTTCGAATCAGTTAAAAACGACCAGGGTCTTTTTACTTGCTGTCCTGAAACAACCCTTCTGGAATTTTAGCATCCCAATTTACAGGCAATTCCAACCGAAGCGCATGGGCTACTACGGCGGCAGTGTCCATGTTTACTACCTCTGATAGCTCTGTACCAGGCGTGATGGAGCTACCTTTTGCCGCCCAGAAAATCGTCTGTTCTCCCGGTGAAGAACCCCCATGCCCTGTTCCTTTCCCACCGTGGTCAGTCGTAATGATAATCAGGCTATCCTCCATCAATCCTTCCTCTTCCAGTGCCTCGAGGATATTACCTACATACTCATCTGCTTTTTGGAGCTGTTTATAAAATGTCGGTGTGAAATAGCCATGATTGTGGCCAGCCCCGTCCACTTCATCTAAATGAACGAAAATGTTACGAGTATTTTCACCTTCTTTTCTGATATAATCGACTACTTTTTTTGCAGTCTCTTCATCCGACCTGCTGTTTTGCTTGTAAGAACCTGCTGAATCTTCAATGATACCGATATTGATCGGGCTCCATGTAGCAAAGGAAGCTTGCTGGAGCTTTGGACGCTCTTGTTTCAACAGCTTCAAATAGGAAGGATACACGTCTTTCTCCGGATAAGGGGTAGCCGCTACGATATCATTTGTCAATTGATGCTTGTCAGGAGTGACACCGTGCAGGATAGATCCCCAGTTTTGCGCACTGATCGTGGGCAGTACTGCTTTGGCGTCAAATGTTCCTGCACCTTCTTCGATCAGTTTCAAGATATTCGTCGCTTTTGCTTCCGGATCTTTGACTGCATTCCCTGCACCATCGATACCGATAACCACGACACGTTTGTAAAGGAAATCATTCTTATAAGGAGCCAGCTTTTCTTTCATCATCTCCACATCAGCTTTGTCCACTTTATTATCATTGTTAATATCCGCGTGTTGCGCTTTTTCCCAACGCCGGTCACCCATGCGGCTTTGCTGGTTTTTCAAAATGACTTTCAAATCTTCCTCGGTTAGAAGGCCGTCTCCCGATACGTCAATCGAATTCGTAACAGTTACTTCAGCTTTCGCCGTCTTGCCTCCATCGACAGTTTTCACTGTGATTTTTGCTTTGCCCGGTTTGCCTGCTACAACAGTTGGGCGTCCATTGATCATTTCGACCTTCGCGACCTCTTTGTTGTTGGAACTCCATCTGACATCCTGAACGGACGCTTCTTTCGGGGAGATCACAGCTGTAACAGGCATCGTTGCTCCAGCTTTCAATTCGAGCTCCTTCTGATCCAATGACACGCTCTTCACTGGAATTTTCGGAGCACTTGCGTAACTATCAGCTACTTCTTTATCTGTAACGGTGCGACTCAGAATCTGTAATTGGTCCAACTGCACGTCATAGCGGCTTCCAAAATGGTTTCCAGCGCCATCTACTCCAATCTTGGTCGTGAAGCTGGTATCAATTGTTCCCTTGGATTGGCTGATATCGATTGTTTTTGCTACTTTACCGTCGACGTAGATCGTTGCAAGTTCATCCCGATCATGAGAAACGACGACATAGTGCCATGCATTATCCGCAATGCTTGGAATCGTTGCATCGAGACGGGGGCTATCGGATGTGCGCCAATTCCACTTTAACGTAGAACCTTGCAATCCGATGAACCAACCCACGTTACCACCGCTTGACCAGTTTTTATTGGAGATAATGCCAGGATCAGCATCAACGCCAGGAGATTTCACCCAGAAGGCAATGGTGAAATCTTGTCTTTCCCCAAACTTCATCTCGTCATTTTCACCCAAATCAATCCAAGTTGCATTGTCTTTTGAGGTTGACTGGAAATGAATGGATTCCCCCAATCCTACACGTCCCTCCACAAATGTTGGTGTTCCGGACACTTGTACAGGATGGTGAGATTCTGAGCTATCCTCTATGCTATTCTCAAACAGGAAACGATAGAGTTGCTTTTCAGATGAGAGTTCTTTTGCCGCCTCTGCCGCCGCATAAACTGACGAATTCAGAAATGGAGCTTGTACGATGACTCCACCAGTAACGAGAGTTGTAGCTGTTAAAAGCGCAGCAAGTCCTTTTTGGTTCAGGATTTTTTTCATGGTGTCTCTCCTCCTCGGATCTCAATTCATTTTCTTTTCATCGTCTTGATTTGCTTCATCACTTGTTTACTTAATTATCAAGCCTCCCTTTTCTGCCCCGATCCCTATCATTTAGAAAGAATCAGGTCCGTTTGCATTCATTTTATAGCTGTAGTGTTGAGGGTTTATTAAAATCAAAAGAAAAAACAATGAATACAGAATTAAATACACAACTTTACAATCCAAAACACAACCAAATACACATTACGTACCACAACCTGAGTCCCAGATTAGTGGGCTCTTTTGGGGATAAACGTAAAAAAGCAGCTTGCCACATTGACAAGCTGCCTTACTTTTAGATTATGAATGGTGAATGATCTCTACCATTTTTCATTCTGCCTATTCCATCACGATTTTTCTGGCCGCGTTGACGAACATTTTCACGCCGACTTCGAGCGCATCCTCGTCGATCGTAAAGCGTGGATGGTGGTGCGGATATGTGATGCCTTTTTCTTTGTTTCCGGCAGCGACGTAAAAGAAGCAGCCTGGCGCTTTTTGCTGGAAGGCGGAGAAGTCCTCGCCACCCATGGTTGGACGCATATGCTCTACCCATTCTGCTCCTAGTGATTCTTCGACGACCTCTTCCATCAATTTCGTCACTTCTGCATCGTTGATAACCGGGCGATAGCCAAATTCATATTTGAATTTGTATCCCGCGCCGTGTGCTTCTGTAATGCCTTTGATCACGCGTTCCATAAGTCCCGGAACCGACTCGCGCAGATTTTTGTCAAAACTGCGGACTGTCCCGCAAATCTCCACTGCCCCTGGAATAACATTATGTGTTGTTCCCCCCACAAATTGCGTGACAGAGAGAACCAGATTATCGAGCGGATCCGCATTGCGGGATACGATGTGCTGGAGGTTCGTCACCACTTGTGCCGCAATCGCGATGCTATCGATTGTTTCATGCGGGAGCGCCGCGTGCCCGCCTTTTCCAAGAACGGTGATCCAGAACGTATCAGGTGCTGCCATCATTGGACCTGGGCAGATACCTACTGTCCCAAACTCCATCGTGGACCACAGATGCGTACCAATCACCATGTCTACGCCGTCCATGACGCCTGCCTGTACCATTTCCTCCGCTCCACCCGGGTATACTTCCTCCGCGTGCTGAAAGAAGAACCGAACCTCTCCCTTGATCTGATCTTTCATCCCGGACAGCAGCTTTGCCGTTCCGAGCAGCATAGAAGTGTGACCGTCGTGTCCACACGCATGCATGACGCCAGGATTTTTCGATACGAATTCAAACGTATTCTCTTCCGTAATCGGCAATGCGTCCATGTCAGCGCGCATGGCAAGCACTTTACCAGGCTGGGAACCGATCAATCTGGCCATCACACTGTTTTTCGTCGGCCTGGACACTTCCAGATTGCCAAAAGAAAGCAATGTCTCGTATACAAACTGTGCTGTTTTTTCTTCATGGAAGGATAATTCAGGGTTTTCGTGCAAATACCGTCTCCACGCAATTACCTGATCCTTGATATCTTCGACCGCCTTATTAAGTGTTCCCACTGCTGTTGCTGTCATGCCGCTCTCCTCCTAATTTACGTGGCTCCCCACTTACTATCTCATATGCCTATTTTGCTAAGGATAAAACGGTGCGGTACAGCACTTGTGCTCCGTTCGCACAATCCTCTTTTGTCGTGAACTCTGCCGGGTTGTGGCTAATGCCATCCTTGGACCTGGCGAAAATCATGCCAACCGGGCACAGCTCAACCAGCTGCATGCAATCATGCCCTGCGCCACTCGGCAGTCTAAATGCTTCCAAGCCTTCTGCCTCACACGCTTCGGCTACAGCGTGCTGGATATCGTCTGAGCATACAGCAGGAGCTATGCGTTGCAGCAGCTCTACTTTCAACGTCACATTGCGTTCAGCACAGATCGCTTTTGCCCGTTCGTAAATGCGCTGTTCCACTTCATCGCGGATCGCTTCGTCTACATCGCGCAAATCAAGCGAAAACTCGACTCGTCCTGGAATGACATTCACTCCGCCCGGGAATGCTTGCAGCCGTCCAACTGTCCCTACACTGGTTCCTGTCCGTCCTGCTTCCTCCTCAATGGCAAGCATCACTTGAGCGGCTGCTGCCATCGGATCACGGCGCAAATTCATCGGTGTTGCCCCAGCATGACCGGCTTCTCCTTCTAGCACGAAATTCAGCCAGAGCGGGCCCGCCACTCCTGTCACGATCCCGACAGACAACCCGCGGCTCTCCAGTACCTTGCCTTGCTCGATATGTAGCTCCACATACGCTTTCACACTTCCAGGCGTTCTCGCGGCGAGACTGGTGCGGTCCGGATCAAGCCCTGTTTGCCGCATAGCTTCAGCAATCGTGACCCCATTCTTGTCTGCTTGTTCCAGCTCGTCACGCTTGATCAGACCCGCGATACCGCGACTGCCGATCATCCCGTAACCAAAACGCGTTCCTTCCTCATCCGTGAACGCGATGACCTCGATCGGATGTTCTGTTTCGATTCCCTGTTCCTGCATCGTCTGTAAAGCTTCTACACCAGCCAGCACGCCAAGTGGGCCGTCATAATTGCCGCCATTTGGCACGGAGTCGATATGCGAGCCAACCAAAACGACAGGAGCTGTCGGATTTTTCCCTTCTTTTCGGCCAATCAAGTTCCCAACCTCATCTTCGCGAACGGTGAGACCTGCTTCCTTCATAAAGCCTGTGACGAGATCTTTTGCTGCCCGTTCCTCAGGCGTAAAAGACAGCCGCGTGATGCCGCCCGCCTCTTGCTTCCCAATGCTGCCAAGCTGTCCCAATCGATCCCACAATCGATCCGAATTGATCATGACGCGCCACTCCCCCTTCTATGTAGAGCCAATAACGGTTGATTAACGGTTATGTCCTTAATTGTATAATAGTCTGTCTATTTTGAAAAGGAGGCAGCGATGGCTCCCATTCTACATTTCTTGCGACTCCTTGAAATGTTACTGCATTCATGAGTAGATAAAACAAACTTTCCTTTACACCGAAGTCCTCTTCAGCAATCGCAATTTCTAAGGCATATTCAGTAAAGGCTATAACGTCATTCCGATTAGGGTTTCCATACTCGAGCAAATCACCCATATCACCCAATCTGAGCTGAAGATCTTCCCTTCTATTTAGGAATAACCCCTTCAGGTAAGTAACGTCTATCATGTTAAGCCTCCCTCCTATCAACCTTACTCAATTCCCCTTTCAAATGCCCAATCGTCTCTACTCGATCCTGTTCTTCTTGCTCATCAAACAAGAGCTGCTCTAGCAGTTCACATATATCTTCCAACCTACGCCGGATCTGATAGAATTCCAACGCTTGTCGATTGATCACATAATTTGTATGTGTCTTCCGATAGGTAGTCATAAACTCCTCAAAAAAAGGCTGATCTACCAAAAACATCAGATCGGCTTCTACCGGGGCGAGCTTCAATCCTTCCCAGTCTATGAGAATGAGCTGCTGACCAGATTGCATCAGGTTCCAGTTGTGAATGTCCGTATGGCAAAGCTTCCTTTTCACCTCACTGCCTCGTAATTCCTCTGCAATCATCTCCAACTTGTTCATGCGATCAGCCAGTATGTTTACAAAGGGTTTGACGATTTCATCTACATCATTAGGCAGGCGATGGATATCTTCGTTGAGCATTTCTCTAAACTGCTCGGCAAATGGGATGCGGAAGTCTTCCTTGATTGCAGCCGTACTGACCGGGATTTCTTCCCCGTACAAATGTAACTCCGCTATGATTTCTGCCAGCTGGCGAACTTGCATCGAGCTTAATGCTTGACTCCCAATGGTTTTCCCCTCAATATATAAAAACAGTTGATAGATGCCCATGTCGTCTTCGTGTTTATATGCTGCGTTTCTAGTCAGCAGCGGAACTGGAAGTTTGCCATGCAGTTTGGTCTGGCGTGATAGCCACTGGATAATGGGGACATATTTATCAATCAGCGCTGTCCACTTGGGCGTAGATGCTCTGCTTTTTTCATAGACCTTCAAGAAATAGGAGTGCTGGTGGCTAATGACTTTATAAGCTAGCGCCGCCCATCCCCCTTGCTGAGGGGTAACATCAACAGCGTCTATATCATAATGGTGTCTCACTATGTTTTTTAAATGATCCATGAGATACTCCTTTCTAACTCCATATACACACAAGGTAAATTACCAATAACATACAAAAAATTGCCTTGCCCCACAATAGGAGCAAGACAATTTTTAATAGTATGACAAATATTTCGTGTCGCAAAATACTTTAGTGATTATTGCACACCAACTGCATCATACGCGTCTTTTACAGATTCTACTTGTTGGGAATTAGCACCGAAAAGAACTGTTGCGGATTGAATAGCTGCTTGTCGCATAGCGGAGAAATTAGAGTTTGGATTGAGGTAGTTTGTTAGAGCGTAGTAGTAGATTTTTGCTGTGTCATTGCGACCAATGCCTGTAACCGTTACACCGTGGTGTGAGCCACCCTCTGCGAGGAGATATGCCGCTTTGTTGTTGATACCGCTGTTCGTGTGTACGCCTCCGTTGTCATTTGGACCTGTATATCGATCGCTGTAGTGGTCAGGATCGCCAGCAATGGTTGGATCTTTGAGAGAGCGCAGTGCATCTCCAGGCGTTCCTGGCGTGTATACATCTTCACCCATGAGCCAATCATCGTTGTCAATCATTGCTCCAAAGATGTCAGAGATGGATTCATTTAACGCACCAGACTCGTTTTGATAGATCAGATTCGCTGTTTTTTCTGTCACGGCATGTGTTAATTCATGTGCGACAACATCCAAGCCAGCGGACAATGGGCGGAACACGCTTCCATCTCCATCCCCGTAAACCATTTGCACGCCGTTCCAGAATGCGTTGTTGTAGTTGGTACCGTAATGGACAGTGGAGATCAATTTCGCACCATTGTTATCGTAGCTGTTGCGGTTATGAGCGTTTTTGTAGTAATCGTAGGTTGCCTGTGCATAGGCATGCGCGTCAACAAGTGCTCCATCTGTCCACTTGTTATCGGTATCAGAGCCAAGAGTGCCTGGGAGGGTGTATCTGTTCCGTGCAGTGTACGTCTCAATTCCCTTGCCGCGAGTCGTATCTTTCGCTGTATAGTTGGTATTGCTTACTTTCGTTACTTCGAACGATTTGGAATCACCTAGTACCCCTGTGCCAGTCCCTGTAATCTCATGGAGCATATTGTATTTGTTAATTACGTCACCAGTGTTTGCATCGATGAAATACTTCCAACGGCCTGGCTGTGGATCGAGGAAATTCAGCTCCACTTCGTAAGCCAAATACGATTCATCTTCGTGGATGTAGATGTAGAGGTTCCCTTCTGGTTTCACCTCGAACTTCTCCACTTTTTCGTCAATTTCATCCTCCAAATCCTTGATAGCCTCTTTAACTGCTTTATCTGCCTTGAGTTTTGGTTTTTTCGTCAGCTTATCATTGTTTGACAGGTCAGGCGCGTAGTTCCCGAGGAATGCCGTTACATTTCCATCCTCGTTTACGTGAATCGTCTGCTGATAACCATAGACCGGGATACCCTCGTACATTTCTTGTACGCGATAGTGAGTCATGTCTGTCTCTTTGTCTGTCACTTCATCTAACACTTTAAAGTGATCTTTCACATCTCCATCAATGCGGAAGGACTCTTGATGTTGCTCCAGGAATCCCCAAACTTTGTCTTCGCCATCCAGATCTTCTGCTTCGAACTCTTCTCCGATAAATTCGGGGGTATCCCACTCAGCGCTATAGATGATGCTTTCGGATTCTGCCTGCGCAGCTAGCGGCAGGAATGTAGTGGTACCTAATGCGAAGCTGAGTGTTACTGCAAAAACCGATTTCTTCATACTTGTTAACTCCTCCTTGGTAATTACTGTTTTTTATGTAAATTCATAGTTGTTTACATCTCTTATTATTTGTCATAAATGTGAATTTGAGAACAATTTTTTAACGACAAAAAAATCATTTCCTGAAAGAAATGATTAATTGGTAAATTTATTACAATTGTGATTGCCATTCGATCCGATACACCTTTCGCGGTCTGCCCCGCGGGTGCGGATTTTCTTCTCTGATCACCTGCGCTAGTCCCTTAGACTCCAGTTCAATCAGGATTCGTCTGGCGCTCCGTGGCAAAATTTGTAAATATGAGGCTAATTCTGTCGCATGAATTTCCTGAGAACCTCGCTTTTTGAGTATGGAGTATAGCTTGGCGAGCGTCATGACACTGAGAGAAGTAAGCTGACTGAGCTCTTGCAGCTTTTCTGAGTCGTACCGATAGGTGATCTGTTCAGCACGACCAAGCGGCCCTACGACGCTTTTGTCATCAAAGAAGACCATCCAGTTGCCTGTCCCCCGCTCTTTGGCGTGCAGCAAAGCCGCGCCACCGTGGATTTCTGCTTCATAAGCAGTCTTGCCGATCCCGATTCCGCATGTCACCTGATCAGCGCGAATTCCAAACAGCTCTTCCAAATCCGGCATGGTCGCATAGTCACGGGTCACTTCTTGCAAATTCCCCCGCGTAGTAAAAATGACGTAGCGTCCGGGACCCGCTGTCTTCAATGAGCCTTGCAAATGCTTCGCGTAACGCAATAACTTTTCCATCGTCTTGATCTCGGCATTTTGCCATTCATCTGTAGAAAAATTGCCACCGGCAAGCTCGCGAAATGGGTCGATCTCCATCATCTGCACCGCAATTTGGGTGTCTTTGAAGTGAAGCATTTCGTGTGTTCGCAAAAGCATGTGAATAACCGAAATCACGCCTGCACGTGTCGGCACGACCCGATGTACAGGGACACCTCGCCGCATCAGCTCTACATCTGCTGTCCGCAAGCAGGTGACAGCCACCTTTGTCTTGCCTGCCTTCCAAAGCTGTTCGTGATAATCCGCCAGTTCATCGGCTGAGATTGCTCCCTCGTAATGCTTGAGCCATTTGTAGCCACCAGCAATGCCCGCTTCGTCCAGAAAATGCTCTAGTTCTTCTGGTGAAAATGTATCAAAGCTCACTTCCTCCACCCGGACTCCCATTTGATGGGACAGATGAAGCAAGGTTCTGTACAAGCTCGCGCCGAGATGAGGCACATAAGCCATCGGCACTTGAACCTTGCCTGACTCGCTCACCATGGCATAAGGGACCTGTCCGGAGAAAAGCCACATATCCACCTCATCCACATGCGGCAAGATCAGATCAAGGATTTCTTCTTCTTTCCAATAGACAATCGGCAAGTATTCAATTTCGGGAAACTCTCGCATGACTGATTCGATGATGGCAAGTGAATCATCCGCGCCTATTACGCCTAGTCGCAGCTTCAACAAAATTCCCTCTTTCACACCAATCTTTCCTACTAGGATAACATATTCCCGTTCTTTTTCTCATCGGGGAATCACTTTACCTGCTGCCTCCCCAATCCGGTGTGCCACGTACAAAACAGGTATGATCAACAAGCTGTACGGCAATGTGCTCCAGATCAACGGCCACGACACAAGCCCAGCCTCAAGCAATTGAGCATACGTATATAAACTATACGGCAAAACGAATGCCACAGCCGTCACCACACCAGGTGTGTACATGCGAAGGACAACGGTATGACCGACATGCATGAACACATGGAGAAACATTGCGTGCAGACAAACCAGGAAAAACGGAAGGTACGTTCCAGCCGAAAGCGTCGTGACAGTCAGGATGACAGCAGCCGATAAAACCGCGAAAATACAGGAGACTGCGACGGCAAATTGGGCCGTATTCATCGAAAGAGACGGCTCCAGCAGCTTCATAAGCCGTTCTGGCACAGTCCGTCTAATCATGTCTTTTTTGGCTCGTACCCACCCTTCCACCATCACGATCTCCTCGAAATCATGAAACATGAAAACGACTAAAAATAGCCAAATCATATGGGACAGCTCCAGCATACAAGCACCCACTCCCTATTCGTTTGCCTGCAAAATTCCGTATGCCAAAAAAGATACCGCGTCATCTGCAAGCTGCTCCGCTGTTTTCTCGCCAGTCAGCAGATACCGTGTCGTCATACGGTCTACGACTGCAATCATTGCCTCAGCCGCCACCTCCACAGACAACTCGACACGAACATGCCCAGCAGTCTGATTTTGTCGCAAGTTGACAGCAACAAGGGAAGCCAACTTACGATGCAGCTCTTCGCCCTCTTCTGCCTGATACAGCACGATCCGGGTCAGGTCAGGCTGCTCCTGAAAAAATCGGAACAAGGCGAGCAAGTTTTCCCGTACCTGATGGAAGACATCTGCCTTCGTCAAGGCGGTTACCTTTTGACCGCTGTCCGCCAATTCCCACAGCTTGGTGACGAATGTGTCCGTCAACTGCTGATACAGACCTTCCTTGCTGTCGAAATACTGGTAAAACGACGCCTGTGTCAGGCCTGCTGCTTTTACGATGTCACTCACCCGTGTACGATGAAAGCCTTTTGCCGCGAACTCAGAAGCTGCCGCCGCAAGTAACCGGCTGCGACTCAACTCTCCTTTTGACAATTTGTCATTGGTCATTTACTCACCTCAAAAGTAACTATTCAGTTATATAACTCTTGAGTTATTTTTACAGCTTTTGGATTTCCTTGTCAAGACATGCTTGCTTTTTTATTCCACTCTATGTAAAATGTTTGCTCAAAGGGTATCATTTGATGGCAATGAGGAAGAAGAGTAGTCATTTTGCGAGACTTCAGAGAGCTGATGGTTGGTGCGAATCAGTGTTAAGGAAATGATGAATGGGCTTCCGAGCTCCAAACCGAACCCGCTCACATGGCGGCAGTAGGCTTTGGCGTTACGTCCGTACGTTACAATGGACACCGTATCAAGCTGTCTTGCACAGAAACGGTACGGATCAAAGAGATTTTGCGTATGGATGATTCCTTGCGTGAAATAACAAGGGTGGCACCACGGTTCATTCGTCCCTGTCCAGGGCGGATGGACCTTTTTGTATTTTAAAGCGGATTTGAAAAGTCGACTTTTTGAACTAAACTTTTTAAACTCGCATCTAACATTGAAAGGAGCTGCTTTCCCATGAAAACCATCTTTTCCGGCATTCAACCGAGCGGCATTATGACACTCGGCAACTACTTGGGCGCGATGAAGCACTTCGTTCCGCTTCAAGATCAGTTCAACTGCTTTTACTGCATCGTAGATCAGCATGCGATCACCGTTCCACAGGAGCCTGCTGTCCTGCGCGAGAACATCCGTCGTCTCGCGGCTCTCTATTTGTCCGTCGGCCTCGATCCGAATAAAATGACGCTGTTCGTCCAATCGGAAGTACCGGCCCATGCCAAGCTCGGCTGGATCATGCTGTGTACCTCTTACTTGGGTGAATTGGAGCGCATGACCCAATTTAAGGACAAATCCGATGGACGCGGCGAATCCATTCCAGGCGGTCTGCTGGCTTATCCTCCATTGATGGCGGCTGATATTTTGCTGTACGGCACTGATTTCGTCCCTGTGGGCGAGGATCAGAAGCAGCATCTGGAGCTGACTCGAGATTTAGCTGCTCGCTTTAACAACCGTTATGGCGACATTTTCACCATTCCAGAGGTTCGCCTGCCGGAGACTGGCGCACGCATCATGTCCCTTGCTGAAGGTACCAAGAAAATGAGCAAATCCGATCCAAACCAAGGCGCCTTCATCTCCATGCTGGATGATGCAGACACCATCACGAAAAAAATCAAGCGCGCGCAAACGGATTCCGACAGCGTTGTGCGTTATGACAAAGCAGAAAAGCCTGCTGTCTCTAACCTCATGACCATCTACTCCCTCTGCTCTGGAAAAACGCTGGATGAGATTGAAGCGATGTACGAGGGCAAAGGCTACGGCGCATTCAAAACCGAGCTGGCAGAAGTTGTCGTCGAAACTCTCCGTCCGATTCAAGAACGCTTTGAGCAGCTGTTCCACTCCTCTGAGCTGGATGATATCCTGACTGCCGGGGCAGAAAAAGCGAATAAAGTCGCGAACGAGATGCTGTACAAAGTTGAAAAAGCGATGGGGATGGCACGTATCTAATCCATTTTCACAACAAAAAACGGGCTGGGAAGCTATCTCCCAACCCGTTTTCTTTACATTACATTAATTGCTCTTAACCGTGACAATTACCTTGGCAGTCTTGCCAGCGTAGCTGATCGTGATGGTCACTCTTGTTCTTGGTTCGGCATCATCCAAGACAAGAATACGCCCCGTCTCATCCACCTCTACCTGATCGGGCTTGCTGGATAAGAACTCGATACCCTCCGCTTCAGTAACGTCTTCTTCTGCGTCATTACCGAGAATCGCCTTCACCTTGAGCTGTGCTTCTTCTCCTTGGGCTAGTTTTAGAGATTTCGGCTCGATCTCGATCCCTTTCAAGGCAGTCTCACCGACGACATACGTGGCCGCCGTCGCAACTGTAAAGCTACCCAGATCGTCTTCCTTCGTCACCTGGATCGCTTTTCCCTTGAGTCCAGTAGCGGCTCTCCACATATTGCTCCGGTACGAATACGCTTGGAGCTTTTCGCTTGCGTCATCGGCGACAGGCAGACCAAGTGTAAAGCCTGTTTTGCCGAGATTTGTCACTTTTTTACCGTTGCTCCATACTTGCAATTGATACGCCTCGCCAGGGTTCGGCACACCTTTCCACCCGTTCCCATTTGCTTCCGTCAGAGCGAAGGCAAATTCTCTTGCACGCTGAGCTGAAAAATATGCGCTTGGCACCTCTACCCATGCTTCGCTGTCCAAGGTTACGCGAATGCCTACCTCTTTTTCCTTTAATTGTTCAACCAGCTCCTGTTCCAACGTCACCGTAGGATCAGCAGATTCTCCCTTGCGAGAACGCGTGTCGCTCGCATCATCATCGCCTTCTTTCACCTGCACAAAAAGCACAGGAGCAAAGCCGATCTTTTCTTTCACGGACTTGATTGCTTTCATGAATTCCCCGAGTATGTCCAGAAGCTCATCTACTTGTTCGTCATCTGCCTTGATCTCATCCCCATCTTCAATGACGACAGTGCCAAGCTTTTTCAAAAGCTCTTCTGCCAGTGTACGGACATGCTTGGCTACCTCTTTGGAAATATCCTTTTCATCGAGCGGCTCCAGTGCTGTTTTCGCCAAGCTCGTCAAGGAGGCAAGTGCCAGGCGGGCAATCTCTTCATCCTCGATGCCCTCTTCTGTAAGTGGGTCAAATGCTTTGTCTAAAAAGCTCTTCGTCACATCTTGGAGTATCTCTTCACCAATGGCTCCTCGGTCGGCCTGCTCGGCTACTGCCTCGAGTATAGTCTTGATCGTATCGGTCACAGTCTCCCATTTCTCAGTCGGCGTCCATCGCTCGGCATCCAGAAGTTTTTCCAGATGGCTGAGTACTTGATCCACTTGTCCCAAGATGGCGTTCTCGTCGTTGCTTGCAGAGATAACCTGAGCTGCTTGCTTGTTCAACTCTCGCTGCGAGTCCGGTGTCGGTGTTCTGTCCGGCGGTGTAACTGGCGGCGGTGACTCCGGCTTAGCTGGAACCTGCACAGTCAGTGCTTGGGTCATTGCTGTCGTTTGATCGGATGCTCGTGTGACCTCCAAAACCAGGTCTACATTCGTCTGGCGATACGGCGGCGTAATTTTGCCATCCAGCGCAATGACTGCTGGATCACTAGACGACTTGATCGCGATAGTAAAGCCTGTAGGTACTTCTGGCAGCTTCAACCGCGTCTCACCCGCTGCTGGCTGTGTGAGCTGCGTGATGCTTTCCGCTACTTCTTGTGCTGTTTTTTCCGGCGTGCCGCGATCCTTCAAGTCCAGCTGGACAAGGACAGGATTATGATCACTCACACGCCCTTCACTCTCAGTCAAGCCAGCGTTGATGTGAACGATATCAACCTTGGTGTCATCCTCCAAATGGTTGCTGACCAAAATTTGATCCAAGACTTGGGAGTTCCCTTGGTACACGTACGTATACTGCTCACCCTTCGGCAGTTTCTCCACCATATTGGTCAAAACGCCATCTGCCAATTCCTGCACTGGATTCGAAAACGGGAAATCGTTGAGATCACCCAGCACCACAACGTTTGCTTTTGCTTCCGCTTCATGAATATTTTTTACAAATTTATTCAATACACGAGCAATTTTCATCCGTTGGACTTCACTCACCAGCTGTGGTGGCTGATCTTTTCCAAACAGCGCTTGGTCTCCACCCTTGGAATTGAAATGGTTGGCGATGACAATGACAGGCTCACCCTGGAAAATAAATTCCGCTGCCAATGGCTTACGGCTCGAAGCAAACGCCTCGTTGGTCGGATCTACCCGTCCTGGATTGTGTGTTAAATGCGCTACACTATCTCGTGTCTCGATTTGCACCGCATCAGTCGCGCCTCCTGGCGTTCCTGCTGCCAGCTGTACCCGTTCTGGGTTGTAGAAGAAGCCAACACGGATGTTTCCTCCTGGCTGTCCGCCATCCTGATTGTTCTGTGGCGCGATATCCGTGTATCGGTAAGTCGGGCCGTTTTTGTTTTCAATCGCTTTGATCAATGCGTTCGCAGACTGTGTAGCATCTGTTTGCCCATTGTCCGTTGGGCCATTATCGTCCTGCATTTCCACCACACCGATAATATCCGGCGCCCTCATGTTGTCCACAATCGTCTCGGCGATGCGATTGATTTTGGCAGAATCGGTTTTTGCCGAGAAATTCTCGATGTTGTACGAAGCGATTGTCAGCTTATCTTCTTTTGGCGAAATACTTGTCACTGGCGGCTCATAATGGCTTGGCTGTACTGTAAATGATCGTGTATGGAACAGCTTGTAATTCGCGAAGCTGTAGTCAATGATGCCTACCAGCGGTCCGTCAAATTTGTCGCCGACTTTTACTTCTCCGGTAATCGATTCGAGTTTGTCCGATACCGTGATTCGTTCAGGGTGAAAATCATTGGCTTCGAGCACCACTCCGCCAGCGGGTGTACGCGGCTGACTCGGATGGGCTTGATCATCGATAACGACAAATTCCGTTGCGCGTGGATTGGTAAACGTCTTGGTTTCGCCAACCACGATTGGATTTTCGATTTGCACCAGCATACCTTCGAGGCTTTCCCAGAAGTCGATGCCGTCTTGGTCTGGATCGAATTTGCCCAGACTGTCGTTGTCGATAATTCCTTTCGGATATTCGTAGCTGTCTTTGCCCAGTATGAGTGGTTCTGGGAGTGTCTGGCCTGGCTTGACAACTGCGTACGAGGTCGCATCAATTTGCGTCTGGGTGAGGTCTGTGCCCGCCCTGTTCGATGGTACGTATTCCTTGACGGTGCCGCTAACGGTTACTTCATCTCCCGGTTTGACCGTTGCGTTTGGCTCGTATACGTATATCCCTTCGGAGGTAAATGGATCTGCGTCTGGAATCGGATCTTGCATATAAAAGCCTTGTACATTGCTTCCGTTTTTGACGATAGCCGTTACGATTCCCGGAACATTGGTCACCGTTCCATCCGCCATCGGTGAACGGTGCGAGGTTCCTTGAATGTCATGGATACGAATATTTTCCTTTTGAATCACGTAGCGGAACGTAGCTATATTACTGTCTGTATAGCCTTCTTTAACCGCTATGGCTAAAAGAGTCGTATCCGTGTCAATCTGGATTGGTCCCGTATACTTGATGCTTCCCCTAGTCGGCGTTGAGCCATCCGTCGTGTAGTAAATCACCGTATCTGCCATCGTCGTTGAGAGCGTTACTTTTGTTCCTTGTGTCACCATAGGGCCTGCGGGACTCGCTGTGACCATGGGGACTTTATTCTCGTCCTCTACGAGATCAGCAACAGTGCGCGGCACCAGCTTGTATACATTGCGGTCGTAGTTCACTACGCCCGTAATAGCTGCATAGCTCTTGTTCACTGGGAGCGGAAGAGTGGCGGCAGGACGAGACACAAACGTACCGTGCTGATCCTCCAGCGTGTAGTTGCCGCTTGATACCGATTTGACGGTAACCACCTTAACCGTCACCAGCTTGCCTTCCAAAGCCTCTCCTGTAGCAGCTGCAAAATCAGTGGAAGTCACCACTTGCGGGTTAGGCACACCTGCTTGCTTTTGCACGATTTCCACGTTATCAGTGAGCGCTTCGAGTTGAGCAAGTCCATAATAATCACTCATTTTTCCGGTAGCCCGGATCTTGTCTCCCACCTCAATTTTGCCAGTAAGCCCTGGCGCACGAAGTACGAGCCCCGCCGTATCGTCTTGGAAATAAACATTGTTTTGTCCGCCCGCTTCAAACATCGCCGTCACCGTTCCGCTGACAACCACGTTCGTTCCTACCGGGGTGTTTCTTGCCTCAGCAATCGTAGACGAACCCACTGCTGATTTGGTAACGCTTACTTCCGGGCTCTCAAACGACTTGCCATATTCCCCAGCTGTTTGCTGCGTTACGAGAATATGATCCAGCTGATCGATGTTTGGAATCGTAAAAGAAAATGACCCGTTTGCCTGTGCAGTTCCTGTTTCTTTGTTACTTAGCATCAGCGGTTGTTTTTGCGGATCGTATGCGCGCAGTATCGCATTCCCCGCTGCCGCTCCTGCTTCTCCTCGCAGTTCGCCCACACCGTTCAATACTTGCAGGCTGACTTTATCCTGGATCAAAGCTGAACTGGCTACCGCTGGTCTCAGCTCGATGCTCGCGCTCTCCTTCTTGCTTCCCTCCGTTGCCGTGAGATAAACTCCCTGCGCATTTGGATCGGGATTCGCAAAAGTCAGCTCGATGAATCCGGAAGCATCCGAATCTTGCTGGGCCAAAGGAGTGTCGCTACCTGTTCCTGTTGGCTGACTCGCATAAACCTTAATAGTCCGCCCTTGACCGACATAGCCGCGAATTATTGCTTGGATAGGATCCGTATAATCAAAAATAAGTTCTGTAGCGTTCAGCTTTTCTGTCACGTCTGTTGGGAGCGGCGGTTCTACTGGGCTTTGCGTGTTTTTGGGAGTAGGTGCCCCTGTGATAAAATCGTTGCGGTTGTTATTGGTATCCCAGCCATTCCCTCCGTTCGGCACAATGCCGCTGGCGTCGCTAATGCGTTGGGCGCTGGTCGTATTGGAGGGAGCTAGTGCTGGTGAGCTGCCCTCAGATGAATTGGCAGTACCAAAGCCGACCATATCCACGACACTTGCCTGGGATGTGACATCCGCCCCTGTTAACGGGACACCATCGCTAACCAGCGCAACCTTTCCATTCGACCCTGACAAGTTCAGAGTCCCGCTATCGTCAGGAGTTGGCAGTTCCCCCCCTGCTGTACCCGATGTTGCTAGCTGAACCAAATAGAAGCCGTACGGGGCTATGCTTCCTGTCAGCCCTGCCTTTTGCCAAGACGTTCCTGAAGCAGAAGCATACTGAACAGACCAGCCTCCAACCGAAACAGCCGTGTCTGTCGGGTTATACAGTTCAATGAAGTCATTCTTGTACAGGGCACCAGTGTTCCCCCCACCCCCATACACCTCACTGATCACCACATGATCAGCCCGTGCGGCTTTTGCCTGTGGCATCCACCCGGTAGGTAAAATAGTTCCCACCATGACTGCGGCTACTAGCGCCAGCTTCGGCCATCTGGAAGCACTCCCTCTTTTTTTCAACATTCTTGCATCATTCCTCCTCACATCATGTCGGAAGTAACTACTATAAGATGGTAAACGTATAACCTGAACCTTATGTAAATTTGATGTAAAGTTTGTATAATCCTTCTAAACATGGAAAAACAAAAACCGCCAAGCTCCATCGTCCTTGGCGGTTTTTCAGTGTTTTTGTCAATTAGCTTTCGTCTACTTTCATACTGCGTGCGATATATAGAACCGGCGTCGAGGCTGCCGATACAACAAACTTGATCAGGTAGGTAGTCAACAGGATTTGCCACCATACGTCCATCGGGAATTCTCCCAAAAAGGCAATCGTACAAAAGGTAACCGAGTCGAGCAACTGACTGAAGAGGGTGCTTCCATTATTGCGAATCCAGAGCTGATTTGGGCCCGGACATTTTTTCTTCAACCACGAATAGATTTTCACGTCGACAAATTGGCTGACAAAATACGCACACAAGCTACCTAATGCCACTCTTGGCATCAAGCCAAAAATCGTCTGCAAGGAGCCTTGGGCGATATCTGTTTCCTGTGGTTCAAACACCAGCACGAGCTGCATGATGATCGTTGCCGCAATTAAGGTAAAGAAACCGAACCATACAGCTTTTTTCGCTTCTCTTTCCCCATACTTCTCGTTCAATAGATCGCTTATCAAATAAATAGAAGCATAAATCGTATTGCCGAGCGTCATGACCAAGCCAAACATCTCGATTGTTTTGACCACCTGAATGTTGGCCAGCACGGTTGCCATCCCGATCCACGCGTACAGTCCCATTCTGCCGAAAAATCGGTAGCAGAGCAGGAACAGCCCGAAGTTCACCAGAGCAAAAAGCACTCCGATCCAAAAATTAAACATATAATTTCCTCCTAGTTTTGATAACGCGGGAGTTTACGAACCGCGGCCCGTTTTGAGCATTCAATCATTTTACTTGCATTCTCTTATTTTATCAACCATTCTCGATGCATGCACAGCAATCGACATGCGGGACACCAACACTATTCCCTCCTCGACCAAACCGGCTAATGCTAATGAAACCGTTTCTCTGGTCGCCCCCACCATGTTGGCAATCTCCTGATGGGAGAGAGAGACGGTCAATTTCCAAAACGGCTCTTCTGCTTTGCCAAATCGCTGACATAACTGAACCAACAGATGCAACACACGATCCCTAACCGATTCCAAAGCCAGCTTTTCCATCCGCTCCTCTTGTTCGCCCAATCTTTTTGACAACTGGAACATCATTTCTTTCAAGCTTGGCGGACATGCTTGCAGCATTTCTTCCGTCCGAGTCGCACTCCAATGAGTAAGGATCGTTTTTTGCATCGCTTCAATGTAGACAGCGCGTGACCCTAGCGCTATTTCCCCCATTTCGCCAAAAACAGCTCCAGGTCCCAGCAATCCCACGGTAAAGGACTTTCCATCCTCGTTCAGCCGAGAGAGACGCAGGAGTCCCTTTTGAATGAAGAAAATGCCCATTCGAGTGTCGGTCGGTGTCTGAAACACCGTTTTCTTGGCTAGAACAATTTGCTCACTCATCATATATCCCTCGCCATTTTAAATACCTAGTTACCTATACTTTTATGTATTTTGATTCATTTGTCAATTACTCGACACTCTTCCTCCAAAATGAAAAAATGACCACCTCATAAAAGGCGGCCATACTTTACCTAGATACTGCTATACCCAAAACACAGGATAAGCACGTTTCTTGTGCATGTTATTGACGAACAAAGCAATCAGCACAACAACTACTGCCCCTATGAGTACCGGAGACAATAAAAACTCCCACCCCTTGCCGTCCATGACAATGACTATCGGATTAGCACCCGCAGGAGGATGCGTCGTCTTCGTCACATGCATGGCGACAATCGCCAGACCGACACTAACTGCTACGACCCATAGCTGCGATCCGCCTATTTGATAGAGCAGCACGCCAACCAAGCTGGTGAAAAAATGGCCCCCGATGATATTGCGCGGCTGAGATAACGGCGAATCCCAGGCCACAAAAGCAAGCACACAGCTTGCTCCAAATGAAGCCATCAACCAGACAGCGGTGGTGAATTCCGTCAGCATTCCCAACACCCCTATCGTCACCAATCCGCCAAGGCCTCCAATCAAAGCGACCGAGCCAGATATTTTCAAAGGCGTTCTGCTTCTCCCCTTCATTTTGGCTACAAATTCCTTTATGCTCCATCCATCGCTCAACACAGCCACCTCCTACTCACATCGTAGCAAGTGACCCTTCCTTGTTCTGTAAGCTATCTAACAAAAACATAAATAATAGCTAGTTACCTAGATATTTAGTAAAATAAAATACAAACACCAAACTGTGAGGCGAATATCCATGACTCAATCACTTGTGCGGCTAAATGCGGACTTTCCAATCCCGATTCATATCCAAATCAAAGAACAATTGAAGCTTCTTATTGGCGTAGGCCACCTTCAACCGGGCGAAATGCTGCCACCTGCTGCCCAATTAGCCGATCAGCTGCAGGTCAACCGCAACACCATCAATGCCGTATACACGCAGCTACGGGATGAAGGACTCGTCCATATGCAAAAGGGTCGCGGTACCTCTATCGCCGACAAATCTGCAATTACTGCCTTTCGCATGCGTCAGCAATCGCTTTATGATCACGCCAAAACCATCATGACTGAAGCACAGCAGCTTCCGTTTTCACTGGATGAGCTGATGCTTGCCTCCATTGCGTACGGACATTTGTTTCTTTCCCAGTCCCAAAAAGAAGCCCGATGGCTCTTGGTGGAATGTCACGAGCATGATCATCCTTTTTATCGTAGGAAAATAGAAGAGATTATCGGTCAGCCCATTCAGGTTGCCTATCTTGAAAACCATTCAGATGTACTCTCTGCCTTACAAGATGCCGACCAAATTGTCACCACCGTCAACCATGCAGACGAAGTAAAAGAATTAGCTACTCGTTATCACAAATCTGTCCTCATCATTGGGGCAAATGCCCAGACGAGCACGCTTCTGGAGATCGCTCGCCTGGAGGCAGGCCGTTCAGTTGGATTTGTTTGTCTCGGAAAAAAAGGCGGGGAATGGATGGCAGGACGTGTACTAGAGGCTGGTATCGAACAGATTCAACACATGACCGCAGGATTCGCTGATGCACACTCCTTGCAGCAGATTATCCACGCTTCTGACCTGCTCTATGCCTCCGCTGCGGTATATGATCAGCTCCTCGCGTTAGCTCCAGACAAAACACGACTCTACCCCATGCTGTTGGAGCAAAGCAGCGAAGTACTGCTAAAAGAAGCGAGCAACCTCCTGGCACCCTAATATTTACCTGTTACTGATTTGTAGGATTTATGTCGATAGTCTGTAACCAATACATCCACCCTATCGTACATAATGAACGTGTAGCAAGGACAAGCACAACATACAGCACACTACACTTTTCATCATGATCAGTCAGCGACTGGGGAGGAGATTCTTCACATGAAGCACTTGAACAAACTCGTAACAGGAACAGTACTTACTTCCGTACTTTTCACTGGAGGATATGCCATTACAGCAGATGCAAGCAACACAACTGCTACAACAAAAGGCTTGCAAGAGATTACGAAAAAAACAACAGACGTAACGGGTGACAAGACCGCAGATACAATCGTTCTGTACGGAAAAAAAGAGAAAAACAGCCCATACGTGAAAGACCTCACTATCAAAGTAACAGATGGCAAAACGAAGAAATCTTTTCACATCGACGTGAAGGACAGCGGCTACGAGCCGAAGCTCTCCGTTCAAGATTTCACTTACGATAAAAAAGGCGAGATCATGGTTACTGCAAGCACTGGCGGAAGCGGCGGCTACACAACCAATCACATCTACACGATGAAAGATGGAAAAGCGAAAGAGCTCAGCCTGCCAGGTCTGGATAAAAACAAAGCGGGTGTAGTCGGAGCAGACTTCGTAGAGCTGAAGCCAATCGACCTAAACAAAAATGGCCTCTACGTCCTAGAAGGCACAGAGCGTCTGACTGGTGATTACAATGCAGACGTTCGCGGCTACCTCAAATCCAAATGGAAGTGGAACCAAACAAAATGGGAATTGATGAGTGCCAACTTCGAACCAGCTGTAACACCACTCGAAGTCTACCATGATACTTTCAAAAGCCAAGACGCAGCCTTTGCTTTTAAAGGTCCAAAATCTTGGAACGGCAACATCCTTGTCGAAGAAAAAACTGGACCAAATGCAGACGAATTCCTGCCAGAAGCAAAGAGTGTAACCCGCTTCATCTTCAATGCTGAGAAACCGGAAGATCGTACACCTGTTGTAGTTATCACCGCGTTTGACCAAAATGACTGGAAAAAACTGAACAACCCGGACGAGCCGCCAGTCGGCGTCGAAATTGCACGTAACCAAGCAACCAACACGGTATATGTAGCAAGCTTGCCACAAGACACAGTATTTGACCCAGCAAGCAAAGAAGGGAAGAAATTCATCCCTCTGATGATGTCTCTCGACCAAGTAAAACAAGCGTTTACGCTGGTAAAACGATAATTCATACGCATCTCTCCACGAATAATCCCTTTGCCTCTCTCATTGGCAAAGGGACTTTTTCGTTGTGATTGAGGTTTTACGAGGCAAATCGCCGGGAGAACAGAACAAAAAACCCCCCAACCTAAGTCGAGGGAAACCTACTCTTTTATGTGAAGATCGGCAGCATGAGATTCAGCAAGAACAATCCCGCGATGACGTACATCAGCGCAGGCACTTCCCGACGTTTGCCCAATGCGAGCTTCATGAGCGGGTACGCCACGAATCCAAACGCAATTCCATCTACTATGCTGTAGGACAGCGGGATAATCGCGATGATCAAAAAGGCAGGGAAGCCTTCCGAGAAGTCCTTCAGATTGATATTCTGTACATTTTGCAGCATCAGTGCGCCAATGATGATGAGCACCGGAGCAATGGCTCCATCCGGAATCATTTTGATAACAGGAAGCAAACCGAGCGAGAGCAGGAACAAGGTACCTGTTACAAGTGCTGTCAGTCCCGTCCGTCCTCCCGCTGCGATTCCTGCCGCGGTCTCCACCGTCGAAACTGTCGGACTGGTTCCCAAAATACCAGAGATGGCAGCCGACAACGCATTCGCTTGCAGTGAACGGCCGAACTTCTCCGGCTGTCCAAGCATCGAGGTATGCCCATGAATCAGGCCAATATTTTCAAAGACGATGACCATTGCCAATGAGAAGGTCGCGATCCAAAATGGCAACGCCCAAATGGCAGAAAAGGAAAGACCCGCAAATACGCTTCCGTAATCCGCAAACGAAAACGATCCTCCCCCTCCTGGCTCGACAATCCCGAACAAAAAGCCAAGTCCTGTACCAACCGCAATTCCGATCAAGAAGTTGCCCGGCACATTTCGAATAAACAAAATCAACGTAACAATCAAAGTAATTAGCGTGACGATCACATGCGGGCTGGACAAGTCACCCAGCGCGACAAAAGTAGACGGATTCATGACGATCAGCCCGCCTTTTTGCAGACCGATGAAGGTCAAGAACAATCCAATCCCTACGGTAATCGCTTCTTTTAGCGAAGAAGGAATCGCACTGGACAATATCTTCGCGGCCTTGGTAAAGGCAATCACACTAAAGATCAGACCCGAAACAAAAACAGCTGCCAATGCTTCCTGCCAAGTAAGGCCCATCGATTGGCATAACGTGAACGTAAATAGAGCATTGATCCCCATGCCGGGAACCAGAATAATAGGAGCATTTGCCCAAAAGGCCATGAGAAGTGACCCGATAAATGCCGTCAATACAGTCGCTAGAATGCCTGCTTCCATCGGTATTCCAGCATCATTTAAAATCGAAGCGTTTACGGCAACAATGTAGACAATGGTGACAAAGCCAATAAATCCGGCGATGAGTTCCCTTTGAAACGTCGTGTCGTAAGCGCGCAAGTGAAATAGCTTTTCCATCCACGTACGCACGGATTTCCCTTCTTTCTTTTATGTCTTTTCCATGAAGTGAAGATTCACACGAAACATGCTATCATAGCTTCATCAATATGAAAAATATCCATAAAATCTAATTTTCATATCGTTTTCATATGGAACTATTCTCGTAAGGAAAGAAGGCATTGTGTGTGGACATTCGACAACTGCGTTACTTTATCGCCATAGCAGAAGAAGGTCAGATAACGGGAGCAGCTAAAAGACTGAACATGGCCCAGCCGCCTTTGAGTCAGCAGCTGAAACAAATGGAGGAGGAGCTCGGAATCATGCTCGTTGAGCGATCAGGAAAACAAATGGTCCTGACAGAAGCAGGCGTCACTCTCTATAAACAGGCGCTCAATATCGTTCATCAAATGGAGGAAGCTCTCTCCGAGGTAAAAGAAACAGGAGAAGGCATTCGTGGGACGCTTTCCATCGGTGTCAGTGCACTGTCGGCTTATCGCCTGCCAGAGCAAATTCGCGTGTTTCAGCAAAAATATCCGCTCATTACGTATAAAATCTGGAAAGGCGATACGCAGCTCCTCAATCAGTGGCTGGAGCGCAGAACCATAGAAGTCGCTATCGTGCGTCTCCCCCACTCGCTGAACAACTGCACCATGATTCCGTTGGAGGAAGAGGATTTTGTGCTCATCGTTCCTGCCACCTCCCCTTATGCCGATCGTAAAGAAATCGAAATGCGCGAGATCGCCCAGCTCCCGCTCATTATGCCGAGTACGCCAGGCTTGGGCATCTACGACTTGATTATCAAGGAATTCTCCCGTCTAGGCGTGGAACCGCATGTCATCTGCGAGTGCCCGGACATCTCTCTCATCGTCAGCATGGTCGCCTCCTCGGTCGGTTCCTCCATCGTCCCCATCTCGGCATGGGAGACTCATCAGAGCGAACAAATTCGCGGGATTCGACTCTCCGGAACTTCCATTTATTCTTCCGCTGCTGTCGTTTGGCAGTCTGGACGCCATCTGTCCAAAGCAGCGAATCGGTTTATCGAGACGTTTTCATCATGACTCCATTCAAGGGCAATCACATCCAAGAATAATCTTGGAAATCCCGCGGGATGATAAACTATTACCATTTCTTGTAGATTCCCGGGAGGATAAAGATGACTTTCCTGATATCGTTGGTCATTGTATTTGTCATTGTGCTGTTCGGCGCGATTTCTCCTGAGCTTTTCGCCTCTGCGGCTTCCCATGTCCTGAAGGTGACCACGACGAATTTTGGCTGGTTTTATTTAATCGTGACTTTCGGTTTTCTGATCTTTTGCATCTTCCTTGCCTTTAGCAGATACGGACAAATCCCTTTAGGGAGCGACGATGACGAGCCGGAATATTCGCTCCCTACGTGGTTTGCCATGCTGTTTTCTGCTGGGATGGGGATTGGACTTGTCTTTTGGGGTGTTGCGGAGCCCATCTCTCATTACTTTTCTCCGCCTGCAGGTGTGCCAGGACAAACGACCGAAGCCGCACAAACTGCTCTGCGCTATGCGTTTTTTCACTGGGGGCTGCATCCTTGGGGGATCTACGCTCTCATTGCGCTCGCTCTCGCGTATTTTCAATTTCGCAAAGGGACGAAGGGCTTGATTTCCTCCACCTTTGGCCCGCTGCTCGGTGAACGCGTACACGGACCACTTGGAAAAGCGATCGATATTCTGGCGGTCATCGCCACTGCGTTCGGGGTCGCTACCTCCCTCGGCTTGGGGACCCTGCAAATAAACGGTGGCTTGTCTCACCTCTTCGGATTGCCGTCCAACACCACTGTCCAAATCGTGATCATTTCCATTATTACAGTCCTATTTCTGCTCTCGGCTACGACAGGACTGGATCGGGGTATCAAGTATTTGAGCAATACGAATCTGATATTGGCCTTGATGCTCCTTCTGCTGACGCTCGTATTTGGTCCTACTTCGTTTATTTTTGACGCCTTCACGAGCACGCTGGGCAGCTATTTGAACAATCTCATTTCCATGAGCTTGCGGCTGACCCCTTTTACACAAGGGACATGGGTAGCCAACTGGACGCTGTTTTACTGGTCGTGGTGGATTGCCTGGGCGCCGTTCGTCGGCATGTTTATCGCACGTGTCTCCAAAGGTCGCACGATCAAGGAATTCGTCATTTGCGTGATGCTCGTTCCGAGTTTGTTGAGCTTCATTTGGTTTTCGGTGTTTGGCGGGACTGCGCTTCACCTCGAAATTTTTGATCAAGCACCTATAGGGGCAGCGGTACAAAGTGACATCTCGACTGCGTTGTTCCTCGCACTGGAGCAGTTGCCCATGGGGTACATTCTCGCTGTCGTTGCGATTTTGTTGATCATCACGTTTTTTATCACATCGGCGGATTCAGCTATTTTCGTGCTTGGCATGCTGTCTTCTGATGGCAATCTGGACCCGTCGAATCGGGTAAAATTCACCTGGGGCGTCCTCCAATCTGCTATCGCGATCGTTCTGTTGTTAAGCGGCGGCTTAGAAGGCCTGCAGACAGCCTCCATTGTGGCAGCGTTGCCTTTCACCGTCATCATGGTCCTGATGTGCTTCTCACTCGTTATGGCCCTGCAAGAAGAAGACCGGATTGCGAAGAAAAAACGGAAAGAACAGCAGAAAAAGCTGGAGAGGTTGTTGAAGGAGTTGTAAAAGGCAGGAAGACCCTTCCATCAGGCAGCATGCTTCGTGAAGGGTCTTTTTCGTGGTATTATATGGTAAAAATTTCAAAGGATTTGATCGCATGGAGCTAGGTCGTTCTTTTCGAAAAAAGATGGTACCGATACCGTACTGGAAATTGATGATTGTCTTCACACTATTCATTGCCTCGTTTATTATCTTGCAAGTATGGGAAAATCAAAATCGCCTCTATACCGACAATCTGTACATGAAACGTTCGACTTTTACAGGTGTGATGTTTCAAGTGGAATTTCTCAAGGAACCAAACAGGGAAGAAATAGAGCTGTACAGCTTTGCAACCCCACACACTCGAGTAGATCGCCAACAAATGCACAAAGACAACCAACTGGAGTTTTCATTACTGGAGGATAAAATCGATCTGCTCATTCGAGAAGAGCGCAATGTCATCTTTTATTTCCTAATCTTGTCGTACATACTGTCCGTTTGGTTTATACTGCGAAATGTTATTCGCGATAGTAGCCTTCCTGCTCTAGCATTTGTTGCATGTGTTTTCTTCAGTTTTTCTCTCTGGCGTTCTTGGTTCAAAATACAGGAGTTGCTTGAAGAGACCGCTTATTATATGAGCAGATTGTAAAGGGGGACGCTATTCAGCGCGCCCCCCTTTGTTATTCATTAGATGTTTTCGTCTCAGATGTTACCTCAATCCCGTTTCTGCGAAACAGCGCTGCCGTCAGCCCGACACCTGGCACTTTTTTCCCGGAAAAGCTGCCATCGTAAACGAAGGAGCTTCCACAGGACGGGCTGTTTTCTTTTA
Source organism: Brevibacillus sp. NRRL NRS-603 (assembly GCF_003013445.1). NCBI lineage: Bacteria > Bacillati > Bacillota > Bacilli > Caryophanales > Paenibacillaceae > Brevibacillus > Brevibacillus sp. NRRL NRS-603. The sequence continues at coordinate 190,928 of NZ_PXZN01000008.1, read as the reverse complement.
AGATGGCGGATGTGGCTCCAACCGTTTTCGCCAGCTTCAGCGCTTGGTTGGCCCCCATCAAAAATTCCTCTGTGACGTCTCGGCCAGTGTCATCTATGATGCGTGCTTTGCCATCCAGAACATCTTCGCCAGTCCCCCCGATGATTTCTGCTGGCGGTCGTGGTGTTGGCAAGCCTCCCAGCTGTTCAGGACAGACGGGAATAGCCTTTCCTTCCCGGAGCAATTGCTCCAGCTCTTGGTCCAAGCATGACTTCTGATCGTAACGGCATTCACAGCCGATCAAACAGGCACTAATCACTTTCATGACAACCGTCCCCCCTTTTTGTCTACAGCTTGCGTAGCTTCACGCTTTGCACCATATGATTCTGCCCCTTGTCCAAAATCAATTGCGCGCGAACACGCGTCGGCAAAATGTTTTGGCGCAGGTTAGCTCCATTGATCTCCGTCCAAATACCGGTGGCTACCTCAGTCGCCTCTTCGTCAGACAAACTCGCATAACGCTTGAAATACGAGGACGGATCGGAAAACGCTGTCTGACGCAGCAGCTTGAATCGCTCTACATACCATTGCAGGATATGCTTCTCTTCCGCGTGCACGTAGATCGTGAAGTCAAAGAAATCGGAAACAATGACCTCGGAAATACGAGCATCGTTTTCGTCACCTCTAGGCGGTTGCAGCACATTCAAGCCTTCGACAATCAAAATGTCAGGCTGTCTTACGGTCTGCCATTCATCTGGCACGATATCATACACAAGATGGGAATAAACTGGCGCTTTCACTTCAGGCAAACCCGATTTTACATCGGATAAAAAATGGATAAAGCGTCGCAAGTCATAACTCTCCGGGAATCCCTTGCGCTTCATGATCCCTCTGTCTTCTAGAACCTTGTTCGGATACAGGAATCCATCTGTCGTAACCAAATCGACCTTCGGATGATTCGGCCAGCGGGACAACAGCGTTTGCAAAATGCGAGCCGTTGTGCTTTTTCCTACAGCCACACTGCCTGCGATACCAATAATGAATGGAACCTTGCCATCCTGGTTCCCTAAAAAAGTGTGAGTCGCCTGGTACAGCTCCTGCGTGCCCCCGACATACAAATTCAGCAGACGGGACAACGGAAGGTAAATGTCGGAGACCTCGGTCATGGACATTTTCTCGTTCAAGCCCTGCAAAAGGGAAAGCTCGTTATCAGATATGGTCAACGGCGTGGAAGCCCGCAGAGCACTCCACTGCTCGCGATTAAATGTAACATAGGGTGATGCCATGGGAATGTACATCCTTTCCATCATGAAAGTGCTTTCTTTAATTCAACACAAAGTTAGTTTACACCAGCATGACTTTCTTGGGAACAAGGGGGTTGCCCCAAATCAGAGCTGCTCTGCACTTTGCCTTCATGAGTACATAGGAAAAAAGCCGATACCCCATGGCATCAGCTTTGCTTGTAAAAGAATTTCTTGTTATTTTCCCAAGTGGGCTTGCAGCATCCACACATGCTTTTGCAGGCTGTCCATGATCCCTAAGAACATATCGCCAGTCGCTTCATCGTCCCCTGCTTCCGCGGCTGTAATACCTTCTTTGAGCTCTTTGATCAGGAGTGTAAAATCATTCACGACTGCCTCTACCATCTGATCCGCAGACTCTCCACCTGTCGCTTCCTTAATGGAAGCCTGCTCCATACAGGCCTTCAACGTCGAAACAGGCTTGCCCCCAACCGTTAACAGCCGCTCTGCCAGCTCATCCACATTTTTGGCTGCTTCGTTGTATAGCTCCTCGAATTTTTCATGCAGGGTAAAAAAATTCGGGCCTTTGACAAACCAGTGATAATGATGCAGCTTCATATACAGCACAGACCAGTTGGCAACCTGTTTATTAAGTACGTCGGTTACGGGCCGACTCATTGTCATACTCATCCGGACGCTCCACCTCTCATGGTATAGATATAGCGTTTGTAGTATGTGGTGAATTGGGCGGTTCTATACCAGTATGAATTTCGTTAAACACTTGCCAGCACACTTTCAATTCGCCATCTTGATTATCGACTAGGAAATATCCCGTGATTTCCGAGTTTTCCCCACTATGGCAACTATATCTTTTTCCGAATGATACTCCTGAAACGAATTGCAGTTCCTCGCCCTATTTCCAACTGCAAAGACTGCATTCACAACAAGCCAAGTGTGTCAAAGACGAGGCAATCTTGAAATACATTTTCATATTTCAGCAATTGTAGCTTAGAACTGTCTTCGCTGCTTTTATATAGCTCTCCGTAATTTAGCAGCACAAGTATTAGCCATGTATTTTCACAAGAAAATCCTCTAATACTCCCCTAGTCGCAACGCCAGCTCTGGGAAGCAATTCATTTACGCGAACGAGTATGGCAGGATTTTCACGTATCATTTGTTTCCCTTCTAGAGTGGTATAGCTTCTCAACGTATCTACACAGATCACGAAAAGTTCCTCATCATCCGTATCCAGCAACGATAGTAGAATGTTCAACTCATGCTCATTACAAGAACTATCCATACAGTATGCGAGTTTTCGCTGCCATTCTAACGGTTTCATCAGCACATGAATGGACAGGTCTTCCCAATCCTTTTTGCTGAACTTCGCTAGCATGTCAGACGCTATTATGCAACCAACATCATACCAATAATCAACGGTATTTTGGCAGCCTGTTATGAAAACATCTAATTCTTTGTACATGCTGGTCACCTCAATTCAATATTCAGGTTTTTTCTCATATCTTCCCAATACAGTTCTAGCTCTTTCCTGTCGTGCGGTCTTTTTTTCTTATATACAGTGTGCTATGGGAGAATAACTAGCACCTAGAAGCAATCTGATTCGGAAGAATATTAGGGGGCGAGTCGGGACGAACGCTATCCCCTTTAGTTCGAGCTCAAATGTTTTCGTTTGAATCCCTAGATAGTTCGGGTCGTGCTTTGTTTGGTTGAGACTGCCGTTCACCAAAATCAGGTGAACCGTTTGATGTCGAATCTCCGCAAACGTGGGATTAAAGTGACGTCACACTATTAGGATCAATATTTGTAACCATAGACTAGTGTTCTGCGAAGGAATTACGTTCAGATTTCCTATTAACAAAACTAGGCAGAATATGATCGTGCTTGGTTTCAAGAAAAAATTCATCCGCACACCTCCAGGACATTTAAAAAAGCTCATTCCTTCTAACTTGAAAGACGGAATAAGCCTACTTCACTTACTATCCTGTTACAATTTTTTTAGTGCTGGACTCGGTAAACTTTCAAACGCATACCCATTAATCCCGGCAATGTCCATCTTTTTGCGCAACTCAGTGACAAACTGCGTAAAATAGAGTCCACGATCCATGCTGCCAGCATATTTTCTCAAGTGGTAATCGTAGGATAATGAATCGTATATGTGATGTAAATCATCAACAAGCACCTTTTTCATATCCGTTTTTTTAATAGCTGGATCGATACTGCATTCGTTCACGAGCGCCTGTAATGTTTCCTTGAGCGCTTCGTTGTCATAGGACGGATGAGAGAGTAAGAATTTCAAATCGTACAAGTCTTTAAACCTCGGCCTGACAATCGTTTGATGCAGCTTCCAAGCAACCTGGATGGACAGGGGTACGGTGTACGGAACAAGAAAACGATCCCCAAAGACAGGTTGGTACTCCAGCGGAACCGGGTCTGCATCCATTTCCAAGTTAAACGAAATATCCAGATTCAGCTCGTTATAGTCATTTGCTTCCCTTGTTTGACCCTTGAAATAATAGGCAATATCCGTATTGATCGTCGGAAAATCATCTGCCATAGCGTAATCGATATATCTCCAAAATGCATTCTCGCGAAAACTTCTAAACACGACGCCGTCGTTTAGATCCATTTCGGTTACTTGAATCATCCATTGCGTAAATACTTCATGGGCATGTTCGACGTCCCTGATCTTCCCGGCATACAATAAGTCGATATCATCCGCGTCCCGAATCTCTCGGTTGTCCAAATATTGTCTGGTTAGAAGGCTGCCTTTTAATACAAAGGGCATATTCACAAGAGCAATTCTTCTCAACAGTGCTTCCAAAACAATGAGCTCTCTCGCTTCATATTCCAACCCTGCTACATCGTCGTATGTAATCATCATGATCCTCCATCTTAAAAATTAGGAAATCCAACCGCTGTCCAGCTCTTCGCGGCTGTCATAAATACATAGTTCATATTGTTCTTTAATTAGCCCGATCTGATTTGCTTGCAAAATGGTATGTATCATTTCTACTCGATCATAAAACTGTTTCGGGCTTTCATATTCTCGGACGGTGATAAATCTCACTTTTCCATTTGCATTCAAAGAGTTTCTCGAAATATGTCCGCCATGACCCTCGCATAAATTTCGTAACGCCGCGACATCATCGACCTGTACTTTGCCATGCCATTCGAAGTAAGGCTTCGAGTTTTTTAGGATGGGCTGGTAAAAGTACGTTTCTTCCTTTGGTGAAATCTCTACTTTTTTTCGGACGATGGTAAAACCGTTGTTTTGAAACGTAGCTGCAATCTTTTCCATCTCTATATTGGCTTCATGAAAACCTGGTCGTTTAATTACTCCTGTTATCATCGGTTGATTGATGTAATTTCCCTGATCCAAAACGATCATGACCGGCTTCACTTGTTGCGATTGGCAGAGATCGATAAAAGCTTCCTTTTCATCAAGTTGTAGATCGTTGAAGGTAACATGAAACTCAAATTCCATTACTTCACTCCCTGACTTTCCTTGTATGGCACAATCAATTTATTTCCTTTTCTTCCTATTTGTATCGACATATCTTCGCTATCTCTTAACCGTTTCGTTTAAAATAAAAAAGTAGAGATACGTTGAAAATCAATTCTCAACATATCTCTACTTCGAATGAGTGCTAGTTGCTAATCATTTAGCTTGGTGGTTGCTGAAAAGTCCAGAGAGTGCACTTTTATGGACCAGTACTCCAAGATTTCATCGAGTCTTAAAGCCTAAGTCCTGATCTTTGAGCCTAAAGAGCTTTGATACGTAAGTTTTGAAATCTGAGCGCTAACCTTTGAGCTTTCATCCTCATATTTACCAAATAGTTTTAGGATGGCCTAGTTAACCCACTAGGTAAGGGACTCTCGTTTATCAGCTATTCAAATGATTAGCAGCAAAACACACTGTTAATCCACAAGATTGATTTTGGTAATCGTATTGGATTCACTTAAAATAAAATCGACTTCACACTCAAACTCATCGATTTCTTTACTGAGCGTATCCATTTTCTCTTTCAACTTCAATGGGTCTACGAGCTTCGCTTCATTTTGCTCTTTAAACGGTTTGGAGATCGCTTCCATTTCTGTATCCTTCACCTTGGAGTCTTTGCCAAAGTTCGCTTCGAGCAGCTTTTCTAATCGCAGCTGTACTTCTTCATTTTTCTCTTCAACCTGCGTGACAGCGTGATTGTAATCTCTTCTCATTTTCTCCAGCAGTAATTTCTCATATTGAATGGAGGTTTTTCGCTCGATTGCTTCGGCAACTGTCATTCTCTTGCCGCTAATCGTTACCATCGTCTTCGCGTTGGACTCGACGATCAGCGACTTAATTTTTTGTCTTCTTTTTATTAGATCAATGGTGGATTGGTAGTTGCGCTCTGTCGTTTCCACATACAGTTCAGTTGAAGTATAGCCAGTTACTGGCTTAGGTCCAATGGCCGAGGACATGAAAGTCGTTTCATTGATTCCTTTTTGGATTCTTTTATCGAGTAACTTTAATTCTGACAGTCCTCTTGTGATAGACATTTCCATCGTGTCATTCCTCCTCGTGGAGTTTGGATAGAAGAATTGTTTATGTATATAGGGGGTTACATTTAGTAGTTTAATATACAACTTTATGTAAATAGTTGTCAAATTTCTTAGGGGATTTGGGTTGAAAAATTCCAGTTAAACTATCTTATCTAAATGATATGCAATTGGCTTCTGTTCAATTTTTTCTAATAACAGGGTTTTTCGTGTAATAAGATTATCGAATTGTTCCAGTGACAGTTTTTCCTTTAGTTGCTGCATATTCAAACGATCCAATTCTTTTAAAAGATACTCTTTGGATTTGTGAAATACTGCCGAGTGGGTTAATAATATCTCTCCGTAGGCTATCATGACTATCGATTTTTCCAAGATACCAAGGTTCATCGTTGTTTCAAATTCACCAAGGGTCCTAGACAGCGCTTGAGTATCCCTCATGTCCTTTGCTCTATACTCTTGGTACATTTCAATGATTGCCTCAAATAATTCCTCGTACTCCCAATGCATGTTTAACCCTCCATTTACTCTCATGTTTCCCTCATCGTTAAAGGTGGGATAAGCCTTATGGAAGTTTAATTTCAACCACCTAGCTTAGCTACATTTACGATCTCTCTTATAAAAGGTGTTACAAAAAGCAATTATCCAAATCGGCCTCATCCGACATCGCCCAATAATCAATCGTATTCTTATGAATGCGAATATCTTTAAGGAGATTATTCCTTATGGAGGTAGCCCAACTCTCCTCATCCTTTTCTTTTACCATCGCATCATCGTATGAGGAAATAATAACAATCATTAAAGCAAACTTTTCCTCTATCTCTAGATTAAAGTTATTAAAGTTTTCATATGCAAATAAGAAATCGGCTACTCTTGGGGAATCGGACACTTCATACTCCCAATCTTGTGAAAACTCATTAGGAGCCGGTAAATTGATTTTCTTTACATTTTCATGTCACGAAAAGGCTCATTCCCTCTCATCATTCAGTTGGAATAAGTTTTTAATCAGGCTGTATTCTATCGTTTACTCAATACTTCCTTTATTCGAATAGACAGATCTGCCTTTCCTCTCCTGATAATTGTTCATCCACATCATTTAAATCGAACTGCTCTTCTATGCCCTACTCTATCTGGTGTAAAGCCGTGAATAAGACAGGAAAAAGCAAAAAAGCCAGGGCCTACCTCCCTGGCTATCACACGTTACAGAAGTCCTTCCATTTTCCCTTTTTGTACCGCGTCATCCCGATTCCGCACTCCGAGCTTGTCATACAGAGCAGATGCATAGTTACGCACGGTCCCGTCTGACAAATATAGCTTGGAAGCGATTGTTTTATAGCGCATGCCTTGGGAAAGCATCTGCAAAATCTCCTGCTCCCGCTTCGTTAAACCATAAGCATTCTCGTCTTTTTCGCTTAGTTTCGGCTCAACGAGCAAATCTTCCTGTTCGTTTACTGGCTGTGCATCCAGCATTTTATGAAACAGGTCCTGTGCAATCATCGTACCACCGCGATGGACGAGGCGGATTGTTTCCGCAAGCTCTCGTGAATCGATCGATTTCAAGAGATAGCCGTCTGCACCACTGCGCATGATTTCCTTGGCTTTTTCAGTATCCTGAAACGTAGACAGGACAAGGACACGAATACCAGGCCATTTTTCCTTTATTCGTTTTGTCGCAGTAATCCCGTCCATATTTGGCATCTCCAAGTCCATCAGCACAAGGTCTGGTTCCAGCTCCTCGCACAGCTCCACAGCCTGCGCCCCATCCCCGGCTAACCCGACTACCCGTAGATCCCGCTGTCCCTCTAATATGGAGCGCAAGCTTTCCCGAATAAACGAGTGATCATCGACGATAAACAAACGAATGATTTCATCGGCGCTCTCTACCATCCTCGGCACCAAACAAGTAACGAGCGTTCCTTCTCCCCGCTCTGAGTATACGGCTACTCTTCCTTGCAAAAGAGCGGCCCGCTCTTTCATCGTCGTGATGCCGAAGCCATCCTCCCAATTTTCCACCCCGTGACCGTTATCCTGTACCTCCAGCCTCGTCTGTTGCTGCTCAAAATGCAAGGAAACGACGATCTCCGTAGCGTGTCCGTGGCGTACGGCATTCGTCAATGACTCCTGCAAGCAGCGAAACAAGGTCATTTTCACCTGTTTGCCGACCGGATACTCTTCTCCAATCGCACGAAACCGCACATTCACTTTTGCATGTGTCTGAAACTCCTCCGCAAGCTGCCTCAGCGAATGAACCAAGGGAAGCGTCTCTTGCGGTGACCCCATCTGATGCAAGTACCCTCTCACTTCCTTCATGCCTTTTCGCGCAAGCTGCAAGAGGGATTCGAGCTTTTGCACCCCTTCCTTCGACGCTATATCCTGACGTAAGGTTTCCATCCCCATGATGATCGAGACATAGGAATGCCCCATCGTATCATGCAGGTCCTTGGAAAGCCGATCCCGCTCCTCCAGCAGAGTCACTCTCTCGATTTGGGTGAGGTATTGCTCCAGGACACTGTTTTGCTTGCGAATAATTTCATTTTGACGATGGTTGACGATGAGCAAATGAAAAGCAAACCCTATCGCATAAGCAAGCCCGACTTGCGAAAAAATCACGAAGACATCAAATGCACGAGAAAAAAACATAATCACCAGTGGGATAAAAACAATCGTAATGGGAGCCGACCAGCGAAACGATTTCTCCGCACTATTGGCGGCAATTAAAAAAGCTGGCATCAATAAAGTAAGGTACGCCTCTGGAAACATAGACGTGAGATAAATCGATAATCCGCCAAACAAGAGCATTTCTGCTATCAGATAGTAACGATAGCTCAGCATTAAACAAATCCACGGGACGGAAAAAACCATCACTTCCCAAAGTATAACCATCCATAAGGGCAGCGTGAGATACTCTCCAAATTTTACAGTTGTAACGGTGAGTGAAAAGCAAACGATCAGACGTAAAAAAAACATCACCCAGTCATACCAAGCCCATTGTTTTACGATATCTAACAAACCATCATCCCCTAATTGCTTTGAACATCAAGCGCGTGTACCCACCAACTAATTGTACCAGACCGTTCCCTAGCTTGGAGCATCCGATCATGAGTATGAATCCTAAACCCATAATTTGCAATGCCTTCAGCTCTGAATCCACTACGCTCCCTAAAAAATGTAGCTCCACGAAAGGATAGAACAACGGTACGATCGCAAAACATACGGGTGCAATGTAGATGAGCACTCCGACCACCAGGCAGATACAGCCTAGGACAAATTTTTTCATCAGCCAATAAACGGATATCCAGTTTCTCACATCCATTAATTCCGCCTTTGCCTGCATCCATTGATTTCCCTTTGCTCTTTGTCTCATTGCCAACGGTTCTATGGAAATATCTGTATAAATCTTCGTCTGAATACGTTCATGCTGGACAAAGGTTTGAGTTGTACGCAACACATTGGTGAGCAACGGAATTCCCACTACGGTAAATGACAAGGCCAAGCCAAGCACAATACTGACCAAGTAAAAACATAAATAAAATACTCCCGAGACAAATGTATACAGCAAAAAGATAACATTTTGAACATTACGCATGATCGCTCTTTTCATATAAGCTAACTCGCTCCTATCTATACCTTTTCCGACATGATGATGACGGTCTGCCATTACCGTAAACCACTGCGCGTCACATGAGCCAGTATCAAAATGTCATATGACAGGCTAAGTCATGTCATTTCATCAAAATCAAAATCATTTTGTCAGTCGGAAAAGTGATGACAAGAAGTAACTACCGAGTATGACACGAGCTTTGCCATACTGTGCTCAAGCGCTCTCTCTCAGAGTCGGTGCGTCAAACCGTGTTGCCAACACAAAAAGGAGAATCACACATGAAAAAAGTAATACAAAAAATGAGTCTCGTCGTTTTTCTTCTCTCCACAACCTTGATTTCTGCATGCACGCAGTCGCTCGGTGCTGTGGAATCCACTCAGACTGCTTCCGTTGCTGCCCAAGGACCAGTGGATGCCAAAGAAATAGAAGCGTTTGCCGATCCACTGTTTGCAGAAAAAATGAAAGAATATAATGTGGCTGGTTCCAGCTTTGTTGTCGTCCGTGATGGAAAAGTCCTCGTGAACAAAGGCTACGGCTTTGCTAACAAGGAAAAGAAAATCCCTGTTGATAAAGACACGGTGTTCCAAATTGGATCAGTATCGAAAACCTTTACCGCCTTGGCTGCCATGCAGCAAGTCGATGCGGGTAAAATTGACTTGCATGCCAATATAGAGGAATATCTTGGTGGGCTAAAAATTCCTAATAATACAGGAAAACCCGTCACCATGTACAACTTGCTCACCTACACACCCGGCTTCGCATTTCCTGACGAAACTACCTTTACCGGTCCACAATACATCGGGCAGGACATCTCTATGGATGAATTCTTTCCAAAGCACATGCCGGTCATCATCCGACCACCTGGCGAAACCTATACGTATGATAATACCGGATTCTTGCTAGCTGGCTACGCCGTGGAAAAAGCAAGTGGAATCCCCTTTGCCCAGTATATGGATGAAAAAGTGTTCAAGCCTCTCGGAATGACCTCGACCAGTGAACGTTTGAAGCCTGAGCTCATGAAGAGAATGGCTGCCAATTACTATGATAATGGCGAGCCACGTCCGCTAGAAGGAACCAATCCAACTGATGGTCCGCAGGGAAGCATTATATCAACAGCAGAAGACATGGCAAAGTACATGATCATGCACCTGCAAAACGGAAAATTTGACGGCAAGGAAATCGTCAGCCAGAAAAGCATGGAATTGATGCATACGCACCAGATTTTCGCGGATGACATCCCGATCACAACCGTAGGCTTTGAAAACTATTTTCCAGAGTATACAAATGGTCAGCACGTTGTTTTGAAGGGCGGAAACATGCCAGGCCATTCTTCCCTGATGGTATTGATCCCGGAACATAAAACCGGCTTTTTCATGTCCTACAACAATGATTCAATGGTTAGCGCTGATATTTACAAAGAATTCATGGATCATTATTTCCCAGAAACAGAAAAGAAAGCTGAGCCTGATTACTTGCCCTTGAGTGAAGCGGATGCGCAAAAATATTTCGGGCTGTATCAACATACGCGTGCCTATTGGACACGCACTTCTATTACCTATGAGGATGGATCACTCGTGCTTGAGAGTGAGGCAACCGGAAAACAAAAGCTGCGAATGATTCGCCCATTGCTATTTGTAGATGAGGCAGGCGAAAAAGTCGCGTTCAAGGAAGACAAAAACGGTAACATCAAATACTTCTATTATACAACGCCAAAAGGCGTTAACCTTGCTGGTGAAACACAAAAAATGGAAATGAAAAAAACCTACTCAGACGTCCCTAACACCAGCAGCTATAAGACCCATATCAACAATCTCAGCGCCCTTTCCATTATGGGAGCGAAATCAGGAAATAAATTTGATCCTACAGGGACCATGACACAAGGTGAATTTGCTGACGCCCTGATCAAAGCAGAAGGCCATTACGTAATGGCCGGGATGGAAGACGGGCTTAGACAGCAATTGGCCGCGGGCATCCCTAATTTGAACCCTTCGGCACCAATCACAAGACAAGTCGCTGCTGCCATGATCCAAAATTTAAAGCAGCTTGAACCAGTGGCAACCAGCAAAGTGACGCTGCAAGACACAGCCGACGCATGGGCAAAAGATGCGATCACTGCTCTTGTTTCACAAGGCATCGTCGATCCTGACACGAAGGTGAACCCAGATGGCTCTTTCACATTCCGTGCTAAAGATTTACTGAAGCGTCAAGAAGCCAGTGCCTTGCTTGACTTAGCATTTGGTTACTATTCATTGCCGATTAAACGATAAGCATTCTTTTCCTCTTTCTGGGATAAAATAGGGACCTGTTGTATACCCTACTCCTTTGAGGGAGGTGACTGGTCGTGGAAAATAGCGATAAACACAGGGGACAAGCTGAGCAAAAAGTTTCAAGTGACTTGAATGAGAAGGAAATCGAGCTTCAGCATCAATTTCAAATGTTCCCTACCCCTGATGAAAAACGGGCTTCAAAAGTGATTACTGAGCTGAAAGATTAATAACTACTGTCTCCCGCTTTAAGGCTGTCGAGAAACTCGGCAGTCTTTCTTCTTTCAGAAAAAAAATCTGCTTATCGAGCATGGATTCTCGCCAGAACCTTCATCTCTGGGTAACTCTCGTGCTTTCTGACAGTAGCCTCTCTCGCTAAGTGCTTCCCTAATTCGAGTAGATAGAGTCTATTTTAAGAATTTGTTTGCTGAAATAATCCAAGAAATGCTCGAAGCTGAGATGGAGTGTTCATTCCGAGTATGTGATCACTTTCGTATGCGAATACAAGCCATTCGTACGACTTTTGTCATAAACGCAAAACGGATGGTAAAGCTCATAGAAAAAATGCAGCCCGCCTCCTAAAGGAGTTGGTCTGCATTTTTTTGGAATCAATAGTGAAGACTCTAGCTTCAACCAAAACACTACTTTTGCAGTGCTCTCATTAAGGTCCTACTGGGTGCCCCTTCCATGAAAAGTTGTTTTATGGATTTTGGGGATTGAGCCATACATTACCACCATTGTAGTTAACGGTTACATATTGTGTATCCTGCCCTATCAAGTTACCATAATTATCATATGCCCCCAGCCAAACTCTATATGGGCCTGATGGCACTTCAGGGAGACTTATGCTATCCCCGTAGACCCACTTGTGTTCAATACGCTCGCCTCTAACATAGAGAATGTTATTAGTGCTCGTATTTCTTATGGTCAATTGGTAATGGTGAGCTCCCGATTTTTGGTTCCATCCAACATAAAGATTGGCTGATTGTGGTTGAATACTTCCTGCAAGAGGTGCTTTAGCCGTTGATACACGATCTCCCTGAGAAGCAAATGCAGCACCAGTTCCCAATGATAGCACCATAGCTGCCGAAAGAATAGAAAAAGCAAAACGTTTCAACATAAGAAGAACCTCCTTAAATTTTGTAATACTCACTCCGTATTATCAGCTAAACCTGTAAGCCATCCAGCTATGCTTTTCACCTCCTTCAGTACCTTCAACCTCTTCTGATCATTACTTTAATCCAGATTTTTACATTTTTCACCGAAAACGCCATTTCGGAATTCCGTATTTCTTTTGCGCTCCCCGCAATCATTCTTCCGAAATAGAAAAAGAGCGCTCGACTTTTTCAAGTACAAACGCTCTTCTCTCCAAACGACTACCAACTCTGTTCAGGGATGATCCCCCTTTTAATCGCTTCGCTGATCGCCTCTGCCCGCGACCGTACCTGCAACTTTCCAAAGATACGCGTCAACTGGTACTCCACGTTGCGCTGGCTCATCAGCAAGATCTCCGACAGTTCTTTGTTGCTGCGCCCTTTCGCAATTTCGAGCAGGATTTGCTGCTCCCGCTCGTTTATTGACACCTCTTCTAGTTGATCCTCTCCTGTACATAGCCGTACACTGTTTCGTCTTAATTGTTTGAACAAAGGAATCGGAATGACGGTTTCATTGCGCACTGTGCATCGGATGGCTTCGATCATCTGCTCTCTTGTGGCTGTTTTGCTGACAAAACCGGAGACACCCGCCTCTACCAGTTTGTTAAAGTACGGCTCAATTTCAAAGCCTGTGTAGATGATGATAAGCGAATTGGGTTTGATGTGCATGATGCGCTTGGTCAGCTCCAAGCCGTTAATTACGGGCATGTGCAAATCAAACAGCATTACATCAAAGTCATTAACTTTGACCAGCTCCAATGCCTCCATCCCGGAAGAAACCGCGCTTACTGCAAAATCTTGCTCCTCCTCAAACATGACTTTTGTTCCTTCCCGAACGGAGGGATGATCATCAACCAACAACAGCTTAATCATGGATAAATCTCCTTTCCATCCAACAAAAGTGTATCGGCGATCCTATGTACAGGCAGTGTGACATGAACATCAAAACCTTTTCCCACATCGGTTTGAAAAAGAATCGTCCCCCGCAAACAGCGCACCCGCTCCTGAATCCCCACGATACCCATGTGCGAAAAGGTTGATCGTAGCTCAGTTTCAGCCATGCCTTGCCCGTTATCGGAATAGTGCAGGATCAGGTGTTCGTTGTTGCAATCCAACGTGATGTGGACACTGGATGCACTGGCGTGTTTAGCAGCATTTCGCAACAATTCCTGTACAATCCGATATAGACTGATCGAGATTTCCGGATCAAGATCAGAAGGAATCTGACCTTTCGCAAACGTGATCGTAAAATTCTCTTGTTGCTGAGTGTAAGAAAGCAAGCCCTCCAGCGCTTCTACAATACCCATCTCCTGCAAAAATGGCGGCCGTAACTCGTTGCAAATTTGACGGATTTGATAGATGACATCCAAGAGTCCTTCCCGAATGTGCGTTAGCTCACTGGCTACCGCTTCTGGTGTATTCGTGTCTGTAATCAGCTTATCCAGTCTTCGGTACCAAACGATTTGCTCCTGTAACGCAGAATCGTGCAGATCGCTTGCCAGCCGGCGCCTTTCCTTCTCGGACATGCGAAAAAACAAGCGAAGGAGCCACGGTGACACCCCCTTTTGCTTTTGCAGCGATTCCTCCAGCTCGTCTGACAGCTTCTCAATCAAAAAAAGATTTTCATAGACAAGGCCTACATATCTGACTATCGTTTTTATCCACATGATTTCGTCAAAATTGAATTGTGTCTGGTTGGGCTTGTTTTGCATCCAGACAAATGCCAACTTCTGATTCCGCTCCCCCATATGGATAAACACACCGCTCTCATCGGTAACGATGTCTCCAATCTTCACGACGCTACTTTTTTGTTGAAGAATCTGAATAATCCTCTCCGTCGACGGAGCTGGATAGCCTTCCAGCCAATGTACCTTCTTCTGGTTCGGTTCAATCTCTGCAATTGAAACGGCTTTTATTTGCAAAATGTCACGTATTTCGGCAATCAAGCGCTCATCCAGTTCTACCACCTTCATGACTTTCATGATCTCTCGTGAAAAACGATCCAAGCTTGACTGGAAATTGAGTTTTTCTCGAAACAAAATGTACCTTAGTTCATAGTCCAGCGCCTCTTTTGCAAAAAAGAGCAGCGTAATAATCAGATAAGTCGCCAGTGACAGCTGTAGCCAGCTAACCATACCATTTGGAGAATAGCCGATCACATACATGCAGATCAGCAAGATCAACACCGATGGCAGGAGTGACAGCAGGATATAATACTTTAATCGGTTCAACAAAAAATCAATATCAAGAAGCTGTTTCGCTGTCACCAAATAATAAAAAGAGACAGGCAAGAAAAACAGAAACGAGACCGCTATCTCAGTCTGGATCAATTCAAAACCAAAGAGCGTTTTCGGCAAGGTCACCATCATTACATAAGGGAAATAGGATACACATATCCCGGTGAGCATAACCTTCATGATCGCTTCTTTTCGTGTTCGGCGGTAATGGAAATATTGAAATAAAATAACAATGAGATTAATCAAGAATACAATGGAGTAAAAGGTCAGCTTGACTACATACACCGTCAAGAAGTATTCCTTCATCTTTGCAAATGAAACGAAGCTTTCGGCAACATAGAGGAGCGTGCCTGTGAAGTATACGAGAGTCAGCAGGATTCGCCCTCTCATGTGGAGGAGGTCAAAATAACTGAGAAGAAAATGCAGTAATAATACGAGGCAGAACAAAACACCCAGCGTATTGCCAAGCCGAATGATCATGTCCCCCAAGCCAGCGGTAGCACCTGATACATAGCCACACCCGGTAGCCAGAAAAAACAGAATCAACGTGATCGAAGGAACATTTTTTGCCTCTGTCTTCTGTAGCAAAAATATAGAAAAGAGAAGCAGCATGACAAAAATAATGCCTGGCAGAATCACACAGTACACCAGGTACGAAATGCTGTGGTCATTTTGTATGTAATGCACAATCCGTTTCCCGTCTTTTATGACTTCCAGCGTATCTGCCGTTCCAATCTTCCCAAACCGTGAAACGGAGATGTCCTCATCTGGAGAATGACCATCTATTTTTATAATCCTATCGCCTGGAGCTATGCCATTCTCCTCTGCCCACTGACTAGCATTGTATTCCGATACGACGTTGCCTGAAACGATCCAATCCCCGTCCGGCATTTTCTCTACATATATGTTCACGAGCGTTTTGGTAAAGGCTAAATAACTCGCATAGCTTGCAAACAAGCCTGCCAGTACAAAAAGGACGATAAAAAGCCATTGCTTCTTATATAATTGCATATCGTCTGGATCTCCTTTACCACGGTCTTTTGGAGTTGATGTAGTTTGGATAAAATATACCATGAATTACCTTATTTTGCCATTTTTACACCAGAAGATCTACTTTCCTTCGGCTGGACATAAAAACAGGTCAATCATGGTGGTATCTGACCATAATCGACCTGTTTAATACAGGTATTACATGGGTTATACGTGCTATTGGTTGAACGATGGGTTCATTCATCACCCACCTCCACCCAAAAAGGAAACCGTAAAAGGCTAAATAAGAAAAAGACCGTCATCATGTTGACAACCGCCTATTAGTTATCATCTAAGGAAATAAATAGTTGTGATTCATTTCCCAGTTCATCAGATGAAATAAAAGTATATACGACATCGTCGAGCTTATAATCAATTTTATAAACCACATTATCTTCTGTTGAGACCCAAGTTTTCTTTACCTGTGCATTTTCAAGTTTACTCATTATATCTTTAAAATTCATTCCTGGCATTGCGCCCTTTACATTAATATTTCTAATATTTGTAGCCTTGTTTACATTCATGTAGGTTGGATTTATATCATCTGTATCATTTGGAAAAATGAATGATATCCCTAAGCTTTTCACAAATACAAAAGGAAATACCATATGGGATTCCATAACTGAAATAGTCCCTGTTTCATTATCTTTCTCAGTTATTGTTGAGATGTTTGATTTTACTGAGTCTAAATACTGTTTTAGTTCATTGGTAGATAAGTCTGTTGTTTTCGTATTCGAGGCTTGATTTACAGTATTAATTAATCCCTCTGTTTTGTTCGCAGGCGTAACCTGTTGACTCATTTCGGATGTATTAGAAATAGGCTTTTGGGAATTACAAGCAGAAAAGACTATTGCCACAGATAGTAGGATTAAAGTAACTAACAATTTTTTCATTGCTTAATCTCCCTCAATCAAAAGATCTGAAAATGTCTTGCTATTCTCCGAACGTATTGATAATTTCCATTTCTTCCCCACCCTTGCTCTGGAGCAGAGAGTAGCTAAAATGACTTTTGGGTTAATACCTTTTTTCTGGGCCAATTCGTATACTGCTTTTGCAAATCCTCTTTCTACCAAACCTTTATTCTTATTATTCATAATATCGGTAATTTGTTGCCGTGTTAATGAGTTCGAATCTCTAAATTCTGCATCAGTAATAGTCTGTTCTTTTTTTGTTACAGTCTCCCCGTACTGATTAACGTAAGGATACATTCCTGCATTACCCGTTCCCTTTATCCATAAGCTGCTCGTATACAGCTCGTGCCTAAGCTATAGACCTCATTTACTTTTCTACTTCCTGTGCTAGTTGCTGGTTCTTCAACTCTTCTGCCACTACCTGTTCACGTTTTGCCATTCGAAACTTTGCATATAATCATGGTGAATGCTTTAATTTTTTTTATTAACACATAATTCAGCTAGTAAGGTTTCACCAATATTGTCGATTTGTTTATCTAAATCACCTGCTATAAACCCACACAAAGCATTATTCCTTCTTTCGATGTAAAAGCTAATGCCGTCTTTAAAACCTATGTAATGAGTCAAGTCACTAAACCATGCTCTTTGAAAATCATATGTTTTCGAAAATTTATCAATTATGCTAAGAACATCCGATTCATTGTGCCTCTGTATTGCTTCTTTAAGCATGTTAGGTGATCCAGCAAAGATTATACACTTATCATAATTTAATCTTTCATATTTACTAAATGCACATTGAAATAACAATTTTTCAAAGTTATCTGCAAAATAGCTTACAAACTGGCTGTCCTCATTAGTTATAACAATCTGAGTATTATCAGTTTGGGTAAAATCAAATGATAGTTGACCATCAAATAATTCTTTTTGAAAAAAATGTATATATTTATCACTTAAAGTGTCTGGTGCTTCCTCATGTATCGCTTCATAAGAATCAATTATCTCAGAAATTGAAGCATATCCTGGAAGTTGAGTTTTAAGTAAACCCTTATCATCCTGTCCCATATAATGTAAATAAATCTCATATTCTTTAGGAAAATGATAGTTATATTTACTAATTTGCGTTAGATTTTTTAGCGTATCTATGCTCTCTTTTTTTGCTGGTTCTATTTCATTTACCCATTTCTCATCAAATCTTGATATATATTTTGATAATCGTTCAAAAAGATTTGTATAATCTCCTATGGGTGGGATGTGATTACTTTTTATTGGCATTTGCATATTTCATGTACTCCTCTTTATTTTTTATATCACTACACGTTAAATATGGATTCATTTGGTTGAATCTTCTGCATATGGATACGGATTTTCTTTTTTAGATGAGCGCTAAACAGTATCCATGCCTGTTATTTTACTTGGGCTATCATGTGCAGCATTTACTACTTTTGATTCTGCACAAGTACCTACAGCATTACCACCCTTAACTATTTTTAGATTCTCTGTTGGCATAGGTTCAGCCTTTACAGTGTACTTATCTCCATATTTTTTATTTAATGCATTTTGTAATTGTCTTGCTGTTTCAATATTTTTAGGACTTGCTTCACCTGAAAACCCAACTGAAACCGTTCCATCTTCGTGCGTTATTACAGAAACGGCTGGATTTGGGGCTCTTTTACCATCTCCAAGTATATGCCTGAACGTTTGCAAACCAATTGCGACCTGCTCAGCAACATCGTGTTTTGCATCTGTCCATTTCGAGAACGTCTGTGGTACACACTAATATCCCCCTGCCGCCTTTCTCCACTATCAACTCATACTTTGCTTGCCCGAGTTATAAAACCAGTGTTTACTCTCCTTCCTGACTGTTTTGCCATTTTCCTTATCCTCTCTTAAATCTGAGCATGCATAAAAGGCTCATTCCTCCTCGTCGTTCGAGTTGGAATAAGCCTTGAGAAGTTGGTCTAATCGTGTTAGTCAAGTTTCTAAGTGTTTGGTTTGTTGGTTGTATTGACGATCTAGTTGTTGGGAGTGTAAATTACTTTACAAAACTATTTTACAGACTCCTATTGACGCTCTCTAAATCGGCTTTTATCTAGTCAGCTTCTCATATTTTCTTTTTATTTCTCCTATAAACTCTTCAAGATATTCTATCTGATTTTCATTTAATACTTCTTCATAATTGATTTCTTGTGACAAAAGTATGACTCTTTTCATATCATCAATATCACTTTTACTAATTTCAACATCATGCCTAATCATTAATCTGATGATTAGAGAGATGGTAATAATAGTGTTAATATTATTTGATACGATGTGTTCATAAAACGATTGATAACAAATCCCTGCGGCCTGTCCATAAGTACGATCATTTAGTGAAACTTCATAGTAAAACCTATCCGTTATTAAATACTGAAGTTCAAAAAACTCAACTTCTTCAAATAAAAGTTCATCACTCATTTATGTTCCGCCCCCTTTAGTTTTATAAATCACTTCTATTTCAATTTTGGGATATTTTTCTTTAAATTGGCCGATAACATTACTACAACTAGGACAGCAATCTAAATCAGTATACATTTTAATTTTACCGACAGCCTCTTTATTTTCCCCTAACTTAGTCGCGATTTCATTTAGTATTTTAAATTCCGTATCTGTAGCCCTATCCCAAGCCTCTTCACCATTTACAACATTCTGTTTGTTGACCTTTTGGGTTTTAAATAACCTTTCTCCCTCTGGTGGCTCAACAGAAATATCTTTAATTTTCTCTCTATCTGCTTCATCTTTAATCTGCTTAGGATTTTCTATTGCACTATGAGCAAAATACTCTGTTTTATCTTCCAAACCTTTTATCTCAACCTTGGCATATCCAAAATTGTAAGCTTTTCTTGCCCACTTTGGAAGTTTCTTTTTCGCTACTTTTATTTCTTTTATAAGCTCAGCATCTAGTTCATCATCTAGCTTTCGAGCATTACCCGTCCCCTATGTTGTAAAGCTAAACTATTGAAAAGGAGCGGTGGTTGCTAGATGTACTAGCAATACCACCAGTTTAGCTTGCTTGTTTTTCAGTTTGCTCGGGGAGACGGAACGCTGTTTTATGTTTCATCATGCCGTAAATAATGTTGACTAACCGCCGCATGACACATACTAAGGCTTGCGTTGGCGTTTTCCCTTCTTCTTTCTTGCGGTTGAAGTATTCGTAAAAGAGCGGATTGCGTGGCTTTTTGCTGCCTTTTGAAACTTGCACTTGCTGGACAGCTAGGTTGTAAAACAAACCATGCAGTATCCGATTACCCTGTCTGCTTTTTTGGTTCGTACCTTTGCCGCCGGAACTGAAATTGACAGGGGCTATCCCTGCAAAACGTGCCAGTTTATCTGCGCTGGCAAAACGGTTAATGTCGCCTATTTCTGCCACTAGAGAAGATGCCGTTACCAAATCTATGCCTGGCATCGTTTCTAGTTGGTAGTCTAGCCGTTTCATCATACCTTGCAGTTCGCCTTCTACATATTCGATTTCCTTCTTGTTGAACTGTATGTCCCGCACATGGCTCTTGATTAGAAAGTCTCGTTGTTCCTGATAGCTTCTGGTTGTGTCTCCATCTGCATGCACAAGTGCCAGTATTTCTTCTGCCTTCCTTGTCGAACACGCATTGTTACTTGATTTCCGTAAAAACTCCGCAAATTCTTCGACCAAGACACCGTTTAGTACGTGTGGGGCAGGGTACTTCTCCCAAAAAGCCAGCGCACATTTTCCGTCGATGTCGCTAAAGAACTTTTTGTAACTGGGGTAATGGTAA
Source organism: Brevibacillus sp. NRRL NRS-603 (assembly GCF_003013445.1). Taxonomy (NCBI): domain Bacteria; kingdom Bacillati; phylum Bacillota; class Bacilli; order Caryophanales; family Paenibacillaceae; genus Brevibacillus; species Brevibacillus sp. NRRL NRS-603. The sequence continues at coordinate 170,173 of NZ_PXZN01000008.1, read as the reverse complement.
CTGAGTTGGGTGTGCAATTGGTTTTTAAGGGAGATCAATCCCTTCACCAAGCCATTCCTTCTCGTCACCAGTTGACCAATCGTCCAGTATACGTCTTGCGGGTTCGCGTCGGGCAAAATGTCCAGCTTGTTCAGCAGGATTTTCGCTACACTCTCCGCATCCCAGCTATCGCTCTTTTGCGTGGTTGGGTAACTCTTGCGCTCGGCATATGAAAGAGCGGAATTGACCTCCTTCACCAGTTGCCTATTTTCCAGCAAGTATACTGCTAACGAACGACCATACCCACCTACATCTTCCAATCCATACACAGGGGTCATGCCTCGCTTCTTGAGCTGCTTGACATAGGTGGTCAGTTCATCAAAAGCGGACGGCTTGTTCTCAAACGTCACTTCCCTCAGCTTCTCGTTCCAGCAGTTGATGACCACCGCCGTATGGGTTTTCTTATGCAGGTCAACTCCAATGTAAATATGCTTCTGTTTGTAATGCATGCAAGGCATCACCTCTGTCTATGAAGTACGTTGAAAGCTAAAAAAATGTCGGCAACCTCAGCTCAAGCGTTAGTCAACAAGTGACCCGCAACGGGACGCCAGCCAGTCCATTTTCTAATCGTTCAACGTCTGTATAACTACATATAATAAAATTTCAACGTTTTGAAAGGAGCGTACGAAAATATTTTTCGACATTCCCTACACAACGGGTAAACAGTGATGCGCAGTATACGATATTTTCCAAAATCTGCACAACCCTGTATGTTTCCTGTCGTTTTCCTCTGTGGGAAGGTCGTATACTGTAAATACGAAATCGTTACACCAATCGCTGTTTGACTCTGCGGTTTATGCTGCCCTCAGCAATGCCGCACAAGGTACTTCAACTAGCGATACCCATTGTTCCCTTGCTAACCTGTTGAAATCTACGTGATACGGGTTTGCAAGGGTTTCTTTTACCACTGTTCGCATACGACGATCATACATTTTTACTCCGTCCCGCATGTTGCGAATCTGTTCTGCCCGTTTTCTAGGAAGTGCATCCCAATCTGTTACCACTGCCGCAAAATATTTATCGTTCTGCTCGGGCGGATACCTGCCCACATCTGACAGCAATATTTTCTGGTCTGGTTTATATACTATCTCCATCCGGCTCAACTCGTGGTCAATAGCGATGCCTTGCTTTTCCCATAGTTCCAGCCTTTTGTCGTAAATACGGCAGTATCCGTTTGTCTTGCGCTGATGAGGTAATCCAAAGTACCTCGTTGTTCCTTCATGAGTCATTTTTCTCCTTCCATGCATCGGGATGACTACCACATTTTCCAGTGAGGTACGCACATCGTACGCCACATCACAGCCCACAAAGTATATCCTGCTTGCCACCTTGCGTATCGGTTCCACCAACTCCCGAAAATGCAAGTAATGTTCGGGGTGCGTCTCTAGCCGCAATGTATGCAAGTGTCCCTCCGTCTCCCTAAAGTTCTTGTAAAACACATGCAGGTAGGCTCGATTCCCTTTCCGTATATGCAACTCGTAACAGTAGTCGCCCCAATACACCGTTTCTTTGATTTGAAAACTGTTCATTGCCGCATCTCTCATCAATCCGTAATAAGCCCCAAGCGGCACATCCTTGTACTCCATGACAAATTTGTCTATGGATACACTTGCCTTCATCACACGCTACACTCCCGTTCTCATACGCTTTTTTGCTCCATGCGATTGTAAAATGTAACACTTACTCGACTAATTAAGTAATTATCGGGCGCTGTCCGTTTCAACGTGTTAAACGCAAAAAAGCACTTGTCGCCCATTACAGACAATCAAGTGCTCTAAGAGTAAAAGTTTTCCAAGTTAGCAGTATCCCCTGAACCACAATCGAATACTGTACGGAGATTATGACACACGCTTTGTTTGGAGTCAACAATAACGTTTAACCCTATGAGATGGTTCGCTCTCGTTTGTATCACCGTTCATCGGTGTCATTTGTGGTAATCCTACATGAGAACGTCGTCTCGCCCGATTCTCGTGGGTCTGCTGTGGAGTATGCTCGTATCCTAGTCGAGTACACCTAATTCGCGTCGCATTTCAATTTCCAGTTCACGTAACTGCTTTTGCTTGGTAACCAGTTCCTCAAACCATTCCTTGTCCTTCATGGCTAGAGCCATGTCAATCATTTCGTCGTAGTCTTCAGAACACATCATCATCCGTTCTTTGAATTCGTTCATTTGTCCAGCCTCCCAATGTCTACGTAATGATTAGCTGACCTGCCTTGCCTTGTTCCACAACTGGCGACTAATGATACGAGGGAACACATCTTTCTGTCTAATGCCGTTCTGCTCTTTTTGCCCGTTGTACATGTTGAACCCTGTGTACGTCTCATTTCTAAGAATGTTCAACACCTGCACAACCGTCCATTGCTTCCCTGTCTTCGTCGTTATGCCTGCTCGGTTCAACTTGCAAGCAATTTTGTATGGATTATTCCCCTCTACATAGAGTTGAAAGATGCTCTTTACCGTTTGTGCTTGTTGCTCGTCTACGACAATGACACCATTTAGAACACTGTACCCATAGGCAGGTGCGCCGCCAGCATATTTGTTCTCTCTAGCGGTAGCAATTCGACCTTCTTTCGTCCGCTCGTTGATAATCTTCCGTTCAAACTCTGCAAAAGAACCGATCATTTGAAGGAACAGCATCCCTTGCGGGGTGGAGGTATCAAAATGTTCCATTACGCTAATGAAAGCAATTCCCTTCGGCTCCAGTTCGTCCTCGATCAATCCAAGTAAGTTTTTCAGTCGTCTATGTATACGGTCTGCTTTCACTACGACGATACCGCTGACCTCGTTTTCAGCTTGCTGAACGCATTTCATCATGTCTCTGTATCCGTCACGCTCTGTCGTACTTCCACTTTCTCCTTCGTCCATAAACATTCCTGCCAGTTCCCAGCCTTGGCTAATACAGTACGCCTCAATCTTTTTCACTTGTTCAGCTATGGACGTGTTTTCTAACTGACTATCTGATGAGATACGAGCGTACCCAACCACCTTCTTGATGTTCATGTAACCCATGTCCAGTGCCACCTTTTTGTTACACTATACGATCTCGATAAAACAAATTAAAAGTCCTTTTTGCCTTCCCATACGCCACCAACCGTGATCGTGGTAAGACATTTTTACATTCATTTTTAGATGCCACGCCTTCTGCGGTAGTAAAAAGGAGCGAAACAAAGCGTGTGCTCTGTCTGCTCCTGTCTTCATCCTTGAAACTTGCTTCTCGCTTGGTGCAGTATCTCGACCAACTGGTCTAACGAGCCATCGCTTTTCTGCTTCTGCATATCCCTGAGCTTGCCGTTCTCCCGAATAAGTGCCGCAACATTCATCTGCACTTTGGTGATGGCATCTTCAATGGCTCTAATTTCAGCAGGGTCAGGCTTGTCCTTCTGTTCCTCTTGCTGAATACGCAGCATCATACGCCGTTTCCGTAACTCTGAAAGCCGATACTCGCTATCCACCTGTACATTCGGGTCGATTGAAACCTGATGGTACAATTCCCGTTCTTCCTCGGTTAGCGTATCTAGCCAGATCGTTTCATACAGTCCATGCCTCAAGGCGTTTTTGTTGCCTTTTAGACGCTCGCTATGCTTCGTCTTATCCTTCGGACCCGTGGATTTTCCACCATGGAACCTGCAACGTCCATTCTTTAGAGCCGCTTTTTTACAAGCTTCACCGCTTTTCGTCTTGGCTCCGCATTGTTTCTGTTCCATTTTTATATCCCCTAACCTCATTTCATGGGGTATCGTTTCCCCGACCGTGGGAGGGCAACTTGCCTCCAAGCTGTTTATCTATCTGTTTCAATACATGTTCACTATTCTTGTTCATCTTCTTCAAGGAATGACTCCTTTAATGCTTTCCTTCTACTTTCTTCCCTCTGTTTCTTATGCAACTGAAATGCCTCAAGTTGTTCTGTTTTAACTATGAACGTAAAGCAATCAAAGTACATTCGTGTTAGTTCTGCTTTCGTTTCGATCTCGTGAAGTAGCAGTTCCCATAAAAATTCTTCATGTTTCGTCATTGTGTTACTTCCTCCTGTGACTTTCGTATTTGGTTGCTCTCGTGGTTTCGTGTCTGTTTCGGTAAACTTTCCTTGGTCGTACATTTGAATGGGTGCGCTACCTACGAGCGTTTGGCTGCATGTGTTATTCCTTAGATTGCTGTACCTTTTGTTCCCAATATCTGCGCTCGTACTCCTTCGCTTTCAGACGATTCTCCGGCTTCCGCCTCCATTTGCGCCGATACTCACGTTCGTATTGTCTTCTATATTCTCGACGTGCTTCTAATGCTTCCGGACTCAATGACTTCATTAGCTTATCCCTCCAGTTCAGCTAACCGTTTCTTTTGAACAGCCAAGCATCTTGATGTTTCCTTCATTTCTTCTTCTGCTCGTCGTATCATTGCTGCGGCTTCTTCTTTCACTTTTTCAAGCTCTGTATGTTGTCGAGCCAACATATTTTCGTTATAGGCTCTCTTTTCCTTTAGTACACATGCTTCGATTTCAAGTTCATTCATGTTGCGAATCGCTTCTAACCTCTCATGATCGTCTAGCTGATCTGCTAATGAGGTCAATCTTTTTGCTTGGTCAAGCAACTGATTTACTTCTGTCATCACCTGTACGTCGGTTCGTCCTGACTGGTTCAGCTTATCCGCTTGATTTCTTAGCTCTCTGGCTTGCTGGTAATGCTCCGCAATTTGTGCTCTAATCGCTTCATACTCTGCTTGAGCCTGTGCAATTAATCCTGTTTCCTCTGCTACTGCCTGTACTTCTTTTGCCATTCGTTTCGTCCTCCTTTGATTTTGGGCATGCAAAAAAAGCTCATTCCTACTCATGGTTCAAGTTGGAAAGAGCTTTTAAAGTTTATCAAGTGTTTGAATCATTTAGTGTTTGGTTTGTTGGTTGTATTGTACGACCTTGTTGTTAGAGTTGTAAACCCGATCTACATTTTTGTATCTGTCATATGTGTTATTGGTTGAATGATGGGTTCATTCGGCACTGGTAGCCAATCCTTTTAACCATTTACTTCACATTTTTCTAACATCCATTCCCTTGCTTTTTCTGATTCCAACAATATTGGTTTCTCCGATGTACCAATATTAATACTCTCAAAAAAGGCTTCTTTTATACCTTTAATATTTTTTAATGTTACTCCGTTTAACAATGTTTCTTTAAATGTCGAAACACTTATATCTACATTTTCTAGTCTTGCCCAGCTAAAATCCGTTAAGTAGAACGATACATTAATCAAATTACAATCTATTAAATATGCATTTCTAAATATTGCTTCCCAACAATCACCTTTACTAAATCTACTGTTTTTAATGACACAGTTAGAAAAATCTGTATATCTAAGATCTGATTTATAAAAATCGCATTTATCTAAATATGCATTTTTAAATGTTGACGAGGCTAATAATGATGTGTGAAAATCGATATTTTCCAGTTTGAGATCATCAAAAGTACACTCTATTAAATATGCTTGTTCAAGCAATATATCGGATAAATCAAAACTTCTTAAGTCCACTTCATCTAACTTTAACATCTCACCTTCTTTACCAATTGTCTCAACCCACTTTTTATGCAATTCAAACTTACTAATAATATTTCCTTCCATTTTCTTACTCCTCACGGATACCACATTATACCATTTCCCTACTCCTGCCTCATCAATCGCTTTCTTCAATTGTTCAATATGCTCAGGCACCATTTTTCTCGTGTCAATAATTACGTTATTCCCATTACTAAATTCGTTTCGTATCTTTTTCATACCTTGTTTGACAGTAAAAGCACCCTTTTTGGGATTTGTTATAGGTACTCCATTATCGCCACTTGGATATGATTCAAAACTTTTCACGTCCCACTTTAAGCCTGTTGTGTATCAATAAACTCCGCTCCATTTTCTGCTTGTTGATCAGGTATTATTCTTCCTAAGTCACCTCTTTCTTCTAGTGCTAATCCAACAAACCTTTCCCTAATATTTTTCGGTTCTATTTTCCCATTACTTGCAGGATCTCGGGCTAAACTATCCAATTCTTCTTGATTTCTTCCTCCAGTATAATTCCCATTTACATCATATAAATGAGGCTTTTCGCCCTTACCACCTTTACCCGTCCCCTATGTTGTAAAGCTAAACTATTGAAAAGGAGCGGTGGCTGCTAGATATACTAGCGACACCACCAGTTTAACTTGCTTGCTTTTCTTATAGTTCATAGACGGTATCCGCTAAGGGGTACAGCCCTTTCACCGGAAATTCAATGTCGAATACCAGTTGTTTATTCTCTACTCGCACATCTAGCGCCCGTCCAATCGGGGGAACCGTATAGTCATGCGCCCAGAGGAACACAGGGTTTTTCTTGTAATTTTCAAGTTGCCAGCCAGTAGCACGAATAACGTCTCGATCTCTGTCCTCTGCTTCGGTTGAGTCTATAAACCTAAGAACTCTATTTTCTGTTGGACTCTTTAACTGTTTTACCTGTACACGAATTGAATGTTTCATCTGCTTAGCCCTCCAGTTCTGCAAGCTGAGCCATTTTTTCAGATAATATCTGCCTTGTTTGTTCCAGCCGTTCCTCTGCGTCCTGAACCATTTTCACCGCCGCTGCCTTTGCATCTTCAAGTTCTTGCTCCTGTCGTGCTTGAACTGCCCCGTTATACTGTATAAGCTGCTTGCAATCTGATGCTTCTTGCTCTAACCTCTCTATGAGTTCTAGTGCTTGCTGGCGTGGTAGTTTATCCTTTTGATCTGCTACCGCATACAAATGCTCCGCATGTTTCAACAACTGCTGAATCTCTTCGCTAATCTGAAAATCTGTATGGCCTGATCGCTGTAGCACTGCCGCCTGTTCACGTAATTCCCTTGCTTGCTGACAATAACCACGAATTTCATCCATAAGCTGCTCGTATGCTGCTCGTGCCTGAGCAATAGACCTCACTTCTTTTTTTGCTCCCTATGCTAGTTGCTGGTTCTTCAACTCTTCTGCCCCTACTTGTTCACGTTTTGCCATTCGTTTCATCCTCCTTTGATTTTTGGCACGCAAAAAAAGCTCATTCCTACTCATAGTTCAAGTTGGAAAGAGCTTTTGAAAGTTTATCAAGTGTTTGAATTGTTTAGTGTTTGGTTTGTTAGTTGTATTGTATGATCTTGTTGTTAGGGGTGTAAATAGGTGTACACAATTTTTTACAACCCCTTGTGAAGGCTTACAAGTCTTCTCGTTTCAGACTCAAAATATATTCAAGTCTACCTTTCCAAGTATTATTAGTCTCAATTATTTTATAATCATCCGTTTCAATACGTTCTTTGTACAAGCTAATATCATGAAGAAGTTGATTCACATCATTAATTTTAGTAGAATCTTCAAATTCTAAATTTCCCAAAAAAGTATCTAGCTTTAATAATATAAAATCAGCAATTTCATTCATTTTTAAACTTTCTAAGGCTAGACATATAAAGAAAGCTGTTTTACTGAAATTGTCCTCGTTTAATATCCACCAGTCCTCTTCTAGAATTCTTGCAGACGCCTGTGCAGTGTTATACTTGTTGTTAATAACGTATTCTTCAAACCCAAGATTCACAGAATCTTTTATTTCTTCATAGCTACTCATATAAAATCCCCCCTTTATCTCATGCTATTAGTATAGACGTTTAATTTTATATTAGGAAATTTTCGTCTAAACTCAAATATCAAATTCGTACAACTCTGGCATACGTCAAAATGTGAAAACAAATCAATTTCACCTTTTATAGTTGGGTCTTTAATCTGTGAAGCAATATCCTCTAAAATTTTTGCTTCAGTATCTTGATACCTTGGAAAAACATCTTCTACATATGTTTCAAATATTTTATCGTTTCTTAGATGTGTAAAATTATCAAGGTCTGAAAATAAATCATCCAAAGTATTAATTTGACTATGAGAAATATAGTCTTTCTTTATACCAGAAATTTCAACTTTTGCAGAGGCTAAATTTCCTGTTTCTAATCTTCTTAGTTTTTGATCTAACATTCTTCGCTGTTTACTTGAAAGATTTTTAAATGCCTCTGATTTTCTTATTTCATCCGCTTTTTGCTTTATTTGATCCCTTGTATTTTTAGTTCTATTATAAAGATCATTCATTATTTTTTGTCTATCAGGTTTACCCGTCCCCTCAGTATCCCTCTGCTCTTGTTCTCTTCTCTCCCTTTCTTCCCTCTCTTTTCTCTCTTTTCTCTCTCTTTCTTCTCTTTCTCTTCTCTCCCTTTCTTCTCTCTCTTTTCTCTCTCTTTCTCTTCTCTCCCTTTCGTCTCTCTCCCGGTCTTCCCTTCCATCCCTATGACGATGATTCCCTCCACCACCGCCTCTATTACCAGGCAAATCATCATGCCGCATCCAATAAACCATAGGTTGGCCTGTAACAGCATCTCTGAGAACGACAACTCTTCCATTCAACAAATCAGTCATCTGCTTGCGAATCTTTTCAACCTCTTTTTGTAATTCAAGCATCGACTCTGCAAAACTCTTACCATGCGTCTTTAGCTTTCCATCCTTAAGAATGACGTGCATTGCCTCATCGATACTGGAATCAGGCAAAAGGACACCTTTCCCATTCCCATTTCCCTCATGGTCACCAGACTTTTTCTTGCCATTCGGCCCATCCAGCTTATCGGCCATTTTCACTGTCCGCGTAACGGCTGTACCTGTACCAGCACTAAGAGCGCTTACCGCTACCTCTGCAACCACCATGTCTTTCTTAAACTCATTCTGGCCCTTGGCATAGCTTTGTTCTTCTGATCTGGTCCACAGACCGCCTTTAAACAAGTTATCTTGATCATATTGGGCGTCTTTCACGAATGGGTCGATATAGTCATCGTATAGCCCTTGTCCAAACGACTTTGCATCGGATTTGATTTGTTCCCACGATTTATTGCCCGTTACCGTATCTCCCACGTAATTGACTGCATTCGTAGCGGTTTCTACAGCTCCTCTCGCGAGATCATTTCGTTCGAGGAGTGAAGGTCGCTCTTCCCCAGTCACCCCTTCGTAAATGGCGTCTACCAGATACGATGTTGGTAACGCGGTCGACGCAATATCTCCGGCATCTACTACCACATTCCACAAGCCTAACAAGGTATCTCCGAGAGCATCTAATTTCCCTTTCGCCTCAGATAATTGGTTGTTGACAGTTCTGCGCAACATGACGGCAGCCAAACCGTTTTCCTGAACGTCCTTTTCAAACGCACTTAATATTCTCGGAAACTCCTGACGTACAGTCGCATCCAGCTTAATCTCCTCACTACTGGATTTGTTTTCCTCCAACAACTCTATCGTATCCGACGCCGTTTTCACGTTCAAGCTCTTAGTCCCGGACAAAGACACGGCTGCCCCTTTCAAGGTCAGCGCACCACTCGCACTGATATTCACATTCGAGGTGCTTTTCAGACTGACGCCTACATCCTTGTTCATCGAGATGTAGAGCATCCCTTCCTGGGCCGTCATCGTCAGCTCTTTATCCCCGAGCGTAAACTCTTTTCCCTGCGGATTTCCAAACGTTTTCACACCGGGGTCCTGCATTTGCCGCTCCTGCTTCTCGGCAGCGGCTCCTTTGGGCGCATGGCGCACGGAGTTCATGACCATGCCATCGTCTTCATCGGCGCTCGGGAAGTACAGCTTTACCTTTGACCCGATCTCGGGCATGAGGTACAAAATCTGGTTGCCTTCCGCCGCATACGGGAACCACTGGGCCTTGCTTGGCTCTTGCTTTTTGTCCATGTTCAGGTGGAGCTTGACCTGATTGCGTCCGATTTGAATCACTTTTCCGTCGATCGCCGCACCGATAATGGCCTTATTGTACAGCTTCGTTTGCTTGACGGCTTCTGGCACGGCGCAGACGTAGCTCCACCTCAGGAGTCCCTGCTCCAGCTTTCCAGTCACTTTTGTAATGACAAACGTTTGCCCTTCCCGCTGCACCTCATCCCCGATTTGCAGCAGGTCGTCGTAATCGAAGGCGTATGTCGTGTACTGGTACTCGCTGACAGACGAGGAGCCGTTTGCGGCTTTTTTCATGTACGGCGCGATTGCCCGGTTGACCTCGTATGGCGATTCATCTTCCAGCTTGATTTGCTTGCGTCCCTCGGGCATGCCGATCCACAAGCGTACCTTATGCGCACTCAAATCCGGTACGAGAACGGCTCCAACATGGGACGCGATTCGTTTTAAAAAGGTCCAGTCTGTCTCCTCGTACTGCATGATGAATTTGCCCTGCTGGCGGTCGTCGAAGGCTTGATCGATGACATCTCCACCGTGATAGATGGACATGATTTCGTCTACGACATCCCGGTACAACCGATTCACTTGCTGAAACGAACGTGTTTTCACACTCATGTCCAACGCATATGTATGCGACACGGCCTTTATCGTGACGTAGTGAATGTCCCGTACGACCTTGATCTCCACATGATCCAGCCGCCCCATGAAAATCGGCTGTTTTTGCCCGCCTTCCACCTTGTACAGCTCGATGGGATCGTGGGTGCCGGCACGATTGATGATCTCGTCCTCTTTGTCTTCCGGGACAATTCCTGTGATCGTGAGCTTGGCATGCGTGCCTGTTTGATGGACGAACTCCAGCTGATCCAGCCGGATCGGTCCATACGGCCAGACGACTTTTATATCCTGATAGGTCATGACGCCGCTTGTACGCTGCATGTTCTCCCCTCCTTCTCTAGCAAGCACGATAAGCGTCAATCCTGACCGTCTTTTTCAATCGTGATGATGCCCGAACGATTGCAAACCAGCTGCGACCTGCTCAGCAAGGCATGCTCGTTGTCGATGAGCACATCGTGTTTTCCATCTGTCCATTTCGAGAACGTCTGTGGTACACACTCATCTCCTCCTGCTGCTTTGCAAAACCCAAAGCATCCGATATTCACGCCGGGGACATGATCGGCGACATTCATGACAGGCTTGTTAAGACTATAAACGCCATGGCACAAGGGTAAATTCAAAATGCCGGGGTCGGTTCCCTGACTGCACTTGAGGGTCGCTCCCCGCACGACATATGAGTACTCGGGGCTGAACAACCCCATTGTAAGTGCTTGAAGTAACGCTAGCATCATTAGACCTATCTCCCCTTCCAAAAAAATCCTCCGCAAGCAACTTCCATATTCCGTCTTATTTTTACATTCCATCTAATAATCGGGATAAACTGGAAAATATTTTATGGGTCAAACGTCCTGTTTCCTTATTTTTCTAAGAAACCCAAAAAGGCCTCCACCAACTCTGCAACGGTTGGGGAAGCCTTCTTGCATTCAAGCATATTCACGCTATATCGTTACACTCTCTTCGATCACCAGCTCACCATTTGTCGCATCGAGACTGGCCTCTACGCCCAGAGGGAGAGCGATGTTGCACGCGCCATGTCCGATCTGAATGTTCCAGATGGTCGGCTTTCCGTACGGTACGACGATATTATGAAACACATCCCAGACAGAGAAGCCTTCGCGCTTTTTCGGCTCACAATCGGTCCATGTCCCGAGGACGACGCCCGCACAATCATCGAACAAGCCGCCTTGAGCAAGCTGTGTCAGCATGCGGTCAATCCGGTATGGCTCCTCGTCGATATCCTCCAAAAACAACAGCTTGCCTCTCGTATCGAGCTGGTAAGGCGTCCCCATCAAGGCGGAGATGAGGGCGAGATTCCCGCCGACTACGGGTCCAGCTGCCTGACCTTCGACGAGACAGACGATTTCTTCCCCCGGCGGATTCATAATCGATCCCAATGGCTCGGGGCGAGTCATAGCCCGCAGCAAATATTGCTTGGACCAGTCATCCAGACCATGCGCGATGTCTGAAGTAGCCATCGGCCCGTGAAGGGTAGCCAGATTCGAACGCTGTCCGAAAACAGTATGCAGCGCCGTAATGTCACTATAGCCGATAAACAGCTTTGGGTTTTGGGCGATGAGGTCATAGTCGAGCAAAGGAAGTATTTGCGGGGAACCGTAACCGCCACGCATGCACATGATCCCGTCCACTTCCTCGTCGACGAACATGGCATTCAGCTCAGCCGCCCGTTGCTCAGGAGTTCCCGCCAAATACCCACCGTACGATTCTCTGCATGTATCCGATATTTTCACCTTGTATCCCAAACCTTGCAGCTCTGCCATTGCTTTGTTCAGCACTTCTTCTGTAGCAGGGCTAGAGGTTGCCACTACTCCGATTGTATCTCCCGCTCGCAATGCTTTCCCTTTGTTCATCTGTCCAGTCTCCTCCGGGTTCTCTCCCCATTATCGTACATCTATGTCACATGGTGCATAGCCATTTTCGCAGCTTGCGACTTGCAGACGGCTGGCTGATTCCGAGCGCTTCCGCTACCTTTGTCGTCGTCTTATGCTGCTCATACGCCCGTTGCACGAGCTGCCGCTCCACCTCGTCCATGGCTTCCTGCATCTGCATTACGCGATCGACCTTGATCCCTTTGTGCTCCCTGTACTCTTGGTTATGAATGTAACGTGGAATTTGCGCGGGTGTAATGAGGACATCGTGAGACGTGACGACGAGCCGTTCCACTACATTTTCCAACTCCCGCACATTGCCAGGCCAATCGTATTCACTGAGGATGCGGTAGCAGGTGTCTGCGAGATGTCTTTCCAAACAGTACTTTTGCGAAAAGACATTGAGAAAGTAATGAACGAGCACGGGTATCTCTTCCCGCCGTTCGCGCAGCGGCGGAATTTCCAATGGGACGACATGAATGCGATAGTACAAATCCTCGCGAAACCTGCCTTCCTTGACCATTTGCCGCAGGTTTTTATTCGTCGCCGTGATCAGCTTTACATCTACTTTTCGCGAAACAGAGCTGCCTACGGGCGTTATCGTTTTTTCTTGCAACACATTCAACAGCTTCACTTGCAAGGAGAGTGACATCTCCCCGATCTCGTCCAAGAACAGCGTGCCTCCGTTTGCCTTTTCAATCAAACCTGCCTTGCCATCTTTGAATGCTCCCGTAAAAGCACCCTTTTCATAGCCAAACAGCTCTGACTCCAGCAAAGTCTCGGGAATGGCTCCGCAGTTGATGTGCACGAATGGCTTGTCCACCCGCGGACTGCACTCATGGATGTATTTTGCCAGCACGCCTTTTCCAACGCCTGATTCTCCTAGCAGGATCATGGATGATTCTACCTGAGACAGCTTTTTGGCCATCATGGCGACCTGCTCCATGGACTGACTGCGGTAGATCAAGCTAGTTTCTCCTTTTTGTCTGTTGTTCTCCTTGGTCATTTCACTCTGCAAGACCGTCCCGACGTACTTGACTTCATGTAATTCCTGCTGGAGTTGCTCCTGGCTCGTTATATCAATGAACGTATGGATCACTCCGCTAAACTTCCCGTCCTGATCCCAAATCGGTGTGCCTTCCACAAAAAGCTTGCGATTTTTGCGGGTGGTTTGAATCGTATGTATCTTTTTCTTGTCGCGAATGACTCGCATCGTGATCGATGGCGCAAAATAACCGAGAGGATAAAACTCTTCGATCGGTTTGCCCATCATCTCCCTGGGATCGATTCCGAAGAATTCCTCGTATCGTCCCGAGCAAAACAAGGTTCTGCCTTCTGCGTCTGTTACGTGCACGATATCAAACAGCGAGCCTAATAACGCTTCATAATCGATCATGGCGCCCTTTACCTCCCGTGCCCCCCGCATCTTGTGAGATGACACGTATATAGCGATTCGTCGGTCTGCCTACCCCACCATAGCTGACATCCATTCTGACACTCCCGCTCTTCTCCAGATAGTCCAAGTAGCGTCTGGCCGTCACTCTCGCGATCCCTACGCGTTCCGCCACGTCATCTGCCGAAAGCGGCTGACTCTCTTTTTCGATCTGGCGCATGATTTGCTCCATGGTGACAGCGTGCAGTCCCTTCGGCAGAACTGCCCTGCCTGCAGTGGCATCGGCTTGTTCTTTTTCCGGGCTTTTGCGGAATAGCAGCTGGTCAACCTCATCCTGGGATGCAGTTCCCTCCCAAGCAATCCGTCGGCGAAACTCCCGATAGTTTTCCAACGACTGCTTGATCCGTTCAAACTGAAACGGCTTGATAATATAGTCCATCGCCCCATTGCGCAGCATCGATTGGATCGTAGTTTTGTCCTTTGCAGCGGTAACGACGATGACGTCCACAGCATATTTGGCGGCGCGCAGCTCCATCAGCGCCTTCACCCCGTCCTGGATCGGCATGAAAATATCAATGATCACCAAGTCAGGAGTGAGCTCATTCACTAGCTTGAGTCCATCTGCCCCGTTGGCTGCAATTCCGACCACGACAAAGCCCGGGACGCGCTCAATGAACTGCTTGTTGATTTCCTGTACCATCGGATCGTCTTCCATAATCAATACGCGAATGTTATCGTTATCCTTCTCCATGACTCTCCACCTCCCCCATCGGAAACGTTATGAGAAAGCTGGCCCCTTCTCCGCGTGCCGAATGGCAAACCAGCTCGCCTCCCCCTTTATTGACCAACTGCTGCACCAGATGCAGACCAAGTCCACGGTGCGCACGTTCTTTCGTAGAAAATCCCCGTTCCAGCATATGTCGGCGCGTCTCTTCGTCCATGCCGATTCCATTGTCCTCCACCAGGATGGAGCATATCTCTTCGTCTTGCTCGATACTGATCATGATCTCCTTCTCCTCGCGTTCGATTCGCTCAAGTGAATCAAAGGCATTCTCGATCAGATTCCCCAAAATAAGCACGAAATTATGATGATCCATGTACGGCGGAAAACGTTCCAGATGACTCCTGCGATCAATGACAACATGGATGCCCAGCTCTCTTCCGCGGCTTACTTTACCAATCAAGAGTCCAGACAGATTCTCATCCATGATCCGCGTCGTTAAAAAGGAGGTGAGCTCCTCCTGCTGCTCGTTGACCTCGAACAAATACGCCAGTGCCTTTTCATGCTGATGGAGCTGAAGCAAGCCTGCGATGGTGTGCAAATGGTTCATGTGCTCGTGATTTTGTACCCGCAGCGCACCGACGAATTCTTTTACGCCCGTCAGTTCCTCCGCCATTCTCGCCACTTCTGTTCTGTCCTGAAAAATCGCAATGGCGCCGACGATCTTGTCCTCGACCTTGATTAGAAAACGGTTGGACCAGAGCAGTGTATTGCCGACGTGAATTTCCGTGTTGGTAAAATTCTGGCGAAGCTCCAGCACTTCTGGTAATCTGGTGTCGTGCAGGACAGACCGTATGTGCTTGCCCAGCACCTCTCCTTCTATGCCAAAAATTTGCTTCGCCCTGTCGTTAAAGATTGTGATTCGCTCCCGATTATCGATGGCGATAACTCCCTCATGCATGGCATGGAAGGTTGCGGTTCTCTCTACCAGGATTCGCGCGATTTCGTCCGGCTCCAGGTCGAGCATCTGCTTTTTCATGTGACGGGCCAACTGATAGGAGCCCCACACTCCGAACAATAAGGAGAGGAAAAAGGTCAGCGCGATATTGTTTCGCTCGCTGTACAAGATCCCCCAAACATCTGGCATGACACGTCCGACCAAGACAACACCCACCTGCTGATGCTGATCATCCATGATCGGCACGTAGGCCCGTAGAGCCGTTCCCATCTCTCCTTTGACTTTTTGAAAATAGGAGTGCTCGGCATAGGCCTCATCAACCGCAGGGTCCATAAACACCGTACCAATCCGCTTATCTAGCGGGTCTGAATAACGGACACGCTCCTTATTCAGCACGACGATATACGTCACATCATTAACGACGCGCAGATTGTTTGCTGTCGGTTGGATCACCTTCCAGCCGTCTGGTTCCTGAATGCTTTTTTGTACATTTGGAATCGTCGCAACCGTGCGCGCTGTAGTCATCAGCCGTTGTCCCAATTGGGTTTCGGTAATCCGAATAATCCCTCCGGCCATGATCAGGTTTCCGATGATCAAAGAAAAAAGAACGATTCCGACGGAGAGCAGCATAATCTTCCATTTAATTGTTAAGCGTTCGAACAGGTTCGTTCTTTCCTTTCCATTGGGTTTGCAACTCACATTCATCAACATAAGCAGGTGTTTGAAAATGAAATCGTTGGTAACCAGTACATTCATTGTCATACTCGGACTTGTGAGCGCTGTCATTATTGGCTTCGGTCCAGATTCCCTGATGGAAAACAGAGGATACGACGAAGAACAGGTAGGTCTGTCCAATCAAATTATCATCAAGTTCAGCCACGTGATCGCGGAAAATACGCCGAAGGGTCTGACTATCGAACGCTTTTCCCAGCTCGTGAAGGAAAAGACAAACGGACGTGTAGAGGTACAAGTCTTTCCCAACAGTATCCTTCACACCGAGAAAACCGAGATGACTGCTTTGCAAAACGGTGAAATCCAGATGATTGCCCCTGCATTCTCCTATCTGTCGAACACGATTCCCGAGTGGGCTGTCCTTGATCTGCCTTATCTGTTTCGATCGCAGGAGGACGTCGAGACCGTATTCAATGGAGAAATCGGCCAAATACTATTTGATAAGCTTGAAGATTCCGACATGAAAGGGCTGGCCTTTTGGGCAAGCGGCTTTAAGCAAGTGACAGCCAATCGCCCGTTGATCATGCCTTCCGATTTTGTTGGCCAACGCTTGCGCATCATTCCTGGCGACGTGATCGAAGCTCAGTTTCGCACGCTCCAGGCAATCCCTGTAGGCTCTTCCTTCAATGAATTATACAGCATGCTGGCTGCCGGAAAAGTAGACGGCGAAGAAAATACGATCTCTAATGTGTACACCAAACGGCTCTACCACGTACAAAAGCACATGACAATCAGCAATCACAGCTATCTGGGCTACGCCGTCGTGATTAATAAAACGTTTTGGAACAACCTCCCCGCCGATATTCAGCAGGCCATATCGGAAGCGATGCAGGAAGCAACAGCGTACAATAATCAATTGGCTGTCTCGATGAATGACAAACAGCTGCGCTTGCTCCAAGAAAATAGGGGGATGCACATCCACGTACAGACAGCAGAAGAACGTGCGGCCTGGATCGAAGCGTTGCAGCCAGTATACGATCAATTCGCTCCGAGTATCGGAGAGCCCTTGATGCAGAAAATCAGAGAGCTCCACCAACGCCGGTGAAGCTCTCACGCAATCTCCTCGCTTTGCTCCTTGCGCATCGGCAAAATGAGTGTAAAAACAGATCCCTCTGGCGTGCTTTCTGCGAGAAGAAGATCTCCGCCAAGAGCCTTCGCCATCATACGAGAATAGGACAGCCCCAAACCAAGTCCACGTACTTTGTCTTTTTTATTGCTTCCCCGGAAGAAACGCTCAAACACAAGTGGCTGTTCCTTTGCGGGTATTCCTGGTCCATCGTCCTTGACATCGATTCGTAAATCGGTATCCGTTTTGTAGAGTGTGAGCGCTATGTTCCCAGCCTCACCAACAGCCTGTTTCGCGTTGTTCAATAGATTAATCAAGATTTGCTGCACACGACCCGGATCGACATAGATCATCGTCTGCTTTTCCAGAACCCCAACGGTAAGCGTGACGTGACCCAGGTCGTGGACAATCTGCCATTGTGAGGCGATCTCGCGGATCAGCTTGTTCACGTTTTGCTCTTCCTGACAAACGGTGATCGCTCCTACGGCAAATGAATTGAAGTCTAGCAAATCCTCTACCATTTTTTGCAGACGCTTTGTTTCCTTCAAACAGATTTCCAAAAACTCCTTCTGTTCCTCACCGGAAACCACCTCGTCGTTAATTGCCTGGATCAATCCGCTAATCGACGTAACAGGGGTTTTCAGCTCGTGCGTCACCCCAGCCAAAAGCTCTGTTCGCATGCTTTCCAACTGCCGAAGACGGTCGGCCATTTCCGCAAACGTATGCACCAGCTCGTGAATTTCTTTTTCCTTGATCGTTTTATTGATCAAGACGTCGTAGTTTCCTTCTACGATCTGTCGTGCGGACATCACCACATTTTGAATCGGTTCAGACAGCTTCCGCGCATGAAAATAAATAACTGCCCAACCAAGCACACCCAAACTCCCCAGCATGACGACCAAATATTGAATTTCCTCTTTCCCTACCTTGATATCTGTTTCTGGGAAAAGCAAGATCACCTTGCCAATAATTTGGTCATTGAACTCTAAATTTTTCCTGATTACATACAGGGTCTCACCCGACGGATGCCTCACTTTATTCCGCTTATCTGCCTGCTCCAACAACTCAGGCGCTGCCTGCTGCAAAGGAGGCGGCAGCTTGGTTGGCCGACTGTATACGACCTCGCCTTTTACATCTTCAATGAACAAAATCAGGTTGCGATCAACGCCCATAAACTTGCGTCGGTTATCCAATACCTGGTGAAGCTTTTCCCCTACCAAAATATTTCCAACATCATCGACGACTCGATCAGCCACTTCCTCGGCAAACAGCCGCGTAACCTCGATCTGCTTTTCAATCGCAGCGTACTTGATCCAATAGGCAGAGACAGCCCCAATGATGAGCAGTCCGATCACGAGGGTGAGTAGATAGCGTGTAGTCCAATAGCGCAGCAGCGATACGGGCTCATTGTTTTTTATAAACACAGAATTGATACCCAACCCCTCTTTGCGTCTTGATCTCGCCTTCCTGAACTGGCCAATTCTCCAGCGTCTTTCTGACCCGCTTGATCGCCAGGTCTACAGCACGGTCACTCCCGCCATAGTCCATTCCCCATACTTGTTCGATCAATTGCTCGCGGGTAAAGGTTTGATTCGGATTTTGTGCCAGAAAAAGCAGCAAGGACAAATCGCGCGGGTGAAACGTCAGCTCGAGACCGTGCAGCGTCACATGATGGGACTGAAAGTTTATTTTTAAGCTTCCAAATAGTCGGGTTTCCTGATCTTTCACCAAAATAACAGAGCGGCGCAGCACCGCATTGACTCGTGCAACTACTTCATCTGCGACAAAAGGCTTCGTTATGTAGTCATCTGCCCCTTGATTGAGTCCTTTGAGCTTCTGGTCTGTTTGACCGAGCGCCGTCATCATAATGACAGGACAGGAGCTCTTTTCGCGAATGTACTGGAGAATCTCCCAGCCGTTGCGCTCAGGGAGCATGACATCCAACAGAACAAGATCCGGCTTTTTTTCGTCAAAAAGCTCCACTGCCTCGATTCCGTCGTTCGCTTGCCAGACCTCATACCCTGCCTTTTGCAAGTAAGCCTTCAGCACGCGCGATATCACCAGTTCATCTTCTACCAACAAAATGCTTTTCATATCTTCCCTACCTGATTTACAGACATATGATCATTCCTATTCGAGAATTCTCGCATGGTCTCTCTAATAGTCTACGTACTTCTATTCTATCAGTTTACAACCTTGTATTTAAATTTGGCTTTGATGTTTTTGGAAAATAGGAAAAAAGCCTTGCATCCTGTGAAAAGGAGCAAGGCTTTTTTTGTGAGAAACGTCCCCACTTTCGATCATTTTACACGTCAAAGTTGATGTCTTCGTCGCTAGCATCGCCTTCGAACTCATAAATCGTATCGTCAGTATCGCTGTCGATGATTTCACCTGTAATGTCGGCATCTTCGAAATCCTTGTCGTCCCAGATATCTTTGATGATATCTTCAACGAGAGCTTCTACATCGCCATCGTCATCCAGATCATCGAATTCATCTTGGTATTTATCCAGATTGATCTCGATTTCTACATCGACATCATCTTCATCGCCACTCAGGGAGATACTCCATTTGAGGTCTTTGTAGTCATCGTAATCAGAATTCAGATCATCTTCCAGATCATCCAAGGCATCCTGAATATCATCATCATCGTTGTTATTGTTTTTCTTGCTGTTTTTCAAATCAGAGATCTCTTTGTTCAGGCTATCGATGGTGTTTTGCAGGCTTCTGATTTGAGCATCACGTGCAGCCAACTCGTTTGCGTGCTGTGAGTTAGGCAAGTCTTTTACCGTAATGGTGTACTTCGCGCCATCCCATGCTACATCCTTGCTGAATACGCCAGCCATCATGCGAAGTGGAATGTACGTGGTTCCGTTTACGATGAATGGTTCGATTGTAGTTGGAACAGCTGCACCGTTATAGATAACTTTAATGTTGTTGTACTTAGCTTGCAGATTCTTCGTTCCAGTAGCCGCTTGAGAGCTCGTCGGAATAAGTGTGGTAGTCAGAATCAACGCTGAGGCAATCGCCAGATATTGCTTCTTGAACATAGAAAATCCTCCATTCTCCCGGTTGTCTGTTTCTTTCGTGTCACTATGTACATCTCCTACTTTACCTATTGTTCGTGTCGAGAGTATGTCAACAATTGATTTTTTCCTTTCCAATTTGAGGGGATTTCTATGACCAAAAGGACCAAAACAACCAATATGACCGTATCATTTTCAATTTTCCACACCATTTATACAATGCGAAGGAGAGGAATAAAGCGCTTTCAATTCTTGGAGGAGGAGTGGATTCGATGCGGATCAACTTTAAAAATCTGACCGTACAGGTCGTTATTGCCATCATTCTCGGTATCTTAGTTGGTCATTTTGCACCCAAATTCGGCGCAGAGCTGAAGGTGTTGGCCGATATTTTTGTCAAACTGATCAAAATGGTCATTCCGCCGATTGTCTTCTTTACTGTAGTGAATGGAATCGCCAGTATGGGAGACATGAAAAAGGTCGGTAAGATCGGCGGCAAAGCGCTGCTCTATTTTGAAATCGTTACCACAATCGCATTGGCGATCGGACTGTTGGTGGTCAACCTGATCAAGCCTGGAGTAGGCTTTGACAAAACGGGACTGACCAGCGGGGACGTTTCCAAGTACACGGAGGCTGCTGCCCAGAGTAACAACGGCTTTATTGATTTTATTGTGAAGATCATCCCGGAAAACGTCGTCGGTGCTATGGCAAATGGCGAGCTGTTGCCGATTCTGTTCTTCGCTGTCCTGTTTGGTCTCTCACTCGCTGCCATGGGGCAAGCGTCCCAGCCTGTCATCAAGCTGTTTGACAAGCTGACACACGGATTTTTTGGCGTCGTCAACATGATCATGAAGGTTTCCCCATTAGCTGCATTTGGCGCGATGGCGTACACGATTGGCAAATTCGGCATCGGGTCGCTGACCAGACTGGGCCTTTTGATGACGGCTGTCTATATCACGATGTTTTTGTTCATTATTCTCGTCCTGGGCGGGATCGCGCGCTACTACAAGTTCAGCATCTTCTCATTTATCAAATACATTCGGGAGGAAATCCTGCTCGTGCTCGGAACCTCCTCCTCAGAGTCCGCTCTTCCGCGAATGATGGATCGGCTGGAGAAATACGGCTGTTCCAAATCCGTTGTCGGTCTGGTCGTACCGACGGGCTACTCGTTTAACCTGGATGGCACCTCGATCTATTTATCCATGGCTGCCATTTTTATCGCCCAGGCATATGGCATCGAGCTCAGCTTCTGGGAACAGGTCACCCTTTTAGGAATCCTGATGATCACGTCAAAAGGGGCTGCTGGTGTCACAGGTTCTGGTTTCATTACACTCGCCGCTACCTTGGCAGCCTTCCCTGTCATTCCGGTCGAAGGCATTGCCCTCTTGCTCGGCGTTGATCGCTTCATGTCAGAAGCTCGTGCCATCACGAATCTGATCGGAAATGGCGTAGCTGCCGTGGTCATAGCCAAGCATGAAAATGAGTTCCATCCGGGACGTGTCCAGCAATCAGATGAAACTGCCAGCGAGTCGGACGACGAGTCAAAAGCAAAACCGATCATGGCCTAGTCCCTATAAAAAAGAGGTTCTCCTATTCCCGAGAGAACCTCTTTTTGCTTTAGTCATTTGGCCATGTTTTACGAAGCTCAACCTCAAATTGGCGCAGGTGATTAATTCGCTTCTGTGCTGCCTGATACTCCTCCTGCCAGCCCTCTTTCTCGCGCTCTCTGATCAGCTCCGCCTTTTTCTCCAGCTCCCTTACCTCATTGCGCAATGCGATCACGATGTCCAATAGCTCATCCATATCCATGGACCGCATGTCTTGAATAAAGATCCATTCCGCTTCTGTTAATCGATACTGTTTGTTCGCCATGTTTCATCATCCTTAAAATAACCTCTATCGAAGCCCACTCATGGAGGAGCGGCCACGTTTTAGAGGAAAGTTGATATTCGCGTTCGTTTATAAGTGTGTCAATTTTTAATAAAAATGTTTCATTTTAAAGAAAAATGACGTCATCTCGTGTATAATGGTTGTTGTAGGTATGAATGTCGACAATAATCCGCACAACGGGGGGATTATTACTAAAATATCACCGGGATGGATATAATTCCAAATAATTATTGACGACTTGTTGCCTCACTGGTAAAAAAGAGCAGCTATCTAAGCAAATACAGTGTTTTGCGCGAAGGAGGATCTTACATGTTCTCGATCAGAGAATCCGATTTACCAGGAATCGGCAGGAAGTACCAGGTCGAAACCAGAAGTGGCGACAAGCTGGTAATCGTCATTCACGATGACGGCCGCCGTGAAATGTACCACTTTGACCGTGATGATATGGACGAAACGATCTCCATGGTTACCCTTGATGATGATGAGGCGAGACAAATTGCTGCCATCGTAGGCGGATTGACGTACAAACCATCTGCACTGGAAACAGTCGAGGTTGCGTTAGACAAACTCATGATCGAATGGTACAAGATTGAATCGAAAGCTCCTGCCATCGGCAAGACGATTGGGGAACTCAACATTCGTCAAGAAACAGGTGCTACCATCATCGCTGTTATTGAAAAAGACCACAAACAAACGATTAATCCCGGCCCCGAGTATATCCTTTGTACAGGATCTACATTGGTCGTTGCAGGTGAACGGAAGCAGGTGAAGGCTCTCAAGACTATTCTCAGCAACGGAGGTGAGTGATATTGGAGCACATCGTTTTTGAAGTCGGTCTTGCCCTCGCACTCATAGCAATGGCGGGGTTCCTCTCTATGAAGTTAAAATTCTCCATCGTACCCTTCTACATTCTCGTCGGGATGATCGTGGGTCCACACGCTCCCGACATCGGTTTGTTCGATCTCCGCTTTATTGAAAGCGCCCCGCTCATCGAATTTATGGGCAGAATTGGCGTACTCTTCCTGTTGTTTTACCTCGGACTTGAATTTTCAGTAGGCCGCCTGATCAAGGCTGGTCGATCTATTGCCGTTGGCGGTACCATTTACATCATCATCAACTTTACCCTCGGCCTCTTGTTTGGTTGGGCCGCTGGATTCCCACTCAAAGAAGTTTTGATTATCGCCGGTATTACCACTATTTCCTCCAGCGCCATTGTGGCAAAAGTACTGGTGGATCTCAAACGTACAGCAAATCGCGAAACAGAGATGATCTTGGGGATCATCATGTTCGAAGACATATTCTTGGCCGTCTATATCTCGATCGTGTCCGGCTTGGTGCTAAGCGGTGCAACTTCCCTTGCTGGCGTACTCTCATCCGCTTTGATTGCACTCGGCTACATGCTCCTCCTCATTATCGTAGGCCGCAAGCTCGTTCCTTTCCTGAATCGGGCATTGAACATCAAATCAAACGAAGTATTTATGATTACAGTGTTTGCCGCTCTGTTTCTGATTGCGGGTTTTTCCGAAACGATCCATGTTGCCGAAGCCATCGGAGCATTGCTCGTAGGTCTCGTCCTGGCAGAAACACAACACATGAAGCGCATCGAGCACCTTATCCTGCCGTTTCGTGACTTCTTCGGAGCCATGTTCTTCTTCAGCTTTGGTTTGACAATTGATCCATTGTCATTAGGTGGAGCCGTATGGTTGTCCATTGGTGCAGTTGCCCTCACCCTTTTCGGTAA
This sequence comes from Brevibacillus sp. NRRL NRS-603, assembly GCF_003013445.1. Lineage (NCBI taxonomy): Bacteria > Bacillati > Bacillota > Bacilli > Caryophanales > Paenibacillaceae > Brevibacillus > Brevibacillus sp. NRRL NRS-603. The sequence continues at coordinate 146,377 of NZ_PXZN01000008.1, read as the reverse complement.
CGTCGTCGCGGGGCTTTTGGCTGGGCGGAGTGCCGGATTGTCTCCCAAGGCTTCTACCAATATCGGACTGACCATCGTATCTCGCGGTGAGTTCTCCATCATCATGGCTAATCTCGGAAAAGCGGGCGCACTCATGGAAATTTTGCAACCATTTGCGGCTCTTTACGTTTTGATTCTCGCTATTTTAGGTCCATTGCTGACCAAGGAATCCAAGCATATTTACAAGTTGCTCAATGCTGTGTTTCGTCTGGATCGAAAGACACCCGTCAAAGAACCAGCAAACAAAGCAGACGCTGGATAATCAGAGAAGTATGACTACCGACAGCAATATGCCTGCTGTCGGTTTTTCTATTTGATTGCAGACAACATGTTCTCCATGACTTCTTCACTCATCGGGCCGATGTATTTATTCTGGACCACACCGTTGGAATCAATAATGTAGGTGGTCGGAATCGAAATGGCTTTATACACATTCGCCACTTCTTTATCGGGATCGAGCAAGATCGGGAAGGTGATGCCATACAGCTTCACGAAATCCGCTACCGCTTCCGGGCTCGATTCCGTATCGGTCAGATTGACCCCGAGAATAACTACGCCTTTTTCCTTGTTCTCTTCGTAGTAACGCTGCATATCCGGCATTTCTGCACGGCAAGGAGGACACCATGTCGCCCACAGATTGAGAATGACTTTTTTCCCCCGTAAATCAGACAGCTTGACCGTATCGCCACCTATCTGCTGGAGTTCAAAATCTGGAGCGGTATTTCCTTTTTCAATTCCAATCTGCCCGTTGCCTTGCTCGCCAGATGAAGCGGTGGGCTCCTGCCTGTTCAAGATTTCCGCATCGAAAATACCCCATCCCAAAAGCCCCAAGAGTACGACAATCGCCCAAACATTATGCTGCTTCTTCATCGGTCGTTCCCCCTATCGGCTTCAATCGTCTGGACAAAAAGAGCAACAAGAGAGCGAATGCATAGTACATGAGCTGATCGCCGGAAAGTCCTGCAAACACAGCTTCTCGATTCGGTACAAAAAAGTGCACATAGACTTGGCTAATGGCAAACCACATTACGGGTGCAAGCCAAGTCGCCAAATGAATGAGTCCTTCCTTTGCCCGATGCAGCCACCAAAGAAAGAAGGCGCATATGACGACCTGCTGTATGTGATACCACATGCTGCTTTGTTCTAACATGATCGTAAGCAGTTGGTAAACGCTAGTTGCAGCAAGAAAGCCTGTCGCCATTCCCAAAGCGACGAAATGAACCGGAATCGCTTTTTTGCGTACCGTCTTGGTGAGGTAGACGGCAACTGCCACGACTGCCAGCATGGCTCCGTTTTCTCCCCCGGAAAAGTAAAGAATGGTTGAGGGATTCTCCACCGCTTTCGAAAAATAAAACAGGACGTAGCTGAACTTCCAAACGAGAAATGCCAGCACCAGTGCATTACTCAACAGCTCAATAACCGCTGATTTCATTTCTCTGTTATTTTTAAGCTGAGCGGATACAGCCACAAAGCCGAGCGAAAGCGAAACAATGACCGCCAGCATGCTCATTTTCAATAAAAAGGGGCCTATTTGAAAAGCATCCGACATTTTCGTTTCCTCCTTTAGGAAAATGCCTTACTCTAGGGAAGACAAGTATTCAAACAACTATCACCATATCAGGAAATGGGGAATAAAGGAATGCTCACGAATATTTCTACTTTGCAGGAGCGCTATGCCCTTGCTTTTTCTACGCGAACGGAGCATCCACAAGTACGCGTATATCGTGATGAATCGGTCCCGGACATGTATAGCCATAATTATACAGAAGTAATGTCGGTGCCCACTCAAGACTGGATACAAGCTTACATCGAGCAAGAGCTTCGACATGCCAAAGAGCAGCAGCTCAGCCACTTGAAGCTGGAATTGCACCCGTCGCTACCTTTTTCAGAAGAGTTAGTGTCTTTCGCCAACCAGCTTGGGTTTGAAGTGAATACGATGCTGTACATGCTCGCTCCGCTGGAGGTTGCCGATAAACTCGCGCCGAATCCACAATGCTCCGTTTTACGAGGAGATTCTACTGACGTCATGGAAGCAGGCATTCGCTGCCTTACTGCTTATGATTCTGTTATGATCAATCCTGATTTTGCTGTTCGTAAGGCGAATCGGAAAAGAGAAGTTTATGAAACCGGTGAGATCATCCCGTATGTGTGCTTTGTCGATCAGGAGCCCGTCGGCGCATGTGAATGGCATCTTCACAAGGAGCTCGTTCGTATGGAGGAATTTTTTATACTGGATGCCTGGCAGCGTAGAGGACTCGGTACGGAAATGATTCGAGTCATGATGCAGGACGCCAAAAATCTCGGCGCCACCCATATGTACTTGACGACCTATGCAGATGATACGCCGCAGGAAATGTACAGAAAGCTCGGCTTTCAAGAGGTCGGGAGGCATTTGGAAATGATCTGGCGAAAGAGCTAGAAAAAAGCTCCCACCAAGTAGCTTAGTGGGAGCCATCCAATTTTTGCGTTGATCTACTCTTTTATTATGGTAAGCAGCGCTTCGGCCTCCCGATCTCTTCGGTCGGTTTCGCCATTTTTGGTCCATTGTAAAAAGCGGTCGTCCAAAAGCTCTGCCAAGATTGCCCGTTTATCCGCTTCGCTCACCGCCAGCGAGAGTACTCGTCTTCTCATGCTGCCGAGAAAAAGCGTGTAGTCCTCGTATTCCGGTCCCACCCACTCCTCGAGCTGGCGGCGCATTTTCTTCGCCAGTCCCGGGTTGTTTCCACCCGTAGAGATCGCAATCTGCAAGTCTCCACGTGCAACGACAGATGGAACGGTAAAGGAACAGAGGTCTGGGCGATCAACGATATTGATCCACTGATGCGGACGGCACGCTTCGTATACAGCCAGATTGACGGCGGGATCACTCGTCGCCGCGATGATGAGCACTGCCTCTTCAACGTCCTGTGGGGTAAAAGGGCGCAGTGCTACCATCAGCTGCTTAGCGTGTTCCCATTCAAGGATGGTTGCCGTACAGGAGGGACTCACTACGGTGACATCCGCACCAGCAGCAAGCAGACTGCCGATTTTCCGCTCGGCTACCTGTCCGCCACCGACCACCAGGCAACGCTTGTTTTGTAGATTGACCATCATGGCATAGTGCGTCATCAGCGTTCCCTTCCCCTCGGCTTTCTATTGTTGTACTTGCTCTATTCCAAGCGTAGCTTCAAACCAGTTGATTTTCTCACGCATCTTCACGACATCACCGACCAGAATGATAGCTGGATTCGTGATGTGACTGTTTTGGGCCAAACGTTCCTCAATATCAGCCAAGGTACCCGTTACCACCGCTTGCTGCGGGAGTGTTCCCCAAGAGATGACGGCTACTGGCGTATGCGGATCGCGTCCGTGCTTGATTAACTGGGTGCGGATCAACGGCAGATTGGCTACACCCATGTAAAAGGCAACCGTGTCGATGCCATTTGCGAGAGCGCTCCATTTTTCTACCGCCAGCTCTGGCTTGTCTTCGCGCAAATGTCCCGTCACGACAGCGAATGACGATCCGTGATCACGGTGTGTCACCGGAATACCTGCGTACGCCGAGGCTGCAATTCCAGCTGTTACTCCCGGGACGATTTCAAAGGCGATTCCTCGCTCAGCCAAATGCTGCGCTTCTTCTCCCGCACGGCCAAACACACAAGGATCGCCGCCTTTTAGCCGTACGACGACTTTTCCTTCCAGCGCTTTTTCCGCTAACAGCTCGTTAATCGATTCCTGTCTCATCGTGTGATGATCCGGCAGCTTGCCGCAGTAGATGCGTTCTGCCGTCTGTGGCGCATACTCCAGCAGCGCTGGATTTGCCAGACGATCATACACAACCACCTCTGCCTTTTGCAGACATTCCATTCCTTTTACGGTAATCAGCTTTGGATCGCCAGGGCCAGCTCCTACGAGATAGACTTTCCCCGCGCCGCTCATCGGTCACTTACTCCTGCTGATGCAAATGTCGCCATCTCACGAACCATCCGTGTCGCTGCTTCCACGATTGGAAACGCCAATGCTGCTCCACTTCCTTCGCCCAGTCGCAAATTCAGGCTAAGCAGTGGCTCCTTGCCTAATGCCTGCAGGACAAAATCATGCCCTGGCTCCTCAGAACGGTGACCCGCGATCAAGTAATCAGCAACGAGTGGCTCCATTCGAACAGCAAGCAAAGCCGCTACCGTAGCGATAAAGCCGTCCAGCAGCACAGGGACACGGCGAGAGGCTGCTCCCATGATCGCCCCTGCCATTGCTCCAATTTCCAGTCCGCCGACTTTTGCCAAAACGTCCAACGGATTGGTTGCATCCGGGCGATGCAAGGCGAGTGCTTCACGAACAACTGCCTTTTTTCGCTGCCAGCCTGCATCATCCAGCCCTGTTCCCCGTCCGACGATTTGCTCAGGATCAGCTCCGGTTAAGGCCGACAGGATCGCACTGCTCGCTGTCGTGTTGCCAATGCCCACTTCACCGACGATCAAGACTTTGGCGCCTTCCCCGATCATCACTTCAGCCATCTCGAGGCCAACTTCGATGGAGCGCTGCGCTTCGTCTGCGGTCATCGCAGCTTCTTTCAGCATATTGCCTGAGCCTGCTCTGATTCGCTTATTATAAACACCCGGTGCTTCGACCTCGACCGCTACACCGACATCTACGATTTTTTGAATGGCTCCGATCTGTCTGGCAAAGACGTTGACTCCAGCTCCGCCATGAATCATATTCAGCACCATCTGCGCTGTCACTTCCTGCGGATAGGCAGAGACACCTTCCCGTGCCACACCGTGATCGGCCGCAAAAACAAGCACGCCCGGCGGTGTCACAACAGGCATTGTCTCACCTGTCATCCCAGCCAGCTCAATAGCCAATTGCTCCAAGCGACCAAGGCTGCCAAGCGGTTTGGTTAACTGATCCACATGCTGTCTCGTTTGCTCACTTGCTTCCTGATTTCGTGGCTCAATCGCCGGATAAATGACTGACATTACACCTGCACCTCTTTTTCTTGAAAAGCCTTCATGTACTCTTCGATCGTATCCAACTTCACATGGCGGCGAACGGTATCCGCCAACAGATCGTACCCCTGCTCTCGTAGAGCCACAAAAGATGGGCGATCGGTGATGGGGGGGAGACCTTTTTTCTCACGGATGGCATTCAGCAACAGTGTGCGGAAGTGGTCATTGTGGAACAGGCCATGAAAATACGTGCCGATCAACTGCCGCTCCTCCTGACAATAGCCCTCTGTACGCCCCTCCATCTGGATAAAAGGAAAATCATTTCGCGAATAAGCGGATTGCCCCATGTGAATTTCGTAGCCTTCCACCGACAGCTTTTCCTTCGCGAAAACAGCTTCTCCGCGGGACAAAACGGTCGTTTTCTTCTGCTCCATCGTCGTGATCATCGGGATGAGACTCAGCCCATCAAGCTGCTGCAACGGAGACTCGACCCCAGCCGGATCATGAATGGCTTCTCCCAGCATTTGATAGCCGCCGCACAATCCGACGATATACGTCTTCCCTTTATGATGAAGGTCATTGACCGCCGCGGCAAGACCTGTCTCTCGCAAGAACTGCAAATCCTCGAGTGTATTCTTGCTGCCCGGCAAGACAATCAGGTCAGGTTCACCCAGCTCTTCCAAACGTGTCACAAAGCGCATCCGGCAATCCGGCTCTACAAAAAACGGGTCCACATCTGTAAAGTTGGAAATTCGCGGGTAGCGCAAAACCGCAATGTCAATCTCACGCGGTGTCTCACGCTGACCTTGATAGCGATGCAAAATCAACGAATCCTCCGCATCGATCCACAAGTCTGGAATAAATGGCACGACACCAAGGACAGGCTTGCCCGTATACTCCTCGAACCAGTCCAGCCCCGGCTGCAAAAGTGTCAAATCACCGCGAAAACGATTGATAATGACGCCGATCACGCGGTCCCGATCTTCGGGCTCGAGCAGCTGGAGGGTACCGACCAAGCTGGCAAACACACCCCCACGCTCGATGTCTGCCACCAAAATGACGGGCGCGTTCGTGAGACGAGCGACCCGCATATTGACGAGCTCGCGGTCATTTAGATTGACCTCTGCCGGACTGCCAGCCCCTTCGATGACGACCCGCTCATAGGTGCTGGCAAGTCGTTGATACGCTTCCTCAATGACACGCAAGCCCTCGTCATAAAATTCCGTCCGATAGGCAAAAGCCTTCATGTTACCGTATGGCTCGCCGTTGACGACAATTTGCGATTCGGAATCTCGCGTCGGCTTGATCAAAATGGGGTTCATGTCAGTCGTTGCCAGAATCCCCGCTGCCTCTGCCTGAACGCCCTGTGCCCGCCCGATTTCTTTTCCATCCAGCGTGACGTAGGAATTCAGGGCCATATTTTGCGATTTGAATGGAGCTGTCTTGTAGCCATCTTGGGCAAAAATCCGGCACAGCGCTGTTGCAATCGCACTTTTTCCTGCATCCGAGCTGGTACCTTGCACCATCAACGGGAGGGCTTTAGGCACGAGCGGCCACCTCCGCGCATCGGTTCAGCCAACGCTCAACCAGTTCGGGATTGGAGCCGAAATGCAGGTGAGTATAGCCTGCGACCAGATTATCCTTGGCATAGCCCTCCGGCTTCGTGCCGCGAAGTCCTTTTGTTTCGTAGGCTGTCGGCAATTGTTGATCCGAGGCATACGTAGAGTAGTGGAATTCATGCCCCTTTGCCTGTTCTTCGGTGCCGAGCAAGAAATTGCCTTCCTTGCCGCGCACTTCCCGATAGCCAAGCGCTGCGAGCTTTTTCTGCATGGTCACCTTTCCCGGGATGAGCTCCACCATTGGATAGCTGTCGCCCTCTGTCGTCACGATTGCCTCTGTCAAAAACATGTAGCCGCCGCACTCAGCCAAGGTAGGCAAGCCTTTTGTGATCGCAGATCGGATCGATTGTTTTACTGCTTCATTTTGCGACAGCTCTGCTGCAAATTCCTCCGGGAAGCCTCCCCCGATGTACAATCCGTCCGCATCCTCAGGCACTCCCTCTCCGGCTAACGGAGAAAAGAACGCGAGCTTCGCGCCATATGCTTCGAGCAGCTCCAAATTTTCCGGATAGTAAAAATGAAAAGCAGGGTCCTTCGCTACAGCAATAGTGACATTGGCAGATGCTTTTCGCGGAGCAAACAGGGTAGGTTCCGCTTGCAGCGGCTCTGCCTTTGCCAGTTCCCAGATTTGCTCCAAATCGACTGTCTGTGCAATCAGATCAGCCAGCTTTTCAAACAAAGGAGTCAACTCTCCACGCTCGACAGATGGCACCAATCCGAGATGACGTTCCGGTATTTCCAGCTCGTTTTCCCGCTTCAGGTAGCCCACGACCGGAATCCCGCATTCCTGCTCGATCGCTGCCTTCACGATTTTGTGATGCCCTTCACTGCCGACCTTGTTCGCGATGACACCGACGATTCTCGCCTGTGGATTAAGCAATTGAAAGCCTTTGACAATCGCAGCCGCACTGCGCGCCATGCTCTGACAATTGACCACCAACAAAACCGGAGAGCCAGTCAGGATGCTAATTTCTGCCGTACTGCCTTTATCGCTGGTCGCTTCCTTGCCATCGTACATGCCCATGACACCCTCGATAATCGAGATGTCCGCACCCTCGCTGCCGCGGACAAAGATCTCCTTCACGATCTCGTGCTCCAGCATAAAGCTGTCCAGATTGCGTGAGGCTCTGCCCGTCACAGCCGTATGATACGTAGGATCGATGTAGTCAGGTCCGCACTTGAAGCCCTGAACGGTATGCCCTTTTCTTTTCAGAGCAGCCATCAGTCCGATGGTAACGGTTGTCTTACCCGCTCCGCTGCCTGTTCCGGCAATCACAATACGGCGGCTATCCGTCATGCGCGCTCCTCCTCGTGATAGGGCATCAATCCGACCGAAATGGTGGTATTGCCCGACTTCTTCTTGGTCAAAACGAGTTCGCCCACGCCAGCGTACAGCTTCGCGGCAGGCTCACTCACTCCGTACGCTCCCGTGAACTTGAAGACGGTATCAGACGGATCGCTGATTTCGACCTTGTTTAATTCTTCCGGCGAATACCAGACGAACGGCCAGCCGTATTTTTCGCAAACGGCGATGAGACCCGCTTCATCCTTTTTCAGCTCGATGGTCGCCAGCGCTTTAACACTTTTAATCGAAAATTGCAGTTCATCCAGCGTTTCCTTGATGACTGCCTCGATCTCCTCTGCGGAGGTTCCTCGGTTGCAGCCCATCCCGAGCACGATTACCTTCGGACGATAAAGGACGCCATTGTCCAAAATCGATTGTTCCTCCGGTGTAAGCAGGCGATGAGAAACGACGAGAGCAGCTTGCGGCTGATCGGCTCTGGCCTCAGCGATTGTTGCGTATTCCTTGATGGACGGCGGCATCGGTGTGTCATGCATCCACCAGTCGCGTTCACCGGATTCATTGATGACGGCTACGCGCTCCTCATTTACAACAGAAGCACTGACAGGGGTCAGCTTTTCAGCGGAATCCCACTCCCAGCCAAAACGTCTACCGAATAGATCGACCGGAATCGTCTTTTGTACATCAGATGCTGTGGTGATAATCGGACGAGCACCCATGACAGCCGCTACCTCGCGAGCCAGCTCATTGGCACCGCCTAAATGACCGGACAGCACACTGATGACATTCTCCCCACGGTCATCGACGACGACGACACCCGGGTCTTTCTTTTTGTCTTCGAGCAAAGGTGCGATCATCCGAATAACCGCACCCAGTGAAATAATGATGATTAAACCTTTATAAGCAGGCCAGAGAGCGGGAAACAGCATCCGTACACTGTTGGAAAACAGCTGGATGCCGCGCGCTTCCTCATCTCCGTGCTCGAACTTGCTCATGTAGTACAGATCTGTCCCAGGGAATTTCTGTGCCAGGTCCCGCGCCATCTCTACCCCGTGCTTCGTGATTGCGACGATCGCATAGTCTCCGCGCTGCTCGATAACAGGAATTTCTCCCTCGATCAGTTCGATGATCTTCATTATTCCTTCACACCTTTTCTGAACCCGTGTGTAAAGGTTTTATCGTACAGCTTGGAACGGTACTGCTCGCTCTTGTCGTGGATATTCGGGTCCAGAGCCCAGCCAGCCAAAATCATCGCGTGCTTGCGAATGCCGTTTTTGCCCATGTCCTCGTCCAAATTTTTCAGCGTAGTACGAACGATCAATTGATCCGGCCAGCTTGCACGTTGTACGACGGCTACTGGGGTATCCTCGCTCCAACCAGCTTCGATCAGCTCACGGACTACCTTTTTCGTCAAAGTCGCACTAAGGTACAGAGCCAACGTGCAATGATGCTCAGCGAGCGCACACAGCTTTTCTCTTTCTGGTACCGGTGTGCGACCTTCCGCACGGGTGAGGATAATCGTCTGTGTCAGATCAGGAATCGTCAGCTCGGCGCCTACTGCTGCCGCTGCCGCAAATACCGAGCTCACACCTGGAACGATTTCTACCTCGATGCCTTTTTCTTTTAATAGGGCGATCTGTTCCATGATCGCGCCATAAATGGACGGATCACCTGTATGCAGACGTACGACTGTTTTTCCACTGCTAATCCGTTCTACCAATTGTTCTACCATTTCTTCCAATGCCATACCCGAGCTTTGCAGTACTTCTGCATTCGGATTACCGAGCGCAACCAACTCCTCGTTCACGAGAGAGTCGGTATACATAATGACGTCTGCCTTTTGCAGCAGCTTCAAGCCTTTTACCGTAATCAAATCAGGGTCGCCGGGACCCGCTCCTACTATGTACAGTTTCATTACTTTTTCACCACCATCAGTGTAAGATAGCTAAGCTCTGCCCGCTCCAGTTCACGCATATCGGTCCAAACCATTTCCTCGGAGGAAGTGACCTTGGTCGCTACCGCTGCCTTTTCAGCCAGCCCCATTTCTTTCAGCAAGCCAATGATCATTGGCAGTACTTTCGCTACCTTCAGGAACACGACGGTATCGTGGTTCTCAAGCGCTTTGCGCATGGCTTCCTTGTCTTCTGTTGCCGGGATGATGCCGATCTGCTCGTCGCCATCCGCCAGTGGCAGATTAAAGCGGGAAGCTGCTCCCAGAAACGAAGAGACCCCTGGTACGGTCACGATTGGCACTTCCGGGTGCTCCTCGTGCATGACGCGCATCATATGGATAAACGTGCTGTAAAACATCGGATCGCCTTCCGTTACAAAAGCGACATCCTTGCCTTCAGACAGGCGCTCCCAGACGATCTCCACTGTGTTGTTCCACTCGCGCTCCAAAATCTCTTTGTCCCGCGTCATCGGGAATACGAGTCCGAGCATTTCCTTGTCTGGTGACTGCACGTACAGCTCTGCGATTTGATGCGCGTAGCTCTTGCTGCCCATCCGTTTTTTCGGGTACGCAACCACTGGCGATTGCTGCAATAGACGAAATGCTTTGACGGTAATCAATTCAGGGTCGCCGGGACCTACGCCCAGTCCGTACAATGTTCCGATCTTAGTCACTTGCTGTCTCCTCCTTGTTCTTCTGCCTGCTTGGCCCAGGCCGTAATGATGTAGATCGGATTCAATGCTTCAAAACGCGTCAGAGACAAAATCGGCTTGCTCCGCGATAGCTGCGCCAGTGTCACCGATGTCTCGAATCCTTCCTGCGCGAATGCTTGTGTCGCTTCGTACAATGTCTCAATGGTCGCTGCGTTCACCACAATCCGGCCATTCGGGCGCAGTCGTGTGCAGCAGATGTTCAACAGCTCGCGCAATTCTCCACCACTGCCGCCGATAAATACGGCATCCGGGTCGGGGAACTCATCCAAGCCTTGTGGGGCACGTGCGCCCACCACTGTTAAATCCGTGCGAAACTTCGCCATGTTCTGGCGGCAGTTTTCCAGATCGTCCGCGTTCTTCTCTACGCCATACACTTCACCCTCACGCGCAATTCGTGCCGCTTCAATGGCGACAGAGCCTGTGCAGGTGCCGATGTCCCAGACGATGCTTTTCGCATGCAGTTGCAGTTGCGCAATGCTTAAAATGCGCACTTCTTTTTTCGTAATGAGTCCCTTGTCCGGCTTGCGCTGGGAAAACTCCTCGTCTGCGATTCCAAACGGCCATACCGGGTTTGGACGGCGTTTTTTCAAAATCACGACATTCAGATCAGAGAAGATTCCATCTGCCATTTCCTCAAGGGAATACCAGCCTGTCCGCTCTTCCGCGCTACCCAGATTCTCCGCCACGAACGCATCGTACTCGGTCATTTGGAACGAAAGGAGATAGCGGGCGATCGCTGCTGGCGAGTTTTCCCGATCCGTCAACAGTGCGACCTTTTCCTTCCCGTCGATCCTCTGTGCCAGACCTTTGATACTGCGTCCGTGCACACTAGCCAGTGTCGCATCCTGCCATGCTTCGCCCATTTTGGCAAAGGCGAGCTGGATGGAGCTTAGGTGCGGGTAAATCTCCACGTTCAGTTTTTTCGCAAGTAAGCCGCCAATTCCGTAAAAGAGCGGGTCGCCTGACGCCAGAATGACCGTCTTGCGCGTCTCCGTACGCAGCTCCTCCACCATGGCAGTCAGACCACCCTTCAGTACACGCTTTTCCCCTGTATACTCCGGGAAAAAGCTGAGGTGCCGCTCTCCTCCAACCAACAGTTCACTTTCCTCTATCCAAGTCCGGTACAACGGCAGCAGGCTCTGCTGTCCATCATCCCCGATTCCAATTACTTTCATCGCCTGTGTCATTGATCGTCACCCTTCCCAATAGGGACCCTTTCATTGTGATGATAATGGTTTCGACCTCGATGCCGCCGCCCACTTCCTTTAATGCAGCGCGACAGCAGTTTTCGCACATGATCTCGAAAAAGGCGGGCGTGTCCACCATCATATCGCCTACCTGCGAAGCGGTGTTAGCTCCCAAAATTTCGTCAATACGCTCCTGCGAAGCTCCTGCATCTGCTGCCATTTGAGCGAGGAAGCCGAAATCGACGGGTGCGCTTTTGGAATGAACCATCATGACGCCCTGCGCTACCTTGGAAAACTTGCCCATCATCCCGACCAAGGTCACTTTGCGCATACCCTTGTTCTTGCACTGCTTGAGGGAAAAGCCGACGAAATCGCCCATTTCCACGAATGCTTCTTCCGACAGCTCAGGATAAGTAGCGACCCCGTAGGATTCACTCTTTCCGCCTGTCGACAGCACAATATGATCGCAGCCGGCTTCCTTTGCGACGTTGACCGCTTGCGCCACACTCGCCTTGTAAGCAGAAGTGGAAAACGGCACCACGATTCCACGCGTCCCCAATATGGAGATGCCGCCGAGTATGCCGAGTCGTCCATTCAATGTTTTTTTGGCGATTTCCTCGCCCGCAGGCACGGAGATGACGATTTTGACCCCACGCTGGGTCCCGTACTCATCCAGAACAGCCTGCGCGGTTTCCCTGATCATTTTACGCGGGACGGGATTGATCGCTGCCTCGCCAATCGGAACGGGCAACCCTGGCTTGGTCACCCGTCCCACTCCGAGTCCGCCATCCAAAATAATGCCGGGCTCATCCGACCATTCCACGGTTGAGAGAATAAGGGCACCGTGTGTCGCGTCTGGATCGTCTCCCCCATCTTTGATCGTGCTTGCGGTCGCCTTCTCCAATGAAAACTCACAGCTCTCCATCTGAAAGGTGACGTCCTCACCGATTGGCAGGCGAATCGTCGCTTGGCTTTGCTCTTCCTGAGTAATCAGCGCGATCAAAGCAGCCTTGGTCGTCGCCGTTGCGCATGATCCAGTCGTATATCCGTGGCGGAGGGGCTTTGCCTCTTTTTCGTCCGTTGCTGCTTTGGCTGCCATCTTATTAGCCCAACCGTTCCGCCATGATCGAAATGGCATTCAATGCTGCTACTGTTACTGGACTTCCGCCTTTGCGTCCCATGTTTGTGATGAATGGGATATCGAGCTTCGCCAGCTCTTCCTTGGATTCTGCCGCAGATACAAAGCCAACTGGCATCCCGATCACCAGACCTGGCTTTGCTTCGCCTTCCTTCACCATGCGGATCAGCTCCAGGAGTGCCGTAGGTGCGTTTCCGATGCAAAAGATTCCGCCATCCGCTTCCTTGATTGCTTTGCGCATGGAAATGATCGCACGGGTCGTATTCAGGCGCTTCGCCTCTTCCATCACATCGCGGTCAGAGATGTACACCTTCACTTGTCCGCCGAATTTTTCAATGCGGTTTTTGCTGATGCCGACTTGCACCATCTGTACATCTGCTACGACGATTTTGCCGCTACGGATCGCTTCGATTCCCGATTTTACTGCGTCCGGGTGGAAAACAAGGCTGCGTCCAAGATCAAAGTCTGCGGATGCGTGAATGACGCGTTGTACTACTGGATATTGTTCTTCCGTAAAAGAATGCTCGCCCAGCTCATCTGTAATGATTTGAAAGCTCAAGTCCTCAATCTCTTGCGGTTGTACGGTCATCGGTTTAAATTCCGTTTTGAAATCCATGGTTAGTTTCCTCCAGTCACTTGTTTGAGTTCGCCCAGCACGCTGGCGTAATCCGAAAACTTCGTTCCATAATCGATCTTTGGACGACCGATGACGATTGTTTCGATGCCCATTTCCAGTGCCGCTTCCACCTTTTCGTCAAAAGCGCCTACCTTGCCGCTCTCCTTGGTAATCATCAGCGTGACACCATAATGATCGTAGAGCGCTTTGTTCAGCTCCTTGGAAAAAGGACCTTGCATCGCGACAATGTTTTTTTGCTCGACACCGAGCTCTTCGCATTTCTGCATATTGTCAAGACGCGGCAGCATGCGTGCTACCAGGGTCGTGTCCGGCAAGCCCAACAGCCGATCCGTGAACGTTTTCAGCGTTTTGCTGCCTGTCGTCAGCATGATGACGCCGCGCTTTTCTGCCGCCAGCTCAGCCGCCTGGACGTAGTCTTCTACCACAATCAGCTTTTCACTGCCCGGTGAGGAGAGGCTTTCCCGCTCGTAACGAATGTAGGGGACTCCCGCGCCCTGCGCTCCTGCCATGGCGTTTTTGGAGGCTTCCTCTGCGAAGGGATGACTCGCGTCGACCACGCATTGGACCGCTCTGTCTTGGATCAGCTGCTGGATATCGTCGGCAGTCAGGCGTCCGACCTGGACAGGAACACCTGCTTCCTCCATACTTTTCGCAGCATTGTCAGTGACGACCGTCGTCAACAGCTCGTAGCCCTTGTTCTTGATTTGCAAAGCCAACTCGCGTGCGTCGCTCGTTCCAGCCAGTACCAGAATCATGCTGTCTCCCTCCTACTTGGTAACGTGGTCATGCTTGTGATCATGGTCATGGTCATGATCGTGATCGTGATCATGATCGTGATGATGGTGGTGGTGACCATGGTGGTGATGATGCCCATGCTCGTCATCGTGGTGGTGATGGTGATGATCGATGTGCTCCATCGCTGCCAGCCTGTACTGACAGGTATCACAGTTCAGCTTCACTTCACCTTGCAACGCTTCCATCACACGATCCTTGAGCACTTCTTTCAACAACGGATGGAAGCCAAAATACTCGGCCATTTCGAACTGGGCTTCTGGATATTGCTCACGGAACTTCTCCAGCTGGTCGCTCATCCGTTTGATCAACACACCTGTGAACAAGAAGTACGGCAAGAGAACGATGCGCTTCGCACCCAGCTTCAGACAACGCTCAACACCCTCGTCGTACAGTGGATACGTCACGCCCATAAAGGCGGTCTCTACCCACTTGGCTTTGTAGCGCTCCCAGAACAGTCGGGACATTTTGTAAATATCGCTATTGGCATCTGCATCGCTGCTGCCGCGTCCGATTACGAGTACAGCCAGGTCATCGTGGTCTTCCCCGGAGGCAAAGCCTGCCTCTTCCATGCGAGCGGTCAAAATATTGATGACTTCGTCGTGAATGCCGATCGGGCGTCCGTAGATGAACTGAACGTGTGGGTGCAGCTCCTTCGCCTCGTCGATGGCAGCTGGAATATGAATTTTTGCATGTCCGGCAGAGAACAGGATGATTGGAATCACCGCCACGCGGGTTGCACCCCGTGCCACGCAGGTATTCAAGCCTTGCAGCATATCAGGACGGGCAAACTCCAGAAAGCACGTCTCGATAATCGGTACATCCAAGTCCGGTGTTAGCGTCGCCACAAACTGGCGAATCTCTTCATTGCCTTCCGGGTCCTTGCTTCCATGACCTACAAATAATACTGCGTCCATTTTATGTCCCCCTCGTTTTTTATTCGGTGTTCTTGCATTAATCTCCGCATGCAGCATTCTCGATTTCAGCTTTTGCTGGCTCGTACCATGCGAAGCCCTCCAGCTCGCCTACACGTTGGAAAAACTTGTGGAACCGCTCGTTCGGAAATGCTTCTTTTTTGAATCGGTTCACGATTCGCTCCACGAGTGGAACAATCTCTTCTTTTTCAATGCCTTCTGCTACCGGAATACCGGAGTGTGCATTGCGTCCCACCGTTTTTGCTCCCAGGAATAAATCGAACTTTCCTTTGCGGAATACGATCCCGATATCCTCTTGAACCGCGCCATAGCACGCCATCCCGCAGCCGTTGAAGCCGATCTTCAGCTCCTTCGGCATTTCTTTTCCACCCAGCTTTTGGTGCAGCTCGTCAGCATAAGGAATGCTGTCTTTTTTCTCGCCGTCGCAGAAATCACACGCTTTTACCTGCAAAACGTCTCCGATCGGGCTGAGTATGAGTCCAAGCTCTCGCAAGCGGCTCGTGATGCTGTCAGGGTTGGCAGTCGGCACGCGCAAAATCATTTGGTGGTGTGGGGTGTATTCGATCTCGCCTTTTTCGCCAGCCACTTCGGCAATCGCCATCATTTGCTGCGGCGTGATTTTTTTGTTGGCAACACCAGGACTTACCGCGCATTCGAAAATCATCTCTGGCGTAAAGGTAGATACCGGACGATGGACTTGGCCTACAGCTGGCTTGGTTTCAATGCCTTTCGCCGCATTGATAGCCGTCAACGCCTCCATGGCCCATGCGAAAGGCGCTTTTGGTGCCGATTCTTCTGTTACAGGCGGCGCTTCCAGTACTGCCGTGCTTGTTGCTGCACGATTTGCCGGCTCTGTAGCCGTTACGCTGTCCTCGGTCACAGCTACTGGTCTTTCTGCCTTCGGTGTTGCTGGTGCTGCCGGAGTTGACGCAAGACTCTCCTCGGAGGCCTCGAGCGACCAAGGCTCATTTTCTACACGCAGACGCTGATGCGGCTTCAGTGGCTGCTCATCGGCAGACAGCGTATATTTGCGCTGGTAGCCTCGCGGCGTAATCATTTTGCCGTCGTAGACAAACGTCGATGTATTTCCAATAATCACGGTGGTCAACATGCCGATATCATGCTCCAGCATTTGCGCCAGCGTCGTCACGACAACCGTTTCGCGTTCGCGATAGGCACTTTTCACGATACCGACCGGGGTATCTGGTGAACGGTACTGCAAAAGAATGCGCTGCGCTTCGACGATCTGGCGTGTGCGTCGTCCACTGCGCGGGTTGTACAACGCGATAACAAAGTCAGCCATCCCTGCTGCGTCAATTCGTTTGGCAATCAGTTCCCACGGCGTCAAGTGATCGCTCAGACTGATCGTGCATGCGTCGTGCATGATAGGCGCACCGAGGATCGCCCCACAGGAATTGATCGCCGAGATGCCCGGTACGATTTCGATGGGTACGCCGGTAGCTTCTGTCCAGCCTTTTTCCACCAACACCTCGTATACGAGACCTGCCATCCCGTAAACACCTGAGTCCCCACTGGAAATGACCGCTACCTTTTTGCCTTCCTCTTCCGCCTGACGCACGGCTTCTCGTGCACGCGCCACTTCTTCCGTCATCCCTGTGCTGACGATTTGCTGATTCGTCAAAAGTCCGCGGATCAAGTCTACGTAGGTGGAATAGCCGATAATGACATCGGACTCCTGCAGAGCTTCCCGCGCCCGCTTGGTGATATGCTCAAAACTTCCTGGACCAAACCCGATCACAAACAATTTGCCGCTCATAAGGCCCCTCCCCTTTTCGCTTCCTGTTTATAATAAAATCGATATCATCACGCTAACGAGCAGACATAAGAGCGAAACGAGATACATCAAACGAATCGTCGCGACAATATCACTTGCCTGCAATAGTCGCTTCGCATCTCCCATTTTTGCCCGATTCGACGCAACACCTTGGTAATAATTCAGTCCCCCGAGCTGCACGCCTAATGCTCCAGCGACTCCGGCTTCCGGCAAACCGCTGTTTGGACTCGGATGCAAATGCGCATCTCTTCTGATCATTGCCCAGCACCGCTTCCCATCCAATCGCTGCAGCCAGCTTGCTGCAACGAGTAACAAAGCTGTTAAACGGGCGGGTATGTAGTTCAGTACATCGTCAAAGCGGGCAGAGGCCCAGCCCAGATTCAGATACCTCTCGTTTTTATAGCCAACCATGGAGTCGAGGGTGTTGGCGGCTCGGTACGCCATTGCCAACGGTGCTCCCCCAATCGCTGCGTAAATCAGCGGAGAGACGATCGCATCGACAATGTTTTCCGCCACGGTTTCCACCGCTCCCCGACATACTTCCGGTTCATCTAGCCGCTCTGTATCGCGTCCGACTACCATGGACAAGGAGCGTCTCGCCGCTTCCATATCCCCAGCCGCGAGATGGCGGGCAATCTCCATACCGGCATCGGCCAAGCCTTTTGTCGCGATCGTCGTGGAAATCAACCAGGCACCCAAGATCCAGGCAAGCACCGGATGGATGAACGCCGCTCCCCACAAAAGCAGCCAAACAACAGCGTAGCTGCCGCCAACGATCACGAGCGGGAACAGGACTCCTGCCAGCTTCAAATGCGACTCCTCTTTGACGAGAGAACGTATGACCCGTTCCAATCGTGTAATCCACCAGCCCATGATGATCACTGGATGCGGCAAGCTCCGGGGGTCTCCTATCACCCGATCAATCAAGTAAGCCGCGCATAGTATCCATACTTCTGTCATGTTGTCCCTCTCTTACTCTTCAGGGGTTGTCGCATCCAACTCTGCCCTGCCGCATCCAAGCATTCCGCTACCAGAGCCTCCCCATGCTTAATGCCATCGACCTGCCAATATCGGTCAGGATTGTTTTCGAGCCACGCGGCCTGGAACCAGCGGATCACGCCGCCATGTGTGACGATGACGACTGTACCGGAGGCCTCGTCCTCGCCCGCTCCCTCCAACAGGGAGCGTAGCCAACGATCCATGCGCATTCCTAACTCTTCCAGACTCTCCCCTCGTGGAGGCCGATTTCGAAAAGGATCGTCGTACCACCTCGTGGCACGCACAGGGTCCGACTGCATCAACTCATCGTAGGTCATCAGCTCCCACTCACCAAAAGACAGCTCTCGCAAGGCTGGCTCCGAAATAACCGATAGCCCCCAAGCAGCTGCGAGTGGTTCTGCAGTCTGCACGCATCTGAGCAGGTCGCTCGAGTAAATCGCAGCAGGTCGCCCGATGAGCACTGGTAATTCCTTGGCCAAATCACTCGCGTGTAGATGCCCGTGTTCATTCAAAGAAACGTCGCTGTGCCCCAAATATCGATGCTCACGATTGCTGTCTGTCTCCCCGTGACGTATCCAAACTAGCTTCATAACCACCAGCTCCCGACTAACACCAGCAGAACGACCGCTTCACTGCTTTCAATAACAGCCCCGTAGCAGTCTCCGTTTAAACCGCCTAGTTTTTTGGCAACCGAGCGTGAAAACCATAGAGCGAACAACAGCGACAGGAAAATAGCCGTGATGACCTGCAAGCCCCCAAGATACCATCCTGCGGCAAACACGATGATGTAGCTCACGATGATAGAGGAAGCGGAAAGCCCGGCACTGATGCCTTTTCCGATTCCTTTGTCCGCCGAAAGATACGGCCAGAGCTTGATCGCCAAAAGCACATGTGTCCGCGCTGCTACTGGTGCTACAATCAAAAAGCTGCCCCATCCCGGATGTGCGAGCTCCGCGACTGCACCCGCCTTGATCAGCAACAGCATAATCGCAGCAAGAACGCCCATCGCACCTACGCGGCTGTCCTTCATAATCGCAAGGATTTGCTCTCTCGGTCTACTGCTGCCAAGACCATCCGCGAGGTCCATCCACCCATCCATATGAAGACCACCGGTCACGTAGAC
Source organism: Brevibacillus sp. NRRL NRS-603 (assembly GCF_003013445.1). Taxonomy (NCBI): domain Bacteria; kingdom Bacillati; phylum Bacillota; class Bacilli; order Caryophanales; family Paenibacillaceae; genus Brevibacillus; species Brevibacillus sp. NRRL NRS-603. The sequence continues at coordinate 127,221 of NZ_PXZN01000008.1, read as the reverse complement.
CCATGCGATCAGCGTCAAAATAGCGGCGATCCATGGACTAAACAACGCCAGTCCTGCCTGATGCACACCCCATAGCAATAAACCGATGACTACACCAACTGCGGGATACCAATTGACGCTTTTTCTCCACGCCTCCTCTGAAGGACGAAGCCATGGAACCGGAATACGCGTAAAAAACGAGATCGCGTGTAAAAATGCATTCATCCTTTGATCCTCCACGGTATCCCTGACAAAACCGCGTAGACGGCGTCCGCTTGTCGCGCACTTCTCTGATTGACATCGCCCAGCACATCCGCGAACCATCTGCCCAAACGACTCAAGGCTATCCCGCCCAATCCGACCTCGCTTGTGACAGCAATGACTTTTTGAGGGGAATTCTGAACGAGGGACAGCCATGCCTCTGCCTCCTGCAACAGGGCTTGCGTGTGTGAAGCACTTCTCCATTCCGACTCATCCACGCTCATCAATCGATTACTCACCCAAGTGGACAGACAATCGATCAGCACCACATCATACTGCTCACGAAATGCGTGGTAATCGGTTAACCGCTCTCCTACCTCCACACAGCCCCATTCCAACGGACGACGTGCTTGATGCAGCTCGATTCTCTGCTTCATTTCATCATCCCAGGCCTTGCCTGTCGCCACGTACAGGACTCGACTGCTCAACTTCATCGCAAGCTCTTCCGCGTAGCGGCTTTTTCCTGAACGGACACCGCCTGTTACCAGCACCAAGCTCATCGCTGTTCACTTCCTTCCGCATGGACCTCGCGAAGCGCTGCCAGAAGCCGTTCATTTTCCGCTCGTTCACGCACGGCGATTCTCACATCATGTGCGGTCAAACCGGGATACATCGCACAGTTGCGGATCAATACGCCTTTTTTGCCGAGCCGTGCCTGCAATTGTTCGGCTGTCAATCCTTCCGGCGTGCGCAGCAGCAAAAAGTTTGCCTCAGAAGGCCATACCTGCCAGCCCAACTCACTGCGGATGCAATCAGTCAAATACGCACGTTCTTCTTTTATGAGCCTGCGCGTCTGTTCCTCGTATGCCTGCTCCTGCAAGCACAATTCGCCTGCCAAAAGGGCCAGTGCATTCACGCTCCAGGTCACTTGCTTTTGGCGCATTTTCGCAATGACATCCGGATGCGCAATCGCATAGCCCAGGCGCAATCCCGGAATCGCGTACATTTTCGTCATCGAACGCATCAAAATCACACGGGGAAAGCGCTCCAGCTGCATCGCCAATGTATACTGCCGCTCCTCCTCCACAAAGTCGAGAAAAGCCTCATCCACGATGAGCCACGTATTGGTCTCTTTCGTCCATTCCGCCATTTGGCGCAGCTCATCCGGCTGATACAGGATTCCTGTCGGATTGTTTGGTGACCCGACAAATACGAGATCAGACTGCGTAAAAAGCGTGTACAGCTCTGCAGGATCAGGCTTGTACCCGTTCGTTTCCTTCCCAAAGCAGCCAATGACACGGGCTCCATACTGCTCGGAAAGTTGCGCGTATTCCGAAAAGCAAGGATATACCACACCAACTGTTTGCGGCGAAAGACCGAGGATGGCCAATGCCATTGCCTCCGCTGCACCATTGGCAGGCAGCAACCATTCCTCCGGCACTTGCAGCCGTTTCGCCAGCGCACGACGAAACACACGATGTCCAGGGTCTGGGTAATGCGCTACAGCAGCCAACGAAGCCAGCAGCAACTCACGGACGCTTGCTGGCATCCCTAGCGGATTAATATTGGCACTGTAATCCAGAAACTGCCCAGGCTCTCGACCAAAGCGCTGCGCTGCGCTCAGCAGGTCTCCACCATGACCGTACGTTTCTATTACACCTGCGCTTGTCAAAACTCTACCCCCAGCACAGCTGGAATCCCTTCATCGTAGTAATGCTTGATTGGCTTCATCTCTGTCACCAAATCTGCGATGTCCAAAATCTCCTGCTTTGCTGCCCGTCCCGTAATCACGAGGTGGATATGACTTGGCCTGTTTTGAATCGCTTCCAACACATCGGACAGTGGCAACACATCGTCAATCGGGAAGCGGTCAATCGCCAATGCATTATTCAGCTCATCCAAAATAACGACATCGTACGCGCCGGAAGAGAGCTTCTCGCTCGCAAAAGCCCAAGCTTCTTTCAATGCCTGACGATGCTCCTCCGGTGTCTTCGTCCAGGTGAAGCCGACGCCCATTTGCACGATTTCAATGCCCAATTTATCGAAAATAATCTTTTCTCCGTATGTTCGCTCCGGCGACTTGATGAATTGAACCATCAGCACCTTTTTCCCGCGCCCTGTCGCTCGCACAGCCAACCCGACTGCTGCTGTTGTTTTTCCTTTGCCGTCTCCTGTGTAAACGAGGGTCAAGCCCCGCTTCTTATCGTTTTTCTCCATCCTGACCACCTCAAAAAGTGACGTATTTTACTCCGCTGTTCCATCCATACTTTCCGAAGCAACAAAACAGTCATGACCGTTTTGTTGACCGCAAGCGGTCGCATCCACTTTTATGAAAAACGTCGAGACGTTTTTCACAGAAAAAAAGCGCTCTGTTTCCCCCCAGTACGTAAGGAAAAACAAAGCGCGGATAGCTGAAAAGCAACAATCCTCACCTCTTCCTTTGACCCGAAGGAAATCAGTGTAAACATAAAACAGGCAGGTCTCCTGGCTCGAGGATCATCGCTCTTCTTCTCCTTCCCGCTCCCGGATGGGCAGTGGATGGCATGGTGCCTTGAAGAACAGCTACTCTCTTACAGTGGCGGGACCGCGTTGGCTTTTCACCAAACTTCCCTTTTAACCTTGCTCCTGCGAATCGGTTTCGCTAAAACAAGGACCTGTTTCTCTTCCATATGTAAATGTCATTCGTTTCGTTGACAAGCACTTGCTTTAATAATAGCAAAAGCTACCGAGGATTCAAGCAAAAGCTGCCGATTCATCACAGGTGTCTATTGGCAGAAAAATAAGATAATCACCGTTTACTTACTTGAAAATTTTCGTTACCCTATTGGCAAAACAATCGAAAGTGGTGTGCAGTCATGCTATTTCCTCCGATTCCAAAAATACCAGACATGGTCCTGCCCAGCCCACTGCCGATCAAGGAATGCGGCGAACCGATGATCCCCCTCTCTTCCCTTGCGGAACAAATCACAGTCTATCCAGCCTACTACCACGAGGGTTATGCCGGAACGCAGCCAGAAGCCTTTTTGCGAGAAGGGGCAGCACGCAGGCTCGCCACGGCAGCCGCGAAACTGCCTGTTGGCTACAAGCTCGTCGTACTGGATGGCTGGCGCTCGTTCGAGGTACAGGCATCGTTATATGCCCGTTTTCGTGAAGCCTTGCTTCTACAAGGCTGGCAGGAAGGGCCCGCACTCACGGAACAATTGAGCAAATTCGTCGCTTATCCAACAACGGACCTCTTCAAACCGTCGCCTCACCTATCCGGTGGTGCAGTTGATCTGACTATCGCAGGACCTGATGGCTGGCTGGAGATGGGAACAGCCTTCGATGATTTCAGTGAAAGGGCTGAGACTCGCCATTATGAAGAACTTGTACAGCCTACCCAAAAAGACATCGAGATTCGAGACCATCGCCGACTGTTGTATCATTTGATGACTGCCGCCGGATTCGTCAACTATCCGAAAGAATGGTGGCATTTCGAGTATGGCACGCGCACCTGGGGACAAAAAACGCAGCAAGAGCCGATCTATGGCGGAGTTTTGTCGATGTAAGAGCGGAGTTTTGTCGATGTAAGAAATGAAAAGACCGTCAGCACAATACTGCCTGACGGTCTTGCTTATTCCTTTATGAAACAATCACTGCATAAAATCCGCCATGATGATCTCCGTATCAAACGGGGTAATCCCTTCCTCCAAGGAAAATACCGTATCTGCCTCTTCAGCTTGATCAGTCAGCTTCCCTCTCGCCTGTGCGTGAAGCATGAACAACTCATGCAGGGTTGGCTTCACCAACGAGGTGAGCGCTCTTCCCATCAGTTCCACCCCTCCGGCATTCGACTCCACATTGTTGGCAAAACGCGGATCGGAATTCAAGGCGATATCTGTCCAAATCACTTTTCTCTCCACGAGATCCAGAATGACCGGGATACAAATCCGCGTGTTTGCGGCGAGATCAATCTTGTCCTGTACCGTCTGTGGCTCGAAAATTTCTCCTGTCTGTGGTGCCGACCGAATCATCCAGCCTGCGTAGCATTCAGGCAAATCGCAATAAGGCTGACTCGTAAACGAATACAGGTTCATGACGACATATCGACCGCCATAGCGGATGACAGATTCCATGTCGATGTCGATGAATTCGCACGCGCCATTGGGAGCCTCCACAATATCCCCGCTATGGCACGCTTGATACTTGTCGGAACGCAGATTGGTATAGGAAATATGCTCCATGTACTTCCAGTCTCCGTTATAGAGCACGGCAGACAAATCGATATCGACTCGGCCTGTAGGGACATCGTTGACGATCCCTTCCCTCCACCAGAGGAAAAAGCGAATCGTTCCTCCATCCGGGATCGATAGTCGGGAGCCGCGTGCGATCGTTCGCAGTGCTTTACTGGCGGATCGCATCGAAAACGGAACGAGATGCTCCTGCAGCCGCGGATCGATGTAGACGTTGCCCAGCGAAGGTAATTGGGCAAAACGGTTTAACAACGATGTCCGACAAATATCCGCTGCCTTCTGTCTGATGTCCTCTTGCAAGCCTGGCACTCGGTTTTCGATTGCCTGTACTTTTGCCACTTGCCCTTTCGGAAAAAAGGTCCGCCATTCCCCGTAGCTGTCCCGTTTATCAAAGTGATTCATGACTTGCAGAAGAACCGGAGTCGATACACCGTCCGCAATTTTCTCGAAGGCTGAAAGGACTGGATTCCCCTGCTCCGTCAAACGCAATAAATGATCCAGACGACGAGCAAATTCCCCTGGACGCTGTTCGAGCAGCTTGATCGCCGCATTCACATCCGTACGGACCAGCGCCTGCTCTACTTGGCTATTGAACGTCTCAATCTTGTGATTGTTGCGCAAAATATCGAATGCTTGTGCCGCTTTCGGATATCGATCCTTATATTCAAACGGATGCAAGATTTCCCCGAGACGAATCCATCTGTTTTTGTAACGATTCATGTCTTCTACGATATTCGAGCTGGCTTCCAGAAGACGGAGGAGCAATCTTCTTTCCCCGCGTTTGAACTTGCGAAATTTTGCAGGCTCTGCCAAGCTAACATCCCCATCAGACAGCGCCACCGCCAGACGCAATACATCTGTCGCTGTTTTGCAATGATGGGCAAAAAAAGCAGCAGGCAGCTTGTCATACTTGAGCAGCAGGCTAGCAGCGATTGCCACGTTTTCCTTTTGCGGAATCTCTGCTGGCAGAGCTTCTGCGATTCCTTCATAGCTCTGAATCAAGCCCTCCAAGTCTTCCTTGTCAGTAGCCGACAGCGAGCTATTGGAGCGAAGCAAGTTCATTCCTACCTGCAACAGCTCTTCGTCTGTGCCCAGATGAATCAGCTTCAGGCGAGATTCTCTCAGCAAAGGCAACCGTTTTTTTACTTCGCGCACAGGAAGGTCCAACGTCAAATAATGAATAATCGCATTTATAAACAGCTCACCCTCGCTAGCCTCCATAACTTGCTTAGGAAAATTCGGATACATCGGCTTGTACTGGCGGGATGCCCCGATCTTTACTTTTAGCACAGCTACCACATCCGAATAGAGCGCAAAAAACTCTCCTTCCGACAGGGTCCGGATTCTTTCTAATAATTCCAAGGAGAAGGTATAGCCCAAGCTCTCTATATTACGCAAAGCCGCAGCTAAATAAGGGATAGGCAGTTCATGCTGCCCCTGATGTACGATGATTTTATTTTTCCGGCGAAGGTAGATTTGATTTTTCATTGGCATCACGAAAAAAATCAGGAAAGCAGTACCCCTAATGGTGACTAATCCTTTCGCTTAGAAGGAAGGTGTACAATAGCCTGATTTTTTTATTCCTTTTGTAATTTTTAACCATCTTACTTCAATTTTGTCAGATGGTAAAGCTCTCTCTCGGGAACGAGACATAAATCCGTCCCCGGACCTAATTCGATTTCATTCCGCTGCCCGTTATTCTGTATTCTTCATCCCTGTAAAGTGAGTAGCAGAGTACCAAAACTTTACAGGAGGGAGAACTCCATTCATGAATGCATCTGTTATGAAAAGTCATACTGCACCCCCTTTCTTTCAAGGGGAGAAATGGTTAGTGTATACCGGCTTGCTCGGCTTCTTACTCGCTGCGCTATGCGCAATCTGGGTCATGCTGTACGGGGGACCCGTCGCTCCTAATGGTGATGTCTCGAAAGCGTTTTCCTTTAATGCCGCACTCGGAATATTTTTATTGTCGACAGCCGCAATCATTCCGTTATCTGCCCTGGGCACGCGAAGTAGAGCTTTCTTTCGCTGGTCTTATATCCTGCTGGCTTTCTATTCTTACGGAGCGGAAACCGTACAAAACTTCCGCGGCGTGGACCCGAGGTTCGTCAAAAATGGCACACCCTTCGACGTCGCTGTCGGTTCCATTTTTACTTTTGTGGCTCTTCTTTTGGTCCTCTTTTATGTATTCATTGCCATTCAGTTTTTCCGCAGAAAAACGTATGAACTACGCCCAGAGCTGGCCGTAGGCATTCGTTATGCAATGCTTGCGATTATGCTATCGTTTGTGGCAGGCCTCTGGATTTCATTCAATGATGGCCGGGTGGTCGGACAGGAAGGGAATATCATTTGGCTCCATGGGATTGGCTTTCATGCGCTGCAAGCAGTACCTTTTGTCGCTTGGTTAGCTGAACGTAAAAAGCACGTGTCCAATGCTCGTACTGGATTCATCCATCTCGCAGGTATCGCCTATCTGCTCGGTTTAGCTGCAATCGGCTGGCAAACCTATCTCGGTCGGGCTGTTTTGGAAATGTCCGTATTTCCGATTCTCGCCGCCTTTTGTTTCTTGGTCGCCTTCTTTCCAATCGTTTTCTTTCTTCTTCAAAAGAACGTTGCAAAAAAGCTCTACGACACTTCTGATATTCCGAACTAATTGATTCTCCTTATCATTCGTGATACTTTGTTACCAGTACCTGACATTCGGTATCAGAAACGAGGAGATCGATTTATGACAGCACGTATTGGACTTCCTGCACCTGATTTTACGATGGACACCGTGACGTTTGACAACGGATTTCCCCTGCCAAAGAGCTTGGTAGACTATCGTGGAAAATGGCTTCTTTTGTTCTTTTACCCGTTTGACTTTTCGAAAGTATGCCCGACCGAAATCCTCAGCCTCAACCGCCGGATCAAAGAGTTCACGGATTTAAATGTCGAGGTGCTTGGCATTAGCGGCGACAGCATACATACGCACAAAGCATGGATGAGATCGGGCGAAGGCATCGGTCCACTCTCGTTCCCGCTCGCTTCCGATTACAGCAAAGAAGCAACCCTTGCATACGGTGTGCTGGACGAAGCAACCAAAGCTCCGCTGCGCGGCAGCTTCATCATCGATCCAGAAGGCATCCTGCAATATGCAGTCATTTCCAATTCCAAGGTTGGCAGAAGTGTTGATGAAACGCTCCGTGTGATCGAAGCTCTGCAATCAGGCGGATTGTGCCCAATGGACTGGAAGCCTGGGCAAAACACGATATCCTAATCAATAGACAAAAAACAAAGGCCGTATGATCGCTAGTACAGGATCATACGGCCTTCTTTCATTTAAGAATAGACATAAAAAAATCAGGAAAGCAGTACCCCTAATCTCAAGTTGGGTTAGAAGGAAGGTGTACTATAGCCTGATTCATTTACTCTACCATTATTTACCCCATTTGTAAATGCTTATCTGGACGCGACCGGATACGGAAACAAGTCAACAACACGTACAGTCTCCCCGCTTTCGTTGGTAAACACAACATGCTCTCTTCGAAGCTCGGTGGGACTCTCCAAGCCACATGCTGCCGCCAGCGAGAACAAACCTTCCCTCAACTGCAAGATATAGTTCATGACTCGCCACTGCTTTTCTGCCGGAACCAATGCCTCCTGGTATTTGGAATCCGTCGTAGTGACTCCTGTGGGACATTTACCTGTATGGCATTGCATCGCCATGATGCAGCCAGTTGCAATCATGAAGCCGCGCGCAGAGTTGACGCAATCCGCTCCCAATGCCATGGCGATTGCTACTTTGTCAGGGGTAACGAGCTTGCCGGAAGCAAAAATCCTGATGCGATCCCGGACGCCGAATTTCCTCATCGTATCATCGAGAATGATAAGCGCAGCGAAAAGCGGCAAGCCCATGCCATCTGCCATTGCTTTGAACATTGCGCCTGAACCGCCCTCAGAACCGTCAACCGTAATGAAATCCGGGTAAATGGACAGCTCCAGCATTTTCTCAAAAAAATGCTCCAATCGCTTCGGATCGCCGACGACGATTTTGACTCCCACCGGTTTGCCTCCCGCCTCCTGCAAACTGCCGATGAAACGCAAAGCTTCATCTGGATTGGTGAGGAACTCGAAGCGGTTTGGTGAATTGACGGTTTGGCCCACAGGCACCAGCCTTGCTGCCGCGACTTTTTCCGTGACCTTGGTGCCCTCGAGGTGCCCTCCGCGTATTTTGGCTCCTTGATGAAATTTCAGCTCGAATGCTTTGATGTTCGGAATGCTAGCCTTTTTTTTGTATTCTTCGATCGAAAACTTGCCCTTGTCATCACGGAAGCCAAACATCCCCGGCCCGATTTGCGAAATAATATCTACGCCGGTTGAAAGGTGAACCTCTGAAACGCCACCCTCTCCTGTATTGATCCAAGAGCCACCTGCCATACGTGCCCCATACCCAGTGGACATGATATAGTTCTCTCCCACTGCTCCAAAGGAGGTAGCGGAAGCGCCGAACATCCCTTTTAGCCGCCAGGGCTGCCTTCTGTTTTCGCCCACGACAATGACATCCTCGTCATGCAGCATCCACGGCTTAACCTCTTGTTCCTCGATCAACTTTTCTCTTCTTGTAAACAGTCCCTCATGAGTAATCTCATACTTTTTGCCAGGGACAACTTTCTCATTATCTACCCGCAGCTCACTCGTCAGCCTCGGGAACATCGCATTGGACAAATAAAAGCCAGGCTTCTCGTAATCGCGTTTTCCACCAAACGAAATCAGGTCAGTCCTGTATTTGGCCGCATAAACCATACCGACAAAGTCAGAACGGGAGAACGGTTTCCCTTCTGTATCCGATTCAAACCAATACTGGCGAAACTCAGGCCCGAGCTTTTCTAGCAAATAACGCATCCACCCCAAAAAAGGATGGGAACGAATAATGGAGTGCTTCGGCTGTTTAGACAGGGCGTACATATAACCGAAAAATACAATGGGTGGCAGAAGAAGGATGATGATAATGACGCATAACAGAGTGGGTACCACTTGTTCTTGTCCTCCCCAACACAATAATCTAGTAAATCATGTCAAGGATAGGATGCAACAAGTTTTCTGTTTTTAATCGTATTTCTCATCATCCTCCCGAATTTGCCCATCTACGATCAATTCCAGCTCCGTCTCAAAATTCAGCATGATCTCTACAGGCAGCTGCTCCGCAACCTCTGCCACGTCCGGAAGAAGCAGTGCATCCTCTAACGTATCAGGCTTCGTTTCCAGCTGATCGTACCACTCGCGGATTAGCTCCATCATGCGATAGAACGAAGCCTCAAACTGATTCGCATCGTCCTCTGCGTCGTCCTCGTGGCTCTTTTTCATCCGATCCCAATATTCCAGCGTCGTACACAGTGCTTTCTCTATGTTTGTATCCATTTATCGTCTCTCCTTTTCGTGTCTTCCTTCTCTTCCATTTAGTATGACCGCTTTGATTGCACAATGCCACCTAAGGTGCAAACCTCTCGCCCCTTCCATTTTTTCATAATCGTTGCGTTTTTTGACACGTTTTATAGCCCGGTTGAGTCATACGAAAATGAAAAGAGGCTGTTATCCTAAATGTAGCTAGCAGCCGATGATCCGGCAATAAACAAGAGAGCTCTCTAGTGGAATAGGGGAGGATGCACCCTGTCATTACGATGGAAAGATCGAAAATTATCTCTCCCGCTACTTTTCGTCACCGTTATCGTTGCTCTACAGCTGCCCATCACAGCCAAGGCGGCGCCTGCGGATTCTGACTCCTTGCAGGCGATGATTGATCAAGCACGCCCTAACGATACCGTTACCATCCCGTATGGTTTGTACAAAGGTCCAATCCGTATTACCAAGCCGATTCAATTGGTAGCCAATGATCCGGTAAAGATCATCAATCCGACCGAGGAAGAGGCAACACTCACGATTGAAAGCGACAATGTGAGCGTGCAAGGAATCCATATCGTGGACAAACGAATCAACAGTGACGTAGCCGCTCTTGTCATCCGTGGCGATCAAAACTTCCTGGAGAATGTCATTGTTGAAACGAAAGGGATCGGTATTCAATTACGGCAAGCAGACTACAACACGCTGCACAACGTTCAAGTCATCGGAAAAATCAAAGGCGATGGCAGCCCAACGACCAGTACGAGACATAATCACGGAGCACAACCCGAAGTAAAGCCAAAGCAAACGGAAAAAGCGAAACGAGGAAACGGAATTGACGTGCGTGAATCGGATCATAACCGTTTCATTAAAAATCAGGTGACAAATGTCGAAGATGGCTTTTACGTCGAAAATAGCGATCGAAACCATCTGGAACAAAATCTGGTGACGAAATCGCGGTACGGCTATCATTTCATGGGCACCTCTGATACGACGGTCATCAACAACATTGGAATGGAAAATGTGACGGGCTCCCAGCTTATGGAGTCGCGCAAATTGACGGTTACCGGGAATCAATTTTTGAAACAGCAAAAAAATCCTGGTTCACAAGGAATTCTTCTCATTACCGTACAGGATACGCTGATTGCAAACAACACGATTGAGGGGAACCGGGTTGGACTGTATTTAGAGCAATCATCCGGCATTACGGTCAAAAACAATTTGCTCAGTCTCAACTTTATCGGCATGCAGTTTTTGTCCTCCTCTGACAACGTTTTAACCGATAATCAATTTGTCTCCAACGTCATCCAAGCGCAAGCCCAGGATAGTCAGAACAACAACTTAAACAAAAACTACTGGGACAATCTGCAAGGATTAGATGTGAACGGGGATTCCCGCAGTGATTTGCCGTACGAAATGAATCCTTTTTATCTGGGTTTGACCGATGCGGTTCCTGCCTATCAGTTGTTTTTCCAAGCACCGGGATTCGTGTTTTTGGAAGGCTTGTTTACAAGTGGGGCCGGCTCAGCAATCAAGGACGCATCTCCTTTAATGCAACCCTCGGACACCGTTCTAATGGAATCCGGGGAAACGAGCAGTTGGGGTGCAGGCATTCTTGGACTTATCTTGTTAATAGGAAGCTGTTCGATCATTTATATAGGAGTGAGAAAATCATGAACAAAATGAAAAAATGGGGCACAACAATCGGAGCAATTATCGGCATTAGCCTACTTATGGTCGGCTGCGGAAGCGAAGAGCCGAAACCTGTAGATATCGCGGAAGGCGTAGATAAATGCGACCTTTGCAAAATGCATGTTCCTAACGATCACAATGCTACTGAAATCGTCTTAAAAGATGGAAAAGCACTGAAGTTCGATGATCTCGGCTGCATGTACAACTGGACGAAAGAGAATGGAACCGATAACGTGGCTGTACAATTTGTCCGCGATTACTACACAGCAGAATGGACAAAAGCAGAGCAAGCTACCTACGCTTACGACAAAGACTTCAAAACGCCAATGACATATGGCATCTATTCTTTCAAAGAGAAGTCTGCTGCAGACAGCTTCGTTCAGGAACAAAAGAAAGGCATTGTTATGAGTGCGGATGAGTTGAAAAATCATAGCTGGGAAAATGGCATGAGCAAGCACATGAACAAAGACGGTCATTCTTCCGAAGGTCAACATAATGGCGGTCACGAAAGCAAGCCAGCCGATCACGGAAGCAACAGCACTACCCCAACCACACATAACTAACAGAGGGAGTGGAGTCTTTGCACATCAATCTGATTGCCAAACGAGAAGTGAAGGTAGGCTTTCGCAATCCATGGTCCTACTCGTTTATGGCTCTGTTCTCCCTGTTTAGCTTGGGACTCTTGATCATCCAATCGCAGTCCTACATGAAGGGTTATACGTATACGACTGGTACCATGCTGAATCTGATTTTGTATTTGCTGCCACTGATGACGATGCTTCTCTCCTCTTTTTCTTTGACGGCTGAAAAAGAAGAGGGAAGCTGGCAGCTCCTCTCTACCTACTCCATGACGACCTTTTCGTTCTTGGTGGGGAAATACTTGGGACAAGCACTCGTGTTAGTTGCGATTGTCAGCTTCGGGTATGGGTTGTCTGGTGTGGCTGGATTGCTGTTAGGAAAAAGCTTTGCATTCTCGACTCTCTTGTTTTTGCTTGCCTTTTCCATCTGTCTCATTCTGTTATTTTTAGGAATTGCCATGCTGATTGGCGCCATCAGTAAAAACCGTTGGCAGGCTTTGACAATGGGGGTCAGCATCTGGTTCTTCTATATTCTGGCATGGCCTACTTTGCTCATCTCTGTGCTCAGCTTCGTCCCTTATACATGGATCAAGCCTCTGCTTCAGCTCGCAACGTTTCTCAATCCAGCAGAGTTTGTACGAATCTTTTCTGTTGCCAGATTAGGCGGTGGCTCGATCTTTGGACCTGAATACTACAAATGGGTGTACTGGGCTGATTCTCCGCTTGGTGATCTCATCTTTGTCGCACTCAGTCTTGTCTGGATCAGTGCGACCTTGTTCATAGCCATCCGGGTATGGGAAAGAAGGTAATGCAATGAATATGTTAGGACTTACCATCGATCAGGTCACCAAGGAAATCAATGGCAAAACAATCGTCCACCCATTCAGTATGAACATTGAACCCGGTCAGGTCGTCGCCTTATGCGGCGGTAACGGCGCAGGGAAAAGTACGATCCTGCGGATGCTGGTCGGTATTCTCCCGCCTACTTCGGGAACCATTCAGCTAAACGGGTTAAACTGGAACGATAATCGCGTAGAGTATCTTCAAGAAATCGGTTATATGCCGGATCACTTTACGTTTTCTGCTGGACTTACTGCCAAAGAAACGCTTGAATTTTACGCTTCCCTGCGCAACCGAACCCCAGAAGAGGCGGATCGACTGCTGAAAATGGTAGGACTACATGAAGTGAGAAACAAACGGGTGTCTCAGTTCTCCAAAGGCATGCAGCAGCGTCTCTTGTTTGCTCAAGCGATATTGGCAAAGCCTGCACTCGTCGTTCTCGATGAACCGACCAACGGACTCGATCCATATTGGATGGATGCATTTGTCGATCTCTTGCGGGAAGTAAAGCTCGCGGGTCAATCTGTTCTCTTTACGACACACCAGCTGCAGGTGGCAGATGCGGTAGCGGATCGCGCGATTTTTCTAATGAACGGGAAAATTGTGCGTGATGGGTCGATAAAGGAGTACCAGCAGCAGTATGGGGCAATTGGTTTGTATGGTGCCTTTTCCGAGCTTGTGAATCAGGCAAAGGCATGAATAAAAAACGCGGGAGATCTGATCGTTTTGATCGGCTCCCGCGTTTTTGCTATTTATAGTGCCTTCGCTTCCATATAAAAGACAGATAAAAACTTTTTTACACTAATCCGGCACTTCGTCGTTTTTTCGCCCGCCTCCAGCTCTTGCATGCGTTGGCGAATTTCTTGAAAGTCAAACAGTCGGGGTGCAAAGTGTTCAAAGGTAGGATTGGCATAATCGGTCAGCCCCAATGAGGAAAGATGCGTAAAGGCTTGCAGGACCATCCGGCGAATCCGTTGTTCCATGGCACGCACCTCTTTGGTAATCCCATGCTCATCCAAGCTGGCATGCACCTTCAGCAGAATTTGGGTGTACAGTTCCTTGAGCTGCAATTCGTGCAGCTTGTCTCCTTGTCGCTCATCCTGTACGAGCCATTCCATGATCAATAGCAGATCAGGAGCACCGGCTTCACTCGCGATCCCTAGCTGCAACAGCAGTTTTCTCGCTTTTTGAGCAAGGATATCCTGATCGGACGACTGACTTTTCAAGCCGCTGGTATGCGGTTCTTTTGCTTTGACGTCCAGAATTTGCAATGATTTGCGGATGGTTTGCAGAGAGGCTTCCAGCGACAAGTAATCCGATACCCGCTTCAGCACAGCCATCACTTCGAGGCGGTTGATCGGCTTTTGAATAAAGGTATCAATTCCTTGCAAATAAGCCTCTCCGATCATTTCCTTGTTTTCCACCTGTGACACCATAATGAAGCGGCCCGCGAAGCCATCTGCCTGCAGCTTTTTGATCGTTTGGATGCCATCGAGCCCCGGCATCAACAAGTCGATCAAAATGACATCGACCCCGTACAGCTGATCAATCGATACGTGACTGCCGTCGCTGGCTTGTCCTACGATTTCGCCCAATCCGCTGTCTTGGATAATCCGTTCAAGCATGCGGCGCACTACTGCATCGTCTTCAATTAAAAAGAAACGTATCATCGCTTACACTCCCTCCTTTCCGAGCAATTGGTCGGTCGGAATTTGCACTTCTAAATGAGTCATTTGCTTCTGATCAGGCAAAATACGCAAGCTTCCTTGCAGGCTTTGGACAATTCCGCGGGCATGCGTCAGTCCAATTCCGGTAGATGCATTTCCCTGTTCATCGTATTTCGTCGTATACCCGGGCTGAAACACCCATTCCTGCTCTTCCAGCGGGATTCCCGGACCACTGTCAAGTACACTGAACACCAGATGACGATCAATCAGCTTCACATTCAGCTCAATCCGTCCCGACGCGGGGATCGCCTCTACCGCATTGGCTACCAGATTATTTAACACGGAGAGCAACGCATAGATTTGGCTTGTGGACAGGTTGACATTACAGCTCCACTCGATTCGTATATCTTTTCCCAACATCTCTGCGTATTTCTGATTTGCCCGAGCAACCAACTCACACAGCTCTTTGATCGGAAGCTGTGGTGCTAGTCCCTCCTGATTGATCAGCTTGGAAATGCCCGCCAGCATCCGCTGCGAATCTTTTTTCACTTCATGCACATTCTCGGCAATTGTCAAGGCCGTCGGGGATTCCGCATGATCCGAGGTGAGCAGACGCCTGTAGAGCTGGTAGCTCTCGCGCGTGATTTCCTCCAGATGCGTCATCGATTTGCGCAAGTAGAAGGCTTCTTCATACAGCTCCGTATTGATCATCCGCAGACGCTCCAACTCCTGCTGACGCACCTCTCCGACCGCCCGCAACTGCCTGATCGAAAAGCTGTTGTACAAGCCGACAGCAAAAAAGCTGCGCAACACCCCAAAGAAGAGAAGCATTAAAAAGCTTTGCCAGGTGATCGGCGGAAAATCAGTGAAATACTGCCGTACTTGGATCTCTACCACATTGGAGACGAAATCAATGGATGCACCTATCAGCCCTAACCATAGAGGGAACTCGCGATAGCTACGCGCACGGAGCAAATAAAACAGGACGGTAAAGCTGAAATAGTAAAAGGCGGAGGGAAGGTGCGCAGCCACACTCTCCATGTACGGACGGTACGCAAAAAAGACATCCATTCCGACGCGAAATCCGAAGATAAACGTCCCTGTAAAAAAACCCGTCAACAATACAGGTACGGACGAAAACCACAGCAACCCGAAAAAGAAAGCAGCGATGCCCAAGGAAAAACGAAAAGACCCTCCTACGGGGTTTACCTTCATCTCTCCAAAAAAAGCAGTTGCCAGCATGATAATAAACAGGATCAAAAGGCGTTCTCGCATAGCTGCTCCTTTCACACGGAAAAAGATCTCCTATTCTTATTTTACTAAGAATCGGAGATCTGCAAAGATAGAACGATTAAGCGTGCTTGTTTTCCAGTCGCTTGGAGACGACTGACAATGCGTAGTTGACAACAAAGTACATCACCGCAATCATCAGGAAGGTCGGGATGACGTAGTTGACATTGCGTCCGTTGATGATTTGCGCATGGTTCATCAGCTCTGGCAAAGCGATTACGACGGCCAGCGACGTATCCTTCAAGAGCGAAATGAATTGGCTCACAATCGGCGGAACCATTCTTCTAAGAGCCTGTGGCAGGACAACATGCCACAGTGTCTGGACATAATTCAGACCAGAAGAGCGTGCAGCTTCAATCTGTCCTTTTTCGACCGAATTTAAACCGCTTCGTACGATTTCCGACAACATCGCTGCTTCGAAGATAACCAACGCGAGAACAGCGGCCCAAAACTTGTCCAGCTTGATTCCCACTTCCGGGAGAGCAAAATACGTAAAGAAAATAATCAACAAGAGCGGCAAATTACGAATCAGCTCTACGATTGTCCCGAGAACTTGCGAGACTCCGGGAATTTTTGCGTAACGCAAAACCCCTACGATAATCGCAATAGTAAAGCTGAAGACAATTGACAAGAAAGCGACCTGCAAGGTGACCCAAAAGCCTTCGAGCAGGAAGGTCAAATGACTGGGCGCATAAGCTCCGATAAAGTCCATGATGTCCCCTCCTCCTTAGCGGCTTCCAGCCAAGCGTCGCTCCAAATAACTGACGAACGCGCTCAACGGAAGGGTCAGAATCAGATAGAAAACAGCTACAAAAATGTACACATCAAAGGTAACAAACGTATCAGCGGAAATCAGGTCTCCAAAGTACATCAGGTCAAGACCTGCAATCACGCCTAATACAGACGAGTTTTTTACAAGATTGATAAACTGGTTGCCCATCGGCGGGATTACAACCTTGATCGCTTGCGGCAGAATGACATATCGCATCGTTTGTCCGTACGTCAATCCCGAGGAACGAGCGGCTTCTGTCTGTCCTTTTGGAATCGCCAAAATACCTGCGCGGATCGTCTCCGCAATAAATGCTGCCGTATACACTGTCAAGCCAAGCGTACCTGCAATAAAGGGCTCCAGCACGATACCAACGGCCGGCAGACCCACAAAAAAGAGGAACACGACGAGAATCAACGGGATATTACGCACAAACTCGACGTAAGCCGTAGCGATCCACTTGAGTGGTCGAATCGGAGAAATCCGAAAGATCGCAAAGAGCGTCCCCAACACAAAGCTCCCGACGAGTGCAAGCAGGCTCGCCTGCAAGGTGTTCCAAAAGCCTTCGAGATACATATCCATGTGATCAAACAAGATAGAAAAATCGATCATCTCTTATGCGATCCTCCTTGTGTGCAAACTTCTATTAGGAATATAAGGGAATGAGCGGCAGAGTAACCGCTCATTCTTTATGGAGTAGAACCGCATTATTTTTTAGGTTTTGTTCCGATCCATTTTTCATAAATCTTGTCGTATTCACCGTTTTCTTTCATTTCTTTCAGCAGATCGTTCACGGTTTTCACGAATTCAGCGTCACCCTTGCTGATTGCAATACCGTATGGCTCTTCAGTGAAGGTCTCTTCTGTTACACGGTAGTTCGGATCTTGCTTCGCCATGCCGTACAGGAGAGCGTTATCAGTTGTCAGCGCGTCACCTTGACCAGCTTTGAGTGCTGTGAAGGCTTCCGCGTAGTTTTCGAATTCAAGTACTTCTACATCAGGAGCACTCGCTCTGATGTTTTTCGCAGAAGTAGAACCTTTTGCGGTCACGATTTTCATGCCTTTTTGCATGTCTTTCAGACTGTTGATTGAGCTGTCCTTTTTCACCAAGAAAGATTGACCTGCCAGGAAGTACACGTCAGAGAAGTCTACTTCTTTTTTACGGTCTTCCGTAATGGTCATCGTTGCGATGATCGCGTCAATTTCTCCGTTTTTCAGCATCGGGATACGCGTTTTGGAGGTTACTTCCTTCAGCTCGATTTTATTTTCATCCCCGAGTACTTTCTTTGCAATCGCTTTCGCAATATCGATATCGAAGCCTTCTACATTTCCGGTTGCCGGGTCTTTCAACCCGAACAAGTTCAGGTCGTACTTAACGCCGACTACGAATTTGTCTCTCTCTTTGATTTTTGCCAATGTGCCTGTGCCTGCTGAAGCTGGTGTACCTTTTGCGCCGCCTTCTGCTGTACTACCCCCACCACAGCCTGCCAATGCTGTTGCGCTCAACATCAGAACGAGACCCATACCTGCTACTTTTTTCCAAAGCTTGTTTACTTTCATCTGAATACCCCTTTTCTCTATCGTTTTCTTTTTTTAGTGATTCAAAATCCGACTCAAGAACAAACGTGCACGCTCTTCACGCGGACTTGCGAAAAACTCCTCTGGTGTAGAATCTTCGAGAATCGTTCCCTGATCCATAAACACGATGCGATCTGCCACTTCGCGGGCAAAGCCCATTTCGTGCGTTACGACCACCATCGTCATGCCTTCCTTCGCCAGCTTCTTCATGACATCGAGCACTTCTCCGATTGTCTCGGGGTCCAGTGCAGAGGTCGGTTCGTCAAACAGCATGATTTTTGGTCGCATGGCCAGTCCGCGTGCGATCGCTACGCGTTGCTGTTGACCGCCAGATAGTTGCGTTGGGAACATTTCTGCCTTTTCCGGAATCCCTACCTTTTCCAAATAGTAGAGAGCGGTTTCTTCGGCTTCCTTCTGCGATATTCCCAGTACCTTGGTTGGTGCCAGCGTAATGTTTTGCAGTACGGTCTTGTGCGGGTATAGATTGAAGTGCTGGAACACCATGCCGATGTCCCGACGCAGCTTGTTGATATCGGTGTTTTTATCGTTCACTTTCACCCCGTCTACCACCAGTTCTCCGCTTGTAACCGTTTCCAATCTGTTGATGCAACGAACCATCGTGCTTTTACCCGATCCTGACGGGCCAATGACCACGACGACTTCTCCCTGGTTGATATGCAGGTTGATGTTCTTGAGGACATGAAAGCTTCCATAATGTTTATTTACTTGATGAAAACTGATCAACCTTAAATCCCCCCTTGCTCTATGTCTTATTTTGTATACTAATGTCGAACTACTCAAAACTACTGAAAAAGACAAAGAAAAGTTTTTCTGTTTACAATTTTCTAATAACACACAATAAAAAAACAAAGTGAACCTACCAGTCGAATGGGAGCCAATATATTATGTAAGACCTGAATGGAGGCCGGCCTATGAAAGAGGAAAATGTAAAGCCTTGGCTCATCCGGATGCGCCAAGGAGAGGAAGATGCTTTTCAAGAAGTCTATCGAGCAACTCGCACGTACGCCTACAACCTGATCTATTTTCTGGCGCCACACAAACAGGATGTTGATGACATGATGAGTGAAGTGTACGTGGAGTTGATTCGAAGCATCGACAGGTATGATGTGGAGCAGCCCTTTATCCCATGGTTCAACGGGCTGATTGTTCGGCAGGTTCGCAACTGGAATCGAAGCATTTGGCGAAGATTCCGCCTGCTGGAGCGGGTAAAGGAAAAAGGCTACGAAGCACCTGTTGCAGGTATGGAGGATAAGCTGGGGGCGATCAGTGATGAGCTAGAGGTCATTCCCGCCGTAGAGAAATTATCCTTCAAGCTCAAGGAAATCGTCGTACTGCGCTACTATCAGAACTGTTCCTTGGAGGAAATTGCCGCAATTCTTCAAATCCCGCTCGGAACAGTGAAATCGAGACATCACTTGGCGATGAAAAAGTTGAAAGAGCATTTTGAGCATCGAATCAATCGTGAGGAGGCATCTTTTCATGTTCATTGAAAAAAAGCTGAGAAATGAGTATGAGTGGGCAGCAGGAAAGGTCCACATTGACCCTGCACTGGACAGCAAAATCGAACGAATAGCCAAACAGGAGTTGGCTGGCAAGCGGCGTTTGCACAAAGGGATGCGCTTTCGTCCAAAGCTGGTACATGTTGCAGCAGCGTTCGCCCTCACCACTGGTTTTGGTTATGCGACGCACAGCTTGTTGTACAAAATTGATGAAGGCTCTGTCCGTATGGAAGTTCAAGCACGCAAGGATTTTACATTGACGCAAATAACCCCTAAGGAAATACGGCTGGAATTGGCAAACGTAGAGAACAAACTGGTAACAGGCGAAACCGCCCTCGTCTATTTCGCAGCGCTTGCAAAAGAGAATCACCCTCTCTTTCAACAAAACCCCATGATCGGCATAGAAAAGCCGGATGTCGTGAAAGATTGGAAAGCATGGGCTGCCGTCCTCAGCGAAGAAGCTTCTCTGTCACATGCCTTGCCACACCAGCTTCCTGACAGCTTTTCATTCCTTGAAGGCAAACAAGGTACCCCCTACGGTGTCATGATGGGTCAAGAAGGACAGCAGTGGCTGCATGAGCTTCAAGAAGAAAGCAAGGCAACAGGTAAAAATGTCGTGTGGAAAGTCGTTCCACAAGCGGCTTCTCCTATCGAAGCGTATACCAGTCTGTATGAGAACGAGCAAAAAGAGCGCATCTTTGTTACGGTAGAGAAATTCCCGAAAGAACAGCTAGATGTACAGCTAAGCACACCAGAAACTACGAAATACGACGAAGTAACCGTCAGCGGAAAAAAAGCGCATTACACGATAAACGACCAGTTCTTGTTTAGCGAATCCGGTCAGTATCAAGAGCTGTCTTGGTTGGATCAAGCTGGAGAGCAACCGATTATGTATCGTGTAGCTACCGATTCGCCAACGGTTTCCAAAGAAATGCTGCTCCAGGCTGCAAAAGCAAGCCAGCAATAACAATAGGAAAAAAGATAAAAAAACCAGTTCAACGCTCTTTATGCGATGACTGGTTTTTCCCATTTAACCTATTACGCATTCAGATCATACAGTCCGGGACTGTGCTCATTTGGCTGATCCGGCATGATAGGAACCGGGAAGCCCTCAGGTGGCGGAACTACTTCCAGACTGCCGCCATTTCTACTCGGTGACTGTCCGTTGAAGATTTCTCCAATACGAGTGTTATCCAATCGGAAATTGAACTGAGCGTTGTGGAAGCCCATTTCTACATACTTGCGGCACTCAGGATACTTGTTTATGTCGTAGTTCGGGATAGGGAACAGCTTGCCCCAGCTCACTCCTAATGTCTCCAGTGCCTTTGCGAAGGCGTTTTGATGGGCGTTATCCCGAACGATTAGGAAAGCAAGCGTTTCACGGAATGTTTTGTTCGAGCTCATTTCGTAAATGCGTGACTTTTGCAGAACACCTGTAGATTCCAGCACGAGGTTGTCGAGAAGATCACTTATCAAATTGCCATGATTATACACATAATTCCCCATCCATGGATTTCCTGCTGCATCGACGGGTAAGGAGCTTTGCGCACCCACGATGAAATGGTGCGGGTTCGCGTGCTTAACTGCCTCATCGAGCGGTGCTCCGTCAACCCCAGCATTACCGGGAACCTCTTCACCACTCCCCGTCAGCAATTGATTGATCGTGTGCTGTACGAGCTCCACATGCGCTATTTCTTCCAAAAAAACACCCCGAAGCAAATCACGATACGGTATGGCATTCCCACGGAAATTGTTTGCCTGGAAAAAATATTGCATCATGGTGCGCATTTCTCCAAAACGACCACCCAAAATCTCCTGGATGACTTTAGCTGCCGCCGGGTCTGGTTTATCTGGGACAATCATATTAATCAAATCTTCCTTGTAAAAGTACAAAATGCATGACCTCCCACCAAAGTAGATGAATGCTACGTCTTAGTTTGGATGATGACGATCTACTTTAACCGGAAAAAGTAAGAAAACGGCACTTGAATAAACCCGACTGCTTTGTAAAACAGTAAGAACCATATGATGAAGGACTATTTTTTTCACACTGTCACTAAAGGAGAATAAAAATGACTCGATTTTTAATTAAGATGGCTGTTAACGGGATTATTGTTGTCGCTTGTTTATGGTGGTTTGCAAATGCATCCTGGACATCCGCAATTTTAACGGCACTCGGTTTGACCGTCATCGCATATCTGATTGGCGATCAATTGATATTACGAGCTACCAATAATATTACGGCCACGATTGCAGATGCAGTGATCGCTGCTATTTACTTATGGGCAGTTGCCAGATGGTTGGATTGGCCATTAAGTTTCGGCGAGTTAATCATTACGGTAGCTCTTTTAGGTGTGGCAGAACTTGCGTACCATCGCTTTTTGGGTATATACGATCATAATCGTATCCAGAAAGAACCCGGAAAATAATTCTCCTCTTCCTTTGAGGGGATATATCCTGTCCCTCTTGTAAATCTTATCTTTGGGTTACATCACAAAGTTAGGAGAACCCAAATGGATATCAAAACTCTACTGAGTACTGGGAGGACGTTAATGGGTATTTTATCAGGCAATCCGCAAAATGAACCCATGCATTATGGTGAGGTTTTTGGAGTATGGATGTACTTAGCAACAACAAAAGGCTTGCTTGCTAGTTATCAAACAGCGCTCAACCATACTGGTGATCATGATCTGAAAAGCTTCCTCGAAGACATTACGCGAAGCATGAAACAAGAAGTGGAACAGCTGGATGAATTGCTCAAAGTGAATGGGATTGGATTGCCACCAGCCCCACCGGATCGCCCTGTAGCGAATCTGGAAAGTATTCCGGCTGGTGCTCGTATGAATGACCCAGAGATCGCTACTGGTGTTTCAAGAGACATTGCAGCCGGGTTGGTTACCTGCAGCCAAATGATGGCTCAATCCATCCGGGAAGATATCGGAATGCTTTTTGGTCAATACCATGTTGCAAAAGCTCAATTTGGTCTGAGATTGCTCCGCATTTTAAAAGAAAAAGGCTGGTTGGTTCCGCCGCCTCTTCATATGCAAGCGCCAGAACTTGTCCATGCCTAATCTTGGTGATAAGCACTGCCTGATGGGTGGTGCTTATCGTTTTTTAGCCTATTTGGGACTGGGGGATACGCGATTGAAAAAAACAATGATCGGTGCCTTTCTTTTTGGAGTAGGCATCATTGGCATGCTGGATGGCATTATCTTTCACCAAATATTGCAGTGGCATAGTGTAGATATGTATGGAGATCGACACCATCAGATCATGAGTGATGGTTTCTTCCATTTATTTGTAACGGTCATCATTTTCCTATCGGGCATTCTCCTGTGGAAAAGCAACCCTGTCGGGACTGCGTATTATTTCTGGAGTAGTTTTTTCCTTGGAGCTGGTATATTTAACTTGGTGGAAGGAATCGTTAACCATCATCTCCTGCAAATTCATCACGTCAAGCCGGGCCACGCTCAATTCTTATACGATATTTCTTATGATTTATTCGCACTTCTGCTGATTGGTATCGGATGGCTACTGTATAGGCGAACAAAATCCAAATAAGCCATTCCGTTCTGTCGGTTAACGGGTAGCGTGCTCGTACAATGCCTGCGCGAACTCCTCCATCAATTCTCGCTTCGCCAACAGCTTTAGCATCTGTTGAGGCAAGCCTTCTACTCCGTAATAAGCACCTGCCAATTGACCGTAGACGGCTCCCGTCGTATCCGCATCATCTCCGAGATTTACCGCAAGGAACAGACCTTCTTCAAAAGAACTACTTGAATAAAAAGCCCAAAGCGCCGCTTCAAGCGAATCGACGACATACCCCGATCCTTTGATCTCTTTTCTAGTTTTCCTTTTATAGGAGCCATTCGCGACACGGGCGATATCAGGATCAAGCGGCTGCTTTTCCCATAGACCCGCTACTGGAGAAAACGAATCAGTGAGCAACTCCTCCTTGGAAATACCCTGTAGAGCACCCAGGAGCAGTGCCCCCAAAAAACGACAGCCGTCTACTGCCTTTGCTGTCGCGTGAGTAGTGCGAGAACTTTGCGCACAGTAATCGATGGCGAGCGACGGTTGATTAGCATAATAGAGTGCGACAGGTGCTAGCCTCATAATGGAGCCATTCCCTGCCGACATCGGATGATCCGGTCCGCTGAATGGATTTTTCGTCTGCTCAAAACGCCACAGCGCTTCTTTGGTGATATTCCCGATATCGAAGCAATGATCCTTGCAGCTCATATAACCCTCTCGAAACCAGGCTACATAGCGGTTCATCTGATCAACCGGATTGAAGCCGTTCTGCGTAATCAAGCTCTCAGCCAGGCACAGGGCCATCGAGGTATCATCCGTCCATTCTCCCGGCTTTAAATGGAATGGTCCTCCCCCGACCATTTCTGTAAGCGGCTCGAAGGTACCCGGTTTGCGAAATTCTAAAGTTGTGCCGAGTGCATCTCCAACGGCCAAGCCTAGCAAACTTCCAGCATAGCGGTCACGCAATTCCATACCTATCCACACCTTTTTTCAGAATTATCTGTTCATATCAAACAAAACATCTGGCAATGACATTTTGACCGACATATTGTTCGTTCAATTCATCTGTCGCTACCTTTTCTTCGGTGCTCGCAAGCGTGATAATCTGCGGCAGTACCAGCTTGTAACGCTCCTCCATCACGGTTTCAAGAACGTACTGTTCCTCTTCGTCCCACAAAAGAATTCCTGCTAAAATTCTGGTCTCCACACAGATCCCCTCCATTTTTTCTTTTTGAATATGTACGAAAGACGGGTACAATGACCCGCCTTCTAGTGCCTTACGTAATGTGTAATGTGTATACTTACTGCTCTTTTTTCAGACGTGCATCCAGAACAAAGTTGCCGAAGGGCAGTAACGAAGCGATAAATGCCCCAATCACTTTTAAGAAGGACCATTTATTGGTCATTGTAACATGTGCTAACGCCAAAATATACAGGACAAAAAACAATCCATGAAGCGAGCCGGCAATTTTTACTGCGGCTGGATAATCCCAAAAATACTTGAGCGGCATAGCAATCCCGAGAAGGACCAAATACGAGACACCTTCGATTAGGCCGATGAGACGGAAACGTCCGAGGGCAGAATTCATCATGTGCGGGTACCATCCTTGCCATTGAAATTATCACCATTATAAACGAAAAACTATCATAATGTTGAAAATAGTCCAATGTTCATAATAAATTCAAAATCAACGGCCCCAGGCTTCTTTTCGGATGCGTTCCATCCAACGCATCTCTGCGCGCAAATGCTCAATGGCACCGATTAGAATCGCTCGTGCTCCCCAGCTAAGCCTCTCTCTTTTTTCCTCCTGGATCGATTCCAATAATCCAGCTAACCGTCTTACCTCTTGGATGTTAACTTCCAAGGCCTCATCCATTTTTTGCGGATCACCGTACGAAGCAAAAGTAAGAGCCGCGTAGATCGGATTGGTCAGCTGCATCGGTTTTTGCAGTTCTTCCAAGAGCAGCTGTTGGAATTGCTCTTCGCCTTTTGGCGTGATCCCATACATCTTCTTATCTGGGCGGCTAGTCTCACGAATGACTTCTTTGACCTCAATCATCCCGCTCTTTTCCAGTTGGTCGAAGGCATAGTAGAGGGAGCCTTTTGCGTATTTCATGTAACAATCCATTCCTCTAACCTTCACCTGCTGCTGAACCTCGTAGGGATGCTTCTCCCCTTCCATCAGCAATCCCAGAACAAGCAATTTTAGACTCATGACGATTCTCCTCTACCCGTGTTCCGGTTTCGGTGCGGTAGGCGATTTCCCCAGTGCCCTATCATTTCCCATCAGCAAAATGCACACGAGAGCAAGAACAGCAGGAACGAGCGCCCACATAAACGTATTCGCAATCGAAGAAGCGAGAATATCAATCATTTTATCCAAAACAGGAGCCGGAATGGATTCGCGCGCTTCTGGTGTCAAAATCGCTCGCGGGTCTGTAATAGCATTCGTCATCCCTTGACCCCCGAAGGCAGAGAACAAGCCGCTTTCAAACGAGTTGCGTTGCAAGATCCCAAACACGGTGATCCCCAAGGTCATCCCCAATGAACGGGAGAAAGAGTTCGTCGAGCTGGCCGATCCTCTTTGACGCATATCAAAGCCATGAATGGCTGAAATTCCCAAGGTGGAGAAAGAGAAGCCCACGCCAAACCCTGCAATCACCATATAAAGTGTAACGATTGAACGAGGAATCTCAGGCGTCAGTGTACTCAAAAGAAAAATACCTGGGATGAAAAAGACTGCGGACAGAAGCATAATATTGCGGAAGCTGGTCTTCGACGTCAGAAATCCTCCTACTTGGCTTCCAACAACCGAACCGAGCATCATCGGTGTCAACAGCAATCCGGCATTCGTCGCTGACCCGCCATATACACCTTGGATAAAAATCGGCAGGTACACCGTAGCAATAATGAAAGCAGATCCATACAACAGTGCAATTGCATTTGTCGTGGCAAATAACCGCTTCTTGAACATGGAGAACGAAATAATCGGATCAGATGCCCGCTTCTCGACAAATAGAAAAATGACAAACAACAAGAAAAAGGAAGAGAACAATCCAATAATCTGCATCGAATCCCACGCGTATTGATTGCCTCCCAGCTCCAGTGCAAACATCAGACTCACTACAGCACCGACCAGCGTAATCGCTCCCCACCAGTCAATGCTTTGCTTGCGGTATTCCAGCGATTCCTTGTAATACATCGAGATCAACCAGAGGGACACAGCACCAATTGGTACATTGATGTAAAAGATCCAATGCCAGCTGACATACTCGGTAAGATACGCCCCTAGCAAAGGTCCAAATACGCTGGACGTACCGAATACAGCTCCGAAAAGTCCCGTCATCTTTCCACGCTTCTCCGGCGGGAATACATCAAAAATAATCGTGAAGGCAATCGGCATCAGCGCTCCGCCGCCAATCCCTTGAATCGCCCGATAAATGCTCAACTCAACGATGCTGTTTGCCGTCCCGCATAAAATGGACCCTAACAAAAATACAATGAGACCAAATACGTAAAAACGTTTTCGCCCATACATATCAGAGAGCTTACCAAATATCGGCATCCCCGCCATCGTAGCGACCATGTATGCTGATGTCACCCAAACAAACTTATCCATGCCGCCCATCTCACCGACAATCGTACCCATCGCTGTCGCGACAATGGTATTGTCCATGGAAGCCATCAGGAGACCTAGCAGCAGCCCCGCTAATACCATATTCACTTTACTTTCTCTTGCAATCATTGCTTCGCCCTCCTGAGTGGTCAAATCAAAGTACTATACGTTATTATATTCAAATTTGACTACATCTCGAAAAAAACTGCTCCTTTTTCGCGGAGCATTGTTCTCTGTTTATTACCGCCCGAATGGTGTTGGGCTAAATGGGGATGGCTGCTGGGCCTGATTGCCCTTCCACATTTTATACGCCGCTTCTGACATCGGCTCCACTGTCGGCTTAATCTCTCCAGTGAATGGATTCTTATTATAGGGCAGGTTAAACGTCCGTGTCCCGTCGCTCTTGCGCAGCAAAGAACCATCCGACAGCTCCACCCAACTACTTCCTGGTCCTCCCTCGTCTACGACATAGAGGCCGTTATCATCCCAGGCCGGATACGTTGGCACCTTATTTACCGGAGGACGTGTAGTCTTCTGTTTCTTGACTGTTTTGCTTGAGGGTTTCGTCTTTTGTGTTTTCTTCTTCGGTGTGCTCGTTTTAGCAGCTGCTACCGCTTTTGTTTTTGGCTTCCCTTCGCTTTGTTTTTGCGCTGACGCTGCTACAGGTGCTGACACAGCCACAGGCTTTTCAACCGGATAGGCGGAAATGTTTGCGGCCCGGGGACCTTGATTGGCCAAATCCATAGCAGGCTTGGCAGTACCTGCTTTTTGCGAGACAGATGATGTTTTCGTATCCGTTTGTCCATCTGTTTTCACCGCGTGAATCAATGTCGGCCACAAATAGGCGTTGAAGCCTAGTAAAGCGACCATCAAGGCAATACCTACGATTTTTTTCATAATGAGGACTCCTATGACTGAATGATTAGGAAATAGAGCAATGACTTCTGGCCTATATCAAAATTTTAGACGATTGGAAGAAAAAAGAAAACACCTTACATAAACAAACTCCTTCTCATGTTGGTCTTGAGAAGGAGTTTGTTTTGCAGGAGTTTCTCGGGCGATTCATTTCAGAGCAGCTTCTTGCTTCTGGGAATGCTGTTTAATTAGCTCCATAGTGTGATCAAGCAAGTTTTTGCCTCCCGTTTTCCCATGCCCGGGTACAACGGTTTCGATATGTGGATATTTTTCGATTACCTTCTGAACGGAGTCATCCCACTGCTCTACATTGGCATCGGAAAGATTACCGAGGTCCTTGGCACCCAGTGCTTTGACGAAGCACCCACCAAATAATATTTTGGATTGGGGAAGCCAAACGGTAATGTTATCTTTCGTATGCCCTTCCCCGGGATAATAGGCTTCTAAGATGGTGTCGCCTAGCTTTATTACTGGCTTTTCATCGAGTGTCGGATTGGGGGAAGGATATCCATATTCTTTCGCTAGTTTTGCCGTCAAACGTGTACTGCGTACATCTATTTTTTGATCGAGTAATGCCCGGATACCTGAAATGCTGTCATCATGTGCATGTGTAATCAGCGCTAGCACAACGTCTTTCTTCCAATGCTTCTTGATCATCTGTAAGAGCTCTTCCGTTTTTTGGGTGTCGCCCCAGGCTGTATCAATCAGGACAACTCCTTTGGAAGTAGAAACGATTAAGCCATTGTGGTCATAGGTTGCGCCATTCCATTCCTGATAAGATGTATGTAACCATACTTTGTCATTTAATTTTGTTAACACAATGCTTTTCCCTGGATTGGTAATCTGGGTGGGAGTTGATGTTGTAGTCTGGGCAATCGTTTGATTAGAAAAAGTTGTTAGAGCAACGGCCACTGTCAGGAACAAACTGCATATCATTTTCCCTATCCATCCCTTACGAATCTTCAACCGAATCTCCACCTTTCTAACGCGGATTTTGCTTTTGCCTGTTTCAAACATCTAAGCGATATCCATATCGCGGAATCGTCGTGATTTGCTGCCCGTAGTGCCGAAGCTTTTTCCTTAATCGATACACGAGCGCATTGACTTCCACCCGTCCAACATTTGGGACATTCCCCTCTTGCAGCATTCGCTCTGGCCAAACGGTCAGCATAATTTCTTCAAAACTAACGGCTTGGTTCGCCTTTTGGTATAGAAGCTTCAGCAAATCCATATCTTTTCCGGTTAAAGGCTGCCTAGTTCCGTCGATACGAACTTCTCGTCTCTCCAAATGAAACTCTAAACCTGGCAAAAGCGACGCGATCTTCGGCTGCGTGAAAGGGAGCTCTACCGTATCATCCAGTCTATTGACCTCTCGTAAAAAGACGAGCTCGGCAACCCCTTTTGACAAGCTTATTTGATCCCCGTGACGAAGAATGTGAGAGGAATAATGAAGCGGTGTCCCGTTTACCTCTGTGCCATGCTTGCTCTCCAGATCAATAATTTTGTAATCGTTCCCGATCCTTTGAAAGGCTGCATGCATTCTCGAAATGTACGGACTGGAAAATGTAATGTCCAGTTGAAAGCTTGTCCCCCTCCGCCCGATTGTACAACGATCCTTAGTAAGATATTTGCGCGTGGCAAATTGGCTGGGGTCTCCTTTTTTTACAAGTAAGTATGCACCATTATCTATCATCTGGTGATCACCTCACGCGTTGATCGATTACGGTTTTGCAGCCGTCAGTGCGTCAACAGCAATCTTGGTAGCTTCAGCAATGAGCGCATCATCATAAGCAGCGTCCTGCTTATCTCTCTTAGACAGCACTGCAATGACAATGGGCTTTTTATTCGGTGGCCATATGATACCTATATCGTTTCGCGTTCCATAGCTTGCCGCCCCCGTCTTATCTCCAACCTTCCAGTCTTTAGGAACGCCCGCTCGAATCAGTTTGGCTCCCGTTGTGTTGCCTTGCAGCCACTCAATAAGAATCTTCTGCTTGTCAGACGGCAGCACATTCCCTACCGTATAGGCTCGGAGGCTCGTTGCAAGTGCTTTAGGTGTGCTTGTATCGCGAATATCTTCTGGTTTGGCCTCATTCAATTCCGTCTCATAGCGCTCGGATGTCGTAACACCATCACCAATCTGTCTCAAAGCTGATTCAAAGCCTTTAGGTCCACCCAATTCTTTGAACAACAGATTTCCTGCCGTGTTGTCGCTATAGCGCACCGCAGCGTCTGCTACCTCACGAAGAGTCATCCCGGTCGCTACATGTTTTTCTGTGATAGGTGAATACGTGACGAGATCGTCCTTAGTGTAGGTGATGACTTTGTCGAGCTCTTCCAACGGTTTCTGATGCAAGACCGCACCTGCAGCTAAAGCCTTGTACGTAGAAGCAAAAGCGAACCGTTCATCTTCGCGGTAAGCAACCGCCAGATCTGTTTCGGTATCGATCGCATATACGCCGAGCCTCGCATCAAACTTGTTTTCCAGCGCAGCGAACTTTTGATCCATTGCAGATGCAGGCGTTTCCGTTTTTCCGACAGGCGTTTCAGCAGAAGAGCAACCCGCAAGTGTGAGAAGTGTGAGAAAAATCGTTTTCACTGTGAATCCGAATAGTTTTGACTGGTGAACTTTCATGGATGACAAACCTCTTTCTAGGAAGATAACAACTGTAGATTACATCAGTAATACCGTATTACAATTGTAATCAATTGATTTTACGATAATATTACACGCGTAATCCACTAGTGTCAATCTCCTTTTATGAAGGAAAAGAGCTACATTCAGCTATTCTTGAAAAAAAGACGCCCTTTCAAGCAAACTGGATAACCGAAAATGGTTTTTCCATGTCAGCTTGAAAGGGCGTGCTTTATTTCTTGGGATGCTCAGTCGATGCTTGTTTCGCATCCAATATGGAACGCAGCTCCTGAATCTCCTCGTCCGATAAGGACTCCTTCTGGATGAACTGAACCAACATCGATTTTAGAGCGCCGCTGTAAATCCGCTGCAAAAATGACTGTGCCTCAGCGTGCTGGCATTCATTTTGTGAGTACAACGGATAAAATGTATAGACTCTTTGGTTTTGATTGACGCCAACAGCATTTTTTTGAACCAAACGATTCAAAAGAGTACGTACTGTTTTTGGGTTCCAATCTGTTTGACCTTGCAAGGAGGAAATAATTTCGTTGGCCGTCAGCGGCGACTTTTCCCATAGCACGTTCATCACTCGCCATTCCGCTTCTGAAATACTTGGCATAGATGTAGACACTGAAGTCTCCCCCTTTCGAAAATAATGACTGTAGGAGCAAAGGCTAGTAGAGACCTTTCGCTTTCAAAATAGATAAGGTTATTTCTGCTGCTGCAGGTCCATTCGCTTCAGCTTCGCTTTGTATATTGGTAGCAAAGAAGTAGGTGCCTTCCTTGTTCTCTACATATCCGACAAACCAACCGTTCACATCTTTTTGATTGACGGTGCCCGTACCTGTTTTTCCGTAGAGAATCGAGTCCGCCTTTTTCGATAACCGAATGGAGTCTTTCACCGTCTGGATATTATTTTCTTGAAAGCCCAACTGGTTTGTATAGAACGCTTTTAATAATTGTACCTGCTCCACCGGAGAAATCTTCAAGGAAGATTCTATCCAATATTCGCCGATTCCACCAGCTGTATTGGTATTCCCGTAGTTCAATTGTTCCAGAAAAGCTTGAACCATATCCGGAGAGATGCTTTTATCCATCTCTTTAAAATACCAGTTCGTGGAGTTTCGCATCGCTGTAAATAGATCTTGATCCCGGTTCCACTGCTCATATGGATAGTGGATTCCATCCCATTTTAACAGGGAATCTTTGCTCGAAATCACACCCGTCTCCAAACCAAACAAGGAGAGAAAAATCTTGTAGGTGGAGTTGGGTGAAACTCGTTGTGTACTTCCTGCCTCGTTGTAAATCCGATACTGGTCGGCTTTCAAATCATATAAGACAAAACTGCCTTCAAAGCCACGGAAATAGTTGTCCAAATCCTCGTAAATGGTTCGATCATCTTGAAAATGATAGCGGCTGCGATCGTCGGCTAATGCGGAACCAACAAGAACCTGACTGGCAACCAATACGACCACCATGGAAAAAATGACTGTACTTTTCAGCTGCAACAGCTTTGACTCGGTCTTGTGAGATGCGATGTTCTCGATTCGTTTTTTAACTGCCTTCTTGGAACCGTTTAACTGATTGGCCAAAATGACATTTCCGGCTCGACTTTCTTTATCCAAAAACTTAATGATGGTATGACCATATTCCAAATAATTTCGTTTGTCTAAAAAGCTCAATACAGCCACATCACAAGCAATTTCACGGTCCACTCTCATTTCCCGAAAAGCCAGCCAAACTAAAGGATGGAACCAATACAAAAGCTGATACACAACGGTCACATAGTTCATGACGATATCATGGTTTTTTTGGTGCATCAGTTCATGCAAAAAGATATATTTCATTTCATTGATCGACAGCCATTCATCAAAATGACTGGGAAGGACTACATACGTCTTAAAAACGCCAAAAGTCATCGGAGATTTGACCTGATTGGATTGTGCCAACACGATATGCCGCGTTATTTTTACATCCTTCTTGCATTGTTCAAATAAATCGATGATTTCTTGATTGGTGACCACAGATGCTGTCCGCTTAATCTGCTGGATTTTTAACCCGGCTGATAACGTGATGGAAGCACAAACGATCATGCCGATTACCCATATGCTGACGAAAATCGCAGGAAAGGAGTCTGGTGTATAGCGACTTACCGACAACGTTAAATCCTGTACCCAATTCGCATTTTCAAACACAGGAGCTTGCGCAGCGAGCGTCGAGCTGCCAGCTTCCATACGCTGATTCATGTCTGAAACAAAAAGATTTCCAAAATCAAAAAAGGAATTCGGGATAAAAGCTGGCGTCAAAGCGACCAACAAGAGAAACCACAAATGGTATTTCCATTTAGCCGACAGATGGGAGCGAAATACTTTTCGAATCAAGAAAATAAGCGCAATCGTGCAGGAAGAAATGATCAAGCTTATCACCACATGATTGACAAACATGCTACCTGTCTCCCTCCCTACTTATACAGGGTGTCTAGATAAAAATAGAATCCGCATCAATTTTCCAGAGCAAGAGGAACACTCTTCAACCTGACAGGATTCTTCACGTTGATTAGCACAATTAGCTTCATTATGTCAAAAACGAGATCACGATACAAGTTATCGTCGATTGGAAGAAAAAAGGAAACACCTTCTTTACGATGGTAAGAAGGTGTTTCTAAACTGATTAGTTTGTTTTCAAAACATCGTGATCGACGTAACGCTCGCCGTTCAATTCGCTGATGACGTTAATTGCAACCTTGGCGCCATCACCAGATGTAATAATCGTATGTACGCTTACTCCCGCGCACGTGCCTGCTGCCCAAATTCCTTCGATGCTCGTCTTTCCTTGTGCATCGACATCGACAACGGTTTTGATCCGTGGCTCTGTACCTTCTTTGGTTTTTACCCCAATGGCTTCTGCCAAAGTTACGAGCGCTCCAGTTGCGAGAATCACATGCTGAGTCTCAAAGCTGCCTTTTTCCGCTGTCTCTACGAGAAAGCCTTGCTCTGTTTTGGTAATGTTGCTGACTTGATCCGCTACCAGCTCCGCACCGAATTTCGCTGCTTGCTTTTTACCAATTTCAATGAGATCTGGACCGGAGATTTCCATGATGCCGTAGTGATTTTCCATCCACGCGCGCTTGGTCATGCTTTTGTCATTATCAATCAGCAACGTCTTCTTACCTGCTTTTGCAGCAAACAACGCTGCACTTCCTCCTGCCGGGCCTGCTCCAATAATTACGATATCAAACAAAGAAATCTCTCCCTTCCAAAATAACTTTCACAACATAATTATATGCTAAGTATGATAAACGTAGCAATATCTATTAACTAGTTTATCCAGTGATTTTTATTTAGCTTCGAACGCAATTCACATTTATTTAGTTCTAATGCAATGCAATATTCAAAAAACTATTGATATAATCAAAAGTTTATATTATCTTATTAACTGGTAAATATTTGAAACAGGAGGATTAAAATGATTGATTTTATCAAAAAAGGAAAAAGATTGTTTTTAACCTCTCTTGCCTCAATGATGCTATTCAGCACTGTTCTTACCCCTAGTTTTGCTGCTGAGACAGATGTATTAACCAAATCATCCGTGAATGAAATGCTTCAATACGAATTTTCAAATGAGGTCATGTCAGAAGACAAAGATGATCTTGAAAAATCACTTACCGATACTTTCGACAACCTAGACCTTGTTCTTAAAGGTATGAAATCCGATAGGGATCTTCAAGCAGCATTTTTAGAAAAGACTTCACTTGAAGATGATGTAAAAAGAGATTTGGAGGAGTATTTTTCCACCAGTCAAGATGATGAAAAAAAGCTGAGCAATTTAATTCGTGATGTAAAAGACCAAATAGCTGAAAATCATTCGGTATTGCCCGAAATAACAGAAGTTCTGCTGTTGCAAAGTAACTCAAGCATTAAAAGCGAAGAAAAGGTCCAAGCTACCATATTACCAATTCTTTTAAGGTTTGCTCTTAAAGAAGCAGTTAAGAAAAAAATGGGGAAGAAAATACAGAGAATGGCTTATGACGAATTTGAGGAAAGAATAGAGCCTGAGCTATGGGCAGAAGTTGAAGCCTTGCACGAGCAATATAGTGGCGATATTGATTATGACGGTCCAGAGTCCAAAAATGCTAGAAATGGCATTATCCAAGGAGAAAAAGTTTTTGATATTATTGACAAGAGGACGGGAAAAGACTTATTGAGGTTCCATATGAAAAGGGTAGATAGAGGTAAAAGCATAGACTTCCATTGGCATAAAAAAGATGATAATTTTAAGTGGCATCATGGTCAGACTCAAATTACCAGAAAAAATCAATTTCCAGAGCATTGGGGAGAAGATTAATGAAGTAGTAGTTTAGTTAGCCAGATTTTCTTTTCTTTGAATAAGGAGTGTATGACAATCGAACTGCGAATAGGTTTTTTGATTGGTAAAAAATTGGATTTGAAAAGAATCGACGAGATTTTATACACCCATGAAAACAAACAAGCTGCATCTTGTAAGGTAGTATTAGACTTTATGGAGATGGACCCAGAGATTTTTTTAAATCGTCCCTTCTCTTCCACAGAACAGGTACCCATTAAAGATCCCGATTTCCTTGAAGCTGAACTTTCCCAATTGTACGATTTTGTATGGGTTGAAGTATTAGGGGGAATTGAGAGGCACGGGCACCCTTCTGTCACTATCTCTGATACAGAATATGAAGGTAAGCTCATCCATACATTAGACAAGCGAATGTTCATCTTTTTACGAGATATCATTAGTGACGATCAAGGGATACAACTTCTTGAGAAAATCCTCCATGTCCCAAAACCATTACAATGGCTCGTCCTCCCAAAAAAAGACGGAAAAACCCCACCCCCAGACTATATTCTTGACGAGATGGAGCAATGGGTACGCAAATTGATTGCATACAAGGTAGACGAATAAACAGGGAAAGGGCTATCTGAAACGTCTTGTAACGGACAATGAGATAGCCCTCTTCTTTTACGAAGATTGTGTAATCCAGAAGCGACGAATTAACAATCCATCGTCGTCTGTACATTCTGACTCAAAAACGCCGCCGTTCTTCCGAATCGTTTTCTCCGATGCAACATTATCATAATCGCAAATCACCAGTACTTCCTTTATCCCCAGCTCGCTCGTGATGTTTAAGGCTTGCGCTAAAATTTCCGTCGCATATCCTTTGCGTCTCTCCGAAGGCCGAATTCCATATCCGATATGCCCGCTGTTTTTGCGTAGACGCTCGTTGAGACGATGACGAATATTCACCGTCCCCAATATGCGCCGCTCCTCATTCACGAGCCAATACGTCGAATGAGGAACATAGCCATCCGGAAGATTTTCCTCGCTGCTCTCACTCTCCAGAAATTCCAGATACGCAGGAAAATCATAGGGCTCCCGATCCACCACCCACGGTACGATAGGTTCTCCGCTTTCTTTCCACTCTTCGTAGAAGGAAATATACTCTGCTTGAAGTTCTGCACAAGGCTTCATTAAATACAGTTGCCCAGCCATCGACTTCACTCCCCTTGCACATTTTGGCGTA
The DNA here is from genome assembly GCF_003013445.1 of Brevibacillus sp. NRRL NRS-603. Lineage (NCBI taxonomy): Bacteria > Bacillati > Bacillota > Bacilli > Caryophanales > Paenibacillaceae > Brevibacillus > Brevibacillus sp. NRRL NRS-603. Next base: position 91,248 of record NZ_PXZN01000008.1, on the reverse strand, counting down.
AAATTCTTTCTATTATAGTCGAAAGGAGCGAGAGCTACCAGCCCTTAGATGTGAACATTGATCCTCTTTAGCTGTTCTTTATAATCCCAGTTTTCGGGTTTTCTCCCATCTTTACTAAACCATTTTGCCCCCTCTTCGATCCATATTTGTCTAAACTCCTCGATTGTAAATGGCTCAGTCAGCGCATCATCGTGAAAACCTGATTGAAAAAAACAGCAAGGACAAATTTCTTGACTCGCGTACCCACGTTTATCTCTCTGCGGAAAATCCAATCCATCGTACCCGCAAACCATGCATGTGTACATATTCTCACCTCAATGTTTTCTTGATATCTTAATTTTTGAACTATGTCCTGCTAAAATCCTTCCTGGCATTAGCAGTACGTTTAACAAAAGCAGCTTCTTCCCTCCACGACAGCTACAAATTATAAACAAAAAAACGCGGCACAAGCAACGAATCGCCTGTGCCACGCTCTTAACTGATTAATATTTGTTAAACAACATGATCCAGAGGGAACCTGCAACGATTGTAAATACAATCACAAGTCCAAGAATCAATGTCTGTACGTTGTAGCGTGGTTTTTCTCCTTCACGGATGTGCATGAAGAAGACCAACTGAATTACGAACTGCAAGACCGCCATTACCAAGATCGAGATCACGGTCGCCGTTTTACTCAAAATCGGGTTCATGACCAGTACGAGTGGGATAATGGTGAGCACGATCGACAGGATAAAACCGATTACGTACTCTTTCATCGATCCGTGACTATGATGTCCGCCATGGTTTTGATGTTGTGCCACCTTACATCACCCCCATCAAGTAAACGACTGTGAAGAGGAAGATCCACACAACGTCAAGGAAGTGCCAGTACAAGCTAAAGTTGGTAATTTTGCGGCGAGTAACCGCAGAGATTCCACGACGCTTCAGCTGCATCATCAACGCAGTCATCCAGAACAGACCAAGCGTTACGTGCAATCCGTGTGTACCAACCAGTGTGTAGAAAGCGGACCAGTAGCCGCTAGTCGCCATGGTTGCGCCTTCGCTCATCAAGTGCATAAACTCAGTGACTTCCAACACTACGAAAGACAGTCCCAAAAGACCAGTTACAGCCAGCCAAGCAATCAGCTGCTTGACGTTGCCTTTGTTCATCGCCAGAACAGCGAGACCGCTGGTAAAGCTACTTGTCAACAAGATGAAGGTTGAAGCAATAACGCCTGGCAGCTGGAACAATTCCTGTCCAGTTGGTCCACCAGCAAAACTATTCATCATTACCGCATATGTTGCAAACAACGTACCGAACAACACGCAGTCTGTTACAACGAAAATCCAAAAACCGAGAACCTTAAGTTGCTCATGCTCTTCATGATGGTCGTGGCCGTGACCATGGTCATGTTGCTGCGCCATCGTTACACCACCCTCCCCAGTGAAGCCTCAGTGCGACGCACTTCCTCCACCGGTACGTAATAATCCGTGTCGTATTGGAAGGAGCGTGCCCACATGCATGCGAATACTCCAATGAATCCAATGACGGCCATCCAAACCCAACCAAATGTGAAACCAAAGCCTACCAAGAACCAGAAGTTCGACATGATAAACGGAATTCCAGAGTTCTTCGGCATATGAATCGGCTCCAGTTTGGCCGGTTGTTCTTTATAGGTGCCATTTGCTTTTGCTTCTTTTGTTTCCCACCAGTCATCCATTTCTTTCACTTGTGGAACAACAGCAAAGTTGTAGAACGGTGCAGGTGACGGAATCGACCACTCCAGCGTACGACCATTCCATGGATCGCCTGTCGTGTCGCGCTCACCATGCTTGATGCTGTAAGCGATTTGCCATACTTGGAAGATGAAACCGATACCCATCATGAATGCCCCAACAGTGGATACCAGGTTCAGGTCTGCCCAACCGCGATCCCAACCGTATGTGTAGTAACGGCGAGTCATACCCATGAAGCCGAGCGCGTATTGTGGCATAAAGCACACGTAGAAACCAATATTCCAGAACCAGAAGCCCCATTTGCCCAGTTTCTCGTCGAGCTTGAAACCGAACAGTTTTGGCCACCAGTAGTAAATACCAGCCAGGTAACCGAACACTACCCCACCGATCAATACTTGGTGGAAGTGGGCAACCAAGAAGTAACTGTTGTGATACTGATAGTCTGCCGGAGCTACTGCCAGCATTACCCCTGTCGCTCCACCAATTACGAAGCACGGGATAAAGGCAATGGTCCACAGCATTGGTTGTTTAAAGGATATCCGACCACGATACATTGTAAACAGCCAGTTAAAGACCTTAACCCCGGTCGGGATCCCAACAATCATCGTTGATATCGCAAAGAAGGCGATAACACTTGCGCTCGTACCCATCGTAAAGAAGTGGTGAGCCCATGTAAAGAACGATACAACGGCAATGATCATCATCGCCCAAACCATTGATTTGTATCCGAAAATCTTTTTACGTGAGAACGTAGCCACGATTTCGGAGAAAATACCGAAAGCTGGTACTACTACGATATATACCTCAGGGTGACCCCACATCCAGATGAGGTTGAGGTACATCATCGGATTACCGCCGCCGTCCATTGTGAAGAAGTGGGCACCTGCGAAACGGTCAAGGAACAACAGAGCCAATGTTACAGTCAAAATTGGGAAAGCGAAGATAATCATAATGCAGCTGGACAATACGGACCAGCTAAACAATGGCATTTTGGAAAGCTTCATGCCAGGTGCACGCATTTTGAGAATCGTTACGATAAAGTTAATCCCTGTCGCCAAACTACCGATACCGGAGATTTGAATCCCCCAAATATAGAAGTTCTGACCTGGTCCAGGGCTGAATTCATTTTGTGACAATGGCGGGTAAGACAACCAACCAGCGTCTGGGGAGCCCCCGATTACGAACGAAAGGTTGAACAGCATCGCACCGAGCATAAACAGCCAGAAGCTGAGTGCGTTCAAGAACGGATACGCTACATCTCGAGCACCGAGTTGAAGCGGTACTACCATGTTAAACAAGGCAAACATCATCGGCATCGCCATGAACAAAATCATGATCGTACCGTGAGTCGTAAAGATGGCATTATAGTGATCCGAGTGCAGGAATTCTACGTTCGGGAATGCCAGTTGTACACGCATCAGCAGGGCATCAACCCCACCGCGGAACAGCATCAGAAGCGATGCGATCAAATACATAATACCAATACGCTTATGGTCAACTGTAGTCAACCATTCACGCCATAGCCAACCCCATTTTTTATACTTGGTCAGAACGAATAAGATTGCAATGATGGTCAGTACAATCGATACGTCCGCACCGTAAATCAGTGGGTCACCTGTTACAAAGAACGTGGATGCAAAATCCTTAATGTTCTCCCACACGTGGTATTCCTCCTCCCTCTCGCCTAGTGGTTCATACTGGAATGATTCATTCCATGCATGTTGTGCGATTCAGTCTTTTGATGCGTATTTAGCGAAGTCTCACTAGAAGACTTTTCACCTGCAGGCGCAGGCATTTTCTCCATCACATAGTCCATATCGTGACCATGGCCATATTTCGCAACGATCTCTTCAAACATCCCTTCTGGGAATGCAGAGTACGTAAACTTATCTGTCACGCCAGGCTTGCGAAGTTCTTCATAATCTGCCTTCGTCATAGCTGGAGTTGTACCTTTTACTTCTTTAACCCACTTTTCAAACTCATCTTTTGGTTTTGCCACTACATCGAACTGCATTTTGGCGAAGCCTTCACCAGAGAAGTTGGAGCTAAATCCAGCGAATGTACCTGGTTCGTCTGCTTGCAGATACAGCTCGGTAGCCATCCCCGCCATCGCATAAATCTGTCCACCCAATTCTGGAACCCAGAAAGAGTTCATCGGTGCATCAGCAGATACCTGGAAGCGAATCGGTACGCCTGCTGGAATCTCCAGATGGTTAACAGTTGCAATATTTTGTTCTGGATACGTAAACATCCATTTCCAGTCCAAAGCCGTAACCTGAATGGTCATAGGGGCAACTTCTTTATTCGGGTTCTCTTTTAACACATAAACATCACGGACAGTAAAGTAACCCAGCAATGCGACGATAACGATAGGAATAATCCACCAAATTACCTCTAGGGTTGTACTGTGTGCCCACTCCGGCTTGTAACTTGCTTTATTGCCCGGTGTATCCCGATAACGGTATACAATGAAAGCGGTAAGCGCAATAACCGGAACGATAATGATAGCGACCAATATCGTGGAAATAATAATGAGATTGTACTGCGTTTCTGCTACAGGTCCTTTTGGATTCAAGACGAGGTATTCGCTACCACAGCCTGTCAGCAGAACGGTGCCCAACACTGCCAAGATCCAAAACTGGATATGCCTCAGCATTTTTCCTCCGCTCATTCTCCTAATCCCTCCTAGTCACAAACAACGAGCATGTAATACTTTGAGAGCGCAGTTCTTTTCAGGTGAACTTTGCCTCACATATGTCGATAGTGCAGTCACTCTCTATGGAGAGGTCTCGAACGAGGTTTTGGAAAACCTTCTTTCTTTAACGTGCATTCACACTTTTCGAGAGTTCCTCACAATAGGGGTTTTTTAACACAAGTGAACTTCACTATTTGCCGCATATACATACTATCAGAGTCTGCGAGCTTTTGTACTTGTTTTTAACGACGTTCAATATTTCGTAGCTTTTCTGTTACAAAGTGTTCACATAGCAGTCACGAGTTGATCATATTCTTGTTAGGATTCTCCTTTAATGATTTTCAGCACCCATTTTTGGTCATCTCATCCAATTTTGATTGTCAAGTTTTCTTTTCACTTTTAATAAAAAAATAAAAAAAACGCCAGCTCAGTTGGCTGACGGGAAATTTCCGTATAAATAAAAAAACCTCTCACTAATAATGAAGAAAATGAGAGGTACTATGGGACTATTTTAAATTAATTAGGCGTCAGTTCTTTTTAGCGTCATCAAGCGAAACACCGTACTCATAATGAAGATATTCATGCCAGCGATCAAAAATCCGATCGACACCATCAACGGCAAGTTCTCCGATCTGAAATCGCTTGCAGTGAAAGCCATAATAACAGCACCGGCGAATAATACCGTCCAAGCCATCCATCTTAATACATCTGCTGCTTTTCGATCGTTATTCATAACACAAAACCCCTATCATCATAGATTTTTTGCGTGACCGTTTTTGTTTTATGCTCTTATTGTAACATAATATTCACTTGTTGTTCATATTTTGTTCAATTTTTTATAAAAAATTTGTCAAAACTTTTTTCATAAACCTATTGGCTATCATGTTGTTATAAATTTACTTTGTGTCACAAATGTGAAAGCCCGCATCAGCCTCTTGACTCAAATGGTTCTGCTCATTTCTATCGTTGTCCTGATCAGCATGGGGATAGGAACTGCTTTATTTTCCTTCATATTAGATGACATTTTGGATCGCTATATTGGACAGCAAGCTATGTCAGTCGCCAAGCTATCTGCTATGGACGAACGCATCATCTCAGCCTTTGAGACCGATCATCCTTCCAAGATGATTCAACCGATAGCCGAAACCATTCGGATGGAAACGGGCGCCAGTTGCAAATTCGAGACGTCAGCTTACAGCAACATACAACCAATGATCAAACAGCAGTGGACAAGCTGTTTACGAAAGTCGACTTTCACGACGTTCTACGAAACCGTCGGGCTCCGGAAAAAAATACCACTGGGTTCCGCAAAAAACGGCCAAATAATGCCTGATGGCAAAAAGAAGGGGAAGCTTCATTTATGAACCTGAAGCTTCCCTTTTTCTTTTCTTACTGTCGTTTGTGCCGCACCTGGACGTTTTTCCCGAAACATCGTGATGATGGCAACGGCTGCGATGATCATGACAGCAGCTATCAAGGTTTGGCTTGTCAATTGTTCATCAGCGATCAGCCAGCCTAGAAATACTGCAACAATCGGGTTCACATAGGCGTACGTGGAGACCAGGGAAGGCTCTGCATTTTTCAAAAGCCAAATGTACGCCGTGTAGGCGACAATGGAACCAAATCCAACTAAATAGCCAAAGGCAATCCAGGAACGCAGGGTGATCTCCGATATATGCAGCTTCGTCCAATCGTCAAGAAACAGCGACGCGATCCCCAGCAAACTTCCTCCGATGATCATTTGCAGGGCCGTCGCCATTATCGGTGATGCAGGGAGCTTTGCATGGCGCGAATACAGCGATCCCACTGCCCAACAGATCGAGGCAAACAGGAGCGCCAAGATTCCGATAGTATCAATCCCTTGATTGCCTGTGCTCTCAGGATGGACAACCAGCACAGCGATTCCCGCCAAACCAAACAGGATTCCACCCATGACTCCAGCTGTTGGCTTTTGCTTGCTGCCACCGATCCAGTTGAAAACGAGAATCCACAATGGAACCGTAGCGATTAGCAAGGACGCGATTGCTGACGGTACCTTGAGCTGTGCCCATGCGACGACACCGTTACCTCCGAGAAGCAGCAACGCCCCAACAATTCCTGCCCCTCTCCATTCTGCAGCACTGGGCAACTCAGCTCCTTTCCAACGCCCGATCAGGAACAGGATCGATCCCGCTAGAAAAAATCGCGCCCCCGCCATAATAAAGGGTGGCATCGATTCAATGGCGATCTTCATTCCGAGATAAGTGCCTCCCCAAAACAGGTAGACCGCTAGCAACGCAATCGTAACGACAAATAATTTCGAATCTTTTATTCCTGTCATTGTGTTTCCACCTTGGTTTTCAAATTTCTTTCCGGCCATCCTCGTAGATCGTCGACAAGATGAAAGTCGTAGATGTTTCCAGTATTTCGTCATATTGGACCATTTCATCGATCAGATTGGTGATATCTTCCGGTGCCGTTGCACGTACTTTTATCATCATGCACCACTCTCCCGCGAGTCGTTGGCATTCAATGATGGTCACGTTCGGTACCTGAACGTCCATAATCTTTGCTGTGATTTCTTTGAAGTCCTGACATCTTGCTTTGACGAAGATCAATACTTTCAGCCTTTGCTCTAATTTTCTCCAGTCAATGATGCCACGGTATCCCTTAATGACGCCATTCTTTTCAAGCTTGGCAACCCGTTGGTGGACAGCCGGTCGCGAGATGTGCAGCAGCTTGCTGATTTCCTCATGAGATATCCTTCCGTTTTCCTCGAGCAATTGAACAATTCTCAGGTCAACCTCATCCATCACATACCTCCTGTGGTTATAGTAGCATATTTTCCTTCATATAGACCATTCGTACTCTATATTGACCGAATTCAAACGAATAGTAAATACAGAAGCAAGATATCCAAAAAATAATGCTAAAAAACCGTCTTGAAAGCCCCCTTATCATTACGAATCGTTACTTGCGTACCCATACAAAAAACAAACCCCCGCTCGATTGTAAGCGGGGACAGCTTAGAAGCATCGTCCTTATCATTCTGGCTTCTCAATCAACGCCATCCACTCATCACTTGGATGGAAACGACCTGCTCTTCTTCTTTTTCAACCGCAAAAATACTACGCCCAACAAGAGAAAAATCAGACTGGCGAAGCGGTCAAATGTTTTGCTCACGTATGTTTCCTCCTGTTCGTAGCAGAATCCAGAATGAAGGAGGAGAAGAAACACATCTTTTTATTTCGCCATTCCGAGAAAGCCCAGGGTTTCCTTGAACATTTTTGTAAGCAACAGCATCTGGCGTCATATCTTTTAGTCCAAATATCAGGGGAAGAAACACTCAGGATTCTTACTTTGCGGGATTTCAAGTATTCACCCGAACCGGATACATCTGTTGCCCGTACGTCAGCATTGCCACCCAAGAGAGATGCGATCGCTTCTCCGCCGCCATCGTAAGAGATGTATTTCACTGATTTCCGATCATAGCATCCGATTAAAAACGCTTCTTAGTTTGTTCAGATAATTTGGATAAACACCATATTTACGATTATTTTCATTTTTTTCACGCCAAAAAGACCTGTCGTTCCAATCAGGGAACGTACAGGCCTTGCCATTTATTCGGCTGTAGTACCGCGTCAGGCACTGGTCTCCTTTGGCTGTTTGATCGTGCTGTGGCGGTTCGTCCATGCACGAGCGCCGAAGGAAAATAGCGTAAGGACAAGGACCAAACGAAACAGATGAAACGCCGTCACTAAGAGCGGATCGGCTCCTGTCGCCAAGGCAGTCAAGCTCATTTCGGCAAGCCCACCTGGTACCGTAGCCAAAATCGCCGTCACGATATCGGTTGCAGTCACGTAAGAAATGCCGATGGCAAGCACAATCACCATGACGAACAAGAACAGGGAATGCATGAGACCGAACAGAAAGAATCGGCGGTTTTTGGCGATGTCCTCTCGTTTGAAGCCAAGACCGATGCTGACCCCGATGAATATTTGGGCGCCTTGGACCAAGATGCTTGGCAACGCAGGACTCTCTCCCACAAGCGATGTATTCATCGAAATCAAAGCGGTCACGAGCAAGGCACCTAGCAAGAACGGAGCAGGTATATAACAGCGCGATGCAATCAACGCTCCAATGAGACCAGCCATTAAAATCATGACTGTCTGCCCAATCCCCAGCATGTGTTCTGTAGTAGCCGTCTGAATAGCAGCATGCGTAGGTAGAAATGTCACGAGATAAGGGGTACAAAGCACGACGCTGATCGCACGGATCGAGTGGAAAATCGTGATGACTTGTTGATTTCCTCCTGCCATTTGCCCCACCGACACCATTTCCGATAAACCGCCGGGAATATTGCTGAAGATCGCCGTTATTCCGTCTACTCGGCAGACCTTGTAAAATATCCAAGCGTTCACCAAACTGAACAAGATGGTCAAAATCGTGGTGATGAGCATCAAACCGATGTGTCCCGTCATCGTCTCGACGATTTCAGATGTCATTCGCAGACCAAGGGTGATCCCGATCACTGTCAATCCCGCTTGACGAAACCAACGGGGAATCCAAAGATTTTTGACCTCAAGCATATTACAGATAACTGTCGTAACTAGCGCTCCGAGCAGCCAAGGAAGTGGGCTGTGAATGGTAGCAAACAGCCAGCCTCCCAGTGATCCGAGCAGCAATGTAAACAGCATGCGTAGCAACATAAGCGTTCCCTCTCCTATTATCCGACGTTGTGTGAAGCTTCTAGGGTGGGGGTACACCTAGTGTAAAACAATTGTTCGCGCAGCAAAAATACAAAATGGTTATCGTTGGCGATTCCTTGTGTGAATAATAAAAAACTGCTGGCCCCATTAAGAGAGTTCCCAGCAGTTTCTTTTTCCTTGCTTAATCAATGAATGCTATCTCTCCCTGCTCCATGAAGCGTACAAATGCCTTGACCATTTGCAAGTCCATTGAGTCGGCATGATAAAACATCCAGGTACTTCGCTTGATCGGCTCTCCCTCCGCAGTGGTCAGCTCAATCATGTGCAGATCGTCTTTGCCATTCAGTACGCCTCGTGGAAGGATGGCGTACCCCAAACCGTTTGCTACCATTTCACTGCATGTATCTGCTTTGTCGACCTCCATGCCGATCAGCGGTGGTTGTGAAAATCGTTCGGTCCACCAGTCGTCCACTAACGCCCGCAGCATCGGATCGGTCTCATAGTCGATTCGCGGCAGGCTGGGCAGGTCGTCGAGATGAATGGGCTCTGTGGAAACGACATAGACCGATTCCTCGAACAGCAAGTACTTTTGGTCGGACCAGTTGTAGCTTCCCCGGACGAAGCCTACGTGAACGTCCTGATTATACACGGACTTGTAGACGTCTTTGCTCCATCCGGTCATTACCTTGTACTCGACATTTGGATAGGCTTCCTTGAACTTTTTCAAGATCATCGGGAGCTTGTACCTCGCAAAATAGTTGGAAACTCCCAGCCGGAGCGTACCATTGACCTCGTCGCCCATGTTCAAGACATGCTCCTTGATATTGCGCAGTCTGAGGAGCATTTCATCCGCACATTTGGCCAGGTACTCGCCTTGAGGAGTGAAATGAACGCCTCTACTCCCCCGTTGCACGATCTGTACGCCAAATTCTTTTTCAATCTGCCGCAGTCTTTTCGTCAGTGCGGGCTGGGACAAATACAAGCTTTCGGCTGTCTTTGTAATGTTTTGTTCCTGATACAAGGTTTGGAGAATGTACCAATCGCGATATTCCATAGCTATAGGGTCTCCGCATGATTATTTGTCACTTCTTTATTTAACACATTTTTCTCCTTCCTTTTCAAATAGTTTCCAATCACAATTACCAGAAGTGCCAATGCTACCGGCAAAATCATATGCAGCGAAGGCATTACCCCCTCCAGGAAGCTGCCAACTGCTTTGTCTCCTACAATCATTTCTCCTGCTGTATATCCAAGCAAAGCCGCCCCCAATAATACGATGATGGGAAAACGGTTCATCAGCTTCATCAACAACTGGCTGCCCCAAATAATGAGGGGAATGCTGATGGCAAGACCGATGATGACCAAAATCAGGTTCCCGTTCGCTGCTCCAGCTACGGCGATGACATTGTCCAGACTCATAATCAGATCGGCAAAAATAATGGTTTTGAGTGCCTCAACAAAACTCGCTCCCCCACCAATATGACTCTCCTCATCTTCACCTTTTAACAGCTTGACCGCAATCCAGATGAGCAAAAGCCCTCCAACGACTTGGACAAACGGAATTTTCAACAGCCAGATAGCAATGAAGGTCAGGATGATCCGCAATCCGATTGCACCGAAGCTCCCCCAAAAAGTGGCTTTTTTCTGCAGCTCTGGACTCAGGTTGCGACAGGCCAGAGCAATAACCACTGCATTGTCCCCGCTCAAGACCAGGTTGATCATAATGATTTGTAGTAAGCTAAGTAAGTATTCTGTCATGATGTCTCCCTCCAAAATTTCTGATACTGACAATAATAGACCTATCTTTTCCTCCGTGCAGTATTATTTCTATTATTTGCATATATTTTTTTGATAGACAGACTACTTCTTGTATCCATACACAGAATAATCCGCCCGTACTTTTCGAATCGCTAGCCAAACCGGCAATCCTCTCGCTACCCAACGCAGGGCGGACATAATATTTTGTTCATTTTCAAACTGCTCGACAATGATGACGGTCTTTTCATTGATGTACGTCTGTAGCTCCTCCCAGCCCATTGCCGAATAGCGGTCATTACCGTACGTTTTCAGCGCCAAAAAGTCTTCGCGTTTTGGGTCCTTCAGCTGGAGGAGATGTTGAATGGCTCTCGCGCATTCTGGGTGAATGGTGTTATTCATAGATGCCATGCCTCACTTTGGAACTGGATAACCTTTTTCCAGCACCTGATATTTTTTGCTTTCTTTACTGACGATTTCAATTGCGATTTTGTTCTTATCTGGTATGCCTTTTATCGTGTAGTATGTACTGCCCGGTACGTAGAAGGGAGTATCGCCCTCTCTGGTCTCCTTCCATTCGCCTATTCTGCTTACTACCCCAAGCTCGCTATCTAGATTGGTTTCAGTTAGCTCCTCTTCAATTGGAACGTAATAATATCCATCATGAACGAGGCTTTCAAATGATCTGTGTTCCGATTTTTCGAGCCAACTCGCATCTTGCGAATCTAATGCTGTATTCTCCATAGTGGTAGGAATAGAAGTTACTTGTTGCGCTTTGATCGAGTCTTCGATTTGCAAGATGCCCATGCCGGCACTGCCAATACCAAGAACACTCAAGATAAAGATGACAAACAACCATTTTCGATTCATCTATCACTCACCACCAAGCTCAAGATACACCATCTTACTCAATGTTATACGATTGCAACAAGCTTCGCACGCAAATAAAAAAGGCCATCATCACTTTGGTAGGATAACGACCTTTTGTGCTTCTGTTGATTCAGTTTTTCTGCTCTCGTCTTCGTCGTCCGTTGTCTCATGTCTGCAAAAGCGAAAATGCTTCTGTTGAGCTCTGGGTTTCTTTTGCCTTCACGAGCCAGTTTTTCCCGTTGCTTGCGTGCTGCGCTTTTTGCCATTGTCTTTCACTCCTTTTTTACGGCTTCCTACGATGAATACCGTCCTTGATGTTATCATAGAATGCTTCCTGTGTGGTTGCAACGAAAATAGTAAAATCGCCTACAACTCTTGTCCATTCCTTTTTCTTTCCCTTGAATAGGATAGATTGACAGGAGGTGCTTAGACTCGATGAAAAACAAAAGAATCACCGCAAGACGCGTGGAAAACCAAGTGTATTCCAATCGGGTTCTGCGCTCTGAATTCGATCGCAACTGGCGAACGGTAATCTCCAGAAGTGGTTACGTTATTTATATTGCAACAGCGAATCGAGCAAAAATCACTGTACTGCTCTCAGATGGCTCACGGAAATTGCTCATCTTCAGACAAGGTGGAAGAGTATTGGTTGGCGGTGGGGGTACCAGTCATTATAGCAAACCGCATGTTGCAAAGGACTTGTAAGATGTGGGAATCACCCTGCTCTGTTTTGGTTGTGGCAGGGCGATTTTCATGGAACGGATAGCTCACCTCGTCTTAATGATCACCGTCATTTTTTGCTTCATTTTTGTATCCTGAATCATTCCGATGATCTCCGCTCGTTTCCACACAACAAATTTATGCTCTTGTCCGTTATGCATCTTGATTTTCATTCCGTTTGGGATCACGAACAACGTATTCCGCTTTTCAACTGCCGCAATATCTTTCAAGTTTAATTCGAGAGGCTGTGTTTGAATATTGAGACTGTGTGGTTGAAAATAGAGTCTTTCACTCGTAATCATTAACCTCCCACCTACTCCTTCCATTCCTCTGAATAGGTTTGCCGCTATATTCTCTTGCACGATCGATTCGTTTCCCCTGAGTTCCATTGCTTCCTTTTTCCCCTCCGACATACGATTCGTTTTTTCTCGAATTGGTAGGCACTTCATATTACCATAATTAGGAATGAAGAGACACAGTAGATGGCATCAACGATCTACTGCGCTTCTTTTCATGAATAATCCCTACCTATTCAAAAAATGCACGAGAGTATTCAACAACTCCCGAAACATTGGCCAAGGCATTTTCTTGCAGCTCCAATGCCATAAATACCTCATCTGGCACTTCGAAAGGTGCTTTTATTCCCCATCGGGAGGCTTTTTGGAAGCCAAACTTCGGGTAATATTCGGGGTGTCCGAGGACAACAACGGAGTGGTGTCCCAGTTCTTTGGCTTTTTGGAGGGCTTCGAGGATTAGCTTCTTTCCGATACCTTTGCTTTGGTAATCGGGCAAGACTGAAACTGGGGCAAGCGCGAGTGACTCTATGCTCTGATTGTCATTGCGAATGTTTATTTTTGACAAAAGAATATGTCCCACGATCTTCTGATTCTCATCATCAATCGCGACTAGAGATAACTTGGGGATGAATGCATCCGATTTTCTGATGCGAGACACTAATTCATGTTCTTTGCGATCCGTGAACTCTGCATTCACGAATGCACTTTTTACGACCCGTTCAGTAGCGGAATAATCATCTGCTTGTTCTATTCTGATCCTCATGTTCATCGTTCACATCTCCTCGTTCCATATCGCTTGTGTTGCCCATATGTTATCATATCTATACGCCAAAGCGCCCTGCTCGTATGCCAAGAGACAGGGCGCTTCGCTTGTTTAAGGACACAGATTAATAGGTAAACTTATTGATCAAAACTTTCAGCTCTTCCGCCAACGACGACAAGGATTGAGCGGAGGATGAGATCTCTTGCATGGAAGCGAGTTGTTCCTCAGTAGAGGCTGCTACTTCCTCGGCTGTTTCGGCATTGCTTTTCGCGATGGTGACGAGCACATTGGCTGTCGCGGTTACTTCCTGAACAGCAGCCAAGATTTGCTGCGCGATCAAGGAAACCTCTGCGATATGTGGATTGGTTAGTCTGGTGCTTTCCATAATGCCTTCAAACTTGTGAATCGTCTCCTCCGAAACGTTCAAGCCTGCTGCCACATCCAGTCTGACTTTTTCCATGTTGTCGACGGATTGCTTGGTTTCCCGTTGAATCTCTGTGATCAATTCGGAAATTTGCTTGGCCGACAATTGTGATTGCTCAGCCAACAGCCGCACCTCTGTAGCAACAACCGCAAAGCCTTTACCATGCTCACCTGCCCGCGCCGCTTCTATCGCTGCATTCAATGCCAGCAAATTTGTCTGCTGGGCAATTCCGCTGATGACATCCGAGATCGTGCCAATTTCTTTCGAACGATCATAGAGCGATTTGGTCATGCGATCCGACTGTTCTACCGATTCATGAATCGACTTCATTTGACTCATGACCTGAGCGACAAAGCTGCCACCCTCTTCCGCCTGAATCGTCGTTTGCTGAGCAGTATCCGACAACACATTGACACTCTCTACAATACGTGTGACCCCTTCTGAAATGTCCTGCAATGAGCGAACATTTTGGTCGATTCCGCTCGTTTGTTGTTCCGCGCTGCCAGCTACCTCCTGGACAGCAGTCGTTACATGCTCGTTTGCAATGCTCGTCTGCTGTGCACTCGCGGTTAATTGCTCCGAAGAAGCTGCTACTTGCTCCGCTCTAGTCTCGACATCTGAAATAAGCGCCCGCAAGTTATCCTGCATCGTATTAAACGCATGGCCGAGCTCACCGATTTCATCGGTTGACCGCACTTTAATCGGGTCAGTCAAAATACCTTGGCTCACTCTGACGGCATGTACTTTCACTTCTTGGATGGACTGGAGAAGGGAACGCATTACAGCTGCTACAATGAGTCCTCCCAGCAGCAAGCAGATTGTAATCGTCCAAAATGTTTGCGCGAAAATCGGCTGTGCAGCATCCTCAACCTCTGACAGGTACATCGAACCGGCGATTTTCCAGCCAGTAGCTGGATTCGTCACATAGTAAATCTTTTTCGGGATGCTTTGCTCCTCGTAATTGAATTGACCTGCTTCTCCTTGGTACATATTGTCGTAAAAAACCTCTTGTGCCGCTGTTCCTGCCTGATTTTCCGGGTGGACGACATACTTCTTATTGCTGTCCACTACGATGACATCTCCATCTGAACCGATGCTGACTGAGTTTGCCAGGTGTTTGATCTGTTCAATCCCAACTGTAATGCAGATTACCCCCGCGCCATCGTCTGTCGTTCTTGCTACCGCTACTAAAACCTCACCTGATACCGCCGAAATATATGGCTCTGTAACGACAACAGTCCCTTTTTTCTCCATCGCTCTCTTGTACCAGTCTCTCGTCCGCGGATCAAACCCTGCCTGTACTTCTTGCTTGGGAGCGCGGAAATACTGTCCGTCAGCCGTTCCCAAACTGATACTGGACACATCCGCATGCATACCCATATACATATCCAAATGTTGCATGATTTCTTCTTGAACATCAGCTGATTTCACGCCAGGTGTAATTTCTTTTGCCAAATGGTCAGCATCCTTCTTTTTGCCCTCAAACGTACTGCTGACGATGGAGTTGACCAAATCGACGTTTTCGTTGGCGCTGTCCATAATCTGTTTTTCAATTTCTTGTTTCGCTTGATTGTAAGCCAGGCTTCCAACGACAAGGGAAGGGACTAACAGAATCAAGAGAAATGTGATGATGAGTTTGGTTCGATAGCTTCGAAGCCAATTCCTAAGGTTAACTTTCACTTCATTTCATCTTCTTTCTAAGTTGTATTTGGAAAACGTTTCATGTTGGTGAAGTCCTAATTTTTTATATCGGTAACGAAGGAAGGTTAATTAAGCAAAAAATATATAGAACTGTCATAGGTATAAAAAAAACGAGGATTATACCGATCCCGAGCCATAGAAAAACCGCCCTGCTTATGTAAGGTAGACAGGACGGTCGGTATTAGTTGACTGTTTAGCAGCGAAATTTATCTGTAAGTTACTTCAACCGCGCTTCATTTTCGCTAAACGGATGAACTGTTCGTCACGTACACGAAGCTTTTCTGAGACAGACGTATCCTCATACGAGTAAATACCTGCTCCGGTCTTGGTTCCGAGATTGCCTTCTGCTACTCTTTCTTCAATGATGGCGGGTGCTTTTGTCGAAGCATCCAGCTCTGGGGCCAGGTTATCCATCACGCGCTTCCACGTATCGAGTCCGCCAAAATCCGCCGTCTCAATAGGCCCTACAAAAGCCCAACGATAACCAATTCCTTCCTTCATCACCGTATCGATCTGGGCTGCATCTGCCACACCTTCTGCGAGCAAATGAAAAGCTTCTCTCATCAAGGCTGTTTGCAGCCGATTGGAGATAAAGCCCGGTACATCCTTTTTCAGCAAAACCGGAGACTTCCCGATCTCTTCCATCAGCTGTATCGTCTTGTGAACCACTTCCTGCGCGGTCTTCTCGTGTCTGACTACCTCGACTAGCGGAACCAATTGAGCCGGATTGAAAAAATGTGTAATGATAAAACGTTGTGGCGTAGTTGCTTTTTCGATCAGTCGCGCAATCGAAAACGTAGACGTATTGGAAGCAATAATCGCATCTGGCCTTGCGTATTGCTCCAGCTTTTCAAACAGTTTCCACTTTAGCTCGAGGACTTCAGGTATTGCTTCTGTGATGATTTCAGCAGCAGATACTGCCGCTTGCAAATCCGTGGTCAGGATGATATGCTCGAGCGCCGCTGCTTTAGACTGATCTGCAATTATTCCTTCTGCAACCAGAAGGGAAAGGCTGTGCTCGATACTAGCTCTCGCTTTTATCAAAAACTCTTCCTGCAAATCATAAAGAGAAACACGATATCCAGCCAATGCGAATAGCTGCGCGATTCCGTGCCCCATAACACCTGATCCGATAACAGCCGCATACTTTTCCATAGAAAGAGCCTCCCAGGGTGAATTAGGTTTACTACCAAAGCTTTCCACGATTAAATGCCTAGTTCCTGCCCAGCAAAATCCTACTGTTTTTACCGAATTTCATTCCTTTGGCGCTTGTTGGTAGGGACAAAGTTTTATACCATTAAAAATCGTTTAGTAAAATCAGTTATTGGAATGGACGTTTCATTATACGGAGGTACACATGAAACTACTGAATAAAGTCGTGGTCATCACAGGAGCCAGCCGAGGATTGGGCCTTGAGATGGCAAATGTTCTGGCAGAAGAAGGAGCGATCGTTTGGGCAACCTCTCGAACCGCGCCTCATCCAAATGAAATTGCACACGCTGAACCGGGAAGTGTGAC
Source organism: Brevibacillus sp. NRRL NRS-603 (assembly GCF_003013445.1). NCBI lineage: Bacteria > Bacillati > Bacillota > Bacilli > Caryophanales > Paenibacillaceae > Brevibacillus > Brevibacillus sp. NRRL NRS-603. The sequence goes on along the minus strand of NZ_PXZN01000008.1, from coordinate 74,102 downwards.
GAATGTACTGCTAGACGTGACTGACGAGCAAAGTGTCCTTGCTTTATTTGCGCAAGTACAAAGGTTATACGGACGTCTAGATGTTCTCGTCAACAATGCGGGAGTCGGCGTGTTTAAGCCTGTTGAACAAACAAGCTTGGATGAATGGGAGAATGTTTTCCGCACCAATGTAACCGGACTCTTTCTTTGCAGCCGCGAAGGATACAAGGTCATGAAAGCTCACGGAGGCCGTATCATCAATATCTCTAGTGTCTCAGGGTATATTCCCATTGCGGAAAACGGCGTTTACGGTGCTTCGAAATTCGCTGTCCAAGGCTTTTCCCAAATTTGCAATGAAGAATGGAAAAACGACAATGTAAGAGTCTCCACCATTTTTCCGGGCGCCGTTCATACAAATATGACGGAGGACCGGCATTTTTTTGATCCGAGTGCGATGCTCGTACCAAAAGATGTGGCAGATACCGTGTTAGATATCGCCTCCCGTCCCCTCCACGTTCGAATCGATGAAGTCAAAATCCTTCCGCCTAAAGGCGTTCTCTAAATCACAGATGAATAAGGAGAGTTTACAAATGCAGCAAGCAGCAATCATCACAGGAGCAGGCAATGGAATCGGGGCAGCAGCCGCAAAGCTTTTGGCTCAACATGGGGTACGCGTCGCTGTTCTTGATGTACAAGAAGAAAAAGCACAGTTCGTCGCCCAAGAAATCAATCACGCAGGCGGTCAAGCCTTGTCCGTTCGCTGTGATGTCGGTCAACGAGCGCAGGTTGAAGAAGCCATCCAGCTAGTAGAATCGCATTTCGGAGATATCACCATCTTGGTCAACAATGCCGGAGTTGGCGGTCCATTCCACCGAGTCGATGAGGTCTCCGATGAAGAGTGGGATTGGATCATGAATACCAACTTGAAGAGTGTATTCCTATTTTGCAGAAACCTGTTGCCCAAGATGAAAGAAAGGAACTACGGGCGAATCGTAAACATCGCTTCCATTCAGGGCTTGCTAGGCTCTGCACATTCGTCCACTTACGTCGCTTCCAAACACGGCATGATCGGCTATACGAAAACAATCGCTGCCGAATGGGGAGAGCACGGGATTACTTGTAATGCCATCTGTCCGGGATATGTGGATACCGCGATGGGCGTGCGGCCGGAGGATATTTCAGATTACATGAATCGGGTCATCGCCAAAAGCCCGGTCAAACGCGTAGCTCAACCGTTGGAAATCGCCCAGATGATTTATCATCTCGTCGGACTGCATAGTGGATACATCAACGGAGCGAGCATCACCATGGACGGCGGGATCAGCAGTCATATCGGAATTACGGATCAATTGTCCTAGTTCGGATGCATAGAAAAGGCCGCACGCTCGGTTAGCTTCCACCGGGCATGCGGCCTTTTTCCCCCTATAAAAAGCGGCGGTGCACCTTCTTGCCATCGTACGTAAACAACACTTGTCGATCCTCCACCATCGATTCCAAATGAACAGATTTTCCCCACAAGTTATAGATGTAAGGCAATGTTTTTTCTACGTATTTGACATCCAGCTCCAGCCCCTCGAAATGATGCTTCAAGTACATCTCGCCGGAGCGTAAGTAATCCCCATCGTGCACGAGTACATAAGGGAATCCCCCATTAACCCGTGTGCCTGCAAGACCATCCCGTACCTTCTCCCACTGCTTTTCCGCGACAACCCAATCGTTTCCCTGCTTGCCAAACATATACAAATCGAGATCACTGACGAGGTCCTTGGTCAGGAAGTTGCGAATGAAGCTAATGTCGGACTCCAGCTCGCGCACCTCGAAAATTTTCGCGCGTCCCTCTCCTGGCTTGCGTCCAAAGCGCTCCTGCTCTTCCTTCGTCGGATTATCCCAGCGTTTTTCAATGTCCTCCAAAATTTTCAGGCCCAGATGATACGGATTAATGCTCGTCGTCGAAGGCTGAATGACAGAGGAATGCAGCTTGGCAAACTCGATCGTCTCCGATTCTGTCAGCTCCATTTCCCGCAGGATGCGCATATGCCAGTAGGTGGCCCATCCTTCGTTCATGATCTTCGTCTCCATCTGCGGCCAGAAATACAGCATCTCATCCCGGATGATCGTCAGCACATCCCGCTGCCAATCGTCTAGGATATTGCTGTATTCCATAATGAACAGCAACAGGTCTTTTTCCGGCTCTGGCGGGAATTTGCGTGGTGCTTTTACCGGCTCGGCTTCCTCTTTTGCTCTGCGGTCCAATCCCCAGAGATCGTCATAAGGGGAGTGCCGTTCGTTCCTCGTCTTCTTGTTCGGCTCCTCTGGCTCTCGTTTCCAACGCAGCTTCGGACGCAGCAAGCTCGGATCGATATGCTCCTGAATCGCCAAGCTCGCATCGAGCAAATTTTCCACAGCTTCCTTGCCGTACTCGATCTCGTATTGTCGAATCCGCTCTCCGCTGGCCGCCATGCTTTCGACCATATCCCGATTCGTGTTGGAGAAGCGCACATTGTTTTTGAAAAAATCGCAGTGAGCAAGGACGTGAGCAACAATGAGCTTGTTTTGGATCAAGGAATTGCCGTCCAAAAGAAACGCGTAACAAGGATTGGAGTTGATGACGAGCTCGTAAATTTTGCTCAGATTCAGGTCATATTGCAGTTTCATCCTGTAAAAGGACTTTCCAAAACTCCAGTGCGAAAATCTGGTGGGCATTCCATACGCGCCAAATGTATAAATGATGTCAGACGGGCATATCTCGTATCGCATCGGGTAAAAATCGAGATTGAACCCTTTGGCGATCTCGGTAATTTCGTCAATGGATCGCTCCAGTTCTTTGCGCTCGTCGTTGGTCAAATCGTTTCGCCTCCCCCTTTTGCCGTCGGTCTACTTTATGTATATGGGGGACCGCGCTAAAAGACGCCAGCCTTCCGAAGAAAAAAAGGCATCCCCGACTGGAGACACCCTTGATTTGTTTTTCGTCCTACCTTCTTAGCCTTGGAACCAGTCGCGCACACCAGAATAAATAAGGGCTCCCGCAAATACGACCACAGTGATCAGACCAACTCCATCCACCAACGGGTCCAACCCATTAAGGAAGGAACCTTCCAACGGCGCTTTCAACAATGCGTAGCCACCGAGGAGTCCGCCAACATTGGAAATCCATTTGTTCATATTACGTCACCTCCCGTCGCAGCGGCCTGTAAGCGTTGCCACTGCGATACTTTACTCTATGTCGGAGATTGACAAGCGGCTTGTATGGCAGTCCAAGGCATGTTCACCAAATTACAATTGGGCTTTAGCGGTTGTTCAAAAAATCGACTTTTGATCACGAAGTAATTCTGCCACTTTCTCGGTGCTGAAAAGCCGACTTTTTGAACTTGGATTTTTACGTTAGAATAGAGAACAGACAAATGTACAGGTAATGTGAATAAAGGAGTGACGCACTAATGAAGCTGTTTTTGATGCTTGGCAGTATCAGTGGATTTCTTTCGGTTGCGTTAGGAGCATTCGGAGCACATGCACTGAAGGAAAAACTGGACGACTATTCGCTGGGCATTTTCCATACGGGCGTGACCTATCAGACAACACATGCGCTGGCTCTGGTGCTGGTTGCCCTCTTGCTAAAATGGTATCCGGATTCTTCTGGCCTCGTCTGGGCAGGCTGGTGCTTTGCAGCCGGAACCTTGATCTTCTCCGGCAGTCTCTACACGCTCGCGATGACTGGTATTAAGGTTCTCGGAGCGATTACGCCGATTGGCGGTGTATTGTTCCTCGCTGGCTGGGCATTGCTTGCGATCCATGCCTGGAAAACCGTGTCGTAAACGAAAGAGTTCATATGCTTGCAAAAGGTTGGGATATTGCTCCCAGCCTTTTTTCTATCCGCCATGACTTCAGCGAAACCTGCTATGCAAATATCGCCAGCCCCTGACACCCTCCATGAATGATTGCCATATGCTGTAGGGTTAGCAGTTACCCCACTCACAAGGAGAGGAAATCATGACAAAGCCCTCCTATACTCGCCCCTCGTACTTTTATAGCGCAATACCAGATGTCTACATGCAGATGGGGTACTATCCGTTTCCCACTCCATCTGCTACGGAACAGCTGAGTCGGAGTGTTCACATTCCGTACGCGATGTCGATGGCGGATCAATGCAAATACTTCATGGGGCAGTCGGAAAAAATAAACGTGGGCGATGGGGCTATCGGGATCGCTGCCTTGTCGAATCCCTTACGCTCCGGTGTTCATTTATTTGTCCACCACTGGATGATCACCAGTCCATCCCCGCACCCGATAGAAGCACATTTCTTGTTTGGCAAAGCCTCCTCTATCACTGGTACGACTCTCTCACGTCAAGTGACTTCTGGTTATATTCAACTCCCCGCTTGTCCCGCCGCCCAAGGACAACTTTTGCATGGCACTGGTATGACGGATACCTTTTCTGATCACATTCATACCGCCACGCGAATCATTCCGGCGTCCTCCACCGTTGAGGCGACCCCTGGCGGTCAGTGGATTCTCGGACCTGGAATGGCACTCATCGTTCGCGTTCCAAATACTGGTGAGAAGACATCCTTTTACTTTTCAATAGACTGGTGGGAACAACCCGTATATGGGTAGCTCTCACTGGAATGCTTAGCGGACAAGTCTAACCGCAACAAAAAAGGGAACCCCCAAAGGAGTTCCCTGTCATTTCACTTTGTATTTTTCCTACACCATGTTGAAAAGCCAATTTTCACGTGATAGAATGAGAATTGGTCTGTCGGTCAATCGATGATATGTAACTATTTTATCTCCAATATAATAGTACCACATTCACTTTCGATTGTCAAACCTTCAGGCCAAAAATGGGGAACGAAAAAGGAGCGGTACCATGAGCGTGACTGATCAAGATCGGCAAAACGAACAACAACGTGTTGAACGAGTCATCTCAGAGATAAAGAACCGAATAGATGACCTCAAAGAGCATGTGAATGTCGTGAGCGAGGATATCATCGGAATTCGCAAGCATTTTTGGGACGATGTGACTGTCAACTTCGAGGATGCCATCGAAGCTGTCGAGACTTACGCCAGTATCAAGCAGCAAGCGGAAGTCCTGTCCGAGCGTGAACGCATCCATCGCCATGCCCAAAATCAGTTGCGTACGCTACAGCGATTGTTGCACTCTCCCTATTTTGGCAGGATTGATTTTCAAGAAGAGCTGGAATCGAAGCCAGAAGCCATCTATCTCGGCATTGCTTCCTTGCTGGATAAAAACGACGAGGAGTTTCTCGTCTACGACTGGCGCGCACCGATCTCCAGTCTGTATTACGACTATTCGCCGGGGCCAGCAGAGTACAATACCCCAAGTGGAAGCATAAATGGAGAGATTACGTGCAAAAGACAATACATTATTCGCGACGGCAAATTGCTGCACCTGTTCGATACGGGCGTGACGATTGGCGACGAATTGCTTCAGGAGGTACTCGGCAAACAGGCTGACTCGCAGATGAAAAGCATCGTAGCCACGATCCAACGGGATCAAAACCGCATTATCCGCAACGAACGCAGCCGACTCGTCATCGTCTCTGGAGCTGCCGGTAGCGGAAAAACGTCTGCGGCTTTGCAACGAATCGCTTATTTGTTATACCGTTACCGCAAGACATTGACCGCAGAGCAAATCGTCTTGTTTTCGCCCAACTCTTTGTTTAACAGCTATGTCTCGACCGTTCTTCCTGAGCTCGGCGAGGAAAATATGCAGCAAACGACCTTTCAGGAATACGCGGAGCATCGTCTCGGTGACGACTTCCGCCTGGAAAACCCGCTTGAACAGATGGAGTATGTACTGACAGCAAGTGATCAGTCTGGATACGAGGCGAGGCTTTTAGGAATCCGTTTCAAATCAAGCTCCTTGTTTTTGCAGGCTATGGATGAATACGCGAATAGCTTGAAGCAATCTGGAATTATGTTTCGCCCCGTTACATTTAGAAACCAGACACTAATCAGTGCGGCTCACATCCATGAGCTGTTTTATTCTCTCGATACGAGTCTGCCGATCCCCAATCGGATGGTACTCGTTGCGAAATCACTGCTGACAGAGCTGAAAAAACTGGAACAAAATGAACGACCAAAATCATGGGTAGAGGATGAAATGGAGCTGCTTGATCGAGAAGCTTACGTAGCTGCCTATCAATCCCTTCGCCGCAAAAAGCAGTTTCGGGAGGATACCTTCGATGACTTCGAACGCGAGCAGGAGCTCTTAGCCACATGGATCGTCAAAAAGCAGTTTCAGCTTCTGCGCGATTTTATCCGTGAACTTCAATTTATTGATACGCTCGCTATTTACCGCCAGCTTTTTTTGTCACCTGACTTGCTCGGGACGCTTGCTCCAAATACTCTCCAACATGATGGATTGGAAAAATGGCCCGCAGTGTGCGAACAGACAACAGCGCGTTTAGAGCAACAGTATTTGGCATGTGAAGACATCCCTCCTTATTTGTATTTGCAGGAACGCTTGGAGGGAAAGCAGACGAACAACCTCGTCCGTCATGTATTTCTCGATGAAGCCCAGGACTACTCCGCTTTTCAGTTTGCTCTCATCAAGAGCTTGTTTCCCCGTGCCAAAATGACCGTGCTGGGAGACTGGAATCAGGCGATTTACGCTCATGCGTATTACCAGAATAGCTTTGATTCTGTCACATCCCTATTTGAGCCTGAAGAGACGGAGACCTTCGTCCTGACCAAAAGCTACCGCTCCACCTATCCCATCGTTTTGTTTACACGACAACTTTTACGAGATGGGCATACGATTGAGCCTTTTATGCGCGACGGCCGCTTGCCAACACTAACCAAAGTGACATCACCTCAAGCTCATGCCGATCAAATCGCAGCACGTATACATGAGCTCACCGATCGTGGTCATCAGACGATCGCTGTTATCACAAAAACGCTAGAGGAAGCCCAAATCGTCCATGACGCTTTGCAGGAGAGCTTGCCGATTCGCTTGATCAAGCCCGCCACTCTTTCCTTTGAGAAAGGAATCTTGATCATTCCCTCTTACTTGGCAAAAGGCGTAGAGTTCGATGCGGTCATCCTTTATGATGCTTCCGCCACATGCTATGGCGAAGAAAGTGAACGCAAGCTTTTTTACACGGCATGTACACGTGCCATGCACGAGCTTCACCTTTACTATTCGGGTGAAAAAAGTCCATTTTTAGATAACGTTTCTCCTGAGTATTACGAGCTGTTTGTTTAAAAAAAGAGATCCAGCTGACCGCTTACTGGTTCAGCCGGATCTCTTTTTCACCTTTTTAGACCCACACAAATCGTGACAAGCAACAGGATCAAATCCATCTCATAACCGCCGACAAAGCCTTTCTCCCATTTTACCGTCACAATCGCTCCTGCCATGATTGCAGCTAATCCCCAGGCAGCATATCTCGCCCCGACTCCGATGATCAGCGCGAGACCACCAATTAATTCTACGATCAAAACCAGATACGCCAGCCACCCCGGCAAGCCGAGATCGCCAAACGTCATCACAACAGCATCCATTCCTTTTTGTAGTTTGGCTATGCCATGGATGAAAAACAAGATTCCCGTCGCGATCCGTAATAAAGAAAACGCCTTTTCGTAAGCCATCTTCTCTTATTCTCCCTCCCCTCCACCACTACGATATGCCCACTTGCGTACAATCAGTCTTGTGCTCTTCGACGGGACAACAGCTCAAAGCTCTGGTGCTTGCAACGAGGGCAGCCGCGTTTTTTCAATTGTTCGATTGTCACTATTTTTGCCTGTGCCCCTACCTGGACCGATCTTTTGCAACGCTTGCATTGATACTCACGCTTGGAAGGAGTTTCTTCGCCTGTATACAGCGACTCCAGAAATGGATGCTTGATCGTTGGAGCCGTCAGCTCTGTAGTGGTCAGCACGATCATCTGTCCCTTGTTTCCAATCATTTGGGCCGCTTCGTATTCATTGAAATGACTGAGCACCTCTCGTACGGTCAAGCCTGCCAGCACGAACTCCCGTTGCATATTCAGCGTGAAATCAGGCGATTTATGCGCAAAGGACAGGAAGATGGACAGTCCTTTTCGCTTTTGCAGCCCACTGATTCCGCGGGATAAAAACAAAGCCATTCCTTGCAGCGTGTAAGGTGGATCTGTGAAAAAGCAATCGTACCCACCCTGCAGCTTCTTCGGCAGCGGCTGCCGCAAATCAGCCTGATGGCAGGCTACAGTCAATTCTTTTTGCTTGGACACATCCGTAATGTACTGGAGGAAGCGTTCATCGATATCGACTACGTCAATTTGCTCTGGACGTTGCTGCTTCTCTGGAAACAAGCGCTTAAGCAAAAGCCCCAGTGAGATGCTGACCAAATCATCATCCCCGACGCATAATATTTTTTTCCCTACCAGGCTCTGATGCCGCAAGCATAGGATTGCCCTGCGCAAGCTCGTCTCGACTGTGCACTTAGACTGATCGATCTGTACATCGACTTGCGGACGCCCAGCGAAAATCGTTTCCATCTCCGCTTGCAAGTCAGCCAGCTCGGTTTTCCAAGCTTCGTCGTCTCCCATTAGCTTCTCGTACAGCTCTCGATCCAGCCCACCATACCCTAGCTTTTGCTCAATGTACGCCTCCCCTTCTGCGGTACATCTCACTCCGCTCCCCTGCTGTATGGCACCTGCCTTGATCAGCTCTTTTTTGATCGCAGTTGCCACAGGTACAGGCAAGAGTACTTTTCTCGCCAGCTCTTTCGTAGGCAAACCCGGATGAAAATAACACGCAAGCAGAAACTGTTCGATCACTCGTTGACCTTCTTGTAAACGCACTTGTTTATAGGTGTCTTCGATATAATTTTTCATGTAGAAAACCTCTTTTCAAAAGGGATAGACCCATCGATGCATGCAAAAAAGGCAGAGCATGAACATTCGTTCATCTCCGCCTTGAGGGCATACGTTCGCTACGTGCGCGTGGATAGTCACGCAAAAAAACCGTGCGTAAGAGCACGGTTCCCGTAGTCGAGCAAATGGGTAGATGGATGACCGTAAGTTCTTAACTAATCAAGGCCTCCCTTTTTCCATAGCAAATAAGCCTACATAAAATGTGGTTTTTGCTAAAATACTGGGAGTACCCTATCCAATTGCTTAGTTAAGAACACACACCGACATCAAAACGTCCCCTTTTGAAAAAGATACTTTCCATTATACGACAATTTCAATCAATCAGCAAGAAGCTACATAACAGTCTCTACAATCGCATTTGTAAGCTGCTTTCGCTTTTCATGCAATCTGCGTCCTAACCAATAAAAGATCAAGCTGACCAGAGCTAATACTGCCATAACCAAGAACATCACGGGGCCACCATATGCGGTGAGCACCATGCCACCTGTCCATGGTCCAAGGAAGCTGCCCAGCATCGTTGCGCTTTGTGCCCCATAGTAAGTCCCTCTCATGTTTGCGGGACTGATCTCGTCGATTTGCGCATATTCAGCCGGAACGATCAAGATTTCCCCGATCGTAAAAACGATCATTGCTGTAATAAACCAAGCCCAATCTGGCGAAAAAGCAAAGCCGACTTCTCCTATGGCCATCAGTACAGCACCACCCGCTATCCTCGCAAACAAGGAATACCGCTCAACCAGCCTCGTTAAAGGAATTTGCAAAAGCAAGACGGTAAATCCGTTGACGCTCATCAATGTTCCAAACAAGGCGACTCCCTCCGAGAAGTTTTCCCGCAAGTATTGGGAGAGCGTAACAGACATCTGACCGTAAACCGTCACTAACAGAATTCCGCCTGTGACAAATGCAAGAAGGACGACATCCCTTCTGAGCACTTGCCAGATCTCAGCCAAACTGGCTCGCTCTACCTCTCCATTCCTCCCACCATCATCGGTTACGCCACATCTCCGACAGGCCACTAATAAAATGACGGCAAAGCTCACTACGGATACCGCAGTCAGAATAAATGCCAGATTGCTCCCGGAAATCCCCAAAAAAGCACCAAGCATAGGACCAATCGCGAAGCCTAGGTTGTTCGCAAGATAGCGATTCGAGAACACACGAAAACGTTTATGCTCGGGAGTCAAGTCACCCATCAGCGCTTTTGAAACCGTCCCAAAAATCGATGCCGCCAATCCCATAACTAAGCTAATTAACAGCAAACCGATCGGATGAGCCACTGTAATGAAGCCGATAATCGAGCACGCCATAGCAAGCAAGGAAAAAAACATCAGCTTTTGTCTGCCAAACAAATCCGAGAGAATCCCGCCAACAAATCCCCCGACTGTTCCAGCTAAAGGACCTGCACCGATAATCAGTCCAATATAGGCGTGAGAGAGCTTCGTCGTTTCACCGAGATAGATGGCCAGAAAAGGGATACTCATCGATTGGGTGAGCTGAACGAACACCGTCCCTGCCATTAAAAGATGAACAATCGGGTGATACGCCTCCCACACTTGCCTTATTTTGCTCATACTGATTCAACCTACCCTCTAAACAAAATCATGCCATTTACGTAAGCAAAATCACTCTGATGTATGGAAGAAGGAACGAAGCAAACCCGGGAGACGCTCGATGAAGGCTTCTCGCAGACTGTAGTAGGAAATCGTCGTACTTCCTGTGTAATGAGCACGAATCAGCCCCGCTCTGCGCAACGCCGTTACATGATGATGGACGGTGCTTTTTGCTAAGGATACTTGCTTCTGCAATTCACCGAGAGTGCACGTCTTTTTTGCCAGGCATCGCAAGATTTGCAGGCGCTTTTCATCCGCGAGGCACTGTGTGATAGGCAACAGCTCCAGGAGCGGCTGTGGTTTGGTTGTTGCCGCATCTTTGACAGGGTACATGCAAGTGGCAAGCCCCCGATAAAAGTCGAGAACAGAAGAATGGGCACAATGATATTGCGGGATCAGTACAACCTCTCGCAAATCTGGCATCGGCTCAATCCAGATGCCGTTCGTTACATGATCAACCAAATCGATTGGAGGCGTTTCTTTGGCGCGGACCATCAGCTCATCGGCGCTCCGTTGCAGACTCTCCAAAATGCGTGGGTCCACCTTCGAAAAATAATGCTCATTCCACCGGGTAAGCAACGATAGGCTGTGATCACGAATTTCCCCCAAGTTCAGCGGGATCGTCTCCACCCATGGCGCGAGACGCTCATAAATTTCACCGGGAGGGATGTTCTCCAGCCACCCAAGAAATTCTTCGACGGATTTGGTCTGGGGGGATTGCGCTACTAGCAATACTAAGCGGTGGAGAACTTCCCAGCGTTCATCTGCGAGTTCATCTGCAAAAGACGCCGGGAGCTTTTGTTTTGTCTCCTCTTTCCAAGCTGTACCAAGCAAATAATGCTTGCGCTCCTTCTCGTAAATGTAAGTGTAGAGGCTAATGATACATTCATACGCAGGAGACCATTCTACTCTGATCGAATACAACTCATTCATTCTATCACCATCGAACGTTTAGTTTTTTTCAGTGTATCATTCTTGTTAGATTTTGCATAGCGCCATTTCGTTAGAATAGCCTGTAAAGGTCCTTATGAATGGGGTCATCATAGTGGAGGAGAAGAAAGCTTTACTGAAACCATGCAAGAAGCAGACGCTGAGGCACCTTGGTCACGCAAAAAAAGTAAGCCCCCAGCTTCACCAAACTGACGGGGCTTACCTATACTAGCTTCCCTTATACAAACGGCGGGTCCCACGCTTTTTTTCGCCAGCCCAACCGATGATTAACGACGTTCAAATCACGATCCAAGACAACATCTACGCCAAATGGCAGCTTGCGGTTGTACCAAAAGCGCACATCGCTCCACGTGACTTCATAACCGTCATGAATCTCCTTCCACGTGACGTGGATTCGTTGAGCAAATCCAAGAAAAGCACGAACGCCGTCCACACCGACGGTAGCCTGAATGATTGCATCACGCTGCTGCTTCGGATACACATCCTCCAGTATCACACGTGCATACTCGATTCTCCCTGTGTAAAAAAGTTCCTCCGTCTCTACGACGAATCGCCAGTGAAAAGGATGCATGCTCGGGAAAACATGGGATATGCCACTCGTTTCTAATGCCCTTACTACCCGTCTGACGTTACGGTGATGCTGCCAAGCCCGCACGCCAATATACACGAGCGTCATTCCATATGCTATCGGAAACAGCACGCTGGGATCTCCGTTAAAAGCTATCCACCATATCGCCGCTGCCAGATGAACCGCGAACACCAGTGGTTCAAAAATCGCAAGTACATCCAAATGAACCCAGCGCTTGCTAATGGGGCGAATACATTGAACTCCATAGGCGTTTAGCATATCGAGAAAAACATGCAGCATAACAGCCAACAGCGTCCATCCGTACAAAATCCCGAACTGCCCCATAAGACCAAACCCCCAGGCAAGAGGAAGACTGATAATCAGTGGCCACAGAAACAAAGCGGGAATCGAATGAGTAATTCCTCGATGAAAGCGAATGTAAAAAGAAATACCGCGAAGTCTGGCCACAGTGTCGAAATCCGGGGCATGAGATCCCACTACCGTTGCGACCATCAGCGCTTGAGCAAGCGCCGGATCATGTGCCACTGCCGGCGTGATATGAGCTAAGCCCGCCAGTGTGACACCCAACAAAAGATGACTGCCAGTGTCCATTACGATGCCTCCCTTTACAAGTACTCTCTTCCCTATTACTGTACGAAAAAATAGCGAGGATTCTATAAACCGCAGGTAAAAGTTATCCGAAGATTTCGTCTGCAATATTAACAATCTCTCAACGAAAAAAGCAGCCTGTCAGAGTAGCGACAGACTGCTTGGCGCTTATTTATTCGTGAATTTATGCTTCTTCTGTCAGACGCAGGAATTCGTCGATGTCTGCCACAGCCAAATCAACAGCTTTTTGCCAGAACTCAACTGTCGTCATATCCTCGCCGAGATGCTTCTTCGCCAAGTCTTCTACCATCAGGCGGCCCGTATCTTGCAGCAGTGCATCGTATTTGGGCGCGAAGCTCTCGCCTTCTTCAAGCGCACGCGCATAGACACTCATGCTGAACAAGTACCCGAATGTGTACGGGAAGTTGTAGAACGGATACGATGTGATATAGAAATGCAGCTTGGATGCCCAGAAGTGCGGCTCATAATCTGCCAAAGCGCCGTTGTACGCTTGCTTTTGTGCCTCTTCCATGATTCGGTCGAGATCAGCCGCGCTAACGAGACCTTCTTTGCGCTTCTCGTAGAAGTTTTTCTCGAAAATAAAGCGAGCGTGGATGTTCATGAAAAACGCGACGATGGATTGCAGCTTATCTTCCAAGAGCACCAGCTTTTCATCGTCATTCGCTGCATTTTTTACAGCGGCGTCAGCAAGGATCATCTCTGCGAAGGTCGATGCTGTTTCCGCTACGTTCATCGCATAGTTTTGGTTAAGGGCTGGCAAATCCCACATGACTTGTTGGTGATACGCATGCCCCAGCTCATGTGCCAGTGTGGATACATTGCTTGCGCTTCCCGCATACGTCATGAACACGCGAGACTGCTTACTGACTGGGAAGCTCGTGCAGAATCCGCCTGGGCGCTTGCCAGGACGATCCTCTGCCTCGATCCAGCCCTCATCGAATGCCTTTTGCGCAAACTCAGCCATGCTCGGATTGAAGCGGTTGAAGTGCTCCACGATCAGAGCAGCTGCTTCATCGTAAGACACTTCTTTATGTACCTTACCGACTGGAGCTCCTACATCGTACCAGCTCAGCTTGTCTACACCGATCAGCTTTGCCTTGCGCTCCAGGTAGGCAACCAGACGATCCTTGCGATTGTCGATGGCCTGCCACATCGCGTCGAGTGTTTTTTCCTGCATGCGTCCAATATCCAGTGGCTCACGCAGGACGGAATCCCAGCCGCGATGACGGTAGAGAGCGAGACGGAAACCACCCAAGTGATTCAGCGCCTGCGCGCACAGCTCCGTTTCCTTGCCCCAAGCTTCTTTCCACTTTTCAAAAACATGGGCACGAACAGCACGGTCAGGACTGCTCATCAGATTAGAAGCTTGCCCCACAGACATCTGCTTCGTCTCTCCATTGACCTCAACCTCAATGGTCATACGTCCCACGACCGCATTGTACAAATCTTGCCAAGCGTGATACCCGTCTACAGCTAAATCATTTGCCAGCACTTCTTGTTCAGGAGACAGCTTTTCCTGTGCACGGCGGCGGCGCTCATTCAGTACAAAAGCAAGCGGTTGCAATTCTTCGTCTGCCAGCAGATTCTCCCATGCAGCCTCGTCGATAGCCAGCAGTTGTTCTTCCCAGCGCGTCAATACTGCACCAAACGCAGCCGAGATGCTCTTTACACGCCCACTCAGCAGCTTGGCTGGCTCATCCTTTACATTTTGAGCAGTCAGGCAGGAAATGAATGCACCTGCTTGTCTCACACGTACGGCAATGCTTTGAACATGAGTGACGACTTCCTTGAAAGCCGCTGTTTCATGCAAACCTGCGCCAGATTGCTCGAAACGTGCTTTCAGGCTCGCAATATCCCCTTCCACAGTCCCTAAAAACGACCGAAAATCCTCCGATTCACTACCACCAGGAAAAATCACATCCATATCCCAGCGTTGTGGCAATGCTTTTGTCATATGTACCCCTCCTCAAAAAACTCCTTCGATAAAAATATTTCTATAATAAGGTAGCTATTCCCTCCCCATTTATTCATATCATTAGAAAAGCGACTGCCATGTAAGCAGTCGCCAGCTTTTTTACACCTATTGAACAGGGATCGAAAACGTCTCCCCTTGTTTTTCAACAACGATTCTGTCCCTCTCGTCCCCCGCTGCTGCCAACAGACGCTCGAACGGCTCATCAACTGGCTCACGCGAGAGCACAAACGTATTCCAATGAATAGGCACCAGCCACTTCGCTTTGGTCTCCTTGAACATTTGCCATGCTTGCTCTGGCGTACAATGCGCGGCTTGATACGAGTCCGGCCTGTAGGCGCCGATCGGCATGAACACCAGATCAATAGGTCCGAATTGCTTTGGCAAATTTTCCATGGAGATATAAGCAGTATCACCTGGGTAGAGGATGCGCACGCCATTTTTCTCAATCATATAGCCGTTGTAGCCATACTCATGATTCCATGGAAAGCGATTGCCCCAATGACGAACAGGAATCGCCGTAATCTTCAGTCCTTCTTTGGTTGTAACGGCTTCCCCCGGCTGCATTTCCTCATATGAACCAAATGGCATATGCTTGAACAGCTTGCTCGTCTGGTTTGCCGTAATGACATGAGTGGAACGATTCGCTATTTTCTGCAAGGTAGGCAGATCGACGTGGTCCATATGGGCATGCGATAGCAAAATGATATCTACCTCGCCGATTTCAGCAAAGTCGAGGGCAGGAGGCGTAAAGCGCTTGGGACCAAAATGGACACCTGCAAGCTTAATCCCCAGCTTCTCGCCCAAAACCGGATCCGTCAGTATTTTCGTACCAAACATATTCAACAGAATCGTCGAGTGGCCGATCCATGTAAATGTAACCTCATCATGACTCCATTCGGCAGGCACTGGCTTTTTCGTGTCCAGATGACGAAACTCCGGCTTCGGAAGCTGACCCATATGGTACCAGTAGCGGTAAGCCACATAGCCAATCAATCCGAGTGTGAGTACCCCCACTATGGAGCCTACCCATGTAAAAAAGTTGAGCATCAGACAACTCCCTTTATCCAGCTGTGATTTCCCCATTATAGCAAAAGGCATCCTTGCTGTAGCAAGCCTAAAAAAGCGGCAAACTGCTTTTTACGCTTGCTTACTTCCTCCTGCCGGGCTTGCTATAATTGCTAGAGAAAAACGTAGAGAATCGAGGAGAAACCCATGATCCTGCACAAGGGAGAAGTCCTGTTTCGACAAGGAGAAACTGGACCGCTCTATCATCTGAAGAGCGGTCTGTTAAAAATCGTTCGGGTACATGCAGACGGAGCATTGACGCTGGTCAACATCATCGTTCCAGATGAGATCATTCCGCATCATTCGTTGATGAGCCCGAATCCCTATTACGGGACAGCAATCGCTCTCGTGACCTGTGAGATCGAAGTGCTGTCTGCCCCTGATTGGTATCGCCATTTGGATGACAATCCTGAAAAGTGCCGTGATATCGCGCTACAGCTGCAAGGGAAGCTGCGAATGATGCAGCAGCGTATCGACCAACTGACTGAAGTCTCTCCTGCTGAAAAGCTTCGCAAGCTCCAGCTTTGGTTTCAGACATTCATCCCTGTCGCTTCGCTCTCAGAGTTGCTAACTCAGGATGAAATCGGTCAGCTCATCGGGCTTCGCCGCGAGACAGTAAATCGGCTGCTGCGCGCTCAAGCTGCGAATCGCGAGTAAGCTGGGGCTTTTTTCGTAAGAGCCTCTTTATGCCAAGGTCGCTGCCGGACCAAAAAACTCATAATGAATATCTTCTGCTGGCACTCCCCATTCCAACAGAGCACCGTTGATTGTCTTCATGAATGGAATTGGACCACAGAAATAGTAGCTCGCCTCTTTTGTATCGATGACCTTTTGCAGCCACGGCAAGTCGATATATCCTTCTTTCTGGAAAGCACCGTTCAATCGATCTTGTTCGGTCGGCTGTGTATAGCACCAGTGAACAGAGAGCTGCGGATGTTTTGTGGCCAGCTCCTCTACTGCCTGCTTCATAGCATGCACATTTCCGTTTTTGGCTGCGTGAATGAAGGTGATCGGACGGTTTGTTCCCGATTTGATCAGTGTGTTCAGCATGCTGATCATTGGGGTCAATCCTACACCGCCACTAAGCAGCACAACCGGACGGCTGTCCTCTTGCTGTAAGGTAAAATCTCCAGCCGGAGCAGACAGCTGCAAGCTATCTCCTTCCTTCACTTCTTCAGCCAAATAAACGGATACTTTTCCTGCCGGCTTATCTTGCATTGCGTCCTCGCGTTTGACAGAAATGCGGTAGTACGCATTCCCTGGCGCATCAGAGAGACTGTACTGGCGAATGTGTGTATATTGCTCGCCTGGTAATTCTACCTTGACGCTGACATACTGCCCTGGCTCATAGCTGGAAATCGGTTGACCATCTGCCGGAACCAGATAAAAGGAAGTGATCACGTCGCTTTCCTTCACCTTGCGTTGGACGATAAACTCTCTGAAATCTGCCCAACCTCCAGGCTGCCCGCCCGCCTCTTCATACATTTCGTGTTCTACACCGATGAAGGCATCCGCAATGACGCCATACGCTTCCGCCCACGCCTGTATAATCTCGTCCGTAGCGGCATCCCCAAGTACGTCCTTGATCGCAGCAAGCAGGTTTTCTCCGACGATTGGGTAGTGTTCGGCCTTCACTCCCAAGCTGCGGTGCTTGTGTCCAATCTGCTTCACAACAGGCAGAATTGTTTCCAGCTTATCAATATACAAAGCCGCAGCATACACCGCATTTGCCAGAGCTGTTTGCTGTCTTCCCTGCTTTTGATTGGCGTGATTGAAAATGTTGAGAAGCTCAGGGTGCTTGGCAAACATCATTTGATAAAAACGTTTTGTAATGGCAGTTCCGTGCACCTCTAGTACAGGAACGGTTGATTTTATGATTTCAATGGTTTTTTGGCTTAACATTGTAGAACCTCCTTGAAGTGCTTCGTACTCTCTATATTTCAAGTGTACGGGAGGTTCACAGATACACATGTGATTCTGGTCACAGGAAATAGAAACGATTTGTGACAATTTTAAAACAGCATAAGAAAAAGTCGTCCTCCAACTGTCTTGTTGCAAAAGAAACGATTGCCATGATAGCATATCAGCCAATGATTTGTTATTAAATTCCAACAAAAACATTGAAGGTGAATCAATGCTAATCGTAAACCGAGATGACGAACGTCCAATCTGGCAGCAGCTGCTGGACCAAGCGATCCATAATATTACCTCTGGAAAATGGCAGCCAGGTGAATTGCTACTCCCCTCCCGCGAACTCGCTTCTTTAATTGGCGTTTCCCGTTCAACCATACAGATTGTTTATGAGGAGTTATTCAGCCGGGGCTACACTGTCACCTCTCGCCGCGGTGGAACGAGAGTTAGCGAATGGATTTATGCAACTCGCCCTTCAGAGGATGCTGCGCCCGAAGGACCTGTCCCACCCGAGTTGCCTTTATTAAACGCTACAATCGGTCATTTGCACGGTTGGTTCGGGGACAAAAATAGTCAAAAGGTTGAGGTCGATTTCAGTCCCCATGAGCCATATTTGGACGAACATTTTCAAAAAATTTGGAGACGTTCGTTTTTACAGGCTTCCACAGAAACGAATCTGGACTGTTGGGCTTATGGCAATGCCTATGGATACCAACCGCTACGAGAACAAATTCAACGTTATTTGTCACTTGAACGGGGCATTCATGTAAATATCGATCAAATCATGTTAACCTCAGGTGCACAGCATAGCATCGATTTGATTGCCCAAGCCCTTTTACATGAAGGGGATACCGTTTCTGTAGAAGATCCTGGCTTCCCTGCTGCCTGGATGGCAATGAAGTATCGGCGTATGCAAGTTGTCTCGGTTCCAGTTGACGAGTACGGTTTATGCGCAGACCAGATTCATTCGGGCTCCAAGCTTGTCTATGTTACGCCATCGCACCAGTGTGCGGTTGGAGTCATTATGTCGGAACCTCGCAGGCAACAATTGTTACACATGGCTGCCGAGCAGCAGTTTTGGATTGTTGAGGATGATTACGACAGCGAATTTCGCTATCGAGGCGGCCCACTTCCAACCTTGTTCAGTCAGCGGCCTCAGAACACATTGTATATGATGAGTTTTTCCAAAATGATTGCTCCTGGTATACGGATATCGGCAATCGTTGGTCCCAAAGAAGCCATTCGCCAGCTCGCCCAAGTCCATGAATTAACCTATCGTCATCTTCCGATTATGGAGCAATTAACGCTTACTCATTTTATTGAGCATGGTCATTTCATGCGCCATATGAGACGGGTTCGAAATGTATATCGGCGCAGACATGAAGCCATGACGAAGGCTATCATCACGACAGGTCTCGTCGAACACTTCACACTAAGCGGCGTAGAAACGGGATTGCATATCCTTCTTGAAGCTGATAAATCGTTTGATGAAGAAGCCGCGACGATCCTAGCACTCGAAAAAGGAATCCGTGTTTATCCACTTAGCAGGTATTGTTTGAAAAGCGATCGAAAAGGATGGGTACTAGGCTTTGCTAAAGTAGATGAATCAACCATTGAAGAAGGCATTTTTCGTCTTGCGGAAATTACACGGTTTTACCAGGTTTGAACATTTTTTCTTCTTCTATTGGATTTTCTTTCGCAGTGATATGCTGTGGATCTATTCGGTACACCTGAACCGGACCACCGAATACTGCTGAACGGTATTTGTCTACGTGCTGCTTGGGTAAAGGCCGATTATAGTAGCCTGGCACATACTTATTCATCATTTCTTGCAACATGTATGTAGCTTCATCTAGATCGGCTATAGGCTGTGCCTTGCCAAAAATCATTACACTCATATACGCTGTGTCCGTCTTAGCTGGCACCGGATCAGTAATCGTTCCATATTCTTCACAAACCGTAAAACAGACCTCAGGATTAGCATCCATAACCTGATTTCTTCTCCCGCCTGTGCCACCATGGAAATAGAGCTTCCCATTTGCCCAAACAAAATTGAGCGGAACTACATACGGCAAATGACCATCGACCATTCCAAGATGTCCGATTCTTGCTTGCTGCAAAAATGTCTCAATCTTGCTCTTATCTAATACTTCTCTCATTTTGTAACGCACTCCATCCATTGTTACCACTCCCATTATTTTGAAATATGCTGCAAGTTTATCAGCCATTGGAGTGAAGGTATACGTCCAAAACCACCTAATTGAAGCAATCCATAAGCAATCGTCTAAAGCATGAGAAAACGAAAAAGCTGCCGGAACTCCCGGCAGCAGGCATTTTCTTATTACTCGGTATGATTGATTAAATGAGCAATTTCTTTCACTCTCTCCATTGTAATTCCTTCCCTTTGTTCAACCGCAAGCGGATGACTCGTTTGTTCTACTTCTATTAAGGGAACCGCACCAACTTTTTGAGTATGTACCCATGTCTTTAAGGAGAGGGTAGTTTTTGGATAGATGGAAAGTTCAGTCGATAACCAGCCAAAATAAGGTTCTTCATTTTCTCTTCCTTCTACGTGCAGCAATTCATTTGATCTCAAAAAGTTTTCTTCACTAAGAGAAACCCAAACACTCCATATAAATTTCTCACTTGTATCAATGATTGGTATTTCAATATGTCCTCTAATAAAGAAATGCTGTTCATCAATTACACAAAAGTCTCTGATTAATTCTGTTCGTTTCTCTTCTGGTACCATGTAAAAATAATGTGGTGCTTCTATTCCGTAACAGAAAGGCAATTCATTTAATTCGTTGTTACAGTGAGGGCATTTTACCACATATTTCATTACATGAATAATCTGTCAGCAAGTTTAATAGAATATGTCTCTATTAATGTACTCCCGGCGAATAGGTGCACGGTGCTCAATTATCAAGGCAATGCGGTTACTTCGCTTACACATAAAGTAATATAATACAAAAATTAACAATAATTTTAAAAGATAATATTTTGTAAAAAACGAAAATAACGGGACGAAAAGTTGTAATATATAACATAGTTTTACAAATTTATACAAATAATAGGTGATTCTGTTATGAAGAAACTGATTAAATCAACTCTTGTAACAGCTCTACTTTTAAGCAGTCTTTCGGTAGTGGGGGTGTCTGCGGAATCTGTTCGACCTTTAGAAATTGTGCCAAGTAACGGACATGGGGCTTCTACTGATAATAGCGGTACGATACAGCCATTAGGTAGAATCATAAGAGACACATTTACGTATGACGGAAGCGACAGCTGGACTTTCAATTTCGACGAGTGGGAACCGGGTGAGGAAGAGCTTCGAGTACACGTACAAAACTTGGGGGACATTGATATGAAGTACAAAGTTTCCATGCCATCCGGCAGGACTTGGTTTTCCGGTACTTTAAAACCTAACGAAAAAGTCGAGAACTCCCTCTATTTAGATGACCCATGGGAATTTGGAGATTATAGATTGAACGTTTCCAATAGAAATGGCGTCCCGGGAAAAGTTAAACTTTCTGCAAGCTCCAATTAGGGAAGATAGAGAGGGTTCGAGCATAGCGCTCGACTCCTCTTTTTTTATTTTCCCATACATCAAGTCATAGAGTGATCTAGGTGATCTAGGTGATCTATTTTACATACTACTGGTAGGTACTGGCGTAGGGCTGAAGGTGACGAAGTCGTTTGCCGCTGGCCTCGCGCCGATCTGTACGAATGTGGAACTAATGCCGCCTGCGTATCGCCCGTTGGCTAAACGCGAACGTATAGAGCAAAACCAGCTCAACATTCTGGATAACGGATACGCGAAAATCTACGTAGGTGATAGCAAAGAGGCTTCGGTTGAACCCTGTGCTTGTATCTAAAGCTATTGACTTATTGATATCCCCGATACTCCCTGCCTTTTACAAAAAAAAGATCATTCCCAATCAAGCTGGAATGATCTCCATGTTTCTAATCAGTTTTGACAATACCAAGCAGATACCCGTTCCTTTACAAACTCGGCCAAGTTGTCGATGTCATTAATATCGAAAAATGGCAACCCCGGCTGACGTTTGTCTGACCAGCCTACAATCCCTACCAAATTTGTAACAATCGATAAAAGCTCCTCATCTTCTGGTCTGCGAAGCAGGACGAGCTTGGGATAGCCTTCACGCTTGAAGCCTTCTACCAAAACGAGCTGGGCCCCCGCATCTGCCAAGCGCTTGATAAGGACGGACAACTCCTGCGGCTTTTGTTCCACGATGGCCGTTTTCGTTTTGGATGTGATCGCAACCAGCGAGGCTCCGGCTTCACGATAACGCCAGGTGTCCTTCCCCGGCTGATCCCACTCAAAATCGTGTCCCCCGTCATGCTTGATGACCCCGACTCTTATCCCTGCCTTTTCGAGAATTGGAATGAGCTTGGTGAGCAGCGTCGTCTTGCCACTGTTCGAATAACCGACAATCTGCAAAACACAAGGTGGCTTGACCATTCGCTATCCCTCTCTTCTCCAGGTTGGGGCGGCATGCGTGAGAACCTCAACCAGCTCTCCTGCTTTTCGACCGCTTCCCCCAGCTGGTATGATCATAAAGCATTCGCTGTCCTTCAACGTCCCCAGATTCCCTGCCTTTTCATTGAAATCAGGGATCGCGTGCAAAACCCCGTCTTTTTCGAGGAGCTTCCCTCGCAGGTAGCGTGGGTATGGACAAGGCTTCGTATAATCGACGCCAAGTCTCGCCTTAATCACCTGCTGCACGGCATGAGCTTCTCCCGAGAGGCGACGAATGGCTGCTCGCGCAAATAACTCAAACCCGAGAAAACAGGCACCCGGATTCCCTGATAGAGCAATAAAAGGCTTGCCTTCCATGATCATCGCTGTTGTCGGACTTCCCGGACGAATCGCAATCCGATTGAACAAAAGCTCCGCCTCTGGCTCATCCACTAAAGCCGCAATCACATCAAAATCCCCAACAGACACACCGCCGCTTGAAATGACCAGATCCACGCCTCGCAAGCATTCACTGATTTTCGCCTTTGCCACCGACAGATCATCCGGCAGTCTTGAAAACGAAACAGGGATGCCCCCTGCCTCGGCAATCAAGGCAGTCAGCATCACCGTATTACTGTTGCGAATTTTGCCTGGAGCAAGCGGCTGATCAATCTCCAACAGCTCGCTTCCAGTAGAAATCAGCCCGACACGCGGCTTGCAGAACACCTCAACTTGCGAATAGCCAAACGTAGCCAAGCTGGCGAGAGTACCTGCGTTAATCCGCTCGCCCGCCTTGGCAATGATCGTTCCTGTGGCCATCTCCTCACCGCGACGTGATACATTTTCCCCAGGCTTCATCTCCCGCTTGATCCGTACAGCATCGGCCTCTTCGGCTGGGTTATACGTTTGCTCAAACATGATGACCGCATCCGCACCGGCTGGCATCATCGCACCTGTCATGATCCGCGTCGCATAGCCCTCTTTCAACTCTCTAGTAGGTACTTGCCCAGCCGCAACCGTCTCTAGTACTGTTAGCGTAATCGGGTGGTCAACGGAGGCCCCAACCGTATCCTCAGCTCTCACGGCAAACCCATCCAGCGGCGAGCGGTCAAAGTGCGGCAAATCGTATGTTGCATGTAGATCAGAGGCTAGTATCCGCCCGTATGCCTCCCCGATCTGCACTTGTTCCGTTCTCCCTGTCAGCAGTTTTGCCAACAGCTTGCTCATCGCTTCCTCAACTGAGAGTGTTTGTCGCGAAAAACGCATGGCTTGTTCCTCCTAATCTTGACCACCCATTGCTTCTGCTCGTTAGCCGACGTTTACTTCCAAATCTTCCACTTCTCTCTCCACGTACTTCAAATCTTTGTTGGCGTGGAAAGTGTCCGCTTTTTCAACCTTCACGGCTGTATTGTATTCGGGAATACCTGCGTATGTCTCGTATACACCCTTCGGAATGAGTACGTTCCCTTCCGGCCAGTGTACTTGAATATTTCCGCGTCTGGTGTCCTCGAATTTGGCACGTCCTTGGAACGTTCCATATTTATTGTAAACGACGATATTTTCGCCTTCTGCAATGCGCAGTTCTTTTGCATCCTCTGCATTGATCAGGATATCATAACGGTCCGCATTGTTGAACGGGTCTTTCTTGCTGTAAATCATCGAGTTGAACTGCTTACCGCGACGAGTCGTTACATAGAAGTGTCCCTCTGGCTTGTTCAAATCCGGAATCTCAATCGGAATCAGATTCGCTCGGCCATCCGGTGTCGGGCATACGCCGCCTTCACACAACCATGCACCGCCCCATTGGAAAACATCTCCGCGGTTTTTCAGATGCTGGATACCATCGTAGTTTGGATTCGCCAAGGCAATCTCTGCGCGAATTTCTGCCGCGCTTGAGAAGTGCATCAGATGCTTTTTCTCCGGATTGACCCGTGCCGCCAGATCAACGTAAATCTCCCATTCCGAACGCGCCTCTTCAATACGTGGCCCTTCCACTTCGGCACTGAAGTAAACCATGCGCTCAGTACTTGTCGAAGTTCCGCCACCCGGTTGCTCGTAGCGAGTCATTGCCGGCAGTACGATTACTTCTTCCTTCGCATCCACCAACGTTGATGTATTGAAAATGATGTCCTGATGTACACGCACTTCTATGCTCTCCAAGCATTTTTGCATGAAGTCCGGATCTGGCATCGTCTCCAGGAAGTTACCTCCACTCGTATAGAACAATCTGGTTTTGCGCTCGTGTCCATCTGGCAACACTGCATTCTCCAAAGAAATACCGACGATATCTCCTTGCCATTTCGGGATCGGGAACTTCCAGATCTTTTCAATGCGGTTCCAGGATTTTTCTTCAAAATCTCCACCTGGCAAGCTGAACGGATCGGCACCCATTTCACCGGAGCCTTGTACGCCGGAGTGTCCGCGAATCGGCATGAGACCTGTGTGTTTGCGACCCAAGAATCCACGAAGGATGGCCAGATTGGCTACTTGAGAAATATTGTCCGTACCGAATTTGTGCTGAGTCAAACCCATACTCCATACGAATACACCATTTTTGGAGTTGGCGAGCAGCTGCGCGAATTCTTTGATACGCTCGCGGCTGAGGCCGGAGGATTCTACAATCTTGTCCCACGATTCATTCATCACATGCTTGCGCAGCTCCTCGATTCCGTTCGCGTGCTCCTTGATGAATTCATGGTTGATCGCAGAGCCTGGTTTGGCTTCCTCCATCTCGAACCAAATCTTCATCACACCGTTCATGAATGCGATGTCGCCGCCAATATTCACTTGGTAGAAATCGTCCGCAATCTTCGTACCGAACAAAGCACTATCCGGTACAGATGGAATCCAGTACTTCTCCATCGCTGGCTCTCTGTACGGATTGATCAGGATGATTTTCGTTCCTGCTTTTTTCGCAGCATACATGTATTTCGTCGATACAGGCTGGTTATTGCCTGGTACAGAGCCCCAGAACACGAGGACATCGGTACCGATCCAATCTTGATAATTACAGCTCGATGCACCAATCCCAACCGAACGCTTCAATGCTGTCTTACTTGGCGAGTGACAAATACGTGATGCGTTGTCGATATTGTTGGTTCCGAGGAAACGAGCCATTTTAGCTGCCGTGTAGTATACCTCGTTCGTAATCCCACGAGCGGTCAAGAAAAAGGCCAGCTGTTTCGGGCTGATGTTTTTGATTTTTCTCGCGATGCGGTTTAACGCTTCATCCCAGCTAATGCGGGTGAACTTGTTTTCACCTGGCTTTCTTGAAAGCGGATACGGAATTCTTCCCAGCTTGCGCAATTCTTCGCTGGACAGCTTGCGCAGCGCATTTACGTCTTCAAACCATTTGGCATCCATGGCTGGCATGGTATTAAGACGCAGTACGTTCAGTCGCGTGGTGCACAAATGCGGTCCAGTCAACGTCTGATCGTAGAGACCGGATACGCCGAGAGCGCAGCCATCACAAACCCCTTGGGTCAAAATGCGATAGGCATAGCCCAAATTATCGCGATTGTCATAGGCCACCTTCATCGTATCGCGAATGTGATGCGGCTTGATTTTTCCGAGTCCCATCGGCATCAGTGAAGCCCATAAGGAAGGCTTCCAAGAAGTATCCAGCTTAATTGGTCCGCCATGCTTGGTCTTGCCCATTTCTTTAGTCTCCCCTCTAGTAAACTCCATTGAGACGAAAAAACCACCATGAAACCGTCCCTTGTCCTATAGGAAAAGAGCGTGTTCACGGTGGTTGTCTACGGCAGGTTCGCTACCTAGTCTCAACTTCGTGTTTGCTTTTGCGAATTCCGTTACGTCTAAGCCGGTGAACAGGAACGCTGCTTCGTTTAGACTTACGGTTCGTTTTTCATTTTCTTTTCGATGTCTTGATCAAAAACAAAGATCGACATTCCAAAATCCCGTTCAATGTCAATATCGACGAATAGATCAACGAGTTTTGCTCCAAGAAACGCTTCCATGTCAACTGGCTGGTGTTTCCGATAGATCTCTTTGACCATTTCGGTTCGGGCAGCTCGTAATGTCTGCTTTCCGTCTTCCGAAGTGGCGATGAACTTTTCCACCGGAGAAAGGTTGCCTTCCATCTCGCAGATCGCCCAGTTCTTGCAGAACGTGGTGCTGATCTTGCTAGGTCCCTTTCCCATATGGCGCTTTCGGAAAGCCCTGACCAAATTACTGAATTCTGCTTCGAACTTATTCATCGAGGAAAATCACCTTTACTTCAAATCATTCTCTACTTAAACTTTACCATTGATTAACTAGCCAATTCAACAGACTTTTCTCTTTGTTTGGCTTCTTCCTTCAGTTTTTTGATATCCAGACGGACGAATAGCGAGATCACCAGAGCGACAACGAACATTCCTGCGAAAACACTCATGGTTCCTGTATAGCTTTCTGTCGTCTTGCGAACCCATGCTGCAAAGATCGGTCCTGCCAAGCCGGCAGCAGCCCATGCCGTCAGAATATAGCCGTGAATCGCTCCCAATTGCTTCGTTCCAAACAGGTCACCGATGTACGCCGGAATGGATGCAAAGCCACCGCCGTAACAGGTCATAATGATGAACATCGCCACCATGAACAAGATCGGATTGGACATATTCGGCAACAGGAAGAACAGTACCATTTGGATAGCAAAGAAAGCTGTGTACGTGTTTGGTCGTCCAATGAAATCAGACAGAGACGCCCAGCCGATTCGTCCACCACCGTTGAACAAACCGTTTAGCCCTACCATCAAAGCTGCTGTTCCGACAGACATGCCCACCATTTCTTGCGCCATCGGCGATGCTACCGAAATGACAGCGATTCCACATGTCACATTGATAAACAGCATCAGCCACAGCCAGTAAAAACGGCGTGTCTTGATCGCTTCGTTGGCAGTCAATTGGCACAAATCTTTTTTGATTTGCTTGCTGCCAACTGTTCCCTCAGCGGAAAATCCAGCCGGTACCCAGCCTTTTGGAGGTGGAGCCAAATATTGAGCCGAAGCCAACATTACAACGAAATAAATAATGCCCAAAATATAAAAGGTGTTCGCGATTCCTACATTTGCAATCAAAGCGTTCATAATCGGACTGGCAATCATGGAAGCAAAACCGAAGCCCATAATGGCAAGACCCGTTGCTAACCCACGGCGATCCGGAAACCATTTGACCAGAGTCGATACTGGCGTAATATAGCCTACCCCAAGTCCGATACCGCCCAGCACTCCATAACATAAGTACAACAGAGGCAAGCTGCTCAATTGTATCGCCAAGCCAGCCCCGACAGTTCCTACTCCAAAAAAGATAGATGCGAGAATGCCAGCTTTGCGCGGGCCGTGCTTTTCGACATAATGACCGAGGAAGGCAGCAGACAGCCCCAAGAACAAGATCGCAATACTAAACGTAAATTGAACGTCTGGCAAGTCCCAGCCGAATTGCTCGGTAATTGGCTTGGTAAATACACTCCAGGCGTACACCGAGCCAATCGAGATGTGGATGCCCACCGCAGCCAACGCGATCAGCCAACGGTTTTTCACTTTTTGTTCCAAATCATTCATCTCCTTCGCAATGGTCTTTAGCATGCTGCGGATTCATCAGCAGCCTTCGCGAGAAAAAGAAAAACTGCTGATTTCACCGACTCACCCAGATTTCCACAACTGGAAACGAGGGCTACGATGAAACACAGCAGTTAATCATCAGCAGGAACGCTACATCAGCATCAACAAGCATTGTGTTCACTATGTAATTCGCTGCAAGGCTACAAAATAATCGGTGGCAGGGTCGCTGCTCCGTGTCAATCTGTCCCTACGCTATGAATACATGGAAAGACGAAAATTTTATGACACTTTTCATCTCACATAGTATACTACCATGTAAGCGTTCACTCGACAATATTTTCCTCACAAAATAGCCATGAAAACTTCATAATTTCGACAAAAAGGAGGCCCGTATGTCCGAGCTAACCATCACCACCCGATTGCCTGTGTTGAAAATCTCTGCTGACCAACATGGCTGGGAAGACGACGAAATCGTTACCGAGTACCCCCTCACGATTTTCCTCAATGATGAGGAATTCGCTACAATCGTATGTACCCCGGCCGACTTGGAAGAAATGGTCGTTGGTTTTCTCGCAGCTGAGGGTGTCATCAAGAGCTACTCGGAAATCAAACAGCTTACGATTAATGAGGCCCAAGGGTTTGCTTACGTTGATTTGCATAAAGAAACGATTTTGTCGCAGAGCTTTTACTCCAAACGCAGAATTACTTCCTGCTGCGGAAAAAGCAGACAATCCTTTTACTTTTTTAGCGATGCGCGCACAGCAAAGCCTGTTGAAAGCACAACATCTGTCACCCCAGCTCAATGCATGCGCCTGATGAAGGAATTGCAAGCGTCGTCTGAGATCCACCGCCAAACAGGTGGCGTCCACAATGCAGCCCTCTGTACACCGGATGAAGTTTTGCTTCAGTTCTCCGATATCGGGCGTCACAATGCTCTCGACAAGATCTATGGGAAATGCTTGCGAGATAACATTTCCACCACGGACAAAATTTTAGTATTCAGTGGACGCATCTCGTCTGAAGTGCTGCTCAAGGCTGCCAAGATTGGTGCTGGCATCATTTTGTCCAAGTCCGCTCCAACTGATCTCGCCCTGCAATTGGCAGATGAGCTGAAGCTCACCGCAGTCGGTTTTATCCGTAATGACAAAATGAACGTGTATACACAAGCCGAAAGAATTCTTCTGCCTTAAAAAAGAAATCAATCAAAAGCGGGACAAGCTCAGAGCCTTCCCGCTTTTCTATGTTTTTTCATTTGGTAATCTCAAAGCCCGAGTTATCCTCTCGGGCTTTTATTCTTTGAACGTGGGAATTTTTTATTTGCAGCAGCAATGTTTCCTTTTATGCTTGCAGTGGTCGTCTTCATCTTCGTCTTCGTCTTCGTCTTCGTCTTCGTCCTCATCATCTTCTTCATCTTTGTCTTCGTCTTCGTCGTCCTCTTCTTTGTCTTCATCATCGATGTCTTGCTTTTTACAACAATGGTGGTCATGTTTTTCAAAGCCTTTGCAATCATGGTGTTTGCAGCAAGAGCAGTGATCGTGGCAATGTTCATGCTTTTTGCAGCAGCAGTGTGGCTCGTAGTAAACGTCGTGTTTCTTGCAACAGCAGTGGTAATCGTAATATTTGTCGGTTTTTTTGCAACAGCAGTGGTGGTCGTAATACTTGTCGTGTTTTTTGTCGCAACAGTGGTGGTCGTAATACTTGTCGTGTTTTTTGTCGCAACAGTGGTGGTCGTATTTGTCGGGTTTTTTGCAACAACAATGGTGACCGTGGTGTTTGCCCTGTTTATTGCACTTTCTTGTCATTGCGCTCCCTCCTTTCGTTAGCCATCACTACTATTCATACGGTTTGTCCAGAGAAATGCTTGTATGATAGCCCTCTATGAAAAGCCCCTTTTTTCCAAACAAAAAACAGGACACGTCTCAAGCATGTCCTGTCTTTCTGCGTTTTTCTTCGCTTTTTGCCTTTTCGTACTCTTCCGGCGTGTTTACATTAAATACAGCCCAAGGGTCCAACGATTCATCAGGCAAGGGCACAACGCGCAACTCATCTAAAGTCCGCATTAATCTTCGCTGTCCATGCAACAGCGCCTGCTCCCAATTAGTCTGTGTTCTCCGATGGTACACTGCACATAATGGATGGGTTCGTCCTTCTGATTGGGCGACAATCACATCCCAGTCGTCCCTCTCCCTGGCGAACTCAATAAGTTTGGCTATTTGAACACGATCCATAAAAGGTAGGTCGCAGGACAACACCAGCAAAGCATCCTCGGAGCTTACACGAAAAGCAGTAACCAGTCCACTAACAGGACCGCAGGATGGTACCAGATCTGGCGTTATTGTGACGGGCTGTTCATCAATTTGTTCCTTTTGTGTCACTTGAGCGTCCGAAAAATCGTTCGCTACAATGAAACAAGACAAGCCAACCGCCTGTACTTCCTTTACCAGCTCTGTTAAAAAGGTTCCGTCCCTCCACGGTAATTTTTGCTTTGGCGAGCCCATTCTGCTGCTTTTTCCGCCCGCTAAAATAACCGCACCGATACGCAGCTGCTGCATAAATTTCCTCCCGGGTGTTGACAATAACTCTTATTAGTTTATAATGAGTTTAAACAAATAATTATTATAAATAAGGAGAGATTCTCGATGGAAAACACACTCTACAGCGCTCTAAATAAACAAGTGGCAAACTGGACAGTCCTCTATACAAAACTACACAATTTCCACTGGAATGTAAAAGGGCCACACTTCTTTACACTCCACGCAAAATTTGAGGAATTGTACAACGAAGCAGCAGCGAATCTAGATTCCCTCGCTGAACGTGTCCTCTCCATCGGCGGAAAGCCTGTAGCGACTTTGGCTGCATGTCTGAACACAGCAAGCATCACCGAAGCACAAGGAAGCGAAACAGCTGAGCAAATGGTAGAAACGATCGCGAGAGACTTCTCCATTCTCGTGGATGAACTGAAGCTCGCTATGGAAACGGCAGACCAAGCCGACGATGAAGCGACAGCCGATATGCTGTTGGGAATCCGCAGCAGCTTGGAAAAACACATTTGGATGCTCAAATCCTTCTTACAATAAGCAAGTAAATCAATAGACACCAAAAGGCGATTGTGCATAGACACATCGCCTTTTTGAGGTCTTGCCTCCCGCGAAACTGCCTATCTCACCCTGCTATCCTAGAGTGAAAAAATCAGTTTCCGCCCGTCCTTTTCTACTTTTACTTGGGGTAAATACTTTAATGACTTCTGTACACCAATGTAGGGACTCGCAAACTCTACCTGGTGGCGTGCTTTCAATACGGAGCAGAGATCAGCCAATGACATTGGTGACATCGATTCCCGTAACAGGTTTTCGATATGCTTCGCAACTTCCACATAATCATGACGAATGTGCGCCTTTCTCACCTTCATTCGCTTCATCACATCATCGGAATATTCCTCTGTTGACATAGCTACATCGTCTTGGCTCACTTCTTCTCCGATCCCGGCTTCATTATCCAACTCGCGAATACGGCTCAGAAGCTGCTTGATGTCAGCTCCCAACTGCTTGTCCTGATCAACATACTGTCGACGCAGTGCCATACGCTGCTCTAGCATGGCCTGCAATGTCATTTGTAACGCTTTCCGTTCGTTAAACATTGCGTTATGTATTCCCCTTTTCGCAAAAAGTAGAATGATGGAATTATATCCAATGATAATATAATTCGTACTAGTTGGAAACGGGAATTTGAGTGACAAAAAATCCTTATCACACCCAAGAGTATAGCAACAAAAATTAAAGATAGCTCCTCTCTATACCAAACTTGGCTATAGAAAAAGCTATCTTGTCTTAATTCGAATTATAGATGTTCTATATAATTATAAGTTACTAACAGACAAATTATAGCTAGTAGTTTGATTAAATCCCAATACTTTAAGATAGTACTTTTGACCAGCAACTACATCAAAATCTAATGGAATATCCATAACGGAATTTTTAATATACTCAGTGTCAGAATTATATAAACCTACAGCTGCTAAACCAGTTGGTCCTGTCAGTAAAACGCGTACTTGTCCAGTTTTATTAGCTACAAAAACAAAAATATCCTCATTATCAGTTCGGTCAACTTCACCTGAAATGCTCGAGTCAACAATCATAGTGTTAGCTGTTTCGAAAGTATTGTTCGACTCTGTTTCCGAACTTGCAGCAAAAGCGGATGAAGATACAGCAAATACTAGTGTCAATGCTAGCAGGATCTTTTTCACAATGCCTTCCTCCTATAATATGGAATAATAGGAATGTACCATCATTTTCAAATTATGTCAAAATATAATTTTTATTGAAGTTATTTGTTGATTCATGTCACTTTCCTTATAATTTTGTCGAGATTATATCCACTAAGTATCCTTAAGAGAAGACCCATCCACACATGGATAGGTCTTATATAAACAGACTTTGCAAAGACATGATCAAACCACCTTCTCCTCACTCAATCGATCCGTAATTACAGCAATCGCACCATCACCCGTTACGTTACAAGCAGTGCCGAAGCTATCCTGCGCGATGTACAGTGCAATCATCAACGAAGTCAACGTGGTAGTAAATCCGAGCATGGTCTCCATCAATCCGAGTGCTGCCATGACTGCTCCGCCCGGCACACCTGGTGCGGCGATCATCGTTACACCGAGCATCAAGATGAATGGAAACATCACACTAAAGGATGTCGCCATGTCATTTAGCATCATAACTGCCATGGAACAGCTGACAAGCGTAATCGTGCTTCCGGAAAGATGGATCGTTGCACAGAGTGGAACGACGAAGTCCGCGATTTTTTCGCTCACACCGTTTTTCTTGGTCTGATTTAGTGTCACAGGAATGGTGGCTGCAGATGATTGTGTTCCAATCGCTGTGAAGTAAGCGGGAAGCATATTTTTTATCAGCGTGAATGGGTTTTTGCGTCCCATCTGACCTGCTACCATGTACTGCACGAACAGATAAAATAGATGCAAGACGATAATCATGACGAAAACTTTCACAAATACGGACAAAATCATGGTGACTTGTCCACCATAGGTCAGATTGGAAAATACAGACAGGATATGTAATGGAAGCAACGGGATAATGACGGAAGCAATCAGCTTCTCGACGATATCTCTCAAGTCTACCATCACATTTTGCAGGGCATTCCCTTTGATGACAGTCGCTCCAAGACCAAGGGTAAAGGCGAGCAACAATGCTGTCATTACACCTACAATCGGCGGCATGTCCACGGTAAAGAATGGCTTCACCAGTGCTTCCTCCGGGTTGGCATACTGATTCACCAGTCCACCTACCTCAAGAATGTGTGGAAAAATACTTGTACTGACCCAATAAGCAAGCACTCCTGCGAGGATCGTAGACAAGTAAGCAACCCCTGTGGTTACCCCAAGCAAACGCCCTGCCCCTTTGCCCAGCTCACCGATGCCTGGCGCGATAAATCCAATGATAATCAACGGAATCGCAAATCCGAGGAAATTTCCAAACAGGCCACTAAACGTAGCCAATCCTTTCACAACCCAAATCGGCGAAATAGATCCGATTCCAACCCCAAGGACAATGGCGATCAGGATTTTGGGTAGTAAACCTAGCTGTTTCATTAATATTAAACCTCCGTTAAGTATTAATAAATGATGTCCACGTGGAATGGACTATGTCTCTTTTACGCGGACTAATGAATAACAAGGTAACACATCCGGGATGAGATTGTCATGAATCATAATAAAGTAAAAATATTCAAATTAAAGAAAAACCCCCAATGAGCGTTTCTTACTCACTTGGGGGAACGATTTTATTTGGCGCAAAGCACCTGGCGAAATTCCTCTTCGAGGTCTGCCAATACGCGCATGGCATTCGCTAGATCTTGCTCATTCTTTTCCACGATCAGTGTGTGACAACGTCCAAATTGCTTCGCCTGTCTCTCTTTGATTGCCGCCAACTCTGGCGCATGCTTCGAGTAAAACACAGCGAAATCCAGTGCTCGCCTTGCACCTAATTGGAAAGCAAAGTAGGAGAGATGACCAACTTCTGCTGGGGAGAGTCCGCCCTCCTCTTCTATCCGTTTCACTACCCGCAAGATCGCTTCTTTTCCGTATAGGACCGAAGCGTTTGGTTTAGCCGATGCGCTTTCCTGATAAACCCTTTGGAATAAACGAAGGGCATTTGCGGCTTGTTCCTCCTCTGACGGACTGCCTACACGCTTTGGTGCTGTCCAGTAGTGATAGGAAAAGAGGCGATCGAAGATTTTTTCGGCTTTCCATGCCAAGACAAACTGGGACAATGGCAAGCTCACAAAAGGGAATCCTGCCGGATCATGCAGGTAGATGGCTTGCTCATCCATCCTGTACGCGAGAACAAAATGGTCAGCTCCTCCCAAATAAGCAGCATTGGGATTATACGTCAAATAGCCCATATCAAGTGGTCCGAGCAAAACGGGCCCATGCTCCACATCACGCCGTAATTGCTCCAATGGTGGCTCTCCCTCAGCATCCCCTGACTTTTCCGTCCAGCGAAACCCTAGTAGCTCCAACGCATGACTTACACCACGATCCGGAATCTCTTGTCCGAAATAAATGACTTTCTGCTCCTCATGCCACATCGCCCCAATGCCTACGCCAGAGAGTACTTCAAGTACAGCAGGCGATACCTTCTCCCCAATCGTCTCCAGAAGCATTGATGATGAATTTGCGTAGCAGTACGCGCCACTTCCGATGTACGGTAACATGCTTTTCTTCTCCCTCTTTCTCGTCAATGTATGGCTTACCTGTCATTGACTTTGGGACACATGCTTTTCTGACAACGCTTTGCAAAACGCTTCTTCATTCTTCCTCTTCTTCCGACATGACGAAAAACTCTTTCTCAAATCCGGTTTTCTCCCAAAAAGCTTGTGCTGACTCATTCTCTACATCCACAAACACTTGAATGTGCGAAACTTCTTGCGCGAGAAGCCATCTTTTCAAGCTGTGAAAAATCGCTTGCCCCACTTTTTGTTTACGGTACGCTGGAGCCACATACAGTTCATCTACGTGCCCCGAGTAAGTTTCATGCACCATCTCTTTTTTCATGGAGGCAAGCCCATAACCAACAAGCTGGTCGTCATCGTCAAGCGCAATATGTACGACTCCGTATGCCGATCGGCAATACTGGACCACCTGCTGTTCGATGCCTGCCATTTCTCCATCTGTTAGCTCGTATTCTACGGTTTCGATTGCGTTTTGATTCCATAGTTCTACGATTTCCTTCAGGTAACGGCTATCTGCTTGCAACTGTTCAATGCGCATGTTTGGAAAAACCCTCTCTTACGCGAAATATTTTTTTGAAAAACTCCATCTTCTCACTCACGAAAGCATCATCCGAATCGGTGCTACCCATGATATGAGGATCATGCATGCACAGCCCCATTAGCCACAATTGGCGAATGCCTGTCATGAGCGACACCGCAGCCTGGTCGTTTTCAGATAAGGGACGAACCTCGGTATATCCTTTTAGAAAAGCATTCCATAGCGAATCCACCAGTTCGTCATCTTCCTCGATCAATATTCGGCTCAGCTTGAAAGCAGCCAAATCATACGCCCGCCAGCCATATCCGCACAGGTCGAAATCAAAGTGGGTATAGCTGTTGTCCTCACAAAAGTTCGTATTAAAATTCCCTTGAAGGTCTCCGTGGCAAATCCCCCAGTCGAGTCCGGCACGGATATGCTCATTCAGCTTGGCTTCCAGCTCAATCGCCAGCTTTTGGAGGATTTGAAAATCTTCCTTCCGATGCTGCAGACGTGACTCGATGATGGCTAACGGGCGATGAATCAGCGTCTTAGCGTCCCACACCTCGCGAGCTTGCTGTGTGGAAAAGCCTTCTGATTTGACATGCAGCTCGGCAACGGCTCTGCCGAATCGTTCGCTCAGTTCTTCGGTATCGATCTCCTGCTCCTTGCCACAGGCAAAAGTGAACAACGCACCAAAGCGATTGCCCTCTGCTGCTTGCAGTCTCAAGACATGGTTTCCTGAACCGTCCGCAATTGGCACAGAAACAGATACTCCTTGTCTGTTCAAATGGAGCAACAGCTCCATCTCGAACGCGACAGCTGCTTCCTCTGTTCGCCAATCACTGCGATACAGCCTGAAAATTCGTTTTTGATCAATGGTCTTCACGAGGTACGTATCGTTCATGCCTCGAAGCATGTAGTGAACGGATTGTATTTGTTCGGTTGGATATGCTTCCTGAAGTACTTTCTGTAATGCTTTTTCACAGATGGTTGAGTAGACGACGGGTAAATGCATAGTCATGCTGCTCCTTTTTGCTAAGTATTGGGAAGTTATTATAGAGGACGTGTGAATAGGGAAAAGGACACAGCAAGAAAAAGGACCTTGAAGGGCTAAAGGCCGATCAAGGTCTGGTACAGACTACAACAATTTGTCCCCCTTGCTGAATAAGCTTTTCAAGGAATCGGGCAACATAAGAATGGATTCGTATTCGTCACGCTCATCAAAAGGTTTGATGTCAAAAATAGTTATTTCCTCACTTTTCCCTTGATCTCGCGCAATTCCTCGAGGATCAAATCGTATTTGTCGCTGTATTTGTCCAGCAAGTCTTGCAGTCGCCCCTCTCGCTCGCGATTTGCTCTCATAATATAAAACAACAACCAGACAAACAAAGCAGCAAATGGTCCTTGCTGAAGTAATACGGTTGTTACTTGATCTTCCATGTTAATCTCCCCTTTTGTCACTGTACAGAACGAGTGTTCCCGCATCGTCCTTATCTGTATTTTGTACAAAACGCTTGTACACAATTCGTTAAAGACAAAAATAATATCCATACTTTTCTTTTTCCTTCTCATTTAGTACAATAAATTTGTACATCCTCACAGGAAGGACTGGCACGCTCATGCTATCTCAGCGCTTACGCACAGCTCGTAAGACAAAAGGTCTGACCCAGGAAGAGTTGGCAGAGCATGTCTGCACAACCAAGGGGACGATCAGTAACTACGAGAACAACCACAGCACACCACCGAATGACATGCTGCGGCAATTGGCTGATGTGCTGGACGTCACGACCGATTGGTTGTTGGGCCGCACAGATGAAGTCACGGCCTATATTCTCCCAGCAACAGGAGAGAAAAATCAACGTTCGTTGGACGAGCTCTTGCAGGAAAAGATCGATGACCCGGACGACTACTATTTCCTAGACGGGTATCTGGATGCTTCAGAAGAGGAGAAAAAAGAAATTCGCCGCTACTGGTACGACTTGAAGAAACAGTGGAAGGTCCGTAAAGTACGCGAAGAACGACCTCCGTCTTTGTTTGACATCACGGAAGACATCAAAAAAAAATAACCCCAATGCGGGGTTTTCTTTTCAGCCAAGAACAGAACGTACGTTCCTTACTTATTCACTTAGGAGGTCTTTGATGCTTCACTCCCTTTTGCAAGAAATCTGCGAACCGCAAACATGGCTCGAGAGTCGCGTCTACTTATTACTTCAGCATCACGGCATCGACCAGCCCGAACAAATCGATTTGCATCTGCTGTGCGAGACGTACGGCATCGAGATCCATCGTATTTGCGGCAGGAGTCGGGCACACGCGCATCCCTTTTCGCCGGGACGTTATATCATTGCGGTGGACGAGCGGCTCGATCCAGCTACCCAGCGGGTTAAAATCGCGCATGAGCTCGGACATTTGCTCCTTCATGAAGGCATTCAGCCCCAGAGCAGCGAATGGATGATTGACTGGCAAGAATCGCAGGCGAATCATTTTGCCGAGCATTTGCTGCTTCCCATTTACATGATGAGCACCCTTCTGGCCGATTGCTCGCGATACAATGCACCGGCTGTGTTGGCTCAGCGCTTTCAGGTGCCGTTGCCTCTTGCTCGTGCCCGTTTTGAACGCATACTAAGCCGTATGTATGCCAAAGGCTTTCCCGTCTATGGGTAAATTGCGATGCTATTATGATGCAGGAGGCGATACCTGGTGAAACGAGTCTTTATTGCCGGAGATGCATACACGACTCATTTTTTTGATCTCGCCTTGGACCAAGACGAGGAGCTGTCTCTGTTACCCTCTTTGGAGGTAGCCAGCTATCACGTGGCCCGCTTTGCTCTCATCATGCGAGATGACGGCCTTAGTGGTCTCGGTATTTTTCCCGGAGACGCCTTATTGATCTCTGACTTTTCGATGGAGCCTGTAAAAGACAGACCTGTATTGGTCCGACAGGAGGGGCAGTTCCTTGTGCGAATCGCAGCAGATGTCAATCCATTGGAATGTCTGTTTACAACCACACGCGAGCAAGACACGCCCATGCTGCTCCCCTCGGAAAACATTCGCATTACAGGTGTTGTATCCGGTATTATTCCACGTTCATCATCGTGACATCATTAAGCAGCCAATCCTTGATTGCTGCCACCGTTTGCTGCCACTGCTCCTGCGGGGTAATGGCAGCGGGCTTGTCACCCTCCTGCGATCCATAGCTTCCGAACTGGGAGTGGTTTCCCCCTTCTATGGACATGTACACGGTACGCTCCGGCAAATATTGCTTGCTCTCCTCAAACTTTTCCATATTGATCACACCATCGCGGGACCCGAGCAATGACAGCACGGGCAAATTCACGTTTTTCAAGTTCCCCTGTCTGTTCGGATACGCCCCCAGTAAAAACACACCGTTGATTCGGTCCGGATGGTTTACTGCGAATTCGGCTGCCATGGTACCACCGAGCGAATGCCCTCCGATGACAAACGTTTTATTCGGGTATGCCTTTAATACTTGTGTGGCTCTCGTCATATCACTTACAGCCAAATTCAGTGGCATCCGTGCAAGAAAAACATGGTAGCCGTAGCCTGCCAAAGCACGGGCAATTGGTGCATAGCTCTCCGGTTTAACTAATGCTCCCGGATATAAGATGAGTCCCGGCTCGCGTGACTCCCCGCCTTGAAAAATAATCCAGTCATTCGTATCCATGACCGTAATCCCTTCACCGCCTTGCATGGCCGTTAAAGCTGCCTGATCGGGCTGATATGGCTGCAAGTACCATATAGCGAGACAAACCGCTGCAAGTGTCACCAATACGAGTGCCTGAAGCCATTTTTTGCGTGCTTGACTCATCCTACCCACCTCGTTTCCGATCCCATGTATGATGCTACTTATTATGTCTCAAACGCTCTGCACATGTGCATAAATTGTGAATCTCGACATTTTCGTGGTGTTGACGAGCTGATTTTTTCATAGTAGTATTCAAACATACTACTTAACTTTCACCAAAAAAAGAAGGGATGGGAATTGTATGAATCTACAGGATGTGCAATTTTGCGAGGAACTGGTAAGAAGCGTTGGAAAGGAGCTGCTAGTGGAATTTGAAAAAGGCACGCCCTGCCATAGCAAGGAAGCAATGGCTAAACGCTTTGAAGAGGTGAATCCCGTGGTTGAAGCACGATTGAAGCAATCGTTATCCGAGCGTTTCCCCACCTATGAATTCTCGGACGCGGAATTCGATCCGGCTGCACAGGAAAAGCCTGAATTCACCAATCCTTATTGGGTGATGGATGCAATTGATGGAGCAGTCCACTTTCTGCAAAATATGCCGATGTGGGCTACCTCCCTCTGCCTGATTGACGGAGGACGTACGGTTGTTTCCTTTGTCTATGATCCATGCCGTGATGAACTGTTTACAGCAATTGACGGGCGTGGAGCTTTTCTAAACGGACAAAAAATCAGTACCTCATCCAAATCGCAGCTGAGTGAGTGCATTCTCGGCACGCTCTTTGCTTCCTCCGAACCAATGAACCTCTTGGTCGGAAAGTATACAGCGAATTCCTTGACGCGAGTGATGCCAGAGGCTTTTGCTATCCGCATGCAGGGCGCGGTTTCCCTCCATCTCGCTTACGTGGCTTGCGGACGGCTCGACGGTTACTGGGAATACGGTGAAGGGGTGTATGATTGGCTGGCGGGAGCTCTTTTGGTCCAGGAAGCCGGGGGCAAAATTACGGATACGCAAGGGGATTATTTTTGCTGGAAAAGCACAGGCATCGTAGCAGCAGGCTCGTCCATTTTCCCTAAACTGATCCAATTGACCCCCGCTTCATAACAGACAGATAAAAAGGGTGAGCCCATGCACATCACCCTTTCTCCTTTTTCCGCTCACGAAAACGACGCACCTTCATCAGGTTGCCGCA
Source organism: Brevibacillus sp. NRRL NRS-603 (assembly GCF_003013445.1). Lineage (NCBI taxonomy): Bacteria > Bacillati > Bacillota > Bacilli > Caryophanales > Paenibacillaceae > Brevibacillus > Brevibacillus sp. NRRL NRS-603. Next base: position 34,328 of record NZ_PXZN01000008.1, on the reverse strand, counting down.
CATTTTGTCATCGCACCAGCGGCGCACCCGGTTGCGGCTTTCATCATAAAACACCCAGCGGCAATCCTCGTTGTTACATATTTTAATTCGTTCCAAATGCTGCGGGGTAAGCAACTCCGCGAAAGAAGCCGCAATTTGTGCCATGACGAGGGGCCAGCCCTCTGTTGAGCTAGAATGCTTTTGTAAGTAGCTGCCCTCCTCATCTATATACAACACCTGCATGTGAAAAGGAGCGAGAGCCAATACTTTGTTCAATTCCGCAAGGTCCTCCTCTTGGATTCGGTCTCCACGGACAACGGCTTCCAGCATACGTCTCAAGCGTTCTCGCAATTGCAAAAGTGACGCACTACACTCCTCATTCATCGGCAGCGGAGCGGTTAGCTTGTATGTATGCAAAAAGGATGACAGCCATTCCTTGTTCTCCAAACGATTTTCCCAACGACCAGAGCCACGCCAATCCCGCCAATCACTATTTAAAAAATCGATGCAAAGCCAGTCCATGTCATCAACTCTCCTGACGAAACCCTTCATTTTTCTCTCTTGTATGACCATACAGGATATGGTAACCTTTACTTGTAACTATCGTAATCAATTTTACTAGTTACACCCTCATTTCTTATTGCTATTATAGCGTTTCATCAATCTGTTTCACAGACGAGGAGGAAGCGTATGAATCGGAAGGAATTGCTTTTGCACGGATGGGCATGTGCGTATGACAAGGAAGACTGGTATCCACCCTTAAAAGAAGCGCTTTCCGGGGTATCGGCAGTCGAGGCTAGCTGGCGCCCTGTGGGAGAAGCAGCCAACACGATCTGGGAAAACGTCAGTCACCTTCTTTATTACAAAGAACGCCTGTTGCATCGTCTTTTGGGCACTGAATTTCCTGGCTCCGCTGAGACGAACGATGATACCTTCACCCCATCCGGCGGTCCAGATGACGAAGACGCTTGGCAAGCTACCCTCTTGCGAATGGAAAGCGTCCATCGCCACATTCATGAACAGCTTTCCTTGCTGACGGATGAAGAGTTAAACCAGATCGCTACCTATACACCCATTTACCAAAATGTAATGAGTCTTGTCTTGCATGATGCTTTTCACACGGGACAAATCGTCCAAATTCGCAAGCTGCAAGGCTCTTGGCCTGCCAGACGCTCATTTGAATAACAAAATTTCACATTGATTAATCCTGAACAATCCTTTATATTTGATGAATCACATAATTTCATACATGTTATCCTCATCTTTCACGGTGAGGATAGAGGTCGCGGCTTTTATATCATCCTGTACGAGATTCAGAGAAAATCAATGACTCCAGGTAAGGAAAATCCGCCGAAGCTCATATCGCGTCTCTGTGCGATTGGGTTGGGGCTGTACTCGAAAGGGGCAGAACTGTCACGTTTGCATGCCAAGCAAACGTGGTGAGCTATCTTCAGTGAAGGCTTGGTGGGGATTGGATGATACCGCCCTATGCCATTTTTTGGCTATGGCGGTTTTTTAATTTCCGACCTTCCTTCTCAAAAATCTAGAAAGGTCGTGCAAGCAGCTTATGTCACAAAATCAATTGCAACGTGGTTTAAAAGCCCGACACCTGACGATGATCGCCATCGGCGGCTCGATTGGGACGGGATTGTTTCTCGCGAGCGGAGGCTCGATTCATTCCGCCGGACCAGGTGGAGCTTTAGTCGCCTATCTCGCCATTAGTATCATGGTTTACTTTTTAATGACCAGCTTGGGGGAAATGGCGGCTTTCATGCCTGTTTCCGGTTCGTTTTCGACGTATGCCACACGCTTCGTCGATCCATCTCTCGGCTTTGCTCTTGGCTGGAACTACTGGTACAACTGGGCCATTACCATTGCCGTCGAGCTGTCAGCTTCCGCACTTATTATGAAATATTGGTTCCCAGATACCCCAGCGATCGTGTGGAGCGCTTTGTTCCTCGGATTGCTGTTTGCCTTGAATCTCCTGTCTGTGAAAGCCTATGGAGAATCTGAATATTGGTTCGCCTTGATTAAAGTAGTAACAGTTATCATCTTTATTATTGTGGGTGTGTTGATGATTTTTGGCATTATGGGTGGTCAAGCAGTTGGCTTCCAAAACTTCACCAAAGGCGACGCGCCATTCAATGGTGGCTTCATGGCCCTGCTCGGTGTCTTTATGATTGCCGGATTCTCTTTCCAAGGGACAGAGCTAGTTGGTGTCGCAGCCGGTGAGAGCGAAGACCCTGCCCGCAACATTCCGAAGGCCATCCGTCAAATTTTTTGGCGCATCTTGCTCTTCTACATCCTCGCTATTTTGATCATCGGGTTGTTGGTTCCATACGATAATCCAAATCTGATCAGTGGCGACCTTACGGATATTGCGATCAGTCCGTTTACGATTGTATTTGAAAATGCCGGATTCGCTTTTGCAGCATCTGTCATGAATGCCGTTATTCTCACGTCTGTATTGTCTGCTGGTAACTCTGGCATGTACGCCTCTACACGCATGCTGTGGAACTTGGCGAAAGAAGGAAAAGCACCAAAATGGTTCGCAAAAGTAACAAGTAACGGCGTACCGATCAATGCCTTGATCTTGACTGCGCTCATCGGCGCCCTTGCTTTTCTGTCCTCTCTGTTTGGGGAAGGCGAAGTGTATGTATGGCTTTTGAATGCGTCCGGTATGTCGGGCTTCATCGCTTGGCTGGGAATTGCCGTTAGTCACTACCGTTTCCGCAAAGCGTTTATCGCTCAGGGCCGTGACTTAAGCGAATTGCCTTATCGGGCAAAGTGGTTCCCGTTTGGACCGATTTTTGCCTTCATCATTTGCTGTATCGTTATTTTGGGGCAAAACTACTCCGCATTCTTGGGTGGAACGATCGACTGGTATGGCGTCCTGGTCTCTTACATTGGCCTGCCACTCTTCTTAATCGTTTGGCTTGCTTATAAGATTACCCAAAAGACCAAGCTCGTCCCTCTTGAACAAGTAGACTTCAGCATGGATGAACACTCGAAATAATCGAAGAAAAATCCGGACTTCCGTCATCTGAACGGGAGTCCTTTTTCATGCTTGTCCGCATATTAAAAACTGCCCCAAAATAGCCGATAGTATAGAGACGAAGCAATTGAGATCCGTTTCCTTCCGTTCTCACAACTCATTCCAGTCATCTGATAAAAGGTAACCAGATCTCCTACCATCACGACTGAACATGAATCCATGTGAGGAGAGTAGAACATGCACATCCAATCGAATACCCGCTATCTAACCCCCCAGCTATCAACTAACCAACATGCACCCAAAATGGTGACAGAAGCTCGCCTAGGATTGCCCCGATTGCCCGAGCACGATACCGTAGACCTTCGTTCTCACAAGGCCCGCGAGCTACCTGCTGATGCTATCGAACATCACAGCGTTCAATTATTCTTTAGCACAGAGATTAATGAGCGGTTGGATAAAATTTTCGCAGATAAACCACCCGAGGCTCGCAAAGCCTTTGACCACATTCTGGAGCGAAATTTTTTCAATTCCCAATCCACCTACACCGATGAAGAAAGAGATGCTTTGGTAGAAGTCGGTTTAACCCAAGGCAAATATTTAGCAGACCAGTACATGGCTGATGAAAAAAATGCTGCTGAATTTTTGGATACCCTCCATTTGCTCGCGGGCGTTGCCAAAACCCGAAAGGTTGACCCTGCAACTGGCAGTGTCAGCTATGTAGAGCTTCCGCAAAAGCCACATGGGGCGCCGAACGACTATATCAATCCATCCAAGCTGATGGAGCGGTATGACCCAGAAGCCTATAAAAAAATGCAAGCGGCCACAACCAATCAAACAGAGAAAGTAAGCATGCTGATTCAATTCGTCAAAAAGCTGCAACATCGTCCAGACTGGATCGCACAATACCGAAACGAACAGGCTACGCTTCTCTCCGATTTAAAAAATACGAAAATCGCCAACCGCTTTGAGAATGTAAATACAAAGGACGCCACTGAATTTGTTCGTCAAATGAACACGCTCGCTGAAAATGCTTCTTTTTCTGCCTTCACACCATTGCTGCAAACGAATCTTGCCTCTTTTATGAAGATCCTGGCCAAGAAAACGAGTTAACTGCACAAAGATGATCGTCACAGCCTCCGCCCGAATTTCCCAGGGACTGGGGCTGTTTTTTCGTGTACAGTTTCCTTTTCCAGTTACGGAAATTGACAGGCAGATGGTGGACATACTAACCCGTAAAGGAGGAGACGAACATGGATGACAATCGCGAAAACGACCTGCCTGATTTCAAACAACTGGATGACAGACTGATCGCTCAACCTCCCACTAGTCCAATACTCGCAATCCGTACCAATCTGGACAAGGAACCAAATGACATCGACAATCCGTATGTGCAGCAAGACTCTAAACCCACTGGACAAAATAAGGGGGAAGCAAATGACTGATCACATCTCAAGGGAAAAGCCGGATATGGGCTATAACGGAAGCAATATGCATGGCTATTCGCTTACACCAAAAGAAGGAACTTTGAACCAAACTGCCAAGGCGGCTGCGGAAAACAAAGAAAACCGAGACGAAGAATAGTTCTTTTCCCATTACGTAAAACAAATCCCCTTTGGGGAAACAGGCAGATGCTCACTTTGCCTTTTTCCTGAAGGGGCTTTCTTTGGATTTCTGACCAAGAACATGGTGAAAAACATTTTTTTATTGACGAAATTCTTTTGGAAATATATACTTTTGGTTAATTTGATAATGAGAATCGTTATCAAATTCTTGTATATATAATCAGGAGGTTGCCCCATGAAATCCAGGCTCTTCAAACACATTTACAGCACAACATTAGTCACTTCTCTCCTCACAGGTGGCGCCCATTTGGCTCAGGCCGCTCCACTCGCGGCCACAGCTGAACAGACGGATGTTTCCCCTTTATCGCTTAATTTCGCAGTTGAACAGGCACTAAAGAACAGCGTTGACCTGGAGCTACTTCGGCTTGAATTAGATATTACGAAGTACGAAACATCTATCACGTTAAGGGAAAAAGAAGAAATCAAAAAAGCCGACATCATGACTCTGGCTGATGCAAAAAAGAAATTCGAAGACGCTGCCAAAGCCATCAAAGAAGTGGTTGTCGATGAAGTCGCCCTGAATACGCAAAAAAACACCATTCAATTGCAAGTGCAAAAAGCTTTCTTCGAAGCCCAATCATTAGACGCCAAAATCAAAGCGCAAAAGAAAAGCTTGCAAAGACAGTACTGGTTGGACTCACAAGAAACAGAAGCTCACAAAAATCTTGCTGCCCTGGAAGCCAGCTACAAACAAGCATTGGCCAAGCTCAACGATTTATTGAATGAAAAAGCAGACAGACAATGGAGAATGATCGCTACTGATCTGACCCAGCACGAGCTGCTTTCCCTGGAGCAATTGCAAGCAAAAGCTTTTGAAAAACGTCCTGAGATGATCAAAGCACAAGCAGAAATAGACTTTGCCCAAGTAAGAATTGATTACACGGCAGAGTATTCCGCACTCAGCACACATAAAGGTACAATCGCCAAAAATGAGCACAAAAAAGCGGAACTGCAAAAACAAAAAACCCAAAAGAAAATCGGCCAAGAAGTAAGTGACAACTATACGAAGGTACTGGCAGCCAAAAAGGCAGTAGAGGAAAGTACAACAAAGAAAGAAACCGCATTGGAGCGCTATCAGGCAACAATCGATCAATATAGATTAGGAAAAGCATCGATGAAAGAACTGATGGAAGACGAAGCAAACCTGTTTGACGCCGAAACAAAAGCAATCGAATCGGTTTATCAATATAATCTCGCTGCTACCACCTTGAATCAGTCGACTGGCTATTAATATTTCGTGTTACGAAAGATCTCATTTATTTATTTAAAATAAAGAAGGCTTCATCCCACAGGGTGAAGCCTTTACTCATTTAACAGCCTCTCGAAAACTCCCGACATCAACTTGCATTAGCTTGCAAGCTGTTCCCTTACCACAGCCGCGTAAGAAGAAGCGTATTTCCAGTCAAGCGCCTCTGGAGCCCATCCCAGCTTCGGAAAAAATGGCGGGGAATTTCAGCTTCACCTATGGAATACTTCACCGAGACTTCTACGTTTGAAGCGCTCCCGACATTTTTTCCGAGGCGGCCAGTGAATCCCCCTTGTGGGGCAAAAAAGGAGCAGCTTGAAAGCCGCCCCCCTTTATTTCCCGGAAAATGTTAGGACAGTCGTCCCATCAAGCGCTCCATACGTTCCAGCGCCTTCTTCAACTGGTCCATCGATGTTGCATAAGAACAACGGATATGTCCCTGTCCGCTTTCGCCGAATACATCTCCAGGTACAACAGCTACCTTTTCCTCCATCAGCAGCTTCTCCGCAAACTCAGAAGAGCTGAGACCTGTAGACGCCACTGACGGGAATGCGTAGAATGCTCCATCCGGTTCATGGCAAGTCAATCCGATTTGGCGGAATCCATCTACCACATAATTGCGGCGCTGACGGTAGCTCTCGATCATTCGTTCCATATCAGAACGCCCATGACGCAGGGCTTCCAATGCAGCCATCTGAGCCATTGTCGGAGCACACAGCATCGTGTACTGATGGATTTTCAGCATGCCTGCGAGCAAATCAGGCGACGCGCAGACATATCCCAGACGCCAGCCGGTCATCGCGAATGCTTTGGAAAAACCGGAGATCAGGATTGTCCGATCTTTCATCCCTGGCAGAGCCGCGATACTATCGTGCATGCGGCCGTAGGTAAGCTCCGCATAAATCTCATCGGAGATCACCATAAGGTCGTGCTTTTCAATAATCGGCAAAAGTGTTTTCCACTCTTCAGCCGTCATAGTCCCCCCGGTCGGGTTATTTGGATAGCAGAAAATGATTGCCTTTGTACGCGAGGTGATGTGCGTCTCCAGCTCTTGCGGTGTCAGCTTGAACTGGTTTTCCATCGTCGTTTTCAGGAAAACTGGCACACCTCCAGCCAAGCGAATAACTGGTTCATAGGAGACATAGCAAGGCTCCACAACCAATACCTCATCACCTGGATCAAGGATGGCACGCAGTGCGATATCAATCGCTTCGCTGGCACCAACTGTCACGAGAATTTCTGTCTCTGGATGATAGCTGACAGAAAAACGTTCTTCCAAGTATTTCTGAATTTCCACGCGCAATGGCAGCATACCTGCATTGGATGTATATGCTGTATGTCCGCGCTCCAGGGAAGAAATCGAAGCTTCTCTCATGCGCCAAGGAGTGACGAAATCAGGCTCCCCTACACCTAAAGAAATGACTCCTTCCATCGAGGCTGCCAAATCGAAAAAGCGGCGAATGCCTGATGGCTTCAACGATTGAACTGTATTGGATAAACGGTTTTTGACTTTGACTTGTGTACTCACGGCGTAACCACCATCCTGTGATCTTCGTCACGATCTTCCAGCTCAATGCCATCGTGCTTGTATCGTTTCAAAATAAAATGTGTAGCTGTCGAGACAACCGAATCGAGAGTGGACAGCTTTTGTGAAACAAAAGTGGCTACCTCTTTCATCGTTTTGCCTTCCAAAATAATCGACAAGTCATAGCTTGCACCAGACATCAAGTAAACAGCCTTCACTTCTGGGAAACGGCAGATTCGCTCCGCCACTTCATCAAAGCCGACGTCGCGCTTTGGCGTCACTTTCACATCAATCATGGCGTTTACGTACGGATGATCGTCCACACGCTCCCAGTTCACCAGCGCTGGATATTTGACAATGACCTTCTCGGCTTCCAATGCTGCAATCGTCTGCTCAACGACCTCGGTCGGCTCTCCGATCATTTTTCCGATTTGCTCAGCGCTCATGCGACTGTCTTCTTCCAACAGGTGCAACAGCTCTCTTTGCTTCAAGCGATCCATGCCCCACCACTCCAGTTTTCTCTTTATTTTTTTAACACAACCTCATAAAGCAAAAAGCCCCAGCAACCAGACTCATGATTTCCATGAATCCGGTTGCTGAGGCGAAGGTATCGCGGTACCACTCAGCTTTTTTGCCTCTCTCACAAAAGGCAAACTCGTGCTGTCTACAAAGACATGCGCCCCATAACGTGGGCCATCCGCTGCTTTCTACTTGGCATTTTCAAAAGCAGAGCTCCAAGGTGGCTTTCAAAAAGAGTTCGCGGCTGCCCTCTCAGCTAACAGGCAACTCTCTGGACGTCAAAATCCCTTTTTTACTTTCCTTTTCACGGCTGTGTTGGTTGTTTTATTGAATGTCTCAGATTATATATGACGTTTTCTCTCATTGTCAACCAACAACTTCTGCCTTCTGGACCTCTTTCAAACCGGTAGGCAACCAGACGCGAAACACCGTCCCTGTTCCCAAGCTGCTTTGTACGTCAATTTTTCCCCGATGATTTTCTACGATGGATTGGGTGATTGACAGCCCCAGTCCAGCACCTCCGCTTTTACGTGCGCGTGAGGATTCAATCCGGTAGAAACGGTCGAATACATGCGGGACATGCTCCGGTGCGATTCCTGCCCCATTATCTCTGATCGCCAGTTCGATCCCATTGGCAATCTTGCTCAATGTAAGCTCGATTTCACCGTTCACAGGGTCAGTATGCTGCACCGCATTTTGAAACAGATTGAGAATAACTTGCTTCATTCCGTCACCGTCGAAAGCAACCGTAACATTCGGTTCTACACGGAAATGAACGTTTCGGTCACCCGCCAGGACCATGAGCTGTGATTCCATACTGTGCACGACCGCGTCTAACTGCCCTTCTTGCAAAAGGAAAGCCGGTTCCCGATCCATCCGAGCTAGGTACAGCAAATCATTGACCAGTTTGTTCAGCCGCTCTGTCTCGCCATGCATGCTTTTCAATGCTTTTTGCAAATGTTCGGGATTTGCCGCCGCACCGCGCAACAGCACCTCCAAAAAACCATGGATGGATGTCAGCGGTGTTCGCAATTCGTGCGAAGCGTCCGCTACAAAGCGCCTCATCCGCTCCCCTGCTTCCTGCTCAGTTTTAAAGGAGGTTTCCAGCCGCTCCAGCATTCCGTTGAAGACCGCCGATAATTGATCTATCTCCATTTGGCCTTGATCCATCGGCAGACGCTCATCCAAATTACCCGCATTAATCCGCTCAACTGTAACTTCAATACGCGAAAGTGGGTTCAGCGTACGGCGGAGCACAGGCACATACGTTAACAAACCGATAAGCAAGGCGAGTGCAGATGCTGAGAAGAAAATGATCAACTGTGGAAACAGCACTTCTCGCATCGAGCCGACAGGTGTGCTCAGCTGTACAATTCCTTGCAGCTGATCAGGGGAAAGGATTGGTGCCAGTACGACCAAATAATCCGTACCCGTACTGCCTTCCAAAATTTTGTATTTAAAAGAACATACGCCACTAGCCAAGATCTCGCGGTATAGACTCTCAGGAAAGCGCGGGGAATACCCTTCGCTCGGATTCGCAAACAGCTCCGTCACGTTGGCGTCGTTGTCAATAAAGGCATACTTGATATCGGGAGTACGCAAGGAAAGCAACGCGCTGACATACTGATCGTTTTTCGGGAGCGTTTGCGTATCCTCCAAGACCTGATAAGGAACTGTGACAGCCAGATTTAACAAGCTTTCTGCTTTACTTCGATACAAGAACTGCTCCATCAATAAGTATTGAATCATGCCAATTAGAAGTAGCAACCCGGATAAGATAAATAACGAACGAGACAACAGCTGATAGCGCAAAGAGTTCGGTTCTAGAAAGGCGGCCCATTGATTGTTTCGATTCATCTTCATACAAAATCAACCCGATAGCCCGCACCGCGCAATGTGCGAATAATCCGATGCTGACGATCGTTCAGTTTATCACGCAGGGAGCGGATGTACACCTCGACAATATTCTCCTCCCCACCGAAATCATAGCCCCACACGTTATCCAGAATCATTGGTTTACTCAGCACCAAGCCGTGATTCGTCACCAAGTATTTCAGCAAAGAGTATTCCGTTGGTGATAGCTCCAGAAGCGTATCCTCGTAGGTAATTTCCTTTCGCCTGTCATCGATTTGGAATGGGCCGAGGTGCACCTTGGAGAGCAGATGTGGGTAATGATTACGAATGCGCGCATGGATACGGGCAAGCAGCTCTTCAAAGCTAAACGGCTTGATCATATAATCATCGGCACCCAGCGTCAGCCCTTTTACCCGATCCTCGACATCTTCGCGGGCTGTCAGCATGATCGTCGCTACATTCTGTATCTTTTTCAGCATCCGGCATACCTCGAAGCCATCCATGCCAGGCATCATCACATCGAGAATTACGACATGCGGCTGATGCTCCTTCACCATGGTCACGGCGGTCATCCCATCTTGTGCCGTCAACACTTGGAAGCCTTCATTCTCAAGACCCATCTCCAAAAATTGCAGGATGGTCGGCTCATCATCGACAAGCAATATTTTATTGCCTTTGTTTTGGCTCATTTCTTTCACCTCACCTCCATTTTACCTGATCAGTCCAAGCGTAGCTGAAAATTAGCTGAATAGACCCTGAGTGCGAGCTGAAAGCTATTTACAGAATAATTACCCAAAAAATGTAAATTATACGCAAAATACGTTGATAACTCTCTTCCCAATGCATATTCAACAAACTTTCAGCCAGCTTTCAAGACCCGCTCAGCTTCCTCTCTCATAATGATCCCTGCAAGGCCAAATACATACGACTCAAGTCTGAACACTTCAAAAACATGGAGGTTATCCAATAATGAAAAAGAATTCGGTTATCCTGACTGCCTCAGTTGCCACGCTCGTGGTTGGTATCGGAGGCTACATGCTTTATGACTATTTTGTGGGAAACCATGTGGAGATCCAGCCTGCAGCTGCGGCAACCACAGCCTCAGCTACCGCTTCCTCAACGCCTTTGACAGCAGATCAACTGAATAAAAAATGGACGATCAATGACCAGTCCAAAGTCTATTTCTCCGTCACTACGTCGAAAGAAACGGTAAACTTTGAGATGGATGGCATTACTGGCAGTTGGGATGTGAACCTCACTGCACCCGACCAAATGAAAGCAACAGCTTCCGCTGACTTGAATAAGCTGAACTCCGGTAATGAAAAGCGCGACACCCATATCAAATCTCCTGATTACTTCGATACGGCCGTCCATCCAGCTGCTACCTTCGAAGCGAAATCCTTTGAGAACTGGCCATCCACATGGACAGAAGGACAAAAGGCATCGTTCACCATCAATGGCGTCCTGACTGTAAGAGGAATTGCCAAAGACGTAAAAATTAATGCTGACGCGATTTATTCCCAAGGCAAGCTACAGTTGGAAGGAACGTCTGTCGTAACGTTTGGTGACTTCGGTTTGAATAGCCCTCATACGATCGTGGCCAAAACGGAGGAAAACATCACCATTACATTGCGACTCGCACTGGATGCTGTTTAATCATTTCTTTTCGCGGTAACCGCTTCGAGAGACGTCTGACATTTACAGACGTCTTTTTTCATATTTTTTACATTGTAATATTGACATTGTTAAAACGATATCATAACATAAAAGCATGATAACAGATTCGAGCAAACGGAAAGGATGATCTTTGTGAGTACGTCTCGCCTTCGAGCCAAACGCATCCACTTTCGGACGAAAAAGTACCGCTCGCCGGATGGACTTCCTACAGATATTTGCCTCTTTACGATCCTTTCCATCCCGCGCCAAACGAAAACCAAATCGCTGCCACTCAAGCAATTGGCCGTTCTTCTGATCAAACGAAAAAGCGATACATTTGGAGAGCAATGGGCCTTGCCTGGCGGTTTTTCCCATGAATCGGAGACACTGGACGAATGTGCCTATCGTGAGTTGAAAGAAGAGACGAATATTGACCGCGATGTACACATCGAGCAGTTGAAGACGTACTACTATCCGGGAAGAGACCCTCGTGGTTGGATCCCGAGTGTTGCCTATGTCTCCCTCGTTCATGAAGATTTATTGAAGCACGCACAGGCAAACGACGATGCATCAGACGCGCAGCTGTTTCCGATCGAGGAAGCTTTTGCCCTCAACCTTGCTTTTGATCATCGTGAAATTTTGACTGACGCCTTACAGCGCGTTCGTGAGCAGATGCTGCAAACGACTATCGCCAAAGCATTTTTGCCAGATGAGTTTACCTTGAGTGAACTGCTGCAAGTGATCGAGACCGTCGTTCCATCCTTTTCAGCAAAGGATCGCGGCAATTTTGAGCGGCGCCTGCTTGCGACAACCAGACGGCAAGGACTTCTCGAGCCAGTTCTCTCGGCTGACGGACAGCCAGTCTACTCGACCGAGTTTTCGAATTCGCCAGCCAAGCTCTATCGCTTTACAGGCTTTACCCCAATTGCCATGATTTACTGAAAAAGTCCACATTCAGGAGGTTTTTGCCATGAAAGCTTTGATTGTGATTGACTACACGAATGATTTTGTCGCGACAGATGGTGCATTGACTTGTGGAGAGCCTGGTCAGGCTATTGAAGGACGCATTGGAGAGCTGATCCGCGACTTCCTCGCAGAAGGCGACTTTGTCGTCATGGCAGTCGACGCTCATCGAGAGCAGGACCCGTACCACCCTGAGACTGGGCTCTATCCTCCGCACAACATTATCGGTACGGCTGGCCGGAATTTGTATGGCAGCATTCAGGACATTTATGAGGAATTCGAAGATACGATTCACTGGATGGATAAGACGCGCTACAGCGCTTTCCAAGGCACCGACCTTGCCCTATTGTTGCGCACGAGAGGTATTACTGAGATTCATCTAGTAGGTGTCTGCACTGACATTTGTGTGCTGCATACAGCGATTGAAGGCTTCTATAACGGCTTCTCTGTCGTCATCCACGAGGATGCTGTAGCGAGCTTTCTTCCCGAAGGTCACAAATGGGCTCTCGGTCATTTTCAAAACCAGCTTGGCATGACTGTTCGAAAAAAATAACAGGCTCATGACGATAGGAGGCAATTTTTATGCGAATCGGCATTTATGGCAGCAGCTTTGATCCCATCACGTACAGTCATTTGTTCACGGCAGCGACTGTCGCTCACCGGAGACGACTGGACAAAGTCATTTTCGTACCATGCTCTTCGAAGCGTCATGACAAAAAATTGCAGACAGAGGACGTCCATCGCTTGCACATGCTCAAACTGGCTTTGGCTGGCAGCACACACAAAACAAATAAATATGGCGAGCCTCTTTTCGAGATTTCTACAGTCGAGATGGATGCCTTGCCAGGTGAAACCTATACGTACGATACGATGATGCACATGAAAAGGAAGTACCCGACCGATGAGCTCTTTTTCATCATGGGATCGGATTTATTAGAGGGACTGTCGAACTGGGGCAACGCTGAAAAGCTGGTCGCAGGGTTCAACTTCATCGTGATGTCGCGCGAAGGCTATCCGACAGCTGACCTGATTGCAGAAGACGCGCTGCTGCGCAATCATGACGAGCATTTTCTCATTATGAGCAAGGGCATCAACATGGGAATCAGCTCTACCTACATCCGAGACGAAATCCGCAAGGGTGGCGATCCCAGCTTCCTGTTGCCGGATGCTTGCCTTCAGTACATTTATGAAAAAGGAATCTACAAAGAGCCTTACGTATAATCTCCATAAGAAAAACAGCCGAACCTGTGAAAGTGTCGGCTGTTTTGTTTGTCATTTCCATCAACGATTGAGATGATTGGCAATTGCAGGTTGTCGTATCTTTTTCTGATAGTTCACCAAGCAAATACTGCACACGATCAATACCAGGCCGGCGATGAGCGAATACGTAACCGGCTCGTCCATGAAAATAGTGCCAGTGACTACTGCGATGAGCGGCACGAGAAACGTAAAGGCGGCCACCTTGCTCGCTTCGCCTGCGTTCACGAGCCCAAAGTAAATGGCAATGGCAATCGGCACGCCAAATGTTGCGCCATAGCCTAGACCGATCAGATACGGAACATTCCAGACGATATCGGACCAGCTTTCTACACCTGTCCCCAAAAGAGTTAAGGCCGCGCCACCGATGATGCATTGCATGGCAACCATCCACAGCGAATCTACCTTGGCACTGACTTTTTTCACATAGATCACGCCCATCGCCCACGACAGAGCCGTCAACAAGCCTAAAATGACGCCCACGATGGAAACCTGTCCAGTCAGACCATCTGCACTGACCGCAAGTATCCCGAGGAATCCCATGATCAGCCCAATGATTTTGAGCACTGTCATGCTCTCAGCCAGCCACAACCAGGCAAAGAGTCCAATCAAGATTGGCTGGAAGTACACCAACACAGAGAATAATCCACCTGGCAAATACACAAGTCCAACCGTCTGAATGCCGTAAAAGCACAATGTATTCAGAAAAGCAGATATACAATAGCGCAACCAGTTTTCACGCCAGTTGATCTTTTTCCATTTCGGTAAAATAAATAAAGCAAGCAGAAGTCCGCCAATCAGCGAACGCATTCCAGCGAATAAAATCGGTGGAGTATAGGCGAGTGACATTTTGTAGATCGACCAGCTTAATCCCCACATCAACACCAAACTTGCAATAGCGACTACAGTCTTACCCGAAAACTTTCCCACGAGGGGCCTCCCTTTCTAGCTGCACACTTGCACTTATGTTTTTGTCCGCCTCCTATAGTACCACACAAAAGAAACAGCCGGATGCTCTCACCCGGCTTTGCTTCCTGGCATATTATTGCTGTTCTTGACGCAATAACTGATCGAAATCATGTGTCGGAAGCGGTTTGCTGAACAAATAGCCTTGACCGTGGTCGCAGCCATTTTCCTTCAAAGCCGCTACTTGATCGCGCAGCTCAATTCCCTCTGCGATGACATTCATATTGAGACTTTGTGCGATCGTGACAATCGCTTTTACAATCGCTTGACTCTCTTGGTTGTGATGAATGTCGCGAATAAATGAGGCGTCAATTTTGATTGTATCGACTGGCAAGCTTTTAATATAACTAAACGAGCTATAGCCTGTCCCAAAATCATCAATGGAAATTTGGATGCCGATATCCCGAATCTGTTGCAGGACTACCGTCGCCTCTTCCATTTTGACAAAAATACTCTCCGTAATCTCGAGCTCTAGCCAATTAGGAGACAGATTTGTTTCCTGAAGAATATCCTTGATCATCTCGACCAGATCTTTTTGATAGATCTGTCTCGCTGACAAATTCACAGAGACCTTCAGGGTATATCCTTGATCGTGCCAGATTTTATTTTGCTTGCACGCCTGTTTCAAAATCCATTCCCCAAGTGCCAGGATCATCCCTGTCTCTTCGGCGATTGGAATAAAGCGATTCGGCGGAATAATGCCCAGCTCTGGATGCACCCATCTGACGAGCGCCTCCATGCCTGTCATTGCGCTTGTCGCAATATCGATTTTGGGCTGATAGTATATTTGGAACTGCTCTTGTTCAATGGCTTTCCGCATCTCGTTTTCCATCAAGATTCGCTCCAGCGACTTCGCCTCCATCGTCGGATCGAAAAAGTCATAGCCATTCTTCCCGCGTGATTTCACTGTATACAAGGCCGTATCGGCTCTTTTCAACAAATCTTCGGGATTGTCCCCATCCTGTGGGTACAAGGCGATGCCAATGCTGCACGACACGTTGAACACATGACCATCCAATTCAAACGGCCGCTGTAGCTGATACATGATCTGCTCTGCCAAAGCAGTCGCTTCGCTGCGATCTTGCAGCTGGTTTTGCATAATCGTAAATTCGTCTCCACCCAACCTGGCCACAACATCCCCTGGCTTGAGGCATGCCTGTAGACGCTTTGCTGCTTCAACCAGCAACATATCCCCCACATCATGACCGAAAGAATCGTTCACATCCTTGAAGCGATCCAAATCCAAAAACAGCACAGCCAGATTCGATTGGAATCGCTTGGCCTGCATCATTTCCTTGCTGAGCTGTTGGACATACATCCGTCGATTCGGCAGGTCTGTCAACGCATCGTGATAAGCCAAGTGGTGAATCGTCTCTTCGGACTGTTTTCTGTCTGTGACGTCACGGGTAACAAGGAGCAGCTTGGTCACATTTCCTTCTTCATCCATAATCGGATTGATTTTGCTTTCTGTCCAGATCACATCGTTTCTTTGGGTGTTAATCCGGCACTCTACCATGTACTCTTTACGCGTAGAGAAGGCATGCTGAATCGCATAAGCAAAAATATCCCGGTCATCCTCCACAATCCACTCGAACAGGTTATGGATTTCCTCATCAGGAACGGTATGCTCCCATACACGCTTGTGAGACGGGGACAAATAGAGAAAATCCCCATCCAGGTTGATGATGCTGATGATATCCGACGTGTTTTCCGCGATGATGCGATACTTTTCTTCACTGCGCTTGAGCTCGTCTTCCATCTGCTTGCGAGCTGTGATATCACTGCGAATGGACAGGTATTGATAGATTTCGCCCGCTTGATTTTTAAATGGCACGATGGTTGTATCGACCCAATAATAGCTGCCATCTTTAGCGCGATTGCGAATTTCCCCCCGCCAGACCTGGCCAGATCGAATACAGGACCACATTTCTTTAAAAAAGCCTTTCGGATGGTAACCCGAATTAAGAATACGATGGTCCTTTCCAATCAATTCGCTTCGTTCGTATTTCGATATGCGGCAAAATTGCTCATTTGCCCGCAAAATAATCCCCTTATGGTCCGTAATTGCCAAGATCGTGGATTGGTCCAAAGCGTATTTGACATCTGCCAGCTCATTCACAACCATGTTCAGCTCACCATCTTTTTCACGTAGTAGCCCTGCCCAATCTTGGGGTGTCAGTGAAGACATCGTTTGATTTTTCATTTCCATCACCTGCTTTGGATACAGTCAAAAAAAATGATCCTTACAGAAGGATCGTAACGTTCTGAATACAAGTTCGTTCCATTTTACCATGTTTTACCGAAAGATCAACGAGAACAACTGTCGTAGAAATAACATTTTTGCGAAAAAAATGAACCAGTGCATGAAGACTGGCTCACTTTTTTCAATGGGTATGAACGGGCTGCTACCCTTACAATCGCGCAAGAATGCTGCGATTGAGGTCTGTGACAGAATTGCTGCCAGACAGCGCCATTGCGACGTCGAATTCATGGATGAGTGTATCTAACACACTCGCTACGCCTTGCTCCCCGGCAACAGCCAGTCCATACAGGAATGGGCGACCAATCAGGATGGCATTGGCCCCTAAAGCAATCGCTTTAACGACATCTGCTCCTGTACGAACGCCACTGTCGAGCAAGACAGGTATTTTGCCAGCTACTACCTCGGCAATCGCTGGCAACGCATCCAGCGTAGAAATAGCACCATCCATCTGCCGCCCACCGTGATTGGAGACGATGATTCCATCGACACCATGGTCTAAAGCAAGCCGCGCATCATCCGGATGCAAAATGCCTTTTACCAAAATCGGCAGACGGGTATGCTCACGCAAAAAGGCGATATCGTTCCAATTGAGCGCTGGATGATAAATGTTTTTCAACACTTCCTCCACTGCATTCTCCGGCGTTACCTCTGGGAGCCGCGAGCAAAAAACAGGGTCTGTCAAGTAATTCGCCAGTCCTCTTCCTTCACGCAGTGGCGAATACCCGTTGCGGAAGTCTCTGCGCTTCCACCCTAGCATGACGGTATCTACCGTGAGGACAATGGCAGAATAGCCTGACTTTTCCGCCCGTCTGACCATGCTCGCAGAAACCTCTCGATCGTTCGACCAATAGAGCTGGAACCAGCGATAGGCATCGCCCATCACTTCTGCAATCTGCTCGAGTGAGTGAGCAGAAACTGTACTGGCTACGAACGGCACTCCAGCTGCTGCTGCCGCTTTGGCAGACGCCAGCTCTCCATCGGGATGTGATATCGTCTGCATGCCTACAGGTGCCAAGAAGATCGGTGTGCGCAATGCTTGATTGTACATCGAAATACCGAGCGTGCGATTCGTTACATCCCGCATCATCCGCGGAATGATCGCCCAACGGGAAAAAGCTGTCCGGTTTTCTACCAGCGTTTCCTCTGCCCCTGATCCCCCGGCAACGTAATCAAATGGCCCATCCGGCAAAACCTCTCGCGCCTTTTTCTCCCAATCCTCAATGGAAATCGGCAGTGCCTGCGTCTCCTTGTTCACACGTGTAAATAAGAGTGATTCCTCATTTGTTTTCGTCATCTGGTTTGCTCCCTTTCTGCGATCGTCTTTCATCTTTTTTATCTCAATTCACATAAATTCGCAATAGTCTTAATCTCAATTCTA
The DNA here is from genome assembly GCF_003013445.1 of Brevibacillus sp. NRRL NRS-603. Taxonomy (NCBI): domain Bacteria; kingdom Bacillati; phylum Bacillota; class Bacilli; order Caryophanales; family Paenibacillaceae; genus Brevibacillus; species Brevibacillus sp. NRRL NRS-603. Next base: position 16,105 of record NZ_PXZN01000008.1, on the reverse strand, counting down.
TTATCGAGCTTGTCCACTTTCACACGCTGCCTTTTTCAAGGCTACCTTTTCTTTTTGCCTTTTCGGGCTGCGCGACGGCCCCGTTTCTTTGTCTTCCCTGTCTTCATCGTCTTCATTCCAGCGGCTCCTGAACCCACCCATGTATTGGTTTGACTATTTTCATTGATGACCTTCACTACGTTGCCGCTATTGTTTCCACCCGAACCGGAAAACGATTTGGTTACGCTTTTCGGAGAGTTGTTTGCCGTATCGCCAAAGTTGATATTCCCGACATTATTGGTAATGGTCACCGTGCCTACAAAAGTCGGCAAAACTCCTCCCTCCCCGTTGCGCTTATGGCTTATTCCCATCATATTCGAATCGTTTTGCGCCCGCTTGGACGATGGTGTAGGGCATTTGTCCGATGCGGTCTTGTAAAAAAAATCTCCTCGAGTAGACAAATCTACGCGAGGAGAAAGACACATTTTATTGCGCAGTATAACCGCCATCGACCAGCAGGCTTGTCCCTGTGACGAAGGAGGCATCGTCGCTGGCAAGGAACAGAACAGCCTTAGCCACTTCCTCTGGTTTACCCAAGCGTCCCATCGGATGCAACCCGATCAGGTGCTCATTCAAAGCTTCATTGCGCCCAGCAATCAGAGGTGTATCAATGTAGCCCGGGCAGACCGCATTGACCCGAATCCCTTGCTTGGCATACGTAAGTCCCAGCGTCTGGGTCAGGAGCTTCACGCCTCCTTTGGCGGAAGAGTATGCTGTCACACCTGCTTTTCCGGCATGGCTATGGATCGAGCCGCAGTTGACAATCGCGCCGCCAGTACCTTGCGCCAGCATTTGCTCGATGACGTATTTATCACACAAGAATACGCCAGTCAGATTGATATCAATCGTTCTTTGCCAGTCATCCATGCTCAACAGATGACCAGGTGCGTCTTTCGCGATACCTGCGTTGGCAAACAAAATGTCTACCTTTCCGTACTTTTCTACAGTGGCGCTCACCATGTTTTTCACTTCTTCTTCTTTCGTTACGTCTGTTTTCACGAACAACGCATCGAAGCCCGCTTGATTCAGCTCTTCCGCTAATTCATTTCCACGTGGGGAAAAGTCTGCAATCACCACTTTCGCCCCTTCTTTTGCGAAGAGACGGACTGTCGTTTCACCGATTCCACTTGCTCCACCTGTTACGATAGCTACTTTTCCTTCGAGTCTCGTCATTGTAAATACCTCCATTCGTTATGTCTCTTGTACCTGATCTCTTGCCTTGCTTTCATTATAGGACTCTTTTATATTTAAAAATATGTAAACATACTTACTCTTACTTAAGTACGACTAAAGGGTGTGATGTTACCAAATGCATCTGGAACAACTGGAATATATTGTAGAAATAGCGAAGGCAGGCTCCTTGACCAAAGCCGCTCAGAACAAGCATATCACCCTCTCCGCCATCAGCCAGTCGCTCTCCAGTTTGGAAGCAGAGCTAGGCGTTACTCTTTTTTCACGTTCGCGTCTCGGAGCGGTACCGACCCCTGAAGGGCGCCTCATCATCAAAAAAGCGTTTGAAGCATTGGGAAAGATCCAGGAAATCTGGGAGGAAGCACAAAACTATACGAACACGTTGAGTGGAGAGCTGAGGCTGGCAACGATTCCCGGTCCCATGAATCTTCTGGTCGATGCCGTCGCGAGCTTTAAAAAAGATTACCCTTACATCCGTACCGAAATTGCCGAAAAAGGCACACAGGAAATATTAGAGGACATTCTTCATGACAAGCTGGACATTGGTCTGGTCATTATCCACGAGAACTTGGTCAAAAAGAGCGAAGGCCTCGGCTTGGTCTTCGAACAGCTGCTGGAGGGTAAAATGGTCGTTGGTGTGGGTAAAAACTCGCCGCTTGCCTACCAGGATTCTGTCACACCTGAAGAGCTTCGCAACCACTCCTTCGTCCTGTACAACGACGACTACGTCAAATGGTTCGTAGAGGATTTTGCCGCCACTTATGGTCCCGTCGACATTTTGTTTACGTCGAACAACACAGAAGCGCTCCGCAATGCAATCCGGCAAAATCTCGCGGTAACCATCGGACTGGACTACTCTTTTATTCATGAACCTCATTTGCAAGACTCCGATTCAATTACGCTTGATCTGGATATTCCTTATCAACAACCCGTCTATTATGGGTGGGTGCGCTCGGAGGAACGGCATTATTCCCGTATTTCCATGAACTTTATCAATCGACTCCAATACGATTTGAAAAGCAAGAAATACCCACCCACTCCTTAGCAGAAAAAGGCTGCCGCTTCATTTTCGCGGACAGCCTTTTTCAAATCGTTTCCTACTGCGCCGGAGCAAAGAAGGCTTGTTTATCGTTCCCTTTCATAATCAGCGCTGATCTGGCCTTCACCACTTGCCCCTCATACGTGAAATCTTGCTCAGAGAAGTTGGCGATCACTTGCAGATCCTTCCCATAAACCGACTTTTGCACGAGCCTGTCCTCGGACAAGACGCGATAATCAGTCATTTCTTGCTGCACCGCTTGTTTATGGAAAGGAGACCACACCTTCAAATAGTTCGTGATCAATGGCTGGTTTGCATCCCACATTTTTTTATCCAAATGATAGAGCGGCGGTACATTGTAAAGCAGCTCCTTGAGCATACGGGTGCCGACTTCATCCTTGATCTTCAGACTGCCCCACTCCCAGTGATGGCTCGTAATCACCGCGTTATTGTACACGAGCTTGTACAGTGGCAGAGAATAGGCAGGATCAATGTATACATGACGATACTCTTCCTTGATCGGAACCTGTTTGGCGTATCGTTCCGGAATCTCTCCTGCCTGGGACCAGTAGCCTCCTACATAATACGGGCTCTGCTTGTTTTTTCGCATGTCAGGATCTGCCCATTTGATGACAGGCGTCTCAATGCCATGGGCATAGGCGATGCTTCGGCTAGCGAAGTCATTTCCAGTCTCAGACCCGATGACCAAATTCTTTTCATCGCGAATATAGTCCATACGCGCGAGCTTCGCCTTCATATCCTCTGCCTCAGTCGTCGTGTGCTGTGGCGAATAATCATCGTTGAAATCTCCTGCTGCATCCACATCAATAAACCACGAGTTAAAAGCGACATCGTTACTCATGATTTCATCCATGCGCTGTTTGACACTTGGCAGCGAAAGCGTCGGATTCAGCAATCTGCCCTGCTGGAGAAAACCAGCTTTTTTCTCTCCATTTTTCTTCGAGATCGTCGCCTTCTCATACAAGCTCTTATCCTTGAAAATAGCCGTGTTCCAATCGGGATTTTCTTCCTGATGAATGGAATGGTAGGAATCGTAGCTGGCGATCAAATAGCCTGTCTCATTCGCCTCTTGGATGAATGAAGGCTTCATGTAGGCAGCCGTCCAATCCGGCAAACCGATCCATGCCTGATCAATCCCTGCCGCTTTCATTTCTTTCAAGAGATCAGTAGAGTCGGCATTCCCCCACTGTTCCACAGGTGGAACGACATCTTGGAGAACACTTTTCAGCACCTTTTTGTTCAAGTCGTACAGCTGTGATTCCGTCAACGTGTCGATCCCTTTTCTAAACGATCTTTTCACCTCTTCATCGACATGTGGAAATAGCTGCGGATTGTAAAACTCACGGGAACGCAAAGCGTCATTCAACCCGCTGAGGATCGCTTTCTTTTGATAATCCGCGACGTAATCCTGCTTCTGAATCTCGCGGAATTGCTGGATGCTCTCTTTTCCATCCACCCCATTGGAAACCAAGATTTGCTCAAGTGCCCCGATGAAGCTCGCATTCAGCTTCGTTTTCAGTGCATTCCATTTCACATCGTTGATTGATAGGAAGCTCTTGCTCCACAAGTAAAAATGAGGAGCGCCGTAAAGCTTTTCGATATTCGGATTGGCTTTGGCTTTTTCAGCCAGGGTCAGCAGTTCTCCCTGCTCCTTGACATATTGCTTGTAAACACCTGCTACGCTAACAGGATCGTTGTCTGTGACATACAAGCGGAACCCGTAGGTCTTGTCTGGATTAATCGTGGGGAACTCGTGCGAGAACGTAAACGCAATCGTCGGATCAACGGCAAAATCGACGGTGTTGTTAAACAAATTGTCCACGACGTACATCAACGCATACTTGCTCTTGTTCACAGTAAAAAAGCGCATGGAAAAAGACTCAGCAAAGCTAAGACTCTCTTCTTTTAAAAAGGACTGCCACTTGCTGTCAACAGCTGGAATCCATTTCCCCTCGCCCAAAGGCAGCATGTAGCTTGCTCCTTTTACTGTCGGCCAGAAAAAGCTCTCTGCTCCTGTGGAAGTCAGGGTGATTTGCAAATGATCCTCTTTCTTTTCGATCGAGACATCCAGTTGATCGTCAGGGTAGCTCCAGACAATCTCTTGTTGACCTTTCTGTACATTCGTTACCTTGCGCGCAGGCATCGGCTCCGAAGCACTTTCCTTCACTCCGTCTCTCTCGACAAATACTTCAAAGGTCTCCGGCTTCACATCAAAAGTAAAATCTGCATGCTGCTTCGTCTGTCCCTGCTCGGTAGCAAGGTTGTTCTCACAACCAACGACTACTTGGAGCATCAGTACAAATACCAGTAGTAAAATCCCTGTTTGTTTCATGAAATCCCCATAAATCGAATCACTATGTATATCGTATCACGATGTTTTTGTGTAAAAAAAGCCAAAGCCTTTGCCAAGGCCGCCTCACATCTGTGCGACCTCGCTAAATCAGAAGGCTTTTTCGACTCTGATTCTGTTGTTACGACGTTGCAGACAAATCATCATCGTATGGGATGCTTTTCCGTCGCCTGTAGATGAGAGTCGCTCCTAATCGGAACATTCCGTAGCCAATGAGTCCCCCGAGTACGTTTAGCAGCAGATCATCAACATCAAAACTGCCTAACGATAACAATAGTTGCAGAGTTTCAATGATGAGACTAACAAAGAGCGTGAGAAAAAATACCCGATGAATGTTTTGGAATCTAAGGAATAGCAGTGGTACCAGCAACCCAAGCGGCACGAACAAGATGACATTTCCAGCCAGATTGAACACCAATATATCAACGTTGTATTTGTCATAACGGTATACGTAATCTACCAATGTATGAAATAGGTTCGTGTTTAGAAACGGCTGACTGTACTGCGAAGCGCCATATGCAAGCATCCTTTCCTTCCATTCAACCATAAAAGCTCTGCTTTCCCATCGCTCAGGCGACAACAACAAGTAATAGCTGAGGACGGCTACATACATACAGAATAAGCTCATGACCCATTTGCGGAAATATTTATCAATGAGCGGCATGGATTCAGACAGTTGCCGACTGATTGCTCCCGTAGGCCCGAATCGTTGAAGGGTCAAAGATACTGCTTCCTTTTCTTCATAGCCTTCTTCAACGAGCTCACTTTTCATGCTGTTCAAATGATCCATCAGCTCATCTTTGACATCCCGCTTTTCCCATTTCGAGCACGGCAAGCGACTGACAACCTGCTCTGCATATTCTTCGAGCTTCATTCGTTTACTCACTTCCCTTATTGCACAACATAATGAGTCGGCTTAAGCTCTGCCAATCCTTCATCTTGTCTTGAAGAAGCCCCTGGCCCGTCTTGGTAATCCGATAATATTTGCGGCGTCCGCCTTCGTTGGCTTCCCCCCAATAAGACTCCACTGCCTTTTGCGTCTCCAGTCGTTTTAGGGCAGGGTATAGTGTGCCTTCACCGATTTCATACATCTCATCGCTTTTATCGCGAATCTTCTTGGCCAACTCATAGCCATACTGATCTTTTTGTGCGATTAGCGAGAGAAGCAATAGATCAATGCTTCCTTTCAATAACTCCTTGTTCACAAAAGCATCTCCTCCCCGTGACATGCCTAGAGATTATCACACTATACCTCGTGATACAAGGTAATTTATCAAAGAAATTTTCATATTACACTTTTGGTTCTATGTAATTATTGACAATAACAAAATAGGTAATATAGACTATATTCGACAACATTTTTCATGAGTCTACATACTTTCGGATGATCATTCTTTTCTATACACAACCAGATGATAGGTCCATAGAACGAAACAAAAAGAAGATTTTCACTTTTTTGGAGCAGGTTACTTTTCATTCGTGACTTCATTCTCTATTACAGGAGGCACTTACATGCTTGCCGACTTTCCAATGATCGTTCTAAATACGGTTCTCTTAGCCTATTTTGCAATCGGTGTGCTATTTTTGTATTCCGAATCCAAATTTTTGCGTAAAATGAAGACACGTAGAAATAGATAAGCTGATTTTTAGATAAAGGAGTTTGCACGAACATTGAGATCCCTTTTTCGCCAATTTCTGCCATGTCAGAACCAACCCCAAGAAATTACCTACAAGGAACTGGATTCGAAATTGATCAAAGCTGCTCGCTACGATCTGGATGCAAGCCACCTCTACATCCGTTTTCACGATGGACGCGAGGTCGTTTACTGTCGGGTCACTCCTTACGCTTACAATGCGTTTTTAAATGCTGATTCGTTCAGCGATCATTTTCATTCGTTTATCAGCCAACGGTACTTGAACTATCAGGTGATGTAGCCTGTCTATACAAAAATGCCCTCAGTCTGTCTTCTCGACACTGAGGGCATTTGTTATTGATCTTCACTATTTTAATGCGCGATGCAAAAAAGATTTGGTCCGCTCAAATTTAGCGTTTGTAAACAATTGCTCAGGTGTCCCCGACTCTACGAATTCCCCTTTGTCCATAAACATGATTTGGTTCGCCACCTCGCGCGCGAATCCCATCTCATGCGTTACAACCATCATCGTCATATGCTCCTGGGCAAGCTGCTTGATGACTTGCAGGACCTCACCTGTCAGTTCGGGATCAAGCGCAGACGTAGGCTCGTCAAACAACAAGATTTGCGGGTTCATCATCAGTGCTCTGGCGATCGCCACACGCTGCTTCTGTCCGCCTGAGAGCTTTGCTGGATACGCGTCTGCCTTATCAGACAGGCCGACCTTTTCCAAGAGCTCTGCACTCTTTCTTTGGATGTCCGAAGACGCCTCACCTTTGACTACGCGTGGTGCGATCTCCAGATTTTCTTTTACTGTGAGATGAGGAAACAGATTAAAATGCTGAAAGACCATGCCCATTCTCGATGTGATCTGCTTGATTTCTTGATTGCCGGCATAAACGCCGTCCTTCACCAAATAATCATCCTGCACACGAATGCTGCCACCATTCACCTGCTCCAAATTGACCAAGCTGCGTAGCATTGTGCTTTTGCCGGAGCCAGATGGTCCAATTACTGCCACGACTTCGTTCTTTTTCACTGAAAACGAGACATCTCGCAAAACTTCCTGATTGCCAAATGATTTCTTTAGATTCGATACTTGAATGATATCCATATTGAGCCAGCCCTTTATTCGAATTTGAACCTTTTTTCCAGCCACTTAAAGAACAACGTCAACAATAGCGTCATCAACAAATAAATGATTCCGGCAATAAAAAACGGAACGATGGTAAAGTCGCGATTCACAGCCGTTTGTGCAAAGTGAAGCAATTCTGGAACAGCAACCGCATAGAGCAGTGCTGTGTCTTTTACGAGAGTAATTGATTCATTTGCGACGGCAGGCAAAGCCACGCGAAACATTTGCGGCAAAATGATCTTATTGGTTGTCTGCCATTTGCTAAAACCGAGGACCTGCGCCGCCTCATACTGTCCCTTGTCGATTGACAGCAGTCCTCCACGGAAAATCTCCGCGAAATACGCTGCGTAGTTCAGCACGAAGCCGACACATGCAGCGACGAACCGATCCATCACCAAATACTCTCCCACTACGGGCAAGAGAGGCAGCCCGAAGCAAATAAACAACAGCTGCAATAAGAGAGGCGTCCCACGCATCACATACACATACGTATGCGCGAGCCAGGCCAGCGCCTTATTATTGCTTTTTGCCATTAAGGTGATCAAAAAACCTAATGGAATGGAAAGCAGAATGGCGATGATAAACAACAGCACCGTCATCTGCGCCCCTTCTAGCATGGGCTTCGTAATGGAGAGAATGTAGTCTACGCTCATCTTGGTATGCTCCTAATCCTGAAAATAAAAGCGTGGCTTCGCCAATCAAGCGGCGAAGCCATCGCTGTTCTCCTTATTTCAATACACGATTTTCGCCGAACCATTTTTCCGATATTTTTGCAGCTGTACCATCCTGATTCAACGCATCCAGTGCTTTTTGCAGCTCATTCAACAATGCCTCGTTGCCTTTTTTGACGCCTACTCCATATTCCTCAGGGGACAGCGATTCTTCCAACTTCTTAAAAGTACCCGGTTCTTTTGCCATATAGTAATCAGCCACAACCTGGTCGATGACAACTGCTTCTACACGACCGATCTTCAAATCACTCAGTGCCAGCACGTTATCAGGGAACTCGGTAATCGATTTGACCTGATTTTTGATATCACTCGCATTAATCGCGTCAGCTGCGGAAGACAGCTTTTGCAAACCAATTCCTTTACCGGCCAAGTCTGAGAGCTTGGTCAAGTTGCTATTTGCCATCGTGACCACTACTTGTGCGTTTTTCAGATAAGGCTTGGTAAAAAGAACCTTCCCTTTTCTTTCATCTGTTATCGTATATCCATTCCAGATCAAGTCAATACGACCGCTGTTTAGTTCAGACTCTTTTGCACTCCAATCGATTGGTTGAAACTCGACTTGTTTTCCCATTTTTTCGCCGGCTGCACGCGCAAAATCAATATCAAAGCCAACTAGCTCATTTTTCTCATCCCTAAATCCCATTGGTGCAAACTTATCATCAATTCCGATGATCAGCTTGTTCGCGTCAGCGCCAGTATTTGTGCTGGAACAGCCCACTACCAATGAAACCATCGCACTCAGCAACAATGACATCCATGCTATTTTCTTCATCGTGATGATCCCCCTCGTTTCCCTACTCTATGTTTTACTCCGATAAAGTGGTAATACGTTAACAAGGTATCATGATAGCACATTAGCAAGAAATAGTCGATACTTTACTAAACAAAAGCACCTTAGAAATATACGCCAAATGATTGAGAAAAATGCCCCACTAGCAAATGCACGTCTTTTTCTTTTTTCCGACACTCCCTCGTTCCTCTATCTTTTTGATATACTCCGTAGCCAACGGAACCTTGCACGCTGTCTGTCCGACGTCTACATGTACTTTGCCAATCGCTGCGGCCACTTCCAGCGCTTCCTGATGAAGTTCCGCTACATACGCGCCTACTGAAATAACGAATTGATTCATGGTGTACCGCACACGATTCTGTTCCTGATGAATCGTCTCGTTCACTCTCATGAGGAGCCGTTTGATTTCTTCTTTATCCAGCTGTTCGTCGGGGGTAATCGACAAGTAGTTCGAATACGTGTTCCACCCACATGTGGCTACCATCTCTTCCTTTGACTCGATCCATTCTCGTGCCAACTCCATGGCAAAATGGCTCTCAGCGGCTACACTCGCAACCGTATACTCGGCGGGCGCGTACCAAGAGGCTTTCTTGACCCAAGACTGCAGCCGCTCTTTTGTCATGCTCATTGGGTCAACCGTCAATCCGGCCAAGTACATGGCGTCGTAGTTTCCCGTATCGTACAGCGCCTGAACGAGCTGCTGATCACGCTTTACCTCCTTGACCAGCTTTTTCATATCACCGACTCGCACGCCAAACAAAGGCTCTTTCGCCCCATGCCGCAATAACGTTTTTTTCGTCTGTTCAGTCCCCATCGCTTCGAGCTTCTGCATGACTTCTTCCAGCGTCATATTGCCACCCTCCTTTTCTTCTATTAATAGAATAACCAATTGAGCTCCTCCAACACGAAAAAGCCCTCCATATGCAAAGGAGAGCTTTTTCGTGCTAGAGCTTGACACTCTTTTCCTATTCTTATTGTTACGCCTGATTGCGTACTCTGATATACAAAACATTTCTCACGTTAATGACAACATCATCATACTGGAGCCATCCGTCGTTTTGATTAGCGACCATTTGAATGATCTCTTCCGGTTCCGTCGTTTCGATGCTAATCATTTCACCGCCTCCGGAAAAGTAAAATTGAATCACTTTTACTTCCTTCATCAAAATCCCCTCCTATTCCTTCTAGTTATCGGATAGTTGGAAAATTTTTGTTACGGGTGATTTTTATGTATACTTTTACCATTACCGCGAAAAGGAGTTTGTTGAAATGCCGGATTCGGTACACACGAGAAAAGGAGCAAGTAAAGCCTCACTCATCCCTGACAATGTATTAGCACTCCTTCATGCTGGAGAATTAGAAAGCGTCAATTTGACTGAATGGCAGGCTGTTAATCATATTCATTTGGTACGAATCGTTCTGCCTCATGTTACATTAGGCGCGTATGTCCCTCAACTTGTTGGTCAGCTAGAAGAGACCGGATCAACGAGCGGAATGAAAGCTATCCGTCTGATTGGACAAGAACTGCTTGCGATCTTACACAAATCGGGTGAACCCACAGCTACGGCTCCTGTTTTCCTATCGTTGGCCAACCACAAGTCAGACAGTGTGCGTTGCTGGAGTGCCTATATTATCGGCCTGGACAACACCTTATCTCTAGAAGAAAAACTAGCGCAAATAAAAAAATTCGCGGCTGATCATCATTTTGGAGTGAGAGAGATCGCATGGATGGCGATTCGAGATTCTCTCTTGCATGATCTGAACCATTCCATTCAACTCCTGAGCGAATGGGTACTTGATGCCGACGAAAATATTCGCCGCTTTGCGATAGAAGCCACACGCCCTCGAGGTGTCTGGTGCAAGCATATTGACGCATTGAAAAATGAGCCCGCTCGCTGCCTGCCTTTGCTCACACCAGTGAAGTCAGATCCATCCAAATATGTTCAAGATTCTGTAGGGAATTGGTTGAACGATGCGAGTAAATCACAACCAGACTGGGTGACACAGCTTTGTGACGAGTGGCTAAAAACCTCTGATACAAAGGAGACGAAAAGAATTGTCACAAAAGCGAAAAGAACGATCCTGAAGACCCAAACTGAACAGAAATGATGAACCCAATTACACATTTATCCCAATTTTATTTGTTGAATTCATTATCCGAGGAAAGTTTGCGCTTAATTGATCAATTAACCTCTCTAACCCCTTTTCCCAAAAATACGTGCATTCAAACACCAGAAAATTTTTCAGAGGGCTTCTACTTCATCAAACAGGGGAAGGTACGTTTATATAAAGTAAATCGGGATGGTCGGCAGTTCACATTCGATATCCTCGGGGAAGGCAATGTGTTTGGAGAAGTGGATCTCCTCTCATTAGGTACAAGAGAGATGTATATAGATGCCATCGAAGACTGCCTCATTTGTAAAATGAGCAAAGCAAAATTTGAAAGCTACCTCATCGAACATCCTCAACTGATGATGAAGATCATGAAGATCATTAGCGATAGAATGGTTTCGATCAGTCAAGCAGCCGAAAATCTTGCCCTTCTCCCTTTACAAGATCGCATTATTTCCACGTTGGTAAAGCTCGCCGATCAATTTGGCAATGCTAACAGTTCGGCGTTTCAACAAATTGACTTACCTCTCTCCCATCAAGAACTCGCCAATTTTGTTGGGGCATCCAGGGAAGCAGTGACGGTAGCATTACGTGCTTTAGCAAGAGAAGAACTGATTCAAACAGGCTTTAAATCCATTTCTATTCAGCGGGACAAAATTTTGAAGAGAATGTAATCCAGTTTACATCTTTCGCTCAAAAAGAAAGATATCGTAAAGCTATGGCTTCTACTATTCTTTCGAAAAAGAGGGGAACGACATATGGATAAACCACATTTTCAGAGCCTGCGCGAAGAGCTAGATTTTACAACCATTCAAATAGCAGACTTCCTCACCCGTGAAGTAACAGATGCATTTACAAGATCAATCGAGGAGCTGCGGACCTCTGGACACGCAAAGGGCTTGCCCCTTGGTTCGATTGCGCCTGATTTCACATTGAACGATCATGCTGGAAAGAACATTACCTTGTCGGAAGAAATCGTAAAAGGTCCTGTCGTCCTCACATTTTTCCGTGGATCATGGTGCCCCTATTGCAATTTAGAGATGCAAGCGTACCAAAAACAGATCGATACAATAAACTCACTGGGTGCCCAATTGTTTGCCATAAGTCCACAATCTCCTGCACACTCTCTTACTATGCAAGAGAACAATCGTCTGAGCTTCCCCGTTTTATGCGATACCAATAATCAGGTAGCAGAAAAATATGAACTCAGATTCAGACTGCCTGAATATTTACATGATACCTACCAATCATTAGATATCGATCTCACTCGTTTTAATCATGAAGATTCATGGACACTCCCCATACCTGCTACTTATATCCTCGATAAACAGGGCGTAATCCGGTCAGTATCCTTAGATCCTGACTACAAAAAGCGAATGGAGCCTACTGAAGTTATAGACATTCTGCGCACCCTAGCCTAACGCCCTACTCCCTACTTAATGAAGAACCAGTTGATACCGCAACTGGTTTTTTCGTACGTTCTTATATTATGAACAATTAGTTACTTCTCCCTACCAAAACTTGACACAGCTAATACAAATGGCTTATATTTTGCATGATTGTGTCTAGCAAAATTCGACACGTTTTTACAATTTTTGCTAAAGAAATGCAAAAGGCAAAGTCATCGAAAGGTGGCGACGCAAAACCACGGGTCTACAGTCTTCTTTGACCATGATAGCCGGGTTGCCATCATCATGAGACCATTTTCGATGTTGGTAGCTTCGGTTGTTCCATTTCGATGGAATGGCCTTTTTTTGTGTTGACATTTTTGAAAGGAGGATGAAAGCACTTTCATTTTTGCAACGGATGGAAAAACATAACTTTTGAGACGACAAACATACACAACATAGTTCAATCAGAGAAAATGATGGAGTGGAGAAGTTATGTACAAACAAGTAGAAACCGTACAAGAGTTAGCTAAATTTCATGAAATCAAAGAAACAGTATGGACAAGCATGGGCTTCGAGATGGAGTACGCGAAAGAAGGCTCAGCTCTGTTCCTCCTAATCGCCGAAGATGGTGAAGCAGGTGGAACATTTGAAATGACGCCCTTTTCCAAATCAAGTGCTTATATGAAATCACTTTTTCAGGACGTTGTTACAGAAGATATGAAAGTCATGGAGGTAGACAGTCTCGCTGTTTTGCCGAAATACCGCGGACAACTAGGGCAAAAAGGAATTTGCTTGATGATAGATTACGCTGAAAAGCATGGCTATACCCACGCAATCGGGGTAGCAGATCCGACATTTTTTAAATTTATTAACAAGAAATATCAAGTAAAGGCGACTCAGATCAAAGATATCGTATTTTACAAAGGGGCCGATGCTATTCCGACCCTCTTCCATCTCAAAGATGTCTATGACAATAAGCACGATCCGAAATATTCCTGGTACAATTCGTCGTCATCCAATCAAGTAAAAGTCGAGGTAGGTGGGTAACATGGATCACATTGATCTATTGAGAAGAAGAAACAATTGGGTCGTAATCGTATTCGCAAGTATTATTACGGTTGTTCAGATCTTAAACCTCTTTCTAGGCGTACCGTACACATTCGTTCTCACGGTACTGGGTATTTTGTATGGCGTGCTGGCACCTTTTGCTTACATCTCCAATCGCCCGAGCTTGCGGGAAAAAGCAGCGCCCTTCATGAAGTTTTTCAACTTCGCCGTAATCGGGATCTTCATGTTCATCATAGTTGGACTGGACCCGCACATGATCAATATCATGACTATTATGTTCTTTGTAGCAGTTATGGGGATTTATCAAGACCGACTCATCAATATTTTGACGATTGTATCGACATTGGGCATTGTCTCTTACTACTTCCTGACACAAAGAGAAACGATTTTCCATTCGACTAGCAACCTTGATCTAATGTACTTCCTGCTCACCTTCTGCTTCGTCTCTATCACGAGCATGATGCATGCTGTATTCAATAACAAGCTACAAGAGGAAAGTGAGCAACAAAAGCAAGAAGCGATTGCCTCGAAGGAATCGTTACAACGTGTTCTGGATCAGATCAATGAATCACTCACCTCTATGCAAGACTATCAAGAGAATTTGAACAAGGTGACGGACGGTGTAAATGTTCGCGCTGTCGAAACCGTCGCTTCCCTGCAAGACATTATGGAGTCCTTTACGGTCCAGACCAGCAATACAGACGAGCTTCGTCGGGAAATGAGCTCGACGAATTTGCAAGTTGAGGATATGACCCGCTCTGTTATAGAGATGCATGAGTACGTAGAATCTACCAAAGAAGCCACTAGCGAGAGTGGAAAACGCATTGGCAACATCGGCAATGACTTTGAACGATTCATCAAGGACATCCAAAGTACGAACCAGCTGATTCAAGAGCTCAATAAAGAAACCGAATCGATTGGGAAAATCATTCAAACCATTTCCGATATTTCTGCACAAACCAATCTGTTGGCACTCAATGCCACGATTGAAGCGTCTCGCGCAGGCGAACACGGCCGAGGATTTGCTGTCGTAGCAGATGAAGTACGCAAGCTGGCTGAATCCTCCAAGCTATCCTCCGAGTCGATCTCGAGCCTGCTCATGACCATCCGCGAAAAAATGAAACTCGTATCAGATATGATTTCCGAGTCGCAGACTTCTTTTGAGAAAAATAGCGAGGGTATCCTCGAAGTACAAGATATGTTCACCAATGTTGACAACTACATGCAAAACTTCGCAGATAAAACGAAGAACCTGCAAGAGTTCATCGTCCATGTTCACAGCATGATTCAGGAAGTCGGCGCAAAAGTAGAAGTCAACGCAGATATTACCGACAAGAACAAAGAGAGTCTGGAAGAAGTGCTTGTTCTGGTTTCTGAGCAAAAAGACGAAGTCGTTAAGGTTTCAGGCGGCTTTGAGAAAATCGAACAGCAGATGCGTGGTCTCCATAATTAACCTTCCTGCAACCGCCTTTTCAAGGGCGGTTGTTTTCTTTTCTCATTTTGTAACTGAACAGGCATATAATAGGAATATTCTGATATCAAGGATTTGAAAGGAGGCACATCATTGATGGATGCACGAATCGAAACCAAAACGATTCAGACCGATCGATTGCTCGTTTCCTACCTGACAGCAGGCGTACCAGAAGGAGAACCGCTTCTCCTCATTCACGGCAATGCATCAGCCAACTTGTTCTGGGATGATACCATTGCGGCTCTATGTGACGAGTACCGTCTGTATGCACCTGATATGCGCGGCTATGGAGCAAGTGAAGCATTGCCAATTGATGCGACGCGCGGTTTGCGAGACTGGTCGGATGACCTTCATTCGTTTATTCGGGCATTGGACTTGCCAAAGCCTGTTCATCTTGCCGGCTGGTCGTTGGGTGGCGGGATAGCGATGCAGTTTGCCATCGATCACCCGCAGGAAGTCCGCTCTCTGATTCTCATCGCCCCCATGTCCCCTTACGGCTTTGGTGGAACCAAGGATATAGCTGGCACCCCGTGCTACAGCAGCTTCTCGGGCTCGGGTGGGGGAGCCGCCAACTCCGAGCTGGTCAAAAGGATAGCAGCCAAAGATATGGGCAATGAATCTCCCTCCAGTCCTCGCAATGTCATGAATCAGCTTTATTTCAAGCCCCCCTTTCAAGTTGGCCCAGAGCAGGAAGACCGTTATGTGACCGCTATACTCTCTACGAGAACAGGAGAGGACTTTTTCCCCGGTGCATTTGAATATGTAAACGATTGGCCCGGTGTTGCTCCTGGAACGACAGGGATTACGAATGCGATTTCTCCCAAATACGTAAATTTGTCCGGTATTGTCCAGATGGAGCCGAAGTGTCCGATTTTATGGATTCGCGGTGCGGATGATGCCATTGTCTCGGATCAGTCGCTGGCTGATTTCGGTACGCTGGGCAAGCTTGGCTATGTCCCCGGATGGCCGGGGGAAGACGAATATCCCCCGCAGCCGATGGTCTCCCAAATTCGTGACGTGCTTGAACAATATCAGCGCGCTGGTGGTTTCTATCAGGAGATTGTCATGGAAAATGTGGGGCACGCTCCACACATCGAGAAAGCAGAGGAGTTTATAGCGCTTATTAGAAAAAC
>NZ_PXZN01000079.1:0-1531 GCF_003013445.1 Brevibacillus sp. NRRL NRS-603 | reverse complement strand
AATAATAAGTACAAGAATTAGACCAAACACAATCATCTTTGTAGCAAGAGAGCCTTTTAGCTTTTCCGTTGCTACTTGGCTAGTCAGGTTTACTTTTTTTAAGAGATTCGAAATTCCCTCCTTCTTTTTCCACCGTGGCGACAAAAATTTACTCATGCTGCTTGCCCCCTTTATCACTGCTACAATTTTCCAGTGCAAGAACTCCGAAAAAATACCCCTGAAAAAACCGCCTCTGGGTACAATACCCATTTTTTTCAGAGGTAAAACCTCCCTTATGAAGGGAAACGAGTTCCGGGCTGCACGAGTAGCCTCGGAACTCGCTATTTGTAATTGATTTAGTTATACAAATGACAAGCTGCGAAATGTCCTGGCTCTACTTCTTTCCATACAGGTACGGATGCAGCACATTCCGGCATTGCTTTCGGGCAACGAGTACGGAAATGGCAACCGCTTGGTGGGTTCATTGGGCTAGGTACATCGCCTTGCAATACAATACGCTCGCGGCTACGCTCAACTTCTGGGTCTGGAATCGGAATCGCAGACAACAGCGCTTGCGTATACGGATGGAGCGGCTTTTCATACAAAGCATCACTCTCTGCCAGCTCAACCATTTTCCCCAGATACATAACCGCTACACGGTNNAACTCGTGTGGGAAACGGTTCATATGCTCAGGATTCAAGCTCACCAAGGAAAGGAGCTCCTGGATGCGCTCTTTGCGCTTCTGACCAGTCGCCAGACCATGAATATCCAGCGCCTCGCCAATGATATCCCCGACTGTCATACGCGGATTCAAGGATGCGTAAGGGTCTTGGAAAATCATTTGCATGTTGCGGCGCATTGCCTTCATTTCCTGCTGGTTCAAATTCATGATGCTCTTGCCTTCAAATAGGACGTCCCCTTCAGTCGCATCATACAGTCTCAAGATGGTACGACCGGCAGTGGACTTTCCACAGCCTGACTCTCCTACTACGCCCAATGTTTCTCCACGTTTGATCTCAAACGAGATATCATTTACAGCTTTCAGAGTGTTATCTCCAATTGAAAAGAACTTTTTTAGATTGCGTACTTCAATCAAATTATCACGTTTATCCACTGATATCCCTCCTTCTACGCGCGGTTCTGAGCAAGCGGATGCTGAAGCCAACAAGCTGCTCGCTGAGTCGTGCTGATGTCGTTCAGCTCAGGATCGATCTCTTGGCACACACGCATCGCTGATTCGCAACGCGCAGTGAATCCACAGCCAACTGGCGGACGCAGAAGGTCTGGCGGCGTACCAAAAATCGGTGTCAGTGGCTCGTCACGGTTCAAGTCAAGACGTGGTACCGAGCGAAGCAAGCCTTTGGTGTAAGGGTGTTGCGGATTGTAGAAAATATCGTCAACTGTTCCTGTCTCAATCACTTTTCCTGCGTACATAACGATTACGCGGTCACACATCTCAGCAACAACACCAAGGTCATGCGTGATCAAGATAATGGAAGTACCGGTTTTCTTTTGCAATTCTTTCATCAGGTCCAAAATTTGCGCCTGAAT
>NZ_PXZN01000078.1:0-7766 GCF_003013445.1 Brevibacillus sp. NRRL NRS-603 | reverse complement strand
TTCACAGGCAGGGGACTTTTGGCTGTTTCTATCCTATTCTTTGGACGCCCACTTGAAATCTACGACACCGATGCTATCAATCACGACATTTTTGAGCTTCTCATTTTGTACCCAGTGATCAGTGAAATAGTAAATCGGAGCAACTGGCATCTCCTCCATGAGGATCGCTTCTGCTTGCGCCAACAGTTGCTTGCGCTTCTCAGTATCTTTTTCGGTCGCAGATTGGTTCAAGAGTTCTTGGTACTTTTTGTTTTCCCATCCGGTTTTGTTGTTGAATCCATCCTTGTCCTTAAACAGCTCCAGAAAGCCGACAGGATCATAATTGAAATCACTAATCCAGCTACTCCGCCCGATCTGATAGTCTCCGTTGTTCATTTCTTCTAGGTACACTTTCCACTCTCGCTCATTGAGCGTTACATCTACGCCGAGTGTTTGCTTCCACTGCTTTTGAATGGTTTCCGCTGTCAGACGATAATTCTCAGAAATTTTAAAGGAAAGTGTGATTGGTGGTAGCTTCGTAATTCCTAATTCCTTCATGCCTTCAGCCAGCAGCTTTTTCGCCGTTTCCTGATCGTTGTCCTTGAAGTAGCCTTCCTTTTTCAGCGTCATCGTCGGGGGCAAGGCACCTGTAGCTGGTATTTGTGCGCCATTGTCCAGCGCCTGACGATTGATCGCGTAAACAAACGCCTTGCGAATTTTTGCGTTGGTAAACGGAGCCTGCTTTGTGTTGAACTTGTACCAGTAAACACCAGCTATTGGTCTGGTTTGCAATATTTCATCGTACTCCAATGCAGGCAACGCATCGATTGGCAAAAAACCAAACGGAGCGCCTGCCCAGTCGGACTCGTCATGATCGAACATATACAGCTGTGTATTCTCATCCTGAATGACGGTAAATTCCAGCTTGTCCAGCTTCACAGCCGCTTTATCCCAGTACAGGTCGTTTTTGACCACCGTGATTTTCTCTTTATCTACGGCAACTAATTTGAAAGGTCCGTTCCCGACATGTGTCGCAGCTTCTCGAAACCACCCCGGGTTTTTCTCATCGAGCTTTTTGTTCACCGGATAAAAAATCGGTGCGGCCGTTACCTCTGTAAAATATGGTGTAGGCTGCTCCAACTCCACGCGCAAAGTCTTGGCATCGATGGCTTTTACTCCTACCTCGTCCAGCTTCATATTGCCTATGTTGGCTTGCTCCGCGTTTTTGATGGAATAGAGTAGATAGGAGTAGGTACTATCTGTTTTCGGGTCTAGCGCACGCTTCCACGCATATTCGAAGTCATGGGCAGTGACCGGATCGCCATTACTCCACTTCGCCTCACGTAAATGAAACGTATATGTTTTCATGTCATTCGATACGTCAATTTTCTGGGCGATTGATGGCTGAACTTTTCCATCCGGACCTAACCGGACCAACCCATCAAACATCGTCTGCATCACAGAAAACATCGCTTCATCCTCAGCCATAACGGGGTCCAATTGACCTGGCTGATCAATCAGGTTCAACCGCAAAACCTTATGAACGGGTGTAGTGCTCACTTCTTGGACTTTACCTTCGTTCGCCGAAGCATATCCTACTGATGAAGCCAGCATCCCTATCGCCACTAGCATATTTGCAATCATCTTACCTTGACGTTTCATCTCAATTCCCCTTTTCCTTATACAATGTACAAGCGATAGTGCAGAAAATCATCCGGTGTTTCCGACTCCATGTCATAGGGCTCGAATCCATTTTTCAGCAACACTTTTTGCGAGGAGATGTTATCCGTTGTTGTTTTGGCACAGATCATTCTGACATTCAAGTGGGGAACATGCTCCTCCAAAAAGAGCTTCAGTGCCTGTGAAGCCACTCCTTTTCCAGCGGTATCTTCCCCGACGCGATAGCCCAGATGTCCGATTCCTTCGTCTTTCTCGATGTCTACCAAATTCATTCTGCCCAAGATGTCACCCTGGCTGTTTTTGATGAGGCCAAAAAACGAGATTCCTTGCGCCTGCTCGTCGAGCAAGGCTTGCAGACCTCGTAAAAAATGGTCATATTGGTAGTAAGCGTCTCCCCGACTGGGAACCGATTTTTCAAAAAAGGCGCGATTGCGCAGTTCAAATTGAAACAAGCTGGCTGCATCCTGTATGCTTAATTTTTCGACAGCAATCATCATGGGTACGTATCCTTTCTTAACTCGAGGTGGAATGAATATGGCAGTTGCTTATTTAGAAGAAGGCACGTTTATCGCCTTTATTGCCTTTACGATATTTTTCTTTGTCGCTTACAAGCTCGATCAGATTTCGTTTGTCTCGTTCATTGTGTCCTTGGCCGTCACGGCTTGTGTTCACGCTGCCTTCTATTGGTTAATTGTAAAATATTGGCCGTTTTTTTAATAGCACGAAAAAGGCGCAGGATGAACACCCGCGCCTGTACGTTGATCTACTCACAGCTTCGCTTCATAGGCCGCAAGCAATTGAGCTGCTTGCTTGTTGTACTGGTTGACCAAGACTTGAATGGCTTTTTGCCACTCAGCTTGTGGGAACGGCACTGGCAGTTGATTGGCCGGCTTGCCGTTCACGTTCAGTGCTGTTGTGAGCATTTGCTGTTGTGCGTCACTGAGTGAAGCCGTCGTTAACACCTTTGGCTTGAGCACTTTTTTTCCTTTCAGGGAACGCATGAGCTCTGTCATCAAGATGTGCTGATACTCCGCGTACAAATTCATCGTCATGTAGTGGCTCATTCCCTCTCGAAACGGTACAATTCCCCGCTTTTGTGCCCATTCCAATACCTGTGGCGTCGTCATCGCTTGACTAGTTTTGCCCGTCGCCATGAAATAAGCCACTCGGAACATATCTTCGTCGCTCATGACAGAACGATTCTCATCGGCTTTGATGATACCCTTGGACACCAGTTCTGAAAGTACCGCCTGCTTGCCTGCATCCTTCGGCAGATTCAAATAAAGCGCCAGATTGGCAAAAAAATGGCTCTCGCTGTTGCCGCCAGCTGGCCAGCTATACGGTTTGCCGAAATCGATCAGCTCTAGCGGGCGTTGTCGCATCAACTCTGAGTAGGCAGAAAATGACTGGAAGGAGATCGGCCGATAGGTGACTACTGGCTTTTTCGTCAGGAATCGGGTGGCAAACAGCTCTTGCCCGCCATGCCCGAGATAGCCAAATTGGTCTTTTGTCGTGAACACATAAGGAGGCTGGCTGGCAGAAGTGCTCCACAATTGCAGAAATAACTGGTCAACCGGCATAATCGTCTCAAATTTGGCACTGGTCAGCACCTTGCCATCCATAGACAGCAGTCCAAATAATCCCGTCTTTTTATCCTGATAAACGATGGCACTCTGCTTGCGATCCGGTAAAATCAAAAACTTCAAGGACTGATAATCCCCTGTGCTCGAGCGCTGCAGCTCTGGAGAGTATACGCCCCACCCTGCACTCGTTTGAACGAGCAGCTTGTTGAAATCGGCCTCTGCTACATAACCGTTCACGCCCGTGAGCTTATTTACGAGCTGATTTCCTTCTGGTGCCCATATATCAAAGGTGCCGTCTGCACGTGTCGCTATCGCGATTTTGTGATCTTGTAGCATTCTTTCGGTTATATCGCGATAAATAGCTTCGCTGACGACCTGAAGCTGCCCGCCATCGGTCTTGCTCATTGACATTCCCACGACATCCGGTCTTACACTCATGGTGTATACGGAGTCAGCCACTTTGATCAAGGTGATTGGCGATCTGTCGTTGCCACCCTTCCACATCCCGACTTTGTTCTCTGTAGTCAGCAGCTTGCCCTCTGGCGTATACAAATCGGTCCAATCACGATCCATTGCAACAATCAGCTTGGTATCGGAATCCAAGTAAACAGATTGGTAGTGCTTGCTGATTGGTTGTTTTGTCTTGCGGTCCACGATCATAACGCCTTTTCCCGGCTGATACTCTGTCGTCAAATCATCGGACAACGGTTTTGGATTGCCAGCTTCTTGTGGTTTCCCGCTGAAGTTGTATCGCTGCACTTTTCCATCCGGCTCAGTCACCAACACCTGCCCCGTTACTTCCTCATAGCGAATGACTCGATTCTCAGCAGGAGCCAAAACCAAGCCTTCATTTTCAGAATAAAGTCCGATTTTGTTTCCGTCCTTAATGCTGAGCATGCTGTAGCTGCCCAATGTCACATACGAGTCGAACCAAAAATCAGGCTCTTTGACTTCTTTATTCCAGCCAGGGAGGATTGCTTTTTTTCCGTCGCTACGGACGAGCAAGCGTGCAGCTGGCGGACCTTCTACCGAAGAATAAGTGAACGGTATGACCGTTCCTCCTCCAACCTGGGCGACTCCGTACAGATTCGTCTTAGGGTCCTGTCCCAGCACATAGCTCCCATGTAAAAATTGGGCACCTTTTTTGAATGGATGTGCTGTGCCTTTGGCAACGGAATGATACGTGGCTACATCTCCAGTTACGGTGTAGTACACGTCCGGATTTTGGTGTTCGATCCCCACTTCTTTATATATGGGCTCTGCCAGCATCCGTCCGTCTTTCCACAACCCTTGTCCTTTTGGCCCAATCACCTGAAAGTACCCATTATTCCATATATAAATCGCGTTGTATTTGGGCTCCAGTACGTACTTTCCATTGCGATCAAGCAAGCCTTCTTTTCCACCAGATCGAACCTTAAGATACGCGGTGTCTGGACCACCTTCGTTCGGAATCAGTTCTGCCTTTGCCAGTGCAAACAGCTTTTTGCCGGACGCAGAATCGTACATGATAAGCTCTTTGGGCGTGGTCGCGACGAAATATCGCTTTTTCTCCGCCTCTTTATTTTCCGTCTGACCAGGAGCAACGAGTTGCACCATCGTCAGCTTTCCCGCAAATGGAGGAACGAGGACTTTGCCATCCCCATTGAGCAGCATCGATGATTTTCCCAGCAGCATAATTGCCGTCCCTTGCTCTGCGGACGAATAATACGGATGCGCCCCAGCAAATTTCATGGTCGACAGCTTGTGCGTCTTCAAATCGATATACTGAAACCAGCCGCCTTTTTGAACAATCGCGATATTTTTGGAATCGGGAATGTCGATATTATCCCAAATTGTAGGGGTTATTTCCTTCCCGGTTCGCGGGTCGATAATTCCTTTTTTACCGCCCTTTGTAACGATCATGCCTGAAGAAGTTATCTGAAATTCATCATAAATCGCCTGAGTAACCAGCTTGTTACCATCCGTAAAGCCGATCTTGTAGTCTGTTAAATACGGCTGAATCTGGGAAAACGTAGCAGCATGGACAGAAGAAGTCCACGCACTTGCCCCGAGTATGACCGCAGTAACCAAACTCATGGTTTTCGTTTTTATGTTCATTGGTGACTAGCCTCCTATGGCAACGTTCCCTTCCTTTGACGCTTCGTAGGGTGAACTAGTTTCGCTACACTTTTCAAGCAACTGGAACCTTTTCTTTCCGTCCATTCGCTTTTAAGCGTGCTATAATTGTTCACACCGACGCAGTATAATCATCGTATACGGATGGGAGTGCTGAAAAGAGCACTTGGAAAGGATGTTCCCATGAATTTCTTTGCTGCCGCCTTGCAAAAGCCGGATGTAAGACGATTTGGGATTTTAGCGTTGTTTTGTTTGTTGCTTTACTCCTTGGGAAGTATGCTGAACATGGTTTTGCTTACCTTTTTAGTTACTTATTTAATGAATCGGCTGCATCAATACCTCACGCGGCTCACTCATAAAGTCGTGCCGATCCATCCCAAGCTGATTCTCATTTTTCTCTATATGTTGCTGACCTTCTTTCTGGTTGTAGGTGGGATGAAAGCCATTCCGGCGCTTATTCACCAAACCGGACAATTGTTCCATGTCATCGAGCAAGTGTACCACCAAAATCAGCACAATGAGTTTGCTCCTTATCTTATGTCTATTGTTGGGAAGCTCGATATGAAGGGCATCGTACAAGGCAGCCTTGATTTTCTCGCAGTGGTCAGAAACGTTGGGTTCAATGTCTTTCTAGCGATTATTTTGAGCCTGTTTTTCCTGCTCGGAAAAGACAATGTCGTTACGTTTACCGCTCAATTTCGGACGAGCAAATTATCCTGGCTGTACAACGAAATCGCCTACTTCAGCCAAAAATTCATCCTGACCTTTGGCAAAGTAATCGAAACACAGCTGTTGATCGCCTTATTCAACACGACCTTCACCGTCATCGGTCTATGGATCATGGGCTTTCCGAATCTATTGGGACTTGCGATCATGGTCTTCATCCTGGGACTCATTCCGGTTGCAGGTGTCGCCATTTCATTGATTCCGCTCAGTGCCATCGCCTATAGCGTCGGTGGTATCGCAACTGTCGTCTATTTGCTCATTTTCATCATGGTGATTCACGCGCTTGAAGCCTATGTGCTGAATCCTCGCTTGATGGCAACGAAGACTCACTTGCCGATTTTCTACACATTTGTCGTTCTGATCTTTTCCGAGCATTTCTTTGGGGTATGGGGACTGATTGTCGGGATTCCGTCCTTTGTTTTCTTGCTGGACATCTTCGAAGTGAAGAAAATGGAACACCCCCCTTCCAAAAACCGATCCGTTCCAAAAGATAAGCGAGATGTACAAGTCAACACGTGACGAATGGAAATAAAGAAGGAGCCCTCTGTAAAAGGGCTCCTTTTTGGTTTTACTTGCCTTCAAACCATTTGATCAAAGCTTGCGTGCCGCTATCTGCCTCGCCGTTAGCTGCCAGTTCTTCATAAAGCGATTTGGAGAGTGCGAGTCCTGGCGTCATCAGCCCCATTTCCTCCGCTGCTTCTAATGCGATACCCATGTCCTTGATAAAATGTTTGACGTAAAAGCCAGGTGCGAAGTTGCCCGCGATCATGCGCGGCGCCAGATTCGACAGCGACCAGCTGCCTGCGGCACCCGCTCCAATGCTCGTCAGCACTTTTTCCGGGTCCAGACCTGCTTTTTTCGCATACGCGATCGCTTCGCACACACCGATCATGTTCGTCGCAATGCAAATCTGGTTGCACATTTTGGTATGCTGACCTGCCCCTGGTCCACCCTGCAACACGACGTTGGTCCCCATGATCGTGAACACTGGCTCCATCGCATCAAATACTTCCTGATCGCCGCCAACCATGATGGTCAGTCGCGCTTCCCGTGCCCCTACATCTCCACCGGAGACAGGCGCATCCAGGGAATACAGCTCGTGCTTTTTGGCTTCCTCATAAATATGTTTCGCCAGCGACGGTTTCGATGTCGTCATATCGATCAAATAAGTGCCTGGCTTCGCATTTGCCACAATTCCATCCGCGCTAAGATACACTTCCTCGACATCAGATGGGTAGCCGACCATCGTAATGATGACGTTTGCCTCTTTTGCCAGCTCACTGACATGCTCCTTCCAGATCGCACCGGCTGCCAGCAAATCTGACGCTTTTTCCTTTGTACGCGTGTACACCAGCACTGTATATCCCGCTTGCAGAAAATGGTTTGCCATGCTTTTCCCCATGACACCCGTTCCTACAAATCCAATAATTGTTTCACTTACAGGCAAAGTCATGTGAACCACTCCTTCGTTTCTCTCTATCCTAATTATCTCGACAATTGTACTTCTCGAATCTATCCGAATATTCCTGCTTTGTGTAAAGGAATCGGCATGATGACTCAAATAAAGGAGGAGGGCATTATCGCCCCCCTCTATAAAATCAATTGCTCCGGATTCAGCCCTAGCAGCGCCTCATGCACAAACCTTCCGTCTTTTCGAATGAGTACATCGTCAAACCAGATTTC
>NZ_PXZN01000077.1:0-1417 GCF_003013445.1 Brevibacillus sp. NRRL NRS-603 | reverse complement strand
GGCAAAAGCATTGCTGGCAGCTGATACGTGACTGATTTCCCGCCACCAGTTGCTAATAGCCCGAGAACACTTCGTCCATCCAATACACGTTCAATAATGGACTCCTGACCGGGACGGAATGAGTCGTATCCAAAATGCAGCTTTAATCTGTCGTACATGAGCTGTTTATTCATTTTGCCTCCCTTGTCGCTCGTGCCAGTGCCAATCGGATTTGCAAATACGTTACTGTTGCTTCCAACTGATCCTTGATGAGCCGGAGTCTGCTCGTATCAAGTCGCTCACTCGTCTCCACGATCTCTTTTGCCAACCCATTTGGCAAATACGTTGTCATATCCCATTCCGGACAGCGCAGAGCAATCTCTACCAAATGATCTTCTATTGTACTTTCTTTCATTTGTCGTCTTTTCGCGATTTCTTTTTTGTCACAGCCAGTCTGAAGCAGTGCATACGTTCGGGCAGCACTTTCCGTTAGACGTGGGTCAAGCTTGTGGGATTCTGTAACAAGTTTTGATAAAAGAGGATAATGAGTGCTCTCTGCAAGCAGCGTCTGAATCGACGCGGCTAGCCCGTATCGAAATTGCAGCGTGAGATAACTACGACTTGACTGGCGAATCTCTGCTACTTGTCCCATGGTCTTGCCGACTTGTCCTGCTCCTGACATTTGACAAAATAAAAGCTCCTGCACATCTTCAGCCAGAGGCTCCCATAATCGATATAGTTCATCAGACAATTGCTGTTTCCAGGCATTTCGCATTGCCCCATCAGCTAATTGTTTTTTTACCCAGCGCTGTGCTGGCTTGTCCGATACGACCGGGATGAAACCGAGATCACCATGAAGCATTTGCGAGATCGTCTGCACCATAAGATGAAGTCTGTTCCAAAATGGTTCGATTCGCTCCGCCAAATCAGACTGTGTAAAAGGTGCGAACCATACATCAAACCGATATTTTTGGTACGTGTGTTTGGCATGCTGCAATCCTGTATCAGAAAAGGTAAATGTCGGCTTCGCGTTCGTTCCAACTGCATCAACAGGTAAAATCCAGCCCGCCTGAAATAAAGTTGAAACTATTTTCTCCCAATCCTCTCTTGGAAAACGAGAAAACATCCGATAATACGGATAAAGGGTATACAAATGCACATCTTGCAGTGTCTGATTGGCTTTTCTGCCACGCAGTATGTAGTAGGCTGATTGCAGCGTTCGTTCATTGGCCAGAGGTAACATGGCATTCAAGGCGACCGCACATAAAAGGTCCTGCTCCTCTGCCGCACTGTTCCGACTGTTCATTGGTACTCCTTACATCATTCTATATTTTTCAAAGCTCTAAAGAAGCGAAGTAAACTGCATCATTGTATTTGGAGGCTAGTATGACAAAGCGATTGAAAAGAACTGAATTTATGATGGCGTACATGATCATCA
>NZ_PXZN01000076.1:0-5783 GCF_003013445.1 Brevibacillus sp. NRRL NRS-603 | reverse complement strand
TCTTCCTTTACACAACGCGTGTTTAAAGAAGCGGGCATTACACTGCCGCGCGATTCCCGCCAGCAATCTACTGTAGGGAAAACCGTTTCCAAAAATGATCTGCAAAAAGGCGATCTGGTTTTCATGAAAGCATCTGTCAACAGCTCTTCTGACCGCATCACACACGTTGCGATTTACGCGGGTAACGGGAAAATTTTGCACACGTATGGCAGCCCGGGTGTGACTTACTCCAAGTATGATGGGACAAACTGGGAGAAGCGTGTAGTAAAAGCCAAGCGCGTTCTTTAATCGGACAAGCCCTATATGGCTACTTAGCTCTCATGCGTTCGCATGGGAGCTTTTTTGTATGAAGCTTCTGTATAAATAGAGACGCTTGTTCGTTCAAATCGTTTCGCGTCAATTATTGGAAATGATCCTTTCGCAGAAAAATAGAGAGTGAAATATGTTGTAATATTTAGAATTATACATATAATTAAAACTGAGAGGTGATTCAGGTGTCAGAAAATATTCAGACTACCCCTGTTTTGACCAAGAAAGGACAGGAAACCCGCAAAAAAATACTGGATGCCGCAGAGCATGTGTTTGGCGAGCTGGGTTATTATGATGCATCTATCGTCTTGATCACACAGCATGCACAGGTGTCCCAAGGAACGTTTTACAATTATTTCGAGTCGAAGAAAGCGATCTATGATGAATTGATTAGGCAGTTGAGCAGAGAGCTTCGTTCGACGATCAAAGAAGCGATCATGGGAGCAACCACGCAAGAAGAGAATTTGCGCCTAGGATTTCTCGCCTTTTTTCGTTGGATCAAACATCATCGCAACATGTACAGCATTATTCAACAGGCTGCGCTCGTCGACCAGGAGCTGTATCGCTGGTATTACGCCAAACTGGCAGCGGGGTACGTACGAAGTTTGAAGAACGCCATGAACGAAGGTGCGTTTCGAGAGATGGATCATGAGACGCTGGCTTATTGTCTCATGTCGATTGGACAATTCATCGGGATGCGTTGGGTTTACTGGGAAAATGAAGACGTACCGGAAGAGGTGTTAGAAACAGCCATGTCGATGATTATGAAAGGGATTGCTGCCAAGCCGTAACCGATCCATTTTATAGGCAAAGGAGTAGAGTTCATGCATGGAATTGCTTATTGGATTGAAAAGCGAGCCCGAATCACTCCGACGCGGATCGCAGTGATTGCCAACGATCAATCACTTACGTATCAAGAAATGAATGAGCAGATCCAACATCTTGCCAATTATTTACGCTATGAGCTACAGGTCAAAAAAGGGGACCGGATCGGCATTTTGTCCCAAAACAGTTTGGAGTATGTGCTTCTGCTGTTTGCCATCGCCAAACTCGGTGCGATTGCTGTCCCCTTTAATATCCGCTTGACCCCTGCAGAATTAGACTATCAGTTTGAGGATAGTGGTATTCGCGTGTTATGTGCCCAGCCCCAGTTCGCTCCCACCATTGAGTTGATTAAGGCGAAGGCCAGTGTCGCGCACATGATATGGCTGGAACCGGGAGAACTTCCTTGGAGCCAGGATGGCCCGAGTGAGTCATCCCAGCACACTAGGACCGATGCAGATGATGGCAGTGGAGATGATCCATACATCATTTGCTATACGTCAGGAACGACAGGTAAGCCTAAGGGAGCAGTGCTCACCCAAGAAAATATGTTTTGGAACTCCGTTCACAATGTAGCCGCGCTTGATCTCACCTCAGAAGACTGCTCGATTGTCTTGTTGCCACTCTTTCATATCGGGGGAATCGGACTGTTTGCCTTCCCTACATGGCTTGCTGGCGGACGCGTCGTTGTCGCCGGGAAGTTCGACCCTGATAAAGCGATTCAACTAATCGAAACGCACCGAGTCACCATCGTGATGGGTGTGCCCGCCATCCATGAGGCCATTCGTCAAAGCCCTTTATTTGCGACCACATCATTCGATTCCGTCCGTTGGTTTTACAACGGCGGCGCTCCATGCCCCAAGGAACTCATCCAGCATTTTCAGGAGCGAGGCCTCCCTTTTGGACAAGGATACGGCCTAACAGAAACATCCCCCACCGTGTTTATGATTGCGAAGGAAGATGCGAGAAGAAAAGCCGGCTCAATCGGCAAGCCCGTCATGTTTTGCGAAGTTCGCCTGATCTCGGATGACGGAAAAGACGTGGGTCAGGGCGAAATCGGAGAATTGCTTGTCAAAGGTCCGAATGTAATGAAGGAATACTGGAACAGACCAGAAGAAACAGCCAGGACCATCCGCGATGGGTGGCTGTACACAGGGGATTTGGCACGTTTTGATGAAGAAGGGTTCACCTATATCGTAGGAAGGCGCAAAGACATGATTATCTCAGGCGGGGAGAACATTTATCCGCTGGAGCTGGAACAGGTCATCGGCGAGCTGGATGGTGTTCAGGAAGCCGCAGTCGTTGGTGTACCCGATGAAAAATGGGGAGAGGTCGCGAAGGCGTTTATCGTGCCCAAATCAGGTGCAGTCATCACGGAAGCACACATCAAAGCACACTGTGAGCAAAGACTGGCGAAGTATAAAATCCCGAAGACATTCGTGTTTTTAACAGAGCTGCCACGCAATGCAACAGGGAAAATTGTCAAGCAAGCATTGACCAGGTTGAAGACAGATTCCATTACACAATGAGGTGATTCACATGGCGAGATTTGCAATAGGGGAGCAAGCATCTTTTAGCAGAACGATTACGGAAACAGATATCGTTCTATTTGCAGGAATGAGTGGGGATTACAATCCGGTGCATATCGACCAACAGTACGCAAAAGACACGCGATTCGGCCAGCGTATCTCACATGGACTGTTGACGGCGAGCATGTTGTCCAGATTGCTCGGGATGCAGCTGCCTGGCATCGGTTCCATTTACAAAGACCAGACCATTCAGTTTACGGCTCCAGTATTGATCGGAGACACGATCACCGCGACCGCCACTGTGCTGGAGTATCAAGAAGAGCGTGGCATCATCCGATTGCTTACGGAATGTACGAATCAGCATGGAAAAGTAGTTCTGACTGGAACAGCGACGATGCTCGTACCGAAGGAAGGAGCGAAAGTATGAATCATCTTGAAGCGAATACGATTCACGACCAGACCATCGGAGTGGAAGCGACGTCCGTATTTTTTCCTGAGGGAGTAGAAACAGCTGAATGTTTGGCTGAAAAGACAGGAATCCCCGCACGAGTTATTATCGAAAAATTCGGTCTATATCAAAAGCATGTCGCAGATGATACCCTTCATGCATCAGACCTCGCTGTGCTAGCAGCCCAACAGCTGACCGGCTCGGTGATTGATCCATCTGAGATAGACGTGATTATTTATTTTGGCAGCCCGCACAAAGATTACTATGTATGGTCCAGCGCACCGAAGATTACATACGAACTAAAAGCGACAAACGCATACGGTTTCGAGATGATGAACGTCAGCTCGTGCTTTCCAATTGCCCTGAAGGTTGCCAAAGATATGCTAACGGCAGATTCATCCATTGAAAACATCTTGCTGGTTGCTGGCTGTAAAGAATCACAAATCGTCGATTACGACAATCCTCGCTCACGCTTCATGTTTAATTTTGCAGATGGGGGGACAGCGGCTCTCGTAAAGCGCGGTGCTACTAAGAGCAGAATTCTCCATAGCTGTGTCATCACGGATGGTTCTTTTCACGATGATGTAAGGGTACCTGCAGGCGGTTCGAGGCACAAACCTAGTCATGAAACGGTGGAAAACAGACTCCATTACATCGATGTGCCGAATCCGAGCGATATGAAAGAACGACTTGATCCCATCTCGATACCAAACTTTGTCCATGTCGTAGAGAAGGCATTGGCAAAAAGCAATCGATCTCTGCATGATTTGAAGTTGCTGCTTCCCTTGCACACAAAGCGTTCGATGTTCTTGGAGCTGTTGGAACGTCTGCAACTAAGCGAGGAGCAGGCCGTTTATCTCGATCATTACGGGCATTTGTCTGCACTCGATCCGTGTATTGGACTGCATGTCGCACAGCAAGAGGGACGTCTTGCCCCAGGGGATATTGTCGTAGCTGTCAGTGCTGGAACTGGATATACGTGGGCTGCAACTGTACTGGAATGGTTAGCCGAATCGCAATGAGCATTTTGACTTTCGAGGAGGGACTGGCGTGAAAAAAAGAGGATGGAAAATGTTGCTCCCGCTAGCGATGTCTGTCGTGCTTGCTGTTGGCTGCAGCCAAAATGAAAGCGCTTCATCTGGCGGCGGCAATACGATCAAGGTGGGCGTACTCGTTTCACTCACGGGGCCATTGGAGAGCTACGGCAAGCAGACGGCAAGAGGTTTTGAGCTTGGACTCGATTATGCAACGGAAGGCAAACGAGAGATCGCTGGCAAAAAGATCGAGTTTGTCGTGGAGGATACGGAGACGAAGCCCGATGTCGCTGTTCAAAAAGCGACGAAGCTCCTAGAAACTGACAAGGTTGATTTTCTCGTAGGATCCTCGAGTTCAGGCGATACGCTCGCTGTCCTTCCTCTGGCAGAGGAGTACAAAAAAATCATGGTCGTAGAGCCGGCTGTAGCAGATAGTATCACCGGGAAAAACTGGAACAGATACATTTTTCGCACAGGTCGAAATTCTTCACAGGACGCAGTAGCAGGTGCCGCGGCAATTGCTTCCAAAGGAACAAAGATCGCGACGATGGCCCAAGACAGCGCCTACGGTCGAGAAGGGATTGAAGCCTTTAAGACCGCCGCTGAAAAATTAGGGGCTGTCATCATCGAAGAACAATACGTGGACACAAACACGACTGATTTTACAGCCAACATCCAAAAAATCATCAGCGCCAGACCCGACTATGTGTTCATCACGTGGGCAGGCTCGAACTCCCCGTGGAAACAGCTGCAAGATATGCAGGTTCAGCAAAAAGGCATCAAGGTATCTACGGGAGCACCTGATATCGCCGCTTTGAAAACAATGGAGGCAATGATCGGGATGGAAGGCTTCTCGGTGTATTACCATTCGCTTCCAAAAACGAAAATGAACGACTGGCTCATCGATGAGCACAAGAAGCGTTTTCAAGGCGAGATTCCAGATTTATTTACGGCAGGCGGGATGACGGCAGCCGTAGCGATTGTGGAAGCATTGAAAAAGACGAACGCCGATACAGATTCGGAAAAGCTGATTGCTGCGATGGAAGGCATGACCTTTGATACGCCGAAGGGCCAGATGCAGTTCCGGGTAGAGGACCATCAGGCACTGCAAACATTATACGCGATCAAGCTCGAGAAAAAAGACGGAGTCGATCATCCGGTCCCTGTGCTCGTTCGAGAGATGACGATGGAAGAGACAGCACCACCTGTCAGGAACCAGAAGTAGAGGAGGTGTGTGATGAATTACTTGTTGGAAACGGTTGACCTCAGCATAGCATTTGGGGAGCAAACAGTCATAAACAAGGTATCGCTACGCATACCGAAACAGCGATTTACCTCGATCATCGGACCGAATGGAGCCGGGAAGACAACGTTATTTAACTTGTTAAGCGGACAGCTTACTCCCTCGCAAGGAAAAATCAAATACAAGGGGCAAGATATTACACACTTGCCCCCAGCAGCACGAACGAGATTGGGTATTGGCCGATCGTTTCAATTGACGAACTTATTTCCCAAGCTAACGGTACGGGAAAATATTCGATTAGCAGTGCAAGCCGCACAGGGAGTTCGGTTTCGTCTATGGATTTCCCAGGCAGATCAGATGCGACAGGCTGAGGAAGTTGAGCGATTGCTGCATCTCGT
>NZ_PXZN01000075.1:0-5649 GCF_003013445.1 Brevibacillus sp. NRRL NRS-603 | reverse complement strand
ACGATGTCGCGACGCAACTCGGCGTATATACTGATACGGGAGAGCCATCGCTAACTCCATTGGTAAAACGTGATATACAGTCAGGAAGACTGGGTGTATTTTTATTGCCGCAAGAAAAAGATGTGGAACGTGCAATGTCCGTTATTCGTGCAGTCCCGATTCTCGAGAGCGTCTTCCGAATGCCAACGAAGACTAGAATCGTGAAAAAGGAGCTGTAGGCCATGACAGGAGTAATCTTGGCGGTGATTACGACGAACAAAGACAGGATAGCAGGTGGTGTGCCGATTTTTATCGAGTCTACTACGGAGGGTATGCAGCAAACAGCCTTCACGCTGGAAAAGATACTAGATGGAATGGTGCATGAAGTGAGCGCCGATACCCTTATCATTGTTCGGCATAAGTAGTGTATGGTATGATTAGCTAGTCAAAACGTAAAATGAGAGAGAGTGTTGTTGATTATGGGATTACCAGTGGTAGCCATTGTGGGGAGACCCAACGTGGGGAAGTCCACGATTTTTAACAGATTGATTGGCGAACGAATCGCGATCGTGGAGGATATGCCGGGAGTAACCCGTGACCGCCTGTACGGGAAAGGTGAATGGTTAACGCATACATTCCATGTGATTGATACCGGTGGAATTGAGTTTGGCGAGACCGACGAGATTCTTACACAGATGCGTTACCAGGCAGAGCTTGCGATTGACGAAGCAGATGTCATCATTATGATTGCAGATAGCCGTACAGGAGTGACAGATGCGGACGTTGAACTGTCACGGATGCTGAATCGGACAGGAAAACCTGTCGTTCTCGCGGTGAACAAAGCGGATAATCCGGAAATGCGTGCGGATATTTACGATTTTTATTCCTTGGGTCTGGGCGAGCCATTCCCTGTCTCAGGTAGCCATGGTCTTGGCTTAGGCGATATGCTGGAAGAAGTGGTTCAGCATTTCCCAGCAGAGGATGACGAAGAGAAAAGAGACGATGTTATTCGTGTATCCATCATCGGTCGTCCAAACGTCGGGAAGTCTTCTTTGACGAATGCGATTCTCGGTGAAGAGCGAGTCATTGTCAGTGATGTTGCCGGAACGACCCGTGATGCAATCGACACGCCATTTGAGCGTGATGGCCAAAGCTACATTCTCGTAGATACGGCAGGTATGCGCAAGCGTGGAAAAGTGTATGAAACAACGGAAAAATACAGTGTGATGCGTGCGATGCGTTCCATTGAGGATTCCGATGTCGTTCTTGTTGTCATTAACGGGGAAGAGGGCATTATCGAGCAGGACAAGAAGATCGCGGGTTATGCACATGAGGCTGGCCGTGGTGTCATTATTATCGTGAACAAATGGGATGCTATTGAAAAAGACGACAAAACGATGCAACGCTTCACAGAATTGATCCGCGAAGAATTTAAATACCTGGATTACGCTCCGATTATGTATGTGTCTGCAAAATCGAAGCAACGTGTCCATACGATTCTACCGAAGGTCAATGAAGTAGCTCAAGCACATGCGATGCGGATTCCTACCGCGGTTCTCAATGATTTGGTAACAGATGCGACGATCCGTACACCTCCGCCATCTGATCGTGGTAAACGCTTAAAGATCAACTATGCGACACAAGCAACAGTGAAACCACCGACGTTCATTCTGTTTGTGAACGATCCGGAACTTATGCACTTCTCCTATGAACGTTACATAGAGAACAAAATCCGTGAAGCATTTGTGTTTGAAGGCACACCAGTTAGAATCTGGACACGGAAAAAAACGTAGGGAGAGAAAAAGGCCATGGTGTTATTATCCTGGGTGCTTAGCTATTTAATCGGTTCTATTAGCTTTAGCTATCTTATCGCCAAAAAAGTCGCAGGAATTGACATTCGTTCTCATGGCAGCGGAAATGCCGGTGCAACCAATACCCTCAGGGTGTTAGGAAAAGGCCCCGGCATTGCCGTTCTCCTTCTTGATGCACTAAAAGGAATAGCTGCGATGGGACTGACTCACCTGATGACAGGGGACCCGGCAGCGTACGCAGTGGCAGGCCTGTTTGTTATCGCGGGTCACAATTGGCCGATCTTTTTTGGATTCCGCGGAGGGAAAGGCATTGCGACCACGCTAGGCGTCGTGTTAGGGTTTTCTCCCTTGGCATTTTTGATCGCTGCCGTGTTGGCAGTCATAGTCATTGCGATTACTCGCTTTGTTTCATTAGGATCATTGGTTATCGTAACGGTCATTCCATTTACTCTTTACTTGTTGGACAAACCTACTTCCTTTATCTGGGCGAGCTTGGCGATCGCAATCTTTGCTTACATTCGTCATTATAATAATATCCGCAATCTTCTTGCAGGTAACGAACGGAAACTAGGAGACAAGTCCAACCGGAAGCTGGGATAATGTACGAACGGACATGAGAAAAGTGGAGGGGGACGTATTGATTCAAAATGTTACGGTGATTGGGGCCGGAAGCTGGGGAACGGCACTTGCTACAGTCTTGGCGGACAACGGTCATCAGGTTACGCTTTGGGTACGGGATACCAAGTTGGCAGACGAAATAAACAGCAAGCATGTGAATGAGAAGTACCTGCCGGGAGAAACGCTTTCGACCAACATTGTTGCCACCACCAATATTCAAGAAGCTGTCGTTGGCAAGCGCATTGTCCTTCTCGTTGTTCCTTCCCATGCCATGCGTCAAATTTGTCGGCAAGTGGCTCCGCACCTGGAACCGGATGTACTGTTAATTCATGCGACAAAAGGCTTTGAATTGGAAAGCCTGAAGCGGATGTCAGAAGTCATTGCGGAAGAGGTGCCGAAAGAGATTGCGTCCAGATTGGCTGTGTTGTCAGGACCGAGCCATGCCGAGGAAGTAGTCAAACGGCAACCAACGACAGTGGTGATGGCGTCTGAATCGGAAGAAAGCATGCTGCGCTCTCAAGATTTGCTGATGAATACAAATTTTCGAGTGTATACCAACCCGGACCTGATTGGCGCTGAGATCGCCGGAGCGTTGAAGAACATCATTGCACTTGGTGCAGGGATGTCTGATGGTTTAGGGTATGGGGACAACGCTAAGGCAGCCCTGTTGACCCGTGGTTTGGCGGAAATTAGTCGACTGGGCATCAAGCTCGGTGCTAAGCCACTTACGTTTTCTGGCCTGGCTGGTGTTGGTGATTTGATTGCCACATGTACGAGTAAACACAGCAGAAACTGGCGTGCAGGCTATATGCTCGGACAAGGAAAAAAACTCGATGACGTACTGGCACAGATGGGCATGGTCGTCGAAGGCGTTCGTACGACAAATGCAGCCTTTTCCTTATCGCAACGCGAGCAGGTTGAAATGCCAATCACCTCTGTTCTGTATGGGATGCTGTTTGAAGGAAAAGAAGCTCGTCAAGGCGTGGAAGAACTGATGGGACGCGGAAAAACCTTTGAAATGGCGTACCTGAATCCCGATGCGGAATAAGTCATGAGTGAAGTATCACCGATTTAGGCTTCTGCACATACGATAGGGTGAAAGCCCATGTGCAGGAGGAGATTTCACGTGAATAATATGTCGAAACGACTTTTTGAGCGCTTGCAAGGAAAAGCAACGGAAAATGTCGATGAAGAAAAGCTTCGCTCACTAGCCGGTCAGGTCAAGCGCAGTGATTTTGAAGACGAGACCAAGCTGCGTCAAATCATTCGCACGCTCGCTACCCTTAGCGGCAAGCAATTAACTCCTGAAAAGGAAGATAGGGTCATTGAAATGTTTCGCAATCAGGAAATTAATCTAAATGACATGTCCACCTTGACCAAGCTGCTCAAATAAGAGAAATGGGCGATTATGCCCGTTACCTGCAACCAAAACCGTCATACAGTAAGACTAGGAACAATCATGGCTCTACAGGGACATGGCTGACCTACAGATTGCAAGAAAAAAAGAGGGATTTTATCCCTCTTTTTTTCGTTCTTTGGAGTTGCTGCTTACCTGTGTAATCAGGTTCTGGACTAAAGGGGATTGCAGGAGACCCAGTAATTGCCCGATATCTATATTGGCCAAGAGGTTGCCTAAGCCTGATTCCGGCTGTGTTGTTGTGTCTGCAGCCTTTTGTGGCTCTGGAGCGGCTTTACGTTTGCCAGCAGGCTTTTCGGCAACGACCTCAGGCTCAGGCGTGCGTTTTCCGAGGTTCTCAATCATCTCCATCGCCCCGTACAATGAATCCATTGTGTCTTCTACCTGCCGAATCGTGCTGCCGATCCCTTTAATGTTATGGCGCATTTTCGTAACAGAGGTGCGCAAATCAACCGCGGGCAGGATTTTTTTCGGTGAAATGGAAAGGGAGACATTTTCGACTTGGTCGCTTAATTTTTTGCTGGGTATAGGCGCGTATGGATTCCGCCATTTTCGATTATTTACTTTATTACTCAACGTTTCATCCCTCCAATGGGCGAATTCATCACGATAGTCTATGCGAATGTCTAGTATTAGGTTCGCAAGCGTCAGACGAAGAGGGGGAAGTATGGTATAATAAAGCAAAAAATGCAAAGGATGCTGCAGTCCCGATGTATATTGATCCTATGACAAAGATGAACATCTCCTTAATCGCCATTGGGCTCATGTTCGTCTGCAATTTAGTTATGATCTTTGCCAGAAAAATAAGCAATGGGTTTTTGCGGTTCCTTGTGAAGGCCTTCGCATTCTTACTATTACTCGTCGTGCTTGTCATGATTTTGATTGTGATTTTTGTCTAGGGAGGATTATCAATGTCGGCGATCACACTACTAACTCGTGCTGGCAGTCATGAAGTCTCGATCGAGTTGAATCAATCGATTGTTGCTCTTGCCAAAAAGAACAACATCGTGTGGGGGCATGCGTGCCAAAGAGGGGTATGTGCACAATGCCGTACACATGTTTTGGAAGGGGCAGAGCACTTAAACGAAGTGACACCAGAAGAAAAACTACGATTGCGTAAGGCTGAACGCGCAGAAGGCTACAGATTAGGCTGCCAGACGAAGATTGTTTCATCAGGAACAATCAAGGTAGCTCATCGGCCGTATTAGTAAAGGAAGTGACGGAATGGGGAAAGTAACCTTTCTCCCGAGCAAGAAGAGTGTGAAGGCGCGGACTGGGCAAACCTTGGTCGGCGTTGCTTCGTCAGCTCGCGTTGTAATCCCGCAGAGATGCGGTGGACACGCATCTTGTCTGATGTGCCGCGTGGTCGTTGAAAATGGCCTGCTGTGCCCGCCAACAGCTCTGGAAAAGCGCAAGCTGCCTGAAAAGGATCTCGCGAATGGGATTCGTTTGGCCTGTCAGGCAAAAACGACGGAAAAGGATTGTACGGTCAGGATTCCAGAAAGCAAGCTGAAATCAGTAGTAGCGGCTGCACTCGAGCGACAACGCAAAGAAAATGAAGATGGAATGTAAGAGGTGTGTACATAAGATGTGGCAATCGTGGCGAAAATCGTTCAAGCTTCTGATCAGTTTGACGATTCTGTCTTCCCTTTTATCTGGATGCTTGTATCCGGATGAGCGCAGAGCAGAGAATCAAATTCCTAGTACCTTTTTTGTAGAAGCAACACAAAAAGCGATTGAGCAATTCCAAAAAGATACAGCAGTGTTGCCAATCGTAACGAAATCCCTCGATACTCCTATTTTTGAAAAATACGAGATTGATTT
>NZ_PXZN01000074.1:0-4069 GCF_003013445.1 Brevibacillus sp. NRRL NRS-603 | reverse complement strand
AAGCAAACACTGATCAAGCACAGGAAGGTGACGACCTGCTTCGGATTGAGTCCAGAACGCAGCAGGCGATAATGAACCTGACTGGCATCTGCTTGGTAGATCGGCTTTCCTTGCAGGAAGCGTTTGGTCACCACAAACAGATTATCAAAAATCGGCACACCGAGTGCTAAAATCGGAATGAACAAGGAGAGAACGGTTGCCTGCTTAAAGGCTCCATCCAACGCGATGACTGCCAAGATAAAGCCGAGGAAGGTCGCGCCTGCATCTCCCATGAAAATTTTGGCCGGCGGTTTGTTGTACCGCAGATAAGCCAAGGCAACACCGATCAGACTGATCGCCATAATCGCAGATGTGCTTTGTCCTTTGACCAAAGCGACTACGAAGAGCGTGCCTGCGGAGATTGCAGAAAGCCCTCCAGCCAAACCATCCATGCCATCCGAAAAATTGATGACCGTCGTTACCCCGAAAATCCACAGGATGGTCAGGATGAACTGCAACCATTGCGGGAGCAATATGTATTCGCCACTCAATGGATTGTAAAAGCCGGAAAAAGTAATACCCGACAGATAGACAATGACGGCGGCCGATACTTGGACGATCAGCTTGGGCAGGGCGGAAAAATCCTTGCCTTGCGTCTTGTACCAGTCATCAATGGTACCGATAATCAGCAGCAGTAGTGAGCCTGACAGAACAGCGATCGTTTGCCCGGTTGATTCTTTCGAGAAGAGCAAAAACGATGCAGCAAAGCCAACAAAAATAGCGTAGCTGGCTGTCAATGGGATAGGCTCCCGGTGAATTTTTCTTTCCACGTCTTTACGAGGCTTGTCCACAAAATCAAGGCGAAATGCCAATTTAGCCAGAGGCGGAATCAGCACCATAACGATACAAAACGACAGTAAAAACGAAAGAGCGTACGTTATCGTGACCATCTCCTACAGGTAGTGAGCTTTCTATATGCAAAGATACTCGCATACCGTGTTGTTTGACAAGTCTATTATAGGAAGTATTCCAAATTTTGTCGACTCTTGCAATCATGTGAGAGTGAGGTACCAAAAAAAGTTGGTACTTATCTCCAGCAGATCCGATCCCTATAATCCTTCGTAGGAGGGATCCAGATGGAATACATGGCATTATGGTTTATCCTGGGAATCATTTTTTCCATAACACTCGCAGCGAAACAGATAAAGCCTTGGCTGAAATTTGTTATATTCGGTTACTACCTCGTGCTATCTTACCTATTTATATCACGTAAAGAACAGATATATAGTGAATATCATAAGGTGCCCGTGCCGGAGCAGTTCTGGGAAACCAACTCGGATTGGGTGGGACTCATGCTTGGCTTTTATTTTGTCCCATTTCTCCTCATCCTGCTGTTCATCTACTTTTGGCTGTTTCGAAATGCCAACGGTGTGAAAAAACGGTTTTTCATTTCTCTTACCATTGTACCCGCAGCGATTATCTATCTATGCTTGCTGTTTGTTTTCAGTATGTACGGATATCGACCTTAAAAACAATTCGGAGGGGCTCTTATGAAGCTAGCGCTTTGTTATCGGGAAGGAATTGAGTTTTCAGAGGAAGAACTGCGTCAGCTGTCCCAATTGCTAATCGATGTCGTAGAGGATGGGGCTTCCCTTGGCTTTTTACCGCCTATGCAGCTGGAAGAAGCACGCGCCTATTGGACTTCGGTGCCCCATGAACATGT
Organism: Brevibacillus sp. NRRL NRS-603; assembly: GCF_003013445.1. Taxonomy (NCBI): domain Bacteria; kingdom Bacillati; phylum Bacillota; class Bacilli; order Caryophanales; family Paenibacillaceae; genus Brevibacillus; species Brevibacillus sp. NRRL NRS-603. Next base: position 2,367 of record NZ_PXZN01000074.1, on the reverse strand, counting down.
GAAAATTTGGGTAGCTGTACAGGAAGATGTCATCGTAGGAACCATCCAGTTGCATCTGGTGAGTCGTCCAAATGGATTGCATCGGGCAGAAATCGCCAAGCTGATGGTTCATCCTACTGCACAGCGTCAAGGGATTGGTCGTGGACTGATGCTGCTGGCAGAGGCAAGGGCCCTTGCTGAAAACCGCAGCCTCCTCGTTTTGGATACACGAGCGGGCGACCCGTCCAACCAGTTGTATCAATCGATGGGTTATCAAGAAGCAGGACGCATTCCGGGGTTTTCCCGATCCGCTGATGGCAGCTTGCATGATACCGTCCTTTACTTTAAAACATTGGAATAGTCGTACAAGCTACAAGCTAAAGCGGACGGTTAACAGGCGTCCGTTTTTTTGTTTTAATAGTATGAAAAGTTTCCAATGCTGGGAGGCTCTTATGAAGGTATCCAAGCTTAGGTCTGGTCAAGAGGTCATCATCCGTTTAGGAAAAATCACTGACGCAGAAGATTTTATTGCATTCGTACATTGCGTGTCAGGAGAGACGGATCATTTGTCGTTTGGACCGCACGAGAGAATTTTTGATAGAGGATACCTTCTACGATTGTCTCTACATGGGCATCGAAATAGACTGAGAAACAGACCGTCAGGATTTTGACCTGACGGATTTTTTGATGTATAAAATACTGATTATTCAAACAGTCGGAAAGGGGCCATCATGAAAAAGAAAGTCTCGACGCTTTTTTTGCAAGGAACACTGCGGGCGAAGATTCTCACGCTTTTTCTCTGCTTGATCGCAATCCCGTTAAGCTTGCAAGGAATCATCACGTACAGTAAGTTTTCGGCTTCAACGGAAATGAGAACGGCTGAATACACGGGGCAGATTGTGGGTCAGATCAATCGCAACGTGGAGCGCAATATTCGGGAGATGAAGCGTTTATCACTCATGCCGCTCTACGATCCAGAAATCCTGTCCATTTTAAAAGAAATTCAGACAAATACGTCGGCTACTTCTTTTCTCTCCATGGAAAAAAGGGAAAGGATGACGCTGTATATCTCCAGTCTTTCCTATAGCCGACCAGAAGTAAAAGGCATTCAAATCATTGCTGGGAATGGCATGATTTTTTCCAATCTGGACCCTTCCGTCATGAAGAGCAAGGGAGATTTGGCAGAAGAGGGATGGTATTCGCGCGTGGTCAAGGAACAGGGGGGAGCTGTCATTATTCCACAGCATCGGCCCAGCTATTATTTGGATGCATCTGGGGAGCGATTTGTGTCAGTGGCGCGGTTATTGCGTGAGCCGTATACGAAAGTACCGCTTGGAATCATGAAAATCGATATGAAAATGGACATGTTTGACCAGATCTTGTCCGATATGCCTTTTACCAAGGATGGGAGCTTGATCATCGTCAATGAGGAAAACGAGCTGTTTTATGAAAAGAGGGAGAGCGAAGGCTCGCCGGGCTATCGTACTTTGCTGCAAGAAACGGACAGTATCAATCGTGGGGATGCCAACCAGATGATGATTCAGGGACAGCGATATCTCTTCGTGGATCATCAATCGAGAGAGACGGGGCTTGTGGTGATCAGTCTGATTCCGCTCGACATCCTGCTCGCAGAATCCAATAGCTTGCGCAGTTTTACGATGCTGATTGCGGCGATGTTTTTACTCGTCGCTGGCGGACTCGCGATTTATTTTTCCTATTCGCTCAGCAAGCCGCTCGTTCAATTGAAAGAAAAAATGCTGCAAGTAAAGCGAGGAAACTTTCATGAACGAGTTCCTGTCGATTCCCAAGACGAGATCGGGAAGCTGAGTGAACAATTTAATCAGATGGTCGAGGAAATCAATCGCCTTGTCAATGAGGTGTATCTCAGCAGCTTGCGTGAGCGGGAGGCGGAGCTGGCTGCCTTGCAGAGCCAGATCAATCCGCATTTTATTTACAACACACTCGAATCAATCAATATGATGGCGATCCGCTCGGGTAATTACGATGTGTCCGACATGGTTTCCTCGCTCGGAAAACTCATGCGCTATACGGTCGCTCGAGAGGATAGGCACGTTACGCTGAAGCAAGAACTGGTGTCGTTAGAAGCCTATGTCCGAATCCAAAAGATTCGTCTGGGAGAGCGCCTTCAGGTGTACATGGACGTGGAAGAGAGCTTGTCGGATCAGCGTATCCCGAAGCTGTTGCTACAGCCATTGCTTGAAAATGCAATTACACACGGGATTGAACATCAGGAACAGGGATGGACGATATGGCTCACGGTGCTTTGTCAGGGGGATGTGATGCAAATCAGCGTGAGGGACGACGGAAAGGGAATGTCTGAGGAATCCTTGGGGCGTCTGCTCGCAAGTCTGCATACGCCTATGCAGC
>NZ_PXZN01000073.1:0-890 GCF_003013445.1 Brevibacillus sp. NRRL NRS-603 | reverse complement strand
CGGTTGCTCCAGTCGCTCCCTCCCTGCTTCCGTTAATGCTACCTTGCCGTCCGCTTCTACGATCCATCGGTGATAGTAGCAGAAATCGTAGAGCAAGGAAAAGCGGTCAGGGTATAAATCAAAATGCAGCCCGTACCCAAAACGCCATTTTTGCGGCAATAGCGGCTCTTCTTTTACGTACAAAAATTGAAAAAGCTGCTGCTGATGACGCTTGTACATGCCACCTTCTGCGGTTAGCGGTACTGGCTCCTGCTGGAGAAATTGTAAAAATTGCATGATATCATCGCATAGTGCTGTTCCTTCATCCCTGTATGCTTGCGGACCGGGATGAAAGAATGCGTTTGACTCACGCCACTTTGTCAACCATGCTTGCAAATATGGCTCACGGATGTCCAGCGGAATTTGGTACTGACCTACTGTCTTGCTTTTCGCAGGAAAAATCCATCCTCGCCTCATTGCAGCCGCGACAAACTTCCGCCCTTCTTCCTGCTTTTTTTCCTTTTCACACGCCAGTGCCACTCCAGCCTTTGCCAACAAATCCTCCAGCGACATGACCGTACGCTTGTCCAGGAACAATTGGAGCAAAAAATGGGTTTCTGCACTGCTCAGTTGCTCAACTTCTTGGGAGATTGTCAACCTGTGCCTCAAGCTAGACAACAGTGACGTAATCAATTCGTTTTTGGAATGAGGGTTGCATTCGCATCCGTAATGGTTGGCAATCTGATGGAGCTGCCGGATATCGGTGTACACCAAGATCTCAGCCAAGTTCATCTGTGCATCCCTTCTTTACGATGGCTTACTTGTCTCTCATTCTTGCCAAAATGCGGAAAAATAAACAGGAAGCCACCGAAGTGACTTCCCGTTTGTCGATTTTTTATTACTCCTCGTCG
>NZ_PXZN01000072.1:0-1214 GCF_003013445.1 Brevibacillus sp. NRRL NRS-603 | reverse complement strand
GGATCGAGAGCACGCTTCCAAGCATACTCAAAGTCATGTGCTGTTACTGGGTCACCATTGCTCCATTTCGCATCTCTGATTTTAAATGTGTAGGTTAGCTTATCATCAGAGACGGTGTAGCTCTCAGCGGCAGCTTCATGTGGCTTATCGTCGGTACCAATGCGGGTCAAGCCGTCAAAGGTTGCCAAGATAATCGCTCCTGAAGTCGTGTCCTCTGCGAGCCCTGGATCAGCTGTAGGTGGCTCGGAATGAAGGTTCATCTTTAAAACTTGTGGCTTCTTCTCAGCAGCTGGTGTTGCAGGCTGTGAAGGTGCTGGAGTTGTTCCTCCTGCCGGTGGAGCGGCAGCTGGTTGACCTCCACCGCACCCTGCCAGGGCGGTTCCTAATACAGCAATCGAGCTCACCAGTGCAAACACATTCTTTTTCAACGCAATAACCCCCAGTACGTTTTTCTTTTTTGTCTTTTTTCTGAAAATAAAGGACGAAAAAAAATGAAAACTACACGAAGCTGCTTGACTTCGGCTGGAAGGCATCAACCCCTTTCATTGCAGGGTCACCTCGTCGTCTTGAACGAAAGAGAAGGTGTCTTTGTACTGCTTCAGTTCTAGTGAAACATCCGCAGCGGCAATTCCTTCAATTTGAGAGAGTCGTTCGTTGACAAAGGTGATCAGCTCATCATTACTATGGAAACACGCTTGGATGATCAAGTCGTGCTTACCGCTATAAGCGCCTACAAAGCGTACTGCAGAGAATTTGCTTAATTTTTCTGCCACTTCTTTCTGCAAACCTAGCTTTGTGGTTAACCCGATGATAGCCTGCACATGTAATCCTAATTTCTCTGGATCGGGTTGTATTACGAATTGAAAGACTCCGTCTTGCAAAAGACGAGTGATGCGCGATCGAATTGTTCCTTCGCTCACGCCTAGTTGATGGGCGATTTCTGTATATGGGATGCGCCCATCTTCATGGAGGATTTGCAGAATCTGTCTGTCGACATGGTCCAGCTTTTTCATAAATACGATTTTCTGGGAACCTCCATCATTTTTTTACGAATTTCGCAATAATCTTTTACAAACAGTCTAATACAATAAAAGTAATCTGAAATGATAGCGGTGTCAACGAAATTTGACAAGTAGAATAATAAAACTTTATAAAGTCAATCCGAACAATAAAATATATTTTATATAATAAAAAAACGACTTACATCTTACTAT
>NZ_PXZN01000071.1:0-35874 GCF_003013445.1 Brevibacillus sp. NRRL NRS-603 | reverse complement strand
ATTCAGTTTTGAAGGAATAACGAAGAGAGGAGTCAATCCACTGGATTGGCTCTTTTTCCTATAAGAGAAGGGGAGCACATGGAATCGAAAGCAGAGAAAAAATATGAAGCTGACATGTACGAACCGATTCGGAATTATTTTGTCGCACAAGGATATGAAGTTTTTGGCGAGGTCAAGCATTGCGATTTAACGGCCATCAAGGGTGAGGAACTGATCATTGTTGAGTTTAAGCGCAACCTAAGTGTGGAATTGCTCATCCAGGCAACAAAGCGACAACGCTATACCGATTTTGTTTATATGGCGATCCCGAAGCCCAAATACAAATTGTTTTCGAAAAAATGGCAAGATATATGCTACTTGGTTAGACGTCTAGAGCTCGGTCTCATTCTCGTGTCCTTTCCAAAAAGAGGTCCCGCAGTCATGGAAGTGAATATTTCACCGGGACCGTTTGATCGGGTAAAAAGCAAGCAATTCAATCAAAAAAAGCGAAGCCGCATCATTGAAGAGATGCGGGGAAGATACGGCGATTACAATGTTGGCGGCAGCTATCAAACCAAGCTCATGACGGCCTACAAGCAGAGCTGCATTCAAATCGCGACATTGCTTCAGCAGTATGGGCCGTTATCGCCTAAATTACTCAAGAGGAAAGGGGCGGGGGAGAAAACCTCGTCGATTCTTATCCAAAATCATTATGGGTGGTTTACCCGTGTGCAACGCGGGCTGTATGCAATCACTCCGACAGGAGAGAGAGAAATCGCGGAGTACCCTGAGCTCATTGCTTATTATCGAGAACAGGCAGAGGAAATTCACAGTACGCTTACTCTAGACGCAGAAAAACAAAGGCAGCCTGCCGTGAAGGATTAACAGGCTGCCTTTTCCTATTGAAGGAATGAATTTAGTGCGCGATCCATTCTGCTGTCATTTGCCCCACCAGTGCACGCCCAGCCACAATGTCTGGATGGAACTGGATCGTTGCGTTTTGCCGGACGAATTTCACCTGCTGAATGGCATCCGATAACGGCTGTTCATTCGTTAGCTTTCCCCGAGCTTTGGCGATAGAAAGTCCAGCGACCGTGCCTTGAGCCATTGCCACTTTGGCGCTTTCAATTCCCGTGATGTTGCCAGCAACATAGAGTCCGGGGACTGGTGTTCGCATGCTTTCATTGTGTAAGGGGACATGCCCACCCAAGGAGGGAACATAAGCAAAAGGACACCCGGCAATCGCTGCCAATTCAGCGAGTGGACTTAATCCGCCAGCGATACAGACGAAATCAGCTGGAATGACTTGTTCGGTTCCAGCTATGGTTGAACCATCGGCAGCTACTCGGGCGATACGAACACTCTCGACTTGAAAGGTTCCGACGATTTCCAGGGCTGCTGTTCGAAGTTGAATCGGGATATCCCACATAGAAAACCCGTTTGAGGGGTAGAGGGCCATTGACAGCTTTTGCATCCATGAATTTCTCATCAGTTTGCTTCCCCATCGAATCATCAAAGAAGGGGCAAGATGGGCGACGCGCAATAAAGATTGCAGCACTGCTTGTGGTTGCCCCGCAGTGTCACTGACAGTCGTACTAGGTGGGAGAATCATTCGATCCACCGTAATACCAGCCAACTGCAATTCCCTGGATATCGCTACCGATAAGATATTGATTCCAATGACGACTCCGCGTTGTCCTACTCGCACGCGCTGCACGTTCGTCATGACTTGAGCAGCTCCGATGGACATCACGCCAGGTAACGTCCACCCTGGCACAGGCACGGCTGCTTCAGAAGCCCCCGTAGCAATCAGGAGCAACGGGGCTATCATTTCCCCCACTGTGGTAGAAACAATCCAGCCATTTTGAGATGGGGTCAAATGGAAGACGGAAACGCCGCAACGGATCTCTACGCCAAGCCCTATCGCTTCTTGCGTGAGACGAGCAGCCTCATCTAGTCCATTCCACCACACACCGTCCGGTTCTTCGTGAAGCTGTCCAAGCAAGCGGCCCCCAGGGCGATAGAACTCATCGATTACATGAACAGCCAATCCCTGCCTTGCACTTGCAATTGCTGCGGATAAGCCCGCGGGTCCAGCCCCGATGATGATAAGGTCGATCATGCACCATGCCCTCCTTTCTTCAAGGGAGTAGGAAGGACAGAACCAGCATTCACTTGCATGCCTTCCTGCACAAGCGTCATACAAGCACGCACAGTAGGGACACCGTCTACATGCACTCTGCATTCATAGCAGTGACCGATATTGCAGTAAATTCCTCGCGGTGTTCCTTTTTCCTCATGCACCCGAAGTGTACGGACCCCTGCGGCTAAAAGAGCTCCCGCAATCGTCTCGCCTTCGTAAGCTGTATAGACAGAGCCGTTATAATAAAAAGGAAGCTGCTTTCTGTCACCGATTGAACCGAGGACCGGATGGCGATCAATTCGTTGACTCATGCCCGTTGCCCCCCAAGCGTTTGAAATGAGACGGGACGGATAGGTGGTTGGTATCCAAGAGGTACAGTATGAGAAGGCGCTTGACCAGTTACTTGCTGAATGACCTGATCGATCAATGTACGGCAGGTTCTCCCACCGCAGCAGCCCATGCCGGCTCTGGTCCGTAGCTTGAGCTCGCGTGCGGTACATTGGTAGGTTTGGGCGGTCTCTACCAATTCAGCGAGAGTTACTTCTTCACAACGGCAGATAATCAGTGGATGCGATTCCATGATGAAGCCTCCTTTCATTCTTACTTGATGAAAAAATGCAAGTGTCGTGCCATGGGAAAGCGAGTGAGAACGTCCTAGCTGGCACAATACTTGCTGAATATTCTTAAAGAAACAGCCCAATCTCAACAAACAAAAGAGGGATGACAGAGATGGAAAAGGTAGCAAGACTGCGTGCGCAATTCGATTCGCTTGGGATTGACGGGATGTTGATCACCAATGGACAAAACCGTCGATACCTCACAAACTTTACAGGTACATACGGAGTTGTCCTCATTTCAAGGGACCAGGCCAAGCTCTTTACAGATTTCCGTTACACATCTCAAGCGCAAGCACAAGCAACAGGCTTTGAGATCGTTTATTTGCCGACAAAAGAATCCGTTTACAGCGAAGTAGCGCGCCAGGCGGAAGCGATGGGGATCAACCATCTCGGCTTTGAAGAGGAGAATGTCTCGTTTGCATTGCATCGCAAATACAGCGAGGCCGTCCAAACAGCATTCATTCCGACGTCAGGTGTCATTGAGGGATTACGGATGATGAAGACAAAGGAAGAACTGGCGATCATCCGAACGGCTGCGCAAATCGCTGATGCGGCATTTTCTCATATTACATCCTTCCTGCGTCCTGGTATCACAGAGCTCGCAGTGTCTAACGAATTGGAAATGTTCATGCGAAAGAAAGGGGCGTCGGGCTCTGCTTTTGACATCATTGTTGCTTCTGGCTATCGTTCCGCGCTTCCTCATGGCGTGGCGAGTGAAAAAACGATTGAAGCGGGCGAAATGGTCACGATGGACTTCGGTGCATTGTACCAAGGGTATCGCTCAGATATTACCCGTACGGTTGCTGTCGGCATGCCTGATGAACAGCTCAAAGCCATCTACGAGATCGTTTTGGAAGCACGCAATCGGGCTGTTGCAGGCATTCGTCCCGGCATTACCGGGAAAGAGGCAGACGCCTTCGCACGGGACTACATCACGGAGCACGGCTATGGCGAGCGATTTGGACATGGGATGGGGCATGGAGTGGGCCTCGATATTCATGAAGAGCCATTTATGTCCACACGCTGCACCGCTGTTCTCCAAGAAGGCATGATTTTGACCGTGGAGCCGGGGATTTATATCCCGGTGCTTGGTGGGGTCCGTATCGAAGACGATTTGGTTGTCACAGAGAGTGGCAATGAGGTGCTGACACATTCACCGCGTGAATTGATCATTTTGTAAATCGAGAATCAAAAGTCTTGGCCGAGTAAGTGGGCTGAGGCTTTTTTGTCTAACTGCGGTGTCTAAGATTTGAAACACGACAAGGTATACAGTGTACAAAAAAATTTACAACAACCAACGCAAGAGCGAAGCCACCGACGCATTCATTTTTGGCACATCTTTTGCATTCTGATAATTCCGAAAACAAATGCATGACGACTGAATAATGGGGGTTGAGTCAATGAAAAAAAGTATGTTTGCAGTAATGAGTAGCCTAGTAGTCATGGGATTATCGTTGGCAGGATGTGGAGGAGGACAGCCAGCAGCACAGAGTAGTCAGTCGAGCACACAGCAAGCACCTGCCACCACGGCTAAAGAACCAGCAAAAACACAAGTCCTCCGCTGGAATCTTCACTCTGAACCACCTACAGGTGATCCTGGACTTGCGGAAGACACGACTTCTGCTGCCATCGTCAAAGCAGTTTTTGATGGGCTGACACGCATCGGGCCTTCGGGCAAGCCAGAGGAAGCAGTAGCCGAGAAGATTGAAGTATCGAGTGATATGAAAATATACACCTTCAAGCTGAGAGACTCCAAATGGAGCAACGGAGAATCGGTAACAGCCCACGATTTCGAATACGCGTGGAAGCGTGCTCTCGATCCGAAGACAGCGTCCAATTACGCCTACCAGCTCTATTACATCAAGAATGCGGAGAAGGCCAACAAAGGAAATGGCAGCTTGGATGATGTCGGCGTAAAAGCATTGGACGACAAGACTCTGCAAGTAGAGTTGACGAATCCAACCCCGTTTTTTCTGGAGCTAACCGCCTTCCAAACTTATTTCCCGGTAAATAAAAAAGTAGTCGAGTCCGATGAAAAATGGGCTGGAGAGGCTAAAACACATGTAGGAAATGGTCCTTTCAAAATGGAGTCTTGGGAACACAAAAGCAAAATGGTACTCGTGAAAAACGACAACTATTGGGACAAAGATAGTGTCAAGCTGGACAAGATTGAGTTCTCGATGGTGGAGGATGAAAACACAGAGCTGTCGATGTTCGAAAACGGCGAGATTGATTGGGCAGGCAGTCCGTTAAGCTCGCTGCCAACAGATGCGATGCCAGCTCTTAAAGACAGCGGAAAGCTGCAAGTGAAGCCTGTCGGTGCTACCTACTGGTATAAGTTCAATACAGAGCAACCTCCGTTCAATAACGTGAAGATTCGTAAAGCTTTTGCCTATGCCATTAACCGTCAAATTTTGATCGACAACGTACTCCAAGCAAATCAGCAGCCAGCGATGGCAGCAGTTCCTCCGACAATGGGACTCAATACGGGCGGTTATTTCAAAGACAATGATCAAGAAACGGCTAAAAAGCTGTTAGAAGAAGGAATGAAAGAGCTGGGCATCTCTAAACTGCCGCCGATCAAGCTCAGCTACAACACGTCGGAAGGGCATAAAAAAATCGCAGAAGCGATTCAGGACCAATGGCGCCAAAACCTTGGTGCAGATGTGAAGCTGGAAAATCAGGAATGGAAGGTGTACCTCGAGACCATGCACGAGGGCAACTACCAGGTCGGGCGTCTCGGCTGGTCGGGTGACTTCAACGATCCGATCAACTTCCTGGAGCTGTTCAAGGAAAAGGACGGAGGAAACAATGATACTCGCTGGGAGAATCCGAGATTCAAAGAGCTGCTGAATCAGTCCGCCACCGAGAGTGATCCGGAAAAGCGCAAGGCGATTTTGCGTGAAGCCGAGCAAATCATGATGGACGAAATGCCGATTATGCCGATCTACTTCTATACGCATACATGGGTGAGGAATGACAAGGTAAAAGGAGTTTTCCAGGATGGTCTAGGAGCAATCGACTGGAAATGGGCATCAATCGAATGATATTCGAATGGGGATGGGCTATGAAAAATGGAGAAGCGTGATAGTCGCGGCGATGTGCCAATCAAGGATCATCTACTGGAGATGCAGACGTTCTCAGGGCCGATGATTCGATCGTCAAGGTGTATTTGGGTGCGTAGGACGCGTGCAATGCTTACGTGCCAGAGGACAAAGGAGGAATCAACCATGGAATTGATCCGTATTTTGTCTGAGGTGTTGCCGCCTAAAGAGGGGCGAAGGTTTCCTGATTTTTGTTTGCGTTGGCGTGTGTTTTTATGTAAAAAGCGGCTGTAGTGGAGGGAAGAAGCGGATTTCCAGTCTACGCTTCGGCCTACGCCCCGCAAGGGGTGGATACTGTCCACTCCGGAATGAATGGCGGGAGCGCTTCAAGCGTAGAAGTTTCGAAGAGGTATTCCATAAGTGAAGCTGAAATTCCCCGCCATTCATTCCTACGCTGGGGCGGGCTCCAGAGGCGCTTGGACTGGAAATCCGCTTCTTCTTACGCGGCTTTTGTAAAACATGATTGCAAGTCGATCCAAGAAGGAAGATGAACAACTCGCGATCATTTAGTCTTCAAAATGAAGCAAAAATGCTACACGATCATGTTTCGATCACTCAAGATGATCAGCTAGTACAGAAAAGCCACCTTGACGAGCCGCAAAAACGGTTTGAAAGCTGGAAGAATACCTAACAGCTCGAAAGCCCTGTTACATGTTTGGAAGGAGACCGCCCGAACGAAGAGAGGATACAGGCGACTGGAAAACATGTGGCAGGGCTTCCCCATGCACAACCGCTAAAGGACAACGTTTTTTACTTCCCCAATTTGTTATACAGAGTGGCTCGCGATATGCCGAGTCTTTTCGCGGCGGCTTGCTTGTTGCCGTTTTCCAGCTCGATGGCGCGCAATATGACACGGCGCTCGTGTGCCTCGATTTCCTCTTGCAAGGAAAAGAGATCAGGCGGGAGCTCAATCGGTACCTGTTTCGTCTGACCTTGCAAGGAATACGGCAAATCTTCTTCTTTGATAATGCCGTCTGTCGCAAATACCACCAATCGTTCAATGGCATTTCGCAGCTCGCGAATGTTGCCTGGCCAGTCGTATTGCAGCAGGTTTTGCATCACATTTTGCGAGATGGCATGGATGGGACGGTTGTAACGTAAAGAGAATTCATAGAGAAAAAAGTGGGCGAGTTCAATTGTATCTTCAATGCGTTCTCGAAGTGGAGGAATTTTCAGCGTCACGACATTGAGCCGATAGAACAGGTCTTGGCGAAATTTCCCTTCCTTCACTAACTCCTCCAAATTTTTATTCGTGGCAGCAACCACGCGGAAGTCCGCCTCAATCTGCTTTGTCCCTCCGACCGAATAATACTTTTTCTCTTGAAGCACGCGAAGCAGCTTCACTTGCATATCGAGCGGCATTTCTCCGACCTCGTCGAGAAACAGCGTTCCTCCACGTGCCAGCTCAATCATTCCTTTTTTCCCTTTTTGATCCGCACCAGAAAAGGCACCTTTCTCGTACCCGAACAGCTCGCTTTCAAACAAAGTAGGTGAAATGGCACCGCAGTTGATGGCGATAAAGGGCGCATTGGAGCCTTCCCGCACATCATGCACGGCTTTGGCGAAAAGCTCCTTGCCGACGCCGCTTTCCCCTGTTATCAAGACGGTTGCTTGTGTAGCGCTGAGCTTTTGGATCATGGACTGGATATGGCGAATGGGGAGACTCGTTCCCTTGATCTGTGCAAATGGATCGGGTGTTGGACTGAGCTTCGCCATTTCCTGCTGCAAGTGATTCACTTTTTTATTGGCGTTCAACAGCTCCTGGTTCAGTCGGACTTGGCTCGTGATATCGGTTTCCGCCGCAACAGCACCAATGATTTTGTCATGCAAATAGATCGGATTCGTATTGATGAGCACGACAAGATCCTCTCGCGGCTGATGCTGATGACGGTAGAGAGACTGTCCGCTTTGGAGCGATTTGAGTGTTTCAAGCATTTCGAGCGGGAAGAATTCGGTAATCGGGCGACCAATCGTTTCTTTTGCTTTCAGGGAAAAGATTCGTTCAGCGCCTTCTGTCCAAACCATCACACGCGCTTTTTCATCGATGACGGAAATAGAAGCATCCATGGTCTTAATCATCGTCTCGAAATACGCTTCCAAGATCTCATACGAGGAAAAAATGGCTTGTATGACTGCGCCTCGATGAAGGTAGCCGACAGGGACTCCAGGCAGTTTTTCGATCAGGAGATAGTTGTGAGTAGCTAGCAGGTGGATGGCGTCGGCCAATGTTGAATCCAGTGTCGTCACAGCAGCTGGTTCCCAAGGGGCTTTTGTGCAATCGATCGTCAAATTGGCGGTTAAATGGGAGGAATCGGCGACATGCCAGCTGGTTTGACGCAGGGCAAATACAGGAACGGTTTCGTCCAAATAAGGAGGGAGAAGCTCTTGATCGTTGAAAATTCGTATGTTTGTCTGTATCAACTCGGTTAAGGCAGGAAGTTTGTGATTCAACCCGATCATCCCTTTTAAAAGAGGTTGTTCAAGTGTATAAAATTTTGAACATTTTCTCATTTATTATACATTCGCTCTTTGAGTTGTCAAAGAATTTAGACGAAATATTTAGAGAATCTCTCTTGGAACGATTGGCATGGCTTTTGCAAAAAACAAAAGAAGGAAGAGAGTAGCAGAATACGCATTAGAGGAGAATCAGCATGACAGTACAAACCCATGCGCAGATTGCGGTAATCGGGGGTGGCATCATCGGCGCGGCGATTGCGTATTACGCTGCGAAGGCTGGATTGGATGTCGTTGTCCTGGAAAAAGGCGAGCTGGCATCAGGGACGTCCTCGCGCTGTGACGGGAATATTTTGGCGATCGACAAGGACCCCGGCTTTGACAGCCAGATGTCCCTGAAAAGCCAGATGCTCGTTGATCAGCTTAGCCGGGAGCTGGACCATACGTTTGAATATCGGGCACCGGGGAGCATTCTCGTCTGCGAATCAGAGGCTGAGATGGAAGCCGCTCATGAATGGGTGCGACGGCAAAAAGAAGCTGGACTGCCGTTTCGGATGCTAGACCGGTCGGATATTCGGCAGGAGTCGCCCTACTTTGCCCACGATTTGCTGGGAGGCTTGGAGTGCGCCACCGATTCTACCGTCAATCCGTACATGCTGACCTTTGCCCTGTTTGAAGGCGCGAAAAAGCATGGAGCGAGGATCATTCGCCGTACAGAGGTCAAGTCGCTCAGACGTGATCAGGCGACGGGAACGTTTCACATCGGGCTTGGTACAGGCAGCATGACAGCCAAGCAGGTCGTCAACGCCGCGGGGGTGTGGGCACCAGTCATTGGCCAAATGGTCGGGGTGGACATTCCGATCGTTCCGCGCAAAGGGCATTTGATCGTCGCCTCGAGACAGATGCCTGTCGGTGTGCGAAAGGTGATGGAATTCGGCTATCTCATCTCGAAGTTTGGCGGAGTGCGACAAGTAGACGAGGAGACAGAGAAGTACGGAGTCGCGCTCGTATTTGAACCGACAGAAAGCCAGAACTTTTTGATTGGCTCCAGTCGTCAGTTTGTCGGGTTCGATACGCAGATTGATCTGAATGTCGTCAGGTGCATGGCGAGAAGAGCACTGCGCTTTTATCCGAAGATCGCCGACTTTGCCATAATCCGCACCTATTGCGGTTTGCGCCCGTGGACAGAGGATCACTTGCCGATTATTTCTCGCGTAGAGGAAGTTCCCGGTTACTTTATCGCGGCTGGTCATGAAGGAGATGGAATCAGTCTGGCTGCCGTCACAGGCAAGCTGGTGTCCGAGATGCTAGTCGATCAGACAGACACCATCATTCCGACAGAGCCGCTGCGTTTGGACCGGTTTACTAAAAAGGAGTGTTGCATCCATGAAAGCAACGAGGGTGTTTACCACTATTGACACGCATACCGGGGGAAATCCTACCCGTACGGTAATCAGTGGTCTGCCAAAGCTTACCGGAGCCACGATGGGAGAAAAAATGCTCCTGATGAAGGCCGAGTACGACTGGATTCGCACGCTTTTGATGTATGAGCCGCGCGGGCATGATGTGATGTCTGGAGCCTTGATTGTTGATCCGTGTCATCCGGATGCAGATATAGGGGTTATCTATATCGAGACGGGCGGATACTTGCCGATGTGCGGCCACGATACGATCGGTTTATGTACCGCGCTGGTGGAGACAGGCATGATCCACGTAACTGAGCCGGTGACAAAGCTTACGCTCGATACGCCAGCAGGATTGGTTGAGGTAGACATACAGGTGGAGGGAGGAAAAGCCAAGGAAGTATCGTTTGTGAACATTCCAGCCTTTCTCTATCAGCAAGATGTGACTGTAGAAGTAGAAGGGATTGGAGCGGTGACCTGCGATATTGCCTACGGTGGAAACTTTTATGCCATCACGGATGCACGCAAGCTCCATCTCGAACTGATACCCGCGAATGCATCCACCATTGTCGATACGGCCGTCACGATTCGAAAAGCGATTAATCAGGCCATGGAGATCGTTCATCCAGAGAAGCCGTTTATTCGCGGGCTGACCCATGTGGAGTTCTATACGGCCCCTGACAATCCGGGAGCGGATGTGAAAAATACCGTCGTCGTACCACCGGGTGGAATAGACCGATCACCTTGTGGAACGGGCACTTCCGCCAAGCTGGCGACCTTGTTTGCCAAAGGGGAGATTGGAATAGACGAACCGTTTGTGCATGAGAGCATTGTCGGTTCTCTGTTTACAGGAAGAGTGCTGCAGGTGACGGAGGAGGGGGGGCTGCCTGCTGTCATCACCCGAATTGCAGGCTCGGCCTGGCTGTTGGGCAAGCATACGATTTTTTACAATCCGGAAGACGAGCTGGCGAATGGCTTTTTGCTCATCCCAGCCGCAACTGATCATTAAAACAAAACCCAAATGGGAGAGGAGAATGAAAATGGCAAGATTTGAAGGAGTGTACGTGGCGATTGTCACGCCATTTACAAATGATTATGAGGTGGATTACAACCGTTTGGCAGAATTGTGTGACTGGTTGATTCAGGAGGGCGTAGACGGACTGGTTCCATCCGGTTCGCTGGGAGAATACGCGACAATGACCGGAGAAGAGCGGGCAAAAGTCATTCATACCGTGATCGCTGCCGCAAAAGGTCGGGTCCCTGTGGTCGTAGGCTCTGCTGCTCCGTCTACCCGTCAAGCAGTGGAATGGGTGCAATTCTCCAAGGATGCGGGAGCAGCAGGCGTGATGGCCTTGCCCCCGATTAACTACAAGCCATTGGAAAATGAAGTGTTTGCCCACTACGAGGCACTGAACACTGTCGGGCTGCCGATTATTGCCTATAACAATCCGCACGACTACAAAATCGACCTGACGCCGGACATATTGGCAAGACTGGCGAAGTTTGAAAATATCGTCGCTGTGAAAGAGTTCTCCGGTGACGTGCGCCGCATGCAGGACATTCTCGCCCAGACGGACTTGGAAGTCATGGTCGGTGTAGACGATCTCGTCATGGAGGGCGGCTTGATCGGGGCAACAGGCTGGATTTCGGGTGTGCCGAATGCGCTGCCAAAAGAAGGAGTAGAGCTGTTCCGTTTGGCACGGGCAGGCAAACTCGCCGAAGCACAAGCGCTTTATCGTCGCTTGTTGCCACTGTTCCACTATGATGCGAGTCCACAGCTGGTACAATCGATCAAATACATGATGGAGCTGGCGAATTTCCCAGTAGGACCGACTCGTCCGCCGCGTCTGCCGCTGACTGAAGAATACTACGCAGGCATTAAAAAGGCGTTTGACTACGCTGTCGGCGCTGCAAGTGGACGATAAGGGGGACGGGCAGGATGCATAGCAAAAACTGGATTGGCAGCGAATGGATCACGCCGTCAGGGAAGGAACTAACGGTCAAAAACCCGTCGCGTATCACGGAAGAAGTCGGTGTTCTGCATCTGTCTGACCGGTCACATGTTTTTGCCGCTGAAGAGGCAGCGCGTGCGGCACAAATCGGCTGGGCAAAACAAACGGGTGCGGTTCGTGGCGAAATCCTGTTTCAAATGGCTGCCGCCTTAGAGGCAAATGCAGACAGCTTGGCACAGCTGGCAAGCCGGGAGATGGGCAAGCAGCTTGGCGAGATGCGCGGAGAAGTGGCGCGCGGGGTCAGTCTGTTGCGTTATTATGCCGGAGAAGGGATGCGTTCCAACGGCAACCTGATTCCTTCTTCAGATACAAACGTTCTGCAATACAGCCGTCGTGTCCCGCTCGGAGTCGTGGCAATCATCACACCATGGAACTTCCCCGTTGCGATCCCCATCTGGAAGATCGCCCCTGCCCTTATTTGCGGGAACACGGTCATCTGGAAGCCAGCAGAAAATGGTTCACTCACGGCGACACGACTAGCTGAAATATTTGCGGAAACAAAGCTACCTGCGGGTGTGCTGAATCTGGTGATCGGCAAGGGCCGGGAGATCGGTCATACACTCACGAATGAAGCCGAAGTCGATGCAGTCAGCTTCACTGGCTCATCGGAAACAGGCAGACAGATTGCCATCGCGTGCGCGAGTCGCAATATAAAATATCAAACGGAAATGGGCGGAAAAAATGCAGCAGTCGTTTTGGCTGATGCTGATCTGGACAAAACGGTTCCGATTTTGCTCAGCGGCGCGTTTCGATCGGCTGGTCAAAAATGTACGGCTACGAGCAGGATCATTGTAGAGAAGGCGATCTACCAGCCACTTGTCGAGCGACTGCAATCAGCTATGGAGACGTGTCGGGTAGGAGATGCCAGCGATCTGGAAGCGTATTTGGGTCCTGTTGCCTCGGCTGCACAGTATGAGATGGTTGGGAAGTTCATCGCATTGGCTAACGATGAAGCGACAGTCATTGCCCAAAGCCCATCATATGCAAAAGAAGAGCAAGGCTATTACATCCGTCCCCAAATTGTCGAGGGTGTCGCTGCCAATCATCGCCTCGTTCAGGAGGAAGTGTTCGGACCATTGGCTGTGCTTTTGACAGCAGACGGTTTTGACGAGGCGGTGGAGCTGTGCAATCAGTCTGTATACGGACTGAGCGCTTCGCTGTTTACCCGAGATTTGGCGAGTGCCCATCGCTTTTTGGATGTGGCGCAGGCGGGGATGGTTCGGGTCAATCAGGAGACGGCAGGTGTGGAATACCAGGCTCCATTTGGCGGCATGAAGCTGTCCAGCTCACATACACGGGAGCAGGGTCAGGCGGCGCTTGATTTCTACAGTACGACGAAGACTTGCGCGATCAAATACGCGTGGTGATTCATCAAGCTTTTCGCCAATCGCATAAAAAGGTGAGGATGTCATGCACATCAATCAGTTGTTTACGACGATCGAGGCCCATACCGGAGGGGAGCCGCTGCGCATCATAACAGGCGGTATCCCACCGCTCGCGGGCAAGACGATTCTGGAAAAGCGGCGTTACTTTCGGGAGGAGCTGGACCATATCCGGCGGGTACTCATGTATGAGCCGCGTGGGCATCATGGGATGTACGGCTGTGTCATGACAGAGCCTGTCAGCACAGATGCGGCATTTGGAGTGCTGTTCATGCATAACGAGGGCTACAGTACAATGTGCGGGCATGGAATCATTGCGGTTGTGACGGCTGCCATTGAGACTGGAATACTTCGGCTGAAAGATCCAACAGAGCGTATTGTGATTGACAGTCCGGCAGGAAGAATCATTGCACACGCCACTGTGGAAGAATCACTGGTCCATTCCGTCTCGTTTGAAAATGTCCCCTCCTTTGTTTTGGCACAAGACGTTCCCATTGAGTGGGGAGGACGTACTTTTTCGGTGGACATTTCTTTTGGCGGAGCATTCTATGCAGTCGTACAGGCGGAAGATATCAGGGTTCAGGTGGGTATTGAACAATTGGCCGAGCTGCAAGAGTGGGGCAAGCGAATCAAGGAACAAATCGAGGCGAAAATGGAGGTCGTTCATCCGTTGGAGCCAGAGCTTAAAGGTATTTACGGGGTGATTATCTCAGATAAGCCGAGAGTGGAAGGATCAGACCTGCGAAACGTGACGATTTTCGCCGATAAGCAGATCGATCGCTCACCATGCGGTACAGGTACTGCGGCTCGTGTAGCCACCTTGCATGCGCGAGGCAAGCTGGCTCTTGGAGAATCGTTTGTCCATGAAGGAATTGTCGGGAGCCAGTTTATCGGCAAGGTAGTAGCAACCACGCAGGTGGGGAGCTATCCGGCTGTCATCCCGAGCATAGAAGGCAAGGCGTTTATTACAGGTCTGCATCAATTTGTCGTTGACCCTGCGGACCCGCTGAAAGACGGGTTTTTACTGCGATAGGATCGTTTGCTAGAAAAAGGAGGTTGCCGACCACAGGCAGCCTTTTTTCATCCTCCAAAAAAGCCTGGTCACAATACTGCCACGCATTGGGACATCAGCATTTTTTCCCTGCTTCTGGTATAATGGACAAGATTGAATTTAGGAGTAAAGGGGTTGAATTTTTTGCCGTACAAAGCGTTAATTGAAGCGCATGTGGGTAGCTGGGAAGTCGCATTCGTGCTCTTGATCGTTGCCTACATCCTGTATCGCGTGGGCAAAGCAAAAGCAGGCAAGATCGTACATATGCTGCTCAGACTCATGATGGTCATCATTCTTGTATCGGGAGCTTGGATGCTTTTCGTGGGTCACGCAACAGATTTCTATTACTACGTGAAAGGCATCATCGCGGTTATCGCCTTCGGTTTGATGGAAGTGTCCTTGGGCAAAGCAAAGCGACAAGAAGGCAGCATCGGCTTCTTCATCGGCTGTATTGTCGTATTGGTGCTGGTTATTCTGCTTGGCTATCGCGTATTTATGTAAGATAGGCAATATAGGAAAGAAAAGGGTTTCCTCGCAAGAAATATTTGCGGGCGAAAGCCCTTTTTTTGTAGGGACGGGCACGGATAAGCCAATTAGCAAAGGGAGGGCGGGGGCCATCTCACTCTATGTACATATGTTAGAGGGAAGAGGTGAGGAACAAAAATGGCCTATCCTTCTGACAGTCAATTTATCCCGTTTATACTCGGGGGAAGTCCATTCGGAGACGTCCCAAACGATGAAAGTCCCGGCTCTGTCGACTTGGTAGGAAACTCTACGTTTCCCGTTGCCTTTTCAGCGTACGATGGAACGTATCTCTACTTTCGGATGAGAGTCAATGAAGATCCAAGAAATTCGCAAAAAACGGGTTTTCAAAATTTTTCCTGGGGTTATTTAATCAATACAACTGGAGTGGCTGGCACCTATCAATGGATGTTAAGTGTGCAGGGCTTGCGCAATCGCATTGCCTTGATCCAAAACACGGTCGTAGAATTCAACTCTTGGAATGATCCGGCAGAAGGCACAAACGGCAGTGGAGCGCCAAACTGGCAAGCGCCGATCATCAATTTTGACACGGCTCGTGTGCGGGTAACGAATGACGGCTCTAATTTTAGCGGCAATCCTGATTACTTCATTGATCTCGTCATGCCGGCTGCTACTTTTTTTTCAACGATCGGTGTTACCTCTCTTACTTCCCTTCGTTTCCTGCCGTTTACTTCCGCGAATGAAAATAACTACAACAAGGACTCTCTTCGAATCAGTGAGGGCTATACCTTTGAAAATTCCCAGAGTAATAACACTACAATATCTGCGGGAGATGTACGTGCGAAACTTGCGATTGCCAAGCAGGTAACAGCAGGATCAGCCGTGGTTACCACAGGACAACTATCGCAATGGACAGGTTCGATCACTGTGACTAATACCGGGAAGAGCCAGGCAACAACAGTCATTGTCAACGATTTGATCGAGCTGGATCAGGTAACGGCTTTTACGGTAAATGCAACAAGCACTGGCTCTGTCAGTTACAATCCCCTGACGAAGGTACTCAGCTGGACGATCGGGAATTTGGCCGCTGGTTCTACTGCCAGCTTGTCGTTTACGGTCAGTGGGGTTTTCGCTGTCTCTCCAGGCGGAACGCGGCGGTTAAACACAGCGACAGTCACTGGTGTAGACAGTTTTTCTGGCGGGACGCTTTCTCCTGTTCAGGATAATATTGTCATCACGGTTAACTTGGCTGGAAGTGTTGCAGGCGTGGTGCTTGACCAGTCCACGAACTTGCCTGTAGCAGGTGCGCAGGTTCAGCTATATGATTCGATTCCCGTACTAATCGGAACGACGACAACAGACACAGATGGTGCCTATTCGTTTACTGGATTGGCCCCTGGTCTGTATTCTGTGTCGGTGACCGCGCCGACCTATGACCCCAAAATTCAATTCGTGAGTGTTTTGGCAGGGCAAACCACAAGAGCAGATATTTTGCTTCCTCCAAGTCCAGGTCAGGTGAACGGGACGATAACCGATATCGGATTGGCCCCCATCTCAGGGGCAGTGGTCAAGCTTATTAATACGACAGGCGTGACCGTAAACCAGACAGTGACAGGCGCAGGGGGAACCTATCAGTTTACCAATGTCGTGCCCGGTGCCTATACCCTTGCAGTCAGTGCGGATACATTCCAGCCAGCGACAGTCGCAATCAATGTCATTCGAGCCCAGACGACTACACAAAATGCAGTGCTCCAAACATCCGTTGCCCAGCTTTCCGGACTGGTAACAGGTCCTGGCGGCATACCGATTGCGGGGGCATTGGTGGAAGTGCTGAACCAGACAGGTATTACGCTGACGGAAACGACAACAGATGGAGCTGGCACGTATCTGCTGACCAAGCTCGCAGAAGGTGTTTATCAAATCCGTGTCAGTGCCGCGGGCTTTTCCACACAATTAGCTGGAATCAGTCTGCAAGTGGGCGATGCCAAGGTACTTAATTTTTCTTTGACGATTGCATTTGGAACGGTAAGTGGAACCATTTCCGATGCGCAAACGGGTGAGGGAATCCCAAATGCGAGCATCAAGGTGGTAACTCGTTCAGGGATTTCTGTAGGAGAGACATTAACCGACGCGAATGGGGACTACTTTTTATCCTTGCTAGGTCCCCAAACCTATGTCCTTACGGCTGCTGCAGAGGGGTATGCGGGTCAAACCGTTGGGATAGATATCAATCCTGGAGCTACTACACCGGTTGACCTCCAATTGGAAAAACTGGCAGGCGTATTGAATGGGACTGTCTCGGACACAGGAAGCAATCCGCTTGATAATGCCACTGTCATTGTATTGAAGGGAAATGTTCCTGTGGCGCAGGCCATTACCGACAGCGCAGGCACCTTTTCCTTCCCGCACTTAGCTCCTGGCACGTATACCGTAATCGCTTCGGCTTCTGGTTATTCCACTGGTGTGCTGGGCTCAACTGTGCTTCCTCAGGAAATATCGTCCCTTGCTTTTGTCCTGCAAGCTTCTCCGGGATCAATCGCAGGACAGGTAGTCGACAGCGGCAATCAGCCGATTCAGGGTGCCACTGTCATCATTAGGGAAAATACGGCAGCAGGTGCTGTTGTTGCTACTGTATTGACGGATGGAAGTGGACAGTATGTGGTACCTGATCTGCTGCCGCAGGCGTACGTCGTCATCGTATCTGCTCCGAATAAAACGACAGTGATCACAGGGGCAATCGTCACCTCATTGACGACAACAACGGTGAATGTACAGCTGGCAGACTTGCCGGGAAGTATTTCAGGCTCGATTTTGGATGCTATCTCGGGTCTGCCGATAGCAGGTGCTACGATAGAGGTTAGCGTGTTGAACCAAGCAGGGGCAATTGTCGCCCATGCAAATAGCGATCTGTCTGGGAACTACGAGATCACAGGGCTTGCACCCGGCGTTTACACCATTACCGCCCGTGCAGCCAATTATGAAACGAACAGCGCTTCCGTCACTGTACTTGCGAATACGAATACACCTGTCAGCTTATCGTTGTTTGCGAGCCCGGGTGAGATCCAAGGTCAGGTGCTCGCTGCAGGGACGTTACAGCCGATAGCAGGTGCACAAGTAAATGCACTCGATTCCAATGGCTCTGTCGTGCATTCGGTTTACAGCGATAGTCAAGGAAGCTTTGTTATCACGGGCTTGGCGCAAGGTCAATACGTCATCAGTGCTTCAGCGGATGGCTTTCAGTCCAATCATGTCGGGGCATTTGTGCTCGCGAATACAACTACTCCTGTCCAGCTTCAGCTCAATCAGGATTTCGGTTTTATTAGCGGTATAGTAGCACCTGTCGTAGCGGGAACTACCATTCAATTGTTTGATATCAATAACCTGTTGATCGGTACTGTCGTCGCAGATGGGAATGGGGCGTTTTCATTTTCAGGGGTGGCACCAGGCTCTTATGTCCTTACATCTACGGCTTCTGGCTACGCTGTTCAATCTGTTGGGGCAATCGTCCAGCCTGGGCAGACGGCGAACGTTTCCTTTACGCTTATCCCGAATCCAGCCAGTATTTCTGGAACCGTGCTAGATACGGGGATGCAGCCGATTGTCAATGCCGTTGTCCGGATTCTGGATTTGAACGAGACGACAATAGGCTTTGGTTATACGGATTCAAACGGGGCCTATACAATTGGCAACCTGCCTACCGGATCATTTGTCGTGGTGGCAAGTGCCCCTGAATATGTTACAGGCTCGGTTGGAGTTACACTTGGACCCGGTGAAAATAAAACCGGAGTAGACTTTACTCTTGAGGCGAATGCAGGCGGGATTAGTGGACAGGTAACAGACGCGACGAATCCCGCGATATTCATTGCAGGAGCAATTGTTCTGATTCGTTCCATAAGTGACGGAAATGTAGTGGCTACAGCAAGTACCGACCAGACAGGCAGCTATTTGATTGAACATCTGTTGCCGGGTGCTTATACCGTCACGGTAAGTGCACCTAGCTATGCTGATCAATCAGTAGGGGCCAATGTAGTCAGCGGAGAAACGACGGGGGCTAGCGTGGCGCTTTTGCCCATGCCTGGGTCCATTGTGGGAAGTGTTATAAACAGCTTGGGCGTACCTGTTACGGGAAGCGAAATCAACGTCAAGCTGATGGATAGCAATCAAGCCGTCATACAGAGCTTGCTGGCGAATGAATCGGGCGTGTTTTTCTTTGCGAGTGTCGCTCCCGGCGTTTACACCGTCATCGCTTCAGCGCCTGGGTATGCGGTAGGAAGTATCGGCGTAATCGTGACTGCCAATACGGCAACTTCAACGACCGTCACGTTACCTGACTTGCCGGCGGCTATCTCGGGTGTGGTTACCAATCAGATGACGGGATTCGGGATTCCGGGAACCACCGTGCTCATTACGGATGACCATGGTGTTGTGCTTGCTCAATTATTGACAGACGATCAAGGAAATTTTTTGGCAGAGAAGCTTCCACCGGGTGTCGTGAATGTGACTGTTTCTGCGCCGAATTTTGTATCCGTCTCGCAGGCGGTTATTTTGCAAGGGGGCATTACCGCCAACTTTCAGCAGGCATTAGTTCCTAATCCTGGCAGTTTATCTGGCGTTGTGATTGATCTGGAGACGGGCTTGCCGATCATTGGCGCAACGGTAACCGTCTTCGACAGCACTCGTGCCGCTGTGGGCTCTGTACTGACAGATGCAACTGGAAACTTTTCGCTTGATAGACTGGCTCCCGGAGGGTACACCGTCAATGTCAATGCAACTGGATATGCAAGCGATGTAGCTGGCGCACAGATACAAGCTGGTGCGGCGTCCGTATTAAGCTTTGCGTTAAACCAGTTGCCCGGTGGGATTGCTGGTACAGTTCGAGAGGTAGGTACGGCCTCGCCGATTGCCGGTGCGGTCATTACTATTCGACAAGGAAGTCCGTCTGGAACGATACTGGCTATTGTCCTGACGAATGAGCAGGGGCAGTATATGGTGAGTGGACTTTCCCCGGGGAGCTATACACTGATTGCGAGTGCTACGGGATTTGCTGCTGAGGCTTCGACAGCTATGGTCGGATTGGGAGCGACTACTGGTCTTGATTTTTCTTTGCAGAGTCTGCCTGCAAATGTCACAGGACAAATTAGTGACGCCCTTCTCGCCACTCCATTGCCGAATACGCTCGTCCGCTTGCTGGGCAACAATAACACGATTCTCTTTTCTACCCAGACAGACGCTCAGGGGATATACTTCATCGATGGATTTGTGGCTGGAAATTACACCATTTTGGCAAGGAACGAAAGCTATCAGAGGGAGAGTGTCTCCTTTGATGTAGCTCCTGGGGGAACAGCTACTGTCAATATCCCGTTGAACCCGAATCCTGGTGTTTTGGAGGGCACTGTCAGGGATGCGTTTGATGGTACGCCACTGGTAGGGGCGGAAGTATTGATCTATTTCCCTGGCACAAACAACTTGTTGTCTCGTACGATTACGGATGGTCTCGGGCAGTTTAAAATCGACGGCTTGGCTCCATTAACCTATACACTTGCGATAAGCACTCAAAACTACACCACACAGCCTGTTGGTGCGACGATTTTTTCCGGGCAGACGACTACGATAGATGTGGGGCTTCCCCCTTTTCCAGCTACTGTAACAGGTCAGGTACAGGCTGCTAGTGGAGGTGTTGTTCCCAATGCATTGGTGCAGGTGAAGGATTCACATGGAACATTGTTCGGCAGTGCAATCACGGATGACTTGGGCAATTTCTCTGTTGGTAACCTTCCGCCTGGGACGTATTTGATTAGCGCAAGTGAAGATAGCTACGAAACAGCAACACAAAGCATAACAGTGCCATCTGGACAGACAATCAGCGGAGTCATTCTCACGATGTCTCCTCTTCCAGGCAACATCCTCGGACAGGTGACCAATCAGTTGACGGGACTCCCGATCACAGGGGCGGCCGTTGCGATTCAGTTGTTTTCAAACGGCTTGTTTGTTGCCAACACCGTTACGAACCAGAGTGGACAATTCCAGGTGAAAGGCTTGGCGGACGGAGAGTACAATGTCATCGCAAGCGCAGATGGCTTCGGGACACATTACAGTACAGTTACGGTCGCAAGAGGGCAGACGACCGCGACAACAGTCGAGCTATTGCCATTCGTCGGGACGATATCCGGCATTGTCCTCTTGCCAGACGGAAGTCAAGCAAGTGGTAACAATATTCAATTGTCGCTATTCCTTTCAAACCAGATTCGCCTGCAAAATATCCTGGCTGAGCCGGATGGAACATTCCATTTTGTCAATGTGGCTCCGGGGACGTATACCGTTATCGGGACCATCCCGGGCATTGGTACCGGTCAGGCAGAAGCAGTCGTCTTGCCGAACCAAACAACCTTTATCATCATCCGCCTTTCTCAAACGGGTACGATACAAGGAACGGTTCGATCTGGTTTAACAGGTTTGCCAGTTGTTGGGGCGTCCGTGTATGTGCAAACGGTGAATCAACCAATCATAACGACTGTGGTCGTCCAAACAGACAGCTTCGGCAGGTACAAGGTGACTGGTCTTGCTCCTGGCACCTACCTGGTTGTAGCCAATGCGATGGGGAGTGGAGAAGCGAGAGGGACAGTAACGCTAGGTGCAGGAGAAATCGTGACGCTCGATCTGGTTCTGGTTCCAGTAGCCATGAGCGGATCTTTTCGAGTCGCAACATGTCCGACCATTTTGTTTACCGCATTTTGACGATTTGGAGAATTACTCCACTGAAAAATATAAATATGGCGGATAACTCCTTTTTTGATATAATAGCTGTAGAAATACAGCTATTTTGTTTTGGGTAAAAACAACTGTGGGAATCCTGACTTTTATTCAAGGGGGAGCGAGCCATATGGTGAAACAGCAGGAGGAGCTGTCCCATCCATTGACAGCTGCCATGACGAAGACAAATACGCTTTTGCATATTCAGAGTCTCCTTCCTTCCTTTACGAAATCGGAGCAAAAGGTTGCCCATATCGTCTTGCAGCAGACAGACAGCGTGATTTATTCATCGGTGATTGACCTTGCTGAAAAGGCCGGAGTGGGTGAGACGACCGTTTTGCGATTTTGCAGGAAAATAGGCTTCCATGGCTACCAGGAGTTCAAGCTGGCATTGGCGCAGGAATTGGTCAATCCAGTCAAAAACTTGCATGGCGAGGTAGGAGAAGACGATTCACTGGACATCATTACGCACAAAGTGACCGCAACCAATCAACAGGCAATTGGAGATACCTCAGCCCTGCTTCAAATCGAACAGCTGGAGCGCTGTGTAGATCTTTTGCAAAAAGCAAACACGATCCATTTTTACGGGGTAGGTACATCAGCAGTAACAGCCCAGGATGCCAAATACACGTTCTTGCGGATCGGGCTGCGCGTAGACGCTTTTAATGAATCGCATCTACAAGCGATGGCTGCGGCAACTCTGGGACCGGGGGATGTCGCGATTGGTTTGTCTGTATCAGGCAGTACGAAAGACACGATTGATTCATTGAAAGTCGCCAAACAGGCAGGCGCAACTTGCATTTGCCTGACGCACTATCGACGCTCACCGATTACGAATGTAGCGGACATTACGCTTTTGACCGCAGCGCAAGAAGGTCCGTTGCAGGGAGGCTCTCTCGCAGCCAAAATTGCACAGCTGCATGTACTGGATGTCATCAGTACGACAATCACGATGCGCAACAAGGAAAAGGCCCTTTTATATAAAGAGAGAACAGCGAAGGCTGTCCTAGAGAGAAAATATTAAGTGGTAGTTCAAAAAGTCATCTTTTGATCATGAAGTAGTACAGGGAGCTCATTCGACTTCGAAATTGGCGTTCACCTTCGAAGTCCGGTGCTCATGTAGTTTACCTACACTCCGCTCCTCCTTCTTCAGGTTCTCGCCACTTTCTCGATGCTGAAAAGACGACTTTTTGAACTTATCTCATATGGAATAGGAGTGGTTGGAAATGAAACTCGTGGTGGTGAAAGATTACGCGGAGCTTAGCAGAAAAGCTGCTGAAATGCTCGTGAGCGAAGTAAAAGCAAATCCGAAGACCGTCCTTGGCCTTGCAACCGGAGGCACACCAGTAGGGATGTACCGTGAGCTCATCAAGCTGTCGCAAGCGGAGAGAATCGATTTTTCGCAAGTGAGCAGCTTTAATCTGGATGAATACGTCGGGCTTTCCTCGACTCATCCGCAAAGCTATCGCTCGTATATGGAAGAAAACTTGTTCAATCACATCAACATTCCTGCGGAGAAAACACATGTGCCAGTTGGGAATACGACAGACCATTTGGCAGAGTGTGCACGCTATGAGGAAGCGATCCGATTGGCAGGCGGGATCGACATCCAGGTGCTGGGGATCGGCAATAACGGCCATATTGGCTTCAACGAGCCTGGCTCCCCTGCCGACTCGGTGACGCGTGTGGTCCAGCTCACTGACAGTACGATTGAAGCAAATGCCCGTTATTTCGATAGTGTGGATCAGGTGCCGACTCAGGCCATTTCCATGGGGATCAAGACGATTCTTGGCGCTAAAAAAGTCGTACTTCTTGCAAGTGGAGAGGCAAAGGCAGAAGCAGTGCGATTGATGCTAGAGGAAGAGCCTACGGCAGATGTACCAGCTTCCTTATTGCAATTGCATCCGGATGTAACCGTTATTGTAGATCAGGAAGCAGCGAGCAAGCTGACAACCTCCGTGCTGGCAGGAACGAAACCAAGCGGCATTTAATGCACCGCTTGGTTTTCATTTTGCTTGTTCACCAATCTGTTCGGAATACGCACTTGTTCCTTATGCTATACTGGGAATGTTGCAAGAAGGTCACCAGATTTTTCAAAGGAGCTGATTTTAGAATGAGCGCAAACGAAGCGTTGCTTACATTAGAAGGTTGGTATACGTATCATAATTTCCGCACCATCAATTGGGAAAAGTGGAAAGCAGCGTCCGCAGCAGAACGCCAAGAAGCGTTGGACGAGCTGAATGCATTGATCCGCACATGGGAAGCGAATGAGGGCGAGAACCAAGGAAGCACGGCTGTGTACTCCATCCTGGGACACAAAGCAGACCTCGTGTTCATGTTCCTGCGTCCAACTATGCAAGAACTCGATGAGATCAAAACAGCGTTCAATAAAACCCGCTTTGCTGCTTATACAGAAGCTCCTTATTCGTATGTATCCGTAGTAGAGCTGAGCAACTATGTACATAACCCAGGTGAAGATCCAAAAGCGAATCCGCACGTGCGCGACCGCCTCTATCCGATCCTGCCAAAATGGGAGCACATTTGCTTCTATCCAATGAACAAAAAGCGTGATCTGCAAGACAACTGGTACATGCTCTCCATGCAGGAGCGCCAAGAAATGATGCGCTCTCACGGCTTGATTGGTCGCTCCTACGCTGGCCGCGTGAAGCAAATCATCGGTGGCTCTGTTGGTTTCGACGATTGGGAGTGGGGCGTTACCCTCTTTGCCAACGATCCGCTCGAATTCAAGCATATCGTCTACGAAATGCGCTTTGACGAAGTGAGTGCGCGCTTCGGTGAATTCGGCAACTTCCTTGTAGGGAACGTATTGAACGTAGAAACACTGGCGAAAAAGCTGGAAGTATAATCAACATCCCCAAAAATCCGCTTTGCGAGATAGTCGCAGTGGCGGATTTTTTTGTTTGGGCCTATTGTTGATCGTGATAAACGGCGTACCGGCAGGCGATAATGGACTTATGAAAATGCTTGAACAGCCACTTCTCACTGCAAGAGTACCTGCGCCGACATTCCTGCGAAAATTTATGAAACCTTGTCTTTGGTTCCCGGACACTTTTTGTTAAAGTAAACAGGAAAGCATTTTTGACAGCGGAGGGGAACAAGACTGGGCTTTCTCAAGTTTAAAATTGGTTATCGCACGTTAAAAACAGCCATTGGAACGGCTATCTCGATTCTGATCGCCCAGCAGCTAGGCTTGATGTTTGCTTCTTCAGCGGGGATCATTACGATCTTGTGTATTCAGGTAACAGTCAAGCAATCGTTTCAGACAGCGTGGAATCGGATTCTGGCCAGTTTATTGGGTCTGGGTATCGGTGTTTGTCTGTTCTCCCTTATGGGCTATACGCCGATTGCCATTCTCCTTTTCATTTTGCTTTTCTTGCCTCTCGCGGTGCGTTTTGGCATTCAGGAAGGCTTTGTCAACAGCATGGTTGTGCTCATGCATTTGTATTCGTCAAAGAGAATCGACGGGATGCTATTGCTGAATGAGGTCGCTCTGCTCGTCATCGGTGTGGGCGTAGCCCTACTGGTCAATCTGTACATGCCGAGTCTCGATAAAGAGCTAAAAGGGATGCAAGTAAAGGTGGAGAAGCTGTTCAGCAAAATCTTGCGGGAGTTCTGTTACTACTTGCGTCACGGAGAAAGTGATTGGGACGGGAAAGAATTGATCGAAACAACTGGTGTATTGGAAACGGCGATTCGGTTGGCTTCACGAGATGTTGGCAATCGCTTGGGACGTCGCAACGATTCGTACTACGAGTATTTTGTGATGCGGCAAAAGCAGTTTGAGCTATTGGAACGCATGATGCCGATCGTCTCATCTTTGGACAATCAGGTGGCAGAGAGCCATCGGATCGCAGATTTTCTTGAGCGTATCAGCCACTCGGTACATCCGGGCAATACCGCCTACCGCTTTATCGACCAACTGCGCGTAATGCAAGAGGAGATCAAGGCAGCAGATTTGCCGCGAACGCGGGAGGAATTTGAGACGCGTGCCTCGCTGTTCTACCTCCTTCGGGAAATTGAGAGCTATCTGTTCATCAAGCATGAGCTAGGCAAGAACAGGGACGAAAAGGCACAGGTGGCAAAGAGTTAGACAAAACAGTACGTAACAATGAAAGAGTTGTAGAATACGAAGGAAGGCTGCGAATACTTTTCGCAGTCTTTTTTTGTTGTTCGGTAAAAACTCTGTGAACTTTTCATTAAAACCAAAAAATTACACAGTTGTCCTAGTACGTTTTTTAGCTTACTTGTATACCGTGTACAAGCGGCGAAAAAATCAAAAGAGTAGGATCAAGGAGATGAGAGTGACCAGATGAAAATAATTGTGAATGAAAAAGAGTTGAAAGAGTATTTTCAAGGGCTACGACGTCTCGTCTGGGGGAAAGACGAAAGAGACGAGGAAGTCGAAAATGACAAGGAAGAAGCTGTTCGTTGTTCGCTTCGCAAAGAACTGTACGCAGAAGAATTCGCCGCATTTCTGCAAGAAAACCACAGTGATTTGCTGCGACAAGATTCTTTTCGCAAAGTACTTCTGCGCTATTTGAATGAAACCGTAGAGCTGGGAACAGATGCAGGAAGTGTCACAGGGGTCCTGAATGAGGTTGGTCGGGACTATGCTGAAATCATAGAGCCAAGCGGTTCACGTGTGGAGATTCGTTTCACGCAAATTAATTATGTTCATGAGGTGTAAGGAGGAGAAGACAAATGAACTATGTACAGAAATTGAGAACGTTTATAGGCGATAGTGTACAAGTCGTAACTGGATTCGACGTGACTACCGGTGAGTTGCTCGGTGTGACCAATTCGACATTAACCTTGCTTGCAGCAAGTGAGCCAGGCTATGGCGGTGGCCAAACAGTGATCTTTCAACTCGATCGCATCACGTATGTGCGCGTTCTCTAATGGCAGAGCGGCAAGGGAGAAGGGGCCACGTGCCCCTATCCATTTTAATTCCTGCCATGCTTGGGACAGCTCATCTGCCAAAGCTGATCGCCGCTTGCAAACAGCTTGCACCTCTGGAGACCATCGTGATTTCGACAAGGGCCCTGGAGCTTGGCTCTGATGTTCGTGTCGAACTTGCAGAGGCTGTTGAGAATCTTTTCTCATGGCGAGGAGAGGCTGCCAAGCATGCAAGAGGGAGTGTCCTGCTTTTTCTCGGCGAAGAACAAATTGATTCGCTGTCTGGATTGCAGCGCTTCTTGTTCCCAATTTTATATGGAAATGCACAGGTCGTTTTGCCCCAGCAGGATATGCGACAAAGGAAGATGACAAAACCAAGACCTATCCACAGTTTTTCCCTGCTGGTAAATAACCTCTTTGGTCGCTCTGACCTGCGTGAAGCTTCTTTGCTGGATACACCTCACGCGATGACCAGAGAGGCACTTTCCAAAATTGGAGTGGAACAGTTGGCACAGCCTGCCCAAGCACACAAGCGGGCAGTTGTGAGCGGACTGTCCATTACGACACAAGCTATTGGAACGGGAACGGAAGAACGGATGTTTTTGCCGCAGCTTCACGGTTCGTTGCTCAAAGAGCTCTCTTTGTATGAAAAGCTGGTGATTGCCGAACAGCTTGATCTCGTCTCGCGTCTTCCCTTTCGCGGCGGACTGTCCGATAGAGGCAGGCGAAGAGATATAGCAGAGAATGTGCACGGTA
This sequence comes from Brevibacillus sp. NRRL NRS-603, assembly GCF_003013445.1. Taxonomy (NCBI): domain Bacteria; kingdom Bacillati; phylum Bacillota; class Bacilli; order Caryophanales; family Paenibacillaceae; genus Brevibacillus; species Brevibacillus sp. NRRL NRS-603. Next base: position 8,823 of record NZ_PXZN01000071.1, on the reverse strand, counting down.
AAAACAGTAGTATGCCTGTAACGCAGGTAGGGAAATGGCCCCTGCGAGGTACAACTCTTTACGGTGGGAAAACGGTATCCGTGATTATTCCAGCCCTTAACGAGGCAGCGACGATCCAGCAAGTGATCCGTGAAGTTCTTCGGCTGGAGCCAGTTGAAATTATCGTGGTCGTCAATGGCTCGGTTGATCAAACAGCACAGCTTGCCCGTGAATGCGGCGTGACGACCGTAGAGTTCCCATATGCATTAGGCGTAGACACAGGCCGGGCAATTGGAGCAAGTCTGTCGAAAGGCGACATCCTGTTGTTTGTCGATGCGGATACGATTATGACCGCTCATGATCTGTATCCATTTGTTCTCGCTTGCGAGTGTGGCGTGGACGTGGCCCTGAATGATGTTTCTGTATTTTTGAATCAACCTTGCGCAGACAATCTCTTTGTGGCTTGTCGCCAAGCTCTCAACTTGGCTTTGAATCGTAAGGATTTGGGGATCGGGTCTATGGTGACCGTCCCCTTTGCCTTACGCAGGGAAGCGGTTGCTCCGCTCGGGTGGCACATACTGCTTTGCCCGCCAAAAGCACAAGCAGCATACGCACAGGCAGGTGTAAAGATGGAATTGGTTCATCAGGTGAACAGCTTCACCTGCAACCGACTCCGGCCAGAAAAACACTTCGCCAGCTCCGGAATGCCCCCTGCCGTCGAACAGATTGCGGGTGACCACGTGGAAGCCTTGCAGTTTCTGGCGAAAGGACGCTAGCGAGGATGCGATGGGAAAACAAGAACACTGGAAGGAGGAAATGAAACTTGGCAAGAGAGCGAATAGAAGGTCTCGTAAGTGTCGTCATTACCAATTTCAACAGGGCGGCTTATATACGTGAATGCTTGGACAGCATTCTCCAGCAAACCTATGAGAATTGGGAGATTGTCCTGATCGACGATGCATCGACAGATCATTCCGTAGAAGTGGCCAGAGAATGGCTCGAAGAGAATAAAAGGTTTTTTCCAAGAGAGAATCAGGTGCTGATTCATGAGCTCCCTCGCAATATTGGCTTTTCGGGTGCCATCAACGTCGGGCATTACCTGAGCAGAGGCGAGTTCATCGCGATTCAGGACTCGGATGATTTCTCCCATATCCTGCGTCTTTCGCGGCAGGTTGAATACTTGAAAAATCATCCCCAGATCGATTTGGTCGGTACGAATTACTATGCGTTTTCGACCGATAATCCGGAAAAAAAGCAGCTCGCTGGATGGATCAAGTACGACGATGACATTCGCAAAGTATACGGAAACGGGGGACACTGCGTCTGTCATGGAACCTGCATGTTTCGAGGACAATTGTTTGACCAGATTGGTGGCCCGACACGCCGGATTGAGGGTGCAGAAGACTACGAATTTATCGCCAAAGCTTTGAATGCGAGAGCAGGCGTGAACAATATAGCAGAAGCATTGTATTATTACCGCACCCACGCTGAGCAGCGTTCGGCCCACTATTATCGGAAGAAGGGAGGGTAAAAAGTTGACTAGCAGTAATGATCGGATATTGATGGTGCTGGACAGTTTGAGGACAGGCGGAACGGAGACACATGTTCTTAGCATGGGTAAAGCATTGAGGAAAAAAGGCGTCCAACTGTTTTATGCAGGTGGCAATGGCCCCCTCTACCAAGAATTTGTTGATGCAGGCTTTTTGGTTGAACCGATAGAATCCGCACGTGAGCCGCTCCAGGCACGCAGACAGCATCTGATCGAGTGTTACCGTGCATGTATGAAGAAGCATAGTATTACCATTGTCCATGTGCATCAGACGCCATCAGGCTTTCTTGCCGCTACGGCAGCCAATGAGCTCGGCATCCCTGTCGTGTTCACCTTGCATGGAACGTACTACCCAAAGGATGAGGCGATAAAAGTAGCACAGCTCTGCTCCGCCGTTATCAGTGTGAGTAAACCTGTCCAACTATTCTGGCAAAGGCGAGGGGTAAAAACCACCCTTATTTCCAATGGGGTTGATATGGAAGAGTTTCAGTCTGGCTTCGCAAGTAGGGCTGATATGCCGACATTGCCGCCCGATGCCACAGTGGTTACGTATGTCAGCAGGCTGGCTTGGCAAAAAGCGACGGTGTGCAACATGGTATTGCGGGCAACCAAAACGTTGCGCAGTGAAATCCCCAATCTGCATATCGTGGTGGTGGGTTCGGGTGCCCAGGCCATTCATGTTCATGAGCTGGCAAAAGCGCTGAATAAAGCCGCAGGGCAGCCCTATATTCACATTGTGGGGGAGCAAACCGACGTCCGGCCGTATTACGCAATCAGTGATTTGGTGATTGGAACAGGGAGGGTCGCACTCGAAGCGATGGCGTGCGGAAAGCCCGTGCTTGCGATCGGAAATCATGGCTACGTTGGTTTGGTCGAACCTTCGTCCTACGACTTAGCTTGGGATTGTTACTTCGGTGACCACTCCTCCGTGCAGAAGCCGTCTCCTTCGTTGATTGATAGTGCTTTGCGTCAAGCATGTAACGACCGTAGTCAATTGAAGGAAATAGGAGGTCAAGGAAGAGCGTGGGTCCAAAACCATTTTCATATCACGCAAAAGTGTGCCTCCTTGCTTACCATTTATGCGCAAATAAAGAATGGAGGGGGGGCGGCAAGCATGAAAAAAATTTTGTACGTTGGCTGGTTAGGGTTCAACAATTTGGGCGATGAGCTGATGTGGCATGCCTTTTACGATTTGTCATGCAAATACCTCGACCCTACACAATACAAGGTAATACCTTCCCTGCCCGGGATTGATCTGAAGGATTTAAGCCCGTATGACACCGTCGTTTTGGGGGGAGGATCGCTTCTCATCCCGGGGTATGTGGATGTAGCTTATCGTGCGGTTGAACAGAAAAAAAATCTATGGGTCTGGGGAAGCGGATTTGACTCGCAGGATCAAGTCGAGCTGGATTCTTCCGGCAGATTGACGAACAAGCTGATAACTGGCCAAGATAAAATGAGCCACATGCTGCAAAAAATCGCCGAGCATGCCACGTTTTTTGGTGTACGCGGACCACTTACACTCCAATACCTCCAGCAAGCGGGAGTGGGAGAAAGGGCAGCGATTAGCGGAGACCCGGGGATGCTGCTTATTCCCGCATCATTGCCAACAGTGGCAGATAAAAGCAAGCGATCCACGATTGGTATCAACTGGGGTACGTCCTATAACCGGATTTATGGGAAAAACGAGACCGCAGTTGAAGATGGGCTTGTATATGCAGCCAAGAAACTGATCAAGGCAGGCTACGACATCCACTTGCTCACCATGTGGGGACCGGATCGGGAAGCCATAAAAAGACTGTACAAAAAAATCGACGATCCAGCTCATACAATTCTCGACCTGGAGCTGCACGATCATAAGCGAATGCTGCAACTGATGAAAGGCTTTCAAGCAACGATCAACTTTAAATTGCATGCGAATGTGCTGAGTGCCGCTGCGGGTGTTCCGTTCGTTTGTTTGGCGTATCGCATCAAGGGAATTGACTTCGCTTATTCACTGGATCTCCCGGAGCTCATCGTGTCAACAGGCGAGCCGCAATTAGGTGAAAGAATTCTTTCCTCCACCTGGGAGGCCATCGCACGCAAGGAGCAGATCGCAGCAAAATTGGCGGCGAGTCAGAAAAAAATGATCGAGAATTTGGAGCTGCCGTTCATCCAAGGCTTGCTGTAAGGTCATTGTACAATGAAAAAAGACGAGGGGACCTGCGGATTCGCTACAGGTCCCCTCATTCGTTGTTGTGACGAAAATCAGTACTCACCGTGCTCCCGCAAGCTGGCCACAGGAACGCTCATCTCCTGATCAGGCTGGTCGAGCGGGTAAATCCTCGCCATGTCGTTGTCGTCATCGATGTGCTGGATGTATACGGGTACTCCATCGCAGGTCACATTCGCCATAACGGGTGAAGCGGCGATTTCTTTCGCGCGCTGTTTATTCATTTTGATTCCCCCTGTCAGTTGTAACAGCTTTAATATGTACGTCAGCCCAGCAGGGTATACTTTTTACGCCTGTTGACATTCCCTAAAATATGTAATAAATTGAAGAGGAAATTACTACGAAATCGTACTAAAAGGAGTCGCCGGTATGCAGCAACTATATGACCTCTTTCTGAAAACCGGTTTGCGTCCGTTCGCCTTTATGTCCGATACGATGCAGCTTGAAGAAAAACTGACTCGCTCTGATTTGTCGACCCTCCTCATATTGCTGTTTCGAGGAGATTTGACCATGTCAGAGCTGGCGCAAGAGATGGGGGCGCCGCTTAGTTCGATGACCAGCATCGCGAAACGGCTTGAACGCAAAGGGTACATCGCGAGGGCTACCTCTGTAGAGGATCAACGGGTGAAGCTCGTCACACTGACACAACCAGGCAAACAGCTTGCAAAAGAATCAGAGCAAGTGATGCTGACGATGCTGGGCAGGCTTCAGGAGGCATTTACGCCGGAAGAAATGGAGCAATTCACTACCCTTTTACTCAAAGCCGCCAAGGTATTTCAGGACGGAGGGCCTGTCAAGCCTCGTGAAACAAAGGTTCGTTCCATCAAGATCAACATTGAGGAATAGTCTGATCGAGCCTGCTTCTTTTTTTGTCTAATTACTACGAAATCGTACTAAATGGATCGTGAAGGAGAGAGTCGAGATGAGAATCGTCATTTACACCGGCAAAGGTGGAGTTGGGAAGACGAGTGTTGCAGCAGCAACAGCTGTTAAGCTGGCAAAGCAGGGAAAGAGGACGCTCGTACTCAGTACGGATGCCGCACACAGTTTGGCAGATTCATTGGGGACTGTGATCGGACCAGATCCCGTACCAATCAGCGAAAATTTATGGGGACAGGAAGTCAACAGCTTGCGGGAAACCGAGCGCAACTGGGGAGCAGTGCAGGGCTGGCTGACAACACTGCTCGACAAAGCGCAGCTGACTGATATAACAACGGAGGAGATGCTCGTTTTTCCTGGCATGGAGGAAATGTTCAGTTTGCTACAGATCAAGGAACACGCCCTGAGCGGGCAGTTCGACGTCCTGGTAGTCGATTGTGCTCCGACCGGAGAAACACTGCGTCTGCTTAGTTATCCCAACGTATTGAATTGGTGGTTGGAGAAAATTTTTCCGACCGAGCGCAAGCTGATCAAACTCGTTCGCCCAGTGGCCAAGATCGTGAACAAAGTAGAGCTTCCTTCTGATGATGTGCTAGACAGCGTCGAGCAGCTCGCACGAGGGTTGGAGGAAATGCAACGCATTGTTTTGGACCCGGAGATCACATCAGTGAGGATCGTAGTAAACCCGGAAAAAATGGTGCTGGCGGAAGCAAAGCGCTCGTTTACGTACTTGAATCTGTTCGGGTTCAATACGGATGCCATCATCGTGAATCGGGTGCTTCCGGATGAAGCGGGAGAAGGATTTTTTGCCCACTGGCGAGAGCTGCAACGGAAGTATGAGAACGAAATCGTGGAAAACTTTCAGCCGCTGCCGATTTTGAAAGCACCGATGATGCCAAAGGAAGTGATTGGGCTTCCTGTTCTAGAAGAATTGGCTGATATCGTTTTTAGAACAGAGGACCCATCCGCCAAGCTTTACCAAGGCAGAACGGAACTGATTCGAGAAGTGGACGGCGAGCTGCATTTGGAGCTGATGCTTCCTTTTGTGGATAAAGCAGCCTTGGATTTAACCCAAACAGGGGATGAATTGACCGTAAATGCGGGTGCCTACAAGCGAAAAGTTATCTTGCCACGCGTATTAATGGGACGACAGGTTACGGGAGCGAAATATGCGGAAGATCGGCTGATCATTCGGTTTAGCGCAAGGGAAGGGGCTGCTCAGCATTGAGAGGTACAGGATTGAATCGGGTGCTGACGATTCTTGCGAACATGGAACAGTACGGAACCGAGCGCCATGTGAAAAATGCCTGCAAAGAATGGCTACTCGCATCGCGGTCAGTGATCGACAGCATGATTGATGTGTTACAGGATGAACAAGACTGTCCGAGAGCTCAAAAAATTAACATTTCTAAGGAATAGGCCAATTTGAGAGGAGAGAATTGACATGGTAAGTGGGATCAAGCGCCAAATGGGTTTCACTCTCATCATTACAGGACTGCTGCATACAGTTGTCGGTCTGTTTTTATACGCGGAGCCGCTTCAGCAGATCGTTGCAAACGGTTTTTGGAATGCGGTAGGGCTAGAGGAAGTTGCTGCTTTCTGGTTTATGATGTTTGGCTTTTTGCTGATGTTGCTTGGATATATGGCGGATTGGCTGATGAAAAAGAAGGGAATGGAGACGCCAGCTGCCTTTGGGTGGACGATACTCGGGATATGCGTGGTCGGCGCGATTGCCATGCCTGCGTCGGGCTTCTGGCTCGGCATACCACAGGCTGGCATCCTGCTTCGCAAGTGATGTAAGAAATTTGCGGATAGGCAGATGGTTCAGATAAAATGAATCTAACCATTTTCCATATGTTTCAATTCCGAGGTGATCTTCTATGAACTTCTTAGATGCAAATAACCAATGGACCCCAGAATTTTTGGAGCACATCCAAAAATCCGCAAAGTCATCCATCAAGCTCACCCTGACGAAAGAAGCGGCTACCTTAACGGATAGCAAGGTGGGCGGAAAGCCTTGGCTGCCGCCAGAAATGCCATACCCACAGGATGAAGACGGAAACGACTACTTGTTTCTCGCACAAATCAACTGGGCGCAAATGCCGCGACTCGATGGCTACCCCGCTAGTGGATTGACCAGTTTTTTTGTCAAGGAGGATGATACCTTCGGATTGATGGACCAATCCTTTCAAGTGCTCCATTTTGAGGAGATCATCGACACACAGGAAATCGACCCCTTTCAACCAGAGGACCCCGACGTGTACAGTCCGGTACTGGGCGGGCCATACAAGCTGACAGGAAAACGAGAGTCGCAGTACGTCCCTCATCGAGATCCACAGGCTGTAAAATTTCAGCTGCCTACCCACGAGGATGAAGTGGCCTACTCAAAATATTGGGACCTCGCCGATGCAAGCGGGTCACGGATTGGAGGATATCCCTACTTTACCCAGAAGTATGTGAATCAGGATGGATGGGAGCTGCTCCTCCAACTGGACATGGAGGGCGACAAATACGATTATTATGTCTCGTGGGGAGATAGCGGAGTGGGCAACTTCTTCGTTCGCAGGGAGGATTTGCTTCGTCTGGATTTTTCAAAGGTTTCGTATACATGGGATTGTTTATAAAAGAAAGATGGGGATAACACGATGGCGCACATACATGACGTCCAAACCTTAATCAAAGAATCGCAAAAGACAAGAGTGAAATACTTGTTCTTTTGGGGACATACACAGAAGGAGTCAGGCACGATCGATAAATCTTGCTTCAGCCAATGGTATCCGGCCGCTTTTGTAGAGGAGGGTATCACGTACTTGACCGCTGAGCATTACATGATGGCGAAAAAGGCTGAGCTGTTCGGCGATGTTGCCATCCGTGATGAGATACTCAAGAAAAGCCATCCAAAACAAGCCAAGGAATTGGGACGAAAGGTTCATTCCTTCGACGAGGCTGTGTGGAATGCGAACAAGACGGCGATCGTTCGCCAGGCAAACCTGTTAAAATTCAGCCAGCATGCCGATTTGAAAGCATACCTCTTGAACACAGGTGACCGCATTATTGTTGAAGCCAGTCCTTATGATCGGATTTGGGGGATTGGCATGGCCCAAGATCATCCGCATGCGGAACAGCCCGAAAAGTGGCGGGGAGAAAATTTGCTCGGTTTTGCATTGATGGCAGTCAGGGAGCAGCTTCGTTCGTGATTCAGATTACCAAAATCGAAGAAGAGCCCGTCGAGCAGGTTCCCTATCTAGCAGCAGGAGCGAATGGCAAAGGTGTTGTTCCGAGCAGGTTGCCTATCTTTTTTGGGGAAATGGCGAATATTCCTGATGCTTATGATGCGATCATCATTACTTCCGATCTGCAAGGGGTGATAGAGTCTCGGCACGAGCAGCAGGTACTGCTTGGCGAAGCGTTGCCAGAGATGGTTTCCCTGTTACTCCAAATCGAAAAGCCATTCATTTCAAGAAAACGCGTTCTGGTCTTGCTATGCGGAGACTTGTATGCCGATCCATGGAAACGGGGAAGTAGCGGCGATCCCTCCTCCGTATGGCATGCTTTTCAACGCGAGTTTGGAGAGGTGGTCGGGGTTGTTGGCAATCACGATTTGTTTGACTCGGGTTCCTTCGCCCAGCTTCAAGGCATGGCAGATATCACCGTAATCAATGATCCTGAAATGGTGCAAGTCAGCCAGCTCCGTATTGCGGGTCTGGGCGGAATCGTAGGTCGTGCGGATAAACCGAATCGGAGGGAAAGGAAGGAGTTCCTGAAAGGAATGCGGGAGCTGCTTCGGAAGCAGCCTGACATTTTGTTGCTTCATCAAGGGCCGGATGAGCCTTCATTCGATCTGCAGGGCTTGCCTGAAATTCGTGAGTGCTTGCAGCAGCACCCTCCAGTACTCGTCTGCTGTGGGCATGTACACTGGGCGCGATCTTGGATCGAGCTTGCCCAAGGGACACAAGTGTTGAACGCGGATGGAAAACTATTTGTCTTTACACGAAAAAGTGGTTGAGCAGACGTTTCGCTGCTAACCACTTTTTTTATCTACTGAATGGAAAAATCATTATTTACCTGGTCAAGAGACATGACCATTTGCCTATACAGCTTGCCCTCCAGCGGCTGTCGGCGGGGAGGAAAACTATTCCATATTCCTATCATGAATATTTATTCAATAAAACATATTTTTCTTGAATATCAGAAAATATATAAT
>NZ_PXZN01000070.1:0-11098 GCF_003013445.1 Brevibacillus sp. NRRL NRS-603 | reverse complement strand
CGATCGGGCATGCAGGGCAAGGGGGGGACTTTCATCTATGAAATGCTTAGATAAAGGACAAATTGCTTTGTATCTATACGATCTTCTTGAACCAGAGGAAGCCGAGTTCATAGCAGCCCATTTGGAAGAGTGCCGTCATTGCCAACGTAGGTTGAAGCAGGAGCTGGATGCGCTTGAAGATCCAGAAGAATCACTGGCGACAGACGAACCGTCCGAAGCAGTCATTCATAGCATCATGGCGAACCTTCCCCCTTACCCTATACACATTCTGAAACGATCAGAGAGACAAAAATTGCAAAGAAAAACCAATTGGAAAAAAAGGAGTCTGGATATCGTGAAAAAAGCAACCATCGCTGTAGCAGGAATAGCAGCAGTTGTCTATTTCGGAACACTCACCTCCCCTTCTTTTGCAACGTATGTACATGGCTTGTATGCATCAACCATCAAACCTCAGCTGAAGCAGACGCAAGAGAGCAGCCTTTTTGATACACTAGCCTCCACAAACCTCCTCATCCAACGTGGACTTCAAGAAGGCTATAACAAAAAAGTTGATCTGAAAGCTGTCGATAATGGAATGACCCTTGAAGTAAAAGAAGTCATGGCGGACTCAAGGGATGTCCGAATTCTTTTTACCATCAAGGATCAGAATGGAAAACCAATTGAGGATCTGTTCTCTCGTGTTTTGCAGGACGAAGGTACATCCTATGAATTGAAAATAACAGATAAGGATGGCAAAACGTATACAAACTACGATGAGGAATTTCAAATCGGGCATAATGATTTGACGCAAGTAAAAGGACAGAGTGAGCTCATTATGCTCAGTCGCCCCATCCAAACCTTTTTTAGTGATACGAGCGAGATTCCAGATGAATTGAACATCGATCTTGTGATCAAGGACGTCGAAGGCATTGACGGAAAATGGAATGTTACCTTTCCAATTGACATTTCCAAAGCGAAAAAAGACACAAAAATTGTTCCCATCCATAAACAATACACTGCTCCAAATGGCGAATTGATTGATCTAAAGCAAGTCATGGTGACACCAGGCCAGATTGAATTCGTCATCGAGAACACCTTGGCAGAGTATACCTCTCAGGGTCTTACCTATGAAATTGTGGATGATACAGGAGCGGTGCTTGCCAAATGGAGCGAAATGAATAGAGGGAACAAGGAGAGATACCCACAGCCATATTACAAAAATGTAGCCAGAAACTACTTTGTCCGTGTTGTCGATGACACACCAACAGGCAAAAAGGTTAACTTTCTCACATTTCACTCCTTGCCAACGGATAAAGACCTGACCTTTAGAGTCGCAGCGACCTATCAAACCACTTCCGCAGACTTTGAGCAAAAGCTGTCCATTGATGCGATGAAAAACAAGCCTGTCACAACAGAGCATGAAGGAAACGTGTTTACCTTCTCGAATTTTACTGTAAAAGAAGAAACGATTCGGAACGAAAAGAGAATGAGTGCAACGATGCAACTGGATGCAACCTTGGCACCAGGTGTTGCGGACGTAGATAAATTTGCAGCAGTTGATGAAAATGGCAATAAATACACCGGCTATTTCAAAGGCTCACTAACAAGAGATGCAAAAGGCAATATTGTCTTGAGCGGTCCACTCAATTTGGTGAAAGATCTGAAAGCTATCCCGAAAGAACTGACGATTTCCATTTTAGAGCAATTGAAAGAAAACAAAGATGTCGACTGGAGCGTAACCCTTCCCTTGAAAAACTAAAGTAGACATGAAAAACCACCTCGCCCAATCATAAGTTGGGGAGGTGGTTTTTTTAGTTGCTTGTTCCCTTAACGGCCTTCACAGTAGCCAATGCAGCAGCGAGATCATCATAAATGACATTCCCTACAACAACCGTATCAGCAATCGCAGCCATTTCTGCCGCTTGCTCCGGGTTACGAATCCCGCCGCCATAAAAGAGGTGGGCTTCACCCGCGCCTGCCTTGGCAGCCTTTACGATTGCCGGATCACCGTATGTACCGCTGTACTCCATGTAGACAATCGGCAAGCGGCAAATGTTCGTTGCTACCTGCGCGTACGCTTTGGCCTGCGAGGCATCCGCAATCGGACGTGCTTTCGTCAGCTGTGCTACGCCCGCTTCCGGATTGGCGATGATATAGCCTTCTGTAATAATCTCATCCCAATGAATATAAGCGCCAAACGCTTGAAGCCCCGATACATGCGGAGCAAAAATCCAGTCTGGATCGCCAGCGTTCAATACGAGCGGGATCAAGTACGAATCAAATCCCGGCACAACCGCATCCAGCGAGGAAATCTCCAAGACAGCGGGTACTGCGTAACGACGCAATCGCGACATCAATTCGAGCGTATTGTCATAGGTCACACCGTACGTGCCGCCTACAATGATCGCATCTGTTCCGGACTCGCAAATCGCCTCCAAGGCCTCGTCATCGATTGTTTTATCCGGGTCTAGTTTAAATGTATGGCGCCAGCCACGATAGTCAATCAACGTTGCCTGCCTCCTAGCTATTTTCCGATCCGCTCAAGCGCCATCTGGTATCCGTCATTTCCATAGTTCAAACAGCGTTTGACGCGAGAAATAGTCGCCGTACTTGCGCCGGTCTCTGCTTCAATCTGATTGTAAGTAAAGCCTTTGCGGAGCATTCTCGCCACTTCCAGACGCTGTGCGAGCGACTGCATTTCGTTCACTGTGCACAGATCGTCAAAAAATTGATAGCACTCTTCCATCGTTTCCAGGGAAAGAATAGCTTCAAACAACTGCTCGAGCCCTTTTCCTTTTAATTTTTCCAATTGCATGTCTGTCACCTCTGTTATATAGTCCGTCTTTCGAGCGGTTTCTCACTGTACAATTTTTAAGCACTAAAGCTTCAACAATATCTTAGAAGAAACCGCCTTCATCCGCAAGCCCTAATCCTTACTGGAACTGGAGGGACTTCGACAGACCCGGTGAGTTCGGCAATATGGATACCCAGGTATTTCCAGATAAAAGTGGTACTTCTTGCGTCAAAGCCGCGTCCTCATAGGCACGGATGACTCCATTGCTTCGCTTCCATTTGATCTTGCGCGCTTTTCCTTGCTGGAACAAATAACCGTCCCCCGGACCGATTACATCGACAGATAGACGCCCTTCTTTATCCAGCACGCGGTGTTTGGCGGAGATGACCAACAGATTGGTCGTAGACAACTGTTTCTTGTCGCTCAAGTCCAAATGCGGCTTCCCTGCCGTAAAGCGCATGTATTTCTTTTGCTCAGCATCATATGTAAAAGCAGCTTTATTCAATGAGTGGAAAGTCAGATCTACCTGTGTAGCAGGCACGCCTTCCTTGATCTCGGCATTCTCCGGCAGGAACGTGAAGTGAGGCACCTCTGCCGTTTGACGCATCCCTTTATCCTGCATCGCTTTTTCCAGGAGCTCTGGCTTGGTATACAGGTTATGTGGCGCTTTGCGGAACTTTTCTCGCCAAAAGTATTGACCGTTCGGAATTTCATCCAGATGACTGAGGTCTTTTCGTGCCAGGGCTTCCAGCGCATCCGGACTGCCTCCCGCGTGAACGAGGACCGCATCAAAACCAGTCCCGATCTGGATAAAATAAGGACGGATACTGCGGACAGGTCCGATTACTTCGGGTTTTTGGCTTTGGAATATCGCAAGAAAGCGGGTCATTTCCCCTTCGGACAATACCTCATAAATCATGTCCGCTTTGTTGATGCCTGTTTGTGGACGTGCGGGTGGAGCGTTGTTGATCATCACCATGATCGGGCGTTTGCTCCCCAGGTTTTCGTGACTTCCAATTCCTGTCATGGGTGCCTTATACGCGTATTCGATGGGCTGATTCGTTTCCGGTGGCGTTTGCACAATCGGATCAGGTATCTGCGGACTCGGTTGGGTGTCCACTGGCTTTTGACCGCAGGCCGTCGTTAAGAGCATGAAGGCTAGTACCATGAGAGACGATTTGACTGTTCGTTTCATATGAATCGCTCCTTTCCATCTCTCGTTGTCTTTTTTTCCCTGTTTCTTTTTCCAGAAGGATACGGGGGAATCCTGCTTCCACACGTTTTCCACGATTCTCATACGACCGTGCCACACATCTCGTTTTTGGCTATGCTACAATACTGATATAAAACAGATGCAAAGCGAGGCCGAAATCTATGAATACCCCCTACCTCGTCTATCTGGTGGACGATGAAACAAACCTGTTGGAGCTCTTGCAATCGTATTTGCAAAGTGCTGGATTGCAGGTGAAAGCGTTTTCTAGCGGCAAGGACGTCTTGCCGTTACTTGATGAAGAAACACAGCCACATTTGTGGATATTGGACATCATGATGCCTGACATCGACGGCTATGAGCTCTTGCGTCTTATCCGCGAAAAGTCGAATGTTCCCATCATCTTCATCTCCGCTCGCGATCAGGATGTCGATAAAATCATTGGACTGGAACTAGGCAGCGACGACTACTTGGCGAAGCCATTTCTCCCTCGCGAACTGGTCATCCGTGCGAAAAAGCTGCTCCAACGCACCTATGAGAAGCCCGGTGCCGCTGCTTCCTCTACCCAAACCTTCCAAGACTGGGTAACGGTTGATCCTTATATGATCTCAGAAAAAGGCAGACAAGTAAAAGAAGGCGACGAACTCATTGATTTAACCACCAAAGAATTCGAGCTCATCGTCTACCTTTTGCACAATCAAGGTCTGGCCTTGAATCGTGAGCAGATTCTGACGTCCATCTGGGGAGAAGACTACATCGGCTCAGACAGGGCTGTCGATGACTTGGTAAAGCGCATCCGCAAGAAAATGCCCAAGTTTCCATTGGAGACGGTCTATGGCTTCGGCTACCGAATGACGCGTATATGAGCAAATTCCGACTAAAAAACCTGCCGATTTCCAGGCAAATCCTCATTTTGTTCATGATCCTGACCAGCGTCCTCGGGGTCGGCCTTGGCATCGGGTATCCGATGGCTGTCAAACAGTATCTGGTATCCAACACTTACTCGCTTTTGGAAGAAGAGTTTTACACCCTATCTCAGCATATCTCCTTCAACGAGCATAATGAGCTGCTGCCTGTCCCGGCTGCGGCCCCTTACTTTTTACAGCTCTTGCTCCAACGCTATGAGTACTCATTTGATATGATCGTCTATGCTGAGAACGGTCAGGAGCTGGGGCGCCGGAGCAATAGCAATGGCCGCATTCCGTATGAGGATGCCAAAGAGCTTTTCTTAAAAGCAGCCACATACCCAAGCCAAAAGCTGCAGCATGGCTCGCTGGATCGTGGAGACGAGAGCTATTTGTTCGTCAGCAAAAAAATGGATTACCACGGCTTCCCCTATTACATGGTACTGTTCTCCAAGGAACAGGAGCTCAACCAGATCAATTCGATTTTGACTCGTCAGTTTTTGCTCGTGTTTGGTCTGTTGCTGCTCGTAAGCTGGCTTTTGGCCGTGTGGTTTAGTGGATATTTGAGCAGACCGCTGCGAACACTGGAAGAGCTATGTAAAAAAATCGCTCGTCGTCAGTTCGATATCCCGCTTGCGATGGATCGCGGAGATGAGATCGGACAGCTCGCCCGCTCATTCGATATGATGAAGAACCAACTGAAGGAATACGACGAGTCACAGCAGCATTTTGTCCAAAATATTTCCCATGAGCTCAAAACACCGATCATGGCGATTCAAGGATACACGCAAGGACTCATTGAAGGCGTCTTCCAGGGCCCTCAGGCTGAAAAAGGGCTTTCCATCATCATGGAGGAAAGCAAGCGCCTCGAAAAGGTCGTTGGACAGCTCTTGTATATCACGAAGATCGAGTCTGTCTCTCAAATGATGCAAGTCGACCGCGTCGACCTGTCAGAGATGATGCACCTGTTGAAGCAGCGGCTCTCCGTGCTCAATCCGCAAATCGAGTGGGAGTTAAATCTAGCAGCCAACTTGATCGTGGAGGGAGACGGCGAGCAATTGAGCACGGCGTTCGTCAATATCATGGAGAATCAACTGCGCTACGCCAAAAGCCGACTTACCATCACAGGGAGACACGCGGGAAAAAGCGTCGTCGTTGCGATTTCCAATGATGGGCCATCCATTGAGGAGGCGCTGCTGCCGAACTTGTTCCAGCGTTTCCGCAAAGGAAAGTCGGGCAAGCATGGGCTTGGACTCGCTATTGCCCGTGCCGTCTTGGAAGCACATAAAGGGACGATTGATGCCCGCAACGATCCAGATGGACCTTGCTTTACGATGATTGTACCTGTTGAGTTTAAAGGCCGATTGAACTGATAAAAGGCTGTTCAAAAAGTCGTCTTTTGATCACGAAGTAGTCCAGAAAGCATAATCGACATCGAATATGGCGTTCACCTCCGAAGTCCGGTGCTCATGTAGTTGACCACACTCCGCTCCTCCTTCGTTCGGTTCTCGCCATCTTCTCGGTACTGAAAAGCCAACTTTTTGAACACGCATTAGGAGGGGACACTTGTCCTCTCTTTTTCTATTCTAAAGGAGAGATTCAATAAAAGCGTAAGAAGATACCGTGACAAATCCGAGCTTCTCACAGTTCCCGATTTCTATATAGGCTTCGTCATAAACATGAAAGCCTGTGCTCATCATTTTAGCAAAGAAATCACTTCTTCTAGCGATTCCCTATTGACGTTGTCGAACTTCGCGGTTACCATGGTAAAAATTTCTCTAATAAAGAGGCAGTTCAAAAAAATGGAGACTAACTTCACCTAGGAGGAGAGAATCGTGGCTTTTTATTACACAGAACCATCTCGGACGTTTAATGAGTTTTTGCTGTTGCCAAATCTCACCACAAAAGAATGCACACCAAACAATGTGGACTTATCCACTCCGATTACCAAGTATAAAAAAGGTGAAAAGCCTGCCATCACACTAAACATACCGTTCTCATCCGCAGTCATGCAAGCAGTTTCCGACCATCATATGGCGGTCGCATTGGCTAGATGTGGCGGTATTTCGTTTATTTTTGGCTCCCAGTCCGTAGAGAGCCAAGCAACCATGGTTCGCAAAGCAAAAGGCTACAAGGCTGGCTTCGTCGTTAGCCGCTCCAACCTGACACCAAGCCATACGCTGAAAGACATTTTGGAATTGAAAGAGGCGACAGGCCACTCCACCGTTGCCATTACGGAGGATGGTACGGCAAAAGGCAAGCTGCTCGGAATCGTAACAGGTCGCGATTATCGCATCAGCCGCGACTCTTTGGACAAACTCGTCAGCGACATCATGACACCATTCTCGAAGCTGATCTATGGCAAATCCGGCATCACGCTCTCCGAAGCCAACGACCTGATCTGGGAGCACAAGCTCAACTGCTTGCCAATCGTAGACGAAAATCAAAATCTCGACTTCCTCGTTTTCCGCAAGGACTACGATTCCCGCAAAAACAATCCGCTGTCCCTTTTGGACGCGAACAAGAGCTATATCGTAGGTGCAGGTATCAATACAAAGGACTACAAAGAACGCGTCCCTGCGTTGGTGGAAGCAGGCGTTGATATTCTGGTCATCGACTCCTCTGACGGCTTCAGCGAATGGCAACGCGAGACGGTTCAATATGTAAAAGAAAACTTCAATGTTCCGATCGGTGCAGGTAACGTCGTCGATAAGGAAGGCTTCCGCTACCTCGTGGAATCTGGCGCAGATTTCATTAAAGTAGGGATTGGCGGCGGCTCCATCTGCATTACCCGCGAACAAAAAGGAATTGGACGTGGCCAAGCCTCTTCCCTCATTGAAGTGGCAGCGGCTCGCGACGAGTACTTCAAGGAAACAGGCATTTACGTTCCGCTCTGCTCCGACGGCGGAATCGTACACGACTATCACGTGACACTGGCTTTGGCTATGGGTGCAGACTTTGTCATGCTGGGACGTTACTTCGCTCGCTTCGACGAAAGCCCGACCAAAAAAGTGAAGATCGGCAACAACTTCGTGAAAGAATACTGGGGAGAAGGCTCCAACCGCGCTCGCAACTGGCAACGCTATGACACTGGCGGCAAAAGCAGTCTCGTCTTTGAAGAAGGCGTAGACTCTTACGTACCATACGCGGGAAGCCTTCGCGAGAACATGGACCGTACCTTGAGCAAAATCAAATCGACCATGTGCAATTGCGGTTCGCTCTCCATCTCAGAGCTCCAACAAAAAGCACGGATCACCGTCATCTCTGCTACCAGCTTGGTAGAAGGCGGCGCACATGACGTTATCTTGAAAGAAAGCAGCATGGCTGCCGAGTAAGACAATCCGACGCGTAATCAGAAAAAAACAGTCTGCAGCTGTGCTAGCAGATTGTTTTTTTTCTTCTTAGGGCCCCCACACTCAGTAAGAGAACGGGCAAAAATAAACCGTACGTTAGGGAATAAGGCATCCAAATTTCTGAAACGAAAGTATCAAAATAAGGGCGGTTAGGCATCGTCGCCAATGCCACCACGATCATGATCATCCCCAGCGGAAGTGTCAATTGACGGTAATCCCGCAACCCCAGCGTATATGCGATTCCACGGCTCGTCGCATAAAAGCAAATGGTAATTTTTATAAAGAGCGTAATAAACCAGATAACAGCCATCAACACTTCGATTCGCTCAAAAAAATTACCGATACTGATTTTTTGCGCAAGTGTGTAGCTTGGGTAGGCAAGCAGTACGGTAATATCAGCACCCAAGACCAAGATTGCCACAGCGGTAATCATTGTCAGGAAGAGATTAGAAAAAAGGCTGCCCAAGATATAAGCTTTGGCGGCACGCGCTGGTCGCTTTACCAAGGGAAACATCACGATCAGAATGACTGTCTCCAGCAAATACCCCATGTACCGGAAGTTCCCCCCAAATACAGGCGCCATGCCATGCGCAAGGACAGGCTTCACATTTTCTATTTTAATCTGGGGGGAGATAAATACGATTAAGACAAAGAACAGCAACAGAAAATACGGAAACAACAGCTCACTTACCCGAGAAAAGACTTCTGCTCCACTGCGAACCCCGATGACGATGATCACTGTAAAAAGGACAAGAATAATTTCGATGGGGGTCTCCTGCATAATCTGTGTCGTGACAAAATCGCCAATCTCCATCAGCATAAGCGAAGCGTCGATGAAGAAATAAGTGATAAACAGGATAGCCACCACTTTCCCCATCCATTTTCCCAATATATCCTCGCTGTACTGAAAGATCGACTTGTTCGGGTAGCGCATGCTAAGCGAAATATACAGATAGGTCAAAAGAAAGCCTTCCCCCCACCCTATGAGGGCGGAGATCCACGCATCTTGCTTGGCAGCGGTAGCAGTGAGGGAGGGAACGTACAAAATCGCGTCGCCAATCGCAAAAAGCGTCACGAGTATCATGAATTGCCTTGCGCTAATATGACCGTTGTTAATCAATCACTCTCGCTCCCCCGCCTCGCTGCTGGCTACTGCTTCATTCCACAATTCCATAAATGAAGTCGCTGAATGGTTTATAGACAAATGTGATCCAGTCCAACGGGTTCGGAATATTGACCTCAAGCGATTCGGCTATGCCAAGTCCCGTCCCGACTACAAGCAAAATGAAGAAAACCAGCATTTCCTTCTTCATCGCGTTCCTTCTCAAATAAGGCACCTCAACGAGGGCAATCAGTAGGCTGATCAGCAAAATCATTATGATGGTCCACATGCTATGCGGCGCACCTACTTTTTCGCTGGAATACCTTTACCATTTCCCCAGATGGAAAAAGTTATGCTCTAATCCTTTTTGATGAAAGGAATAAACGAATTGCCCACCTTTCCTGTCCGCCTGAGCCTGACGTCCACTTTTATTTTCACGTTCAGGTCGGTGAATTTGGAATCCCACTCTTCCTTTACCTTCTTCCAGCCTTTAGGGTCATTGTGGTAGATCGACTGCCCAAATCCAAAAACATCGGAGTGGTATTGCTTTTGCGCTTTATGGATGGCACTTACGATTTTCTCCCTGATCCTCTTTTCCACATCCGCCTCCAATTTGTATATGGTTTGGGGATTGGATAAATCTTTCGGGCACGCCACCTCGCCTACATTCCCTTCTGCCGACACACTGACTTCTATTTGCGGATTGCCATTCTTCACTTTCCCGTTGACTGTTGTTTTGCTCCGAATGATCTCAATGACGATTTTATGTTTTTTGTCACAAGGAATTTCTTCTACGGTACTGTCCACTCTGTCAGTAATATAGCTGAATCCGATGCTTTCCTCTTCATTCAACCAACCCAGCAGCTTATCTTTTTTGAAGACCCCGATGTCCTGGTACTTCAACAGATTGGGCTGGCTATCTTTTTGGGAGCTTATATCGGTTGTACCCGATTGTACCCTCCCTTTCAGCGTAGCGCCTACCAGAACCGGCTCTACACCTTCCCGGAGCAAATCAGCAATAACTTCATCCAATCTCATGGAGACAATCGACCCCCAAGCTTTCTCTCCCGTTTCCAAGCTTTTATAGAGCTTCGTAGCGGGGATTTTTTCCAACGGGTCGATCATGCTGAGGATTTGAAGCGCTGTTGTATCCTTCGCCAGAATGACATAAAAATCGGGTCGAACCTCATGATCACGAAACAACAAGTCCAGCGCTTCTTTTATCCCTTCTCTTGCTACCTGCTCCCCCAAAACCAGCACCTGGATATGGGAAAAATACAGCCTTCTAGGCGTTTCCGTCGTCATTCTCCGGATTCCCTCAAAAATGCTCGATCCCCGCATACTGTAAGTGGCAACAGCTGATTGGCTTATCTTCCCACTGTTTGTTGACGCTACCGCTCCAGGATTGACGATTTGGGCGGAAATCACGTACTCTCCGTTAATCTTGTCGATACCTGTCCCCATGACGATCGCCAAATCATTCAATTCTCTGCGGTTCCAGCAGCCTGTCAACAAAACGAGAAGACTCAGAGCCAGAAGTAACACACCTTTTCGTTTCATGCCGTCTCCACCTCGGCTAATAATTTATCATCACATCAGCACGATACTTGCGCTATATTTTACTTTTTCGTTCTCTGACGCTGTTTTTCTGGCGCAAAAAATGGGGACGCGTATGCATCATCCAGATCGGAATCCGAAGTAGTGTGTCCTTTTGATCAGCCAGATTCAAAGGGGCAAGCGGAGCCATATACGGGA